>JAGCPB010000011.1 GCA_017642425.1 Bacteroidaceae bacterium
CTTATGGAACTCCTTAAAAGAAAGATAGATAACTATCTCAAAGACTGGAAAAACAATCCTGAACGCAAACCGCTTATAGTAAAAGGTGCCAGACAGATTGGAAAAACCGAATCTATACGCGCGTTTGCAAAGGCCAACTATGAGTCCGTGCTTGAAATCAACTTTGTGCTCCAGAAGAAATTCAGAGCCATATTTAATGACGGCTATGAGGTGGATACCATTATCAGGAACATCACTCTGCTGGAGCCATCATGGAAGATTATCCCGCATAAGACCCTATTGTTTTTTGATGAGCTTCAGAAATGCCCAGACTGCACCACATCACTCAAGTCTTTCTGTGAGGACGGACGGTTTGACGTTATCTGCTCCGGCTCTCTGATGGGTATTTACTATGAGGAGATTGAATCAAACGCTGTGGGATTCAAAGAGGATTATGATATGCACTCCATGGACTTTGAGGAGTTCCTGTGGGCAAAGGGATATTCGCAGCAGCAGATTGACAGTCTCTACACCCACATGCTCCACCTTACCCCATTCTCCAGTCTTGAAATGGGCACCATGATGGACATCTTCCGTGATTACATGACCATAGGAGGAATGCCGGAGGTTGTAAAGACATATATTGACAATGGCCATTTTGGCGGAACGCTCAAAATCCAGCGCCAACTGCTAAAAGACTATGAGGAGGATATAACCAAATATGCCAAGGAGACCGACAAGGCCAGGATTCTGGCCGTCTATAAGCATATATCCACATTTTTGGCCAAGGATAACAAGAAGTACCAGATTACCAAAGTTGCCAAGGGAGCCCGCAACCGGGAATACGTAGGCTCTGTGGACTGGCTCAAGGAGGCTGGCGTAATAAACGTAGCATACTGCCTGAGCAATGCAGAGCTCCCGTTAAAGGGCAACTATGATGCAAACAATTACAAGGTATATTATCATGACTCAGGGCTCTTGATTGCCTCACTTGATGAGGAGGCACAAGAGGATCTGCGTGCCAATCGTAATTTTGGCACATACAAAGGTGCCATATATGAGAATGTTGTTGGAGAAATGCTGATAAAATCGGGGTACGAAGGACTCTATTTCTACAAGCATGACAATCCGTCGCTTGAGATGGATTTCTTTGTACGTGACACTAATTCACTTATCCCTGTTGAGGTCAAGGCCAACGATGGTGCAACAGCATCCCTCAACAATCTGATAGACTGGGATTCATACCCCGACATCAGATACGGAATCAAACTGGGTTACAAAAACATAGGTTGGAACGGTAAGTTCTACACGTTCCCCTATTTCCTTGCGTTCCTTATTAAACGTTTCCTTAAGGAGAAGCAAGATTAGACTCATCAGACTTGTTCTCAGGGCAGTTTCAACTAAACTGGAGGGTGAACGTGGTATAGGGATAGTGCGATGAGCAGGTAAGCGTACCCTCATGAAGCTGCATAATCTGGCGCGAGAGGGCAAGGCCTATACCGCTGCCGCTGCCTCTCTTCTTGGTGGAGTAGAAAGGCATGAATATCTGCTCTATCTGACTCTCCGGAATCTCCGGACCATTATTGGTTACGGTTATGCAGGGCTTTCCTCCGGGGGCCGATGCCATCACGGTAATGCGGCCGTCCTCTACACCATCGGTTGCCTGGATGGCGTTACGGATAATATTTATGAGTGCCAGTGGGATAAGGCTGGAGTCTGCATGGATAACCACATCGCCGGCTTGTTCAAAATGCACGCGGTCCGCACCCGGCTCGGCCTTGAGCAGAGTCTGAAGGTTGCTGAAAATGCGGGATACGGGGATATCGGTCATTGATGGCTGAGCCAGCACGGTAAGCTGACGGTATGACTCCAGGAATGAGCAGACGTTGTGCGCCTGTGAGTTTATGATACTGATGGCCTCGCGGCGGTCCTCCTCGGATTGCGCATCGGGGTTCTCAATCATGAAATCAGTCAGAGATACTATGGGAGTCACGGTGTTGCGCAGTTCATGCGTCATCACACGCAGAATGCGGTCATAGTAGTTCTTGCGGGTTTCCAGTTCATTCTGGTCGCGTCGGTATGATACCAGTATGCGGTTCATATCGGCCGATGCCTGACGCAGCAGCACATCATCGGTCTCAGGGATATGCAGCATCAGATCATTGTTCTTTATGGCCCGCGCCATCATCTCGGTCTGGGATATGGGGTAGCGCAGCAGTCTTATAAGCCTGAATACAGCGGCAAGGGTCAGTATGCCCATAAGTACGGCCAGCGGCGCGTAGCCTTTAAAACAGAGCCACACGCCAACTGCCGGCAGAGCCATTACCATCACAACCGAAGCCGTCACATGCAGAGTGTAATGCCGGCTATAAGATGCCATGATGTTTCATCTTGTTATACAGTGTTTGACGGCTTATACCCAATTTCTCGGCAGCGGTGGTAAGGTTGCGCCCGCTTGACTCCAGCACCCTCTGAATGGTTAGTTTCTCCATTTCATCAAGTGAGCTGGGCGCATCCTGCTGTTCAGTCTCCGCTACAGCGGGATTCTTCTGCCTTTCGGCATAGAGTGCATCACGCTTGGCAATTGCCTCCTGGAGTTTGCGTATCAAATCATTGTTGTCCCAGGGCTTCTGGATAAAGTCCAGCGCCCCTTTCTTGAGCGAAGTCACCGCCAGGCCCACATCACCGAACGCCGTGATCATCACCACAGCCGGAGGATTGTCCAGCCCGCTGTGGCTCATTATGCGGTCCAGCCAGAACAGGCCGTCCTGCCCGTCCAGCTTATCGGACCCGAAGTTCATATCCAGCAGCACCGCATCCACATCGCCTGCACTGATAAGCGCCGGGATAAGCTGCGGGTCACTTACTGCCACCACAGTACGGAACACGCTCTTGAGCACAATCTTAAGCGTACTCAAAACCGCCGTATTATCATCAATCACAAGAATCTTAGCGTCTGTCATAACACCACAAAGATATGAAAAAATGACGCAAAGGGGTCGTTTCCCTTTGCGTCACTCGCTTTTAATTACATCAGCAGGATTGGTGTGCATGATGGCGCGGATTTTGCTCCATACTGAGAGCGCCACAATGAGCGCAATTGCCACCAGCGTTACAGGTGCAATCCAGACATACAGTCCTGCATGACCAAGCATAGCCAATGAAGCCAGAATACCTATGGGGAATGCCACTGCCAGTATTATGCAGTACGGCTTGATGAACAGAGCCATTATGTTCCTGCCCTTTGCGCCGTTGATTTTGCGCAGAGCCACTTCCTTGCGGCGTACGTTGGTTTCGGCCGATATGGATGATGTCACGCTCAGTATCACCAGCAGTATGCACACCATTCCGCCTATCTGGAATCCCAACGCTGCAAAGCGATATTCATCGTCGGTATATTTGGGTATGGATATTATCCTGACATCCTCCATAGATGACGGATTAACCTCTTTCCAGGCATTACGCAGAAGTGTCTCAGCCTCAGTCTTTGAAACACCTTCACGGAACC
>JAGCPB010000012.1 GCA_017642425.1 Bacteroidaceae bacterium
CTGTCCGGCCGATGCCATCCCGTTTGAACCATACAAGATACACACCATAGACACAGAGAAATGCACCCTGTGCGGTCTCTGCATAGATGAAGGTGACTTCAATGCCATCAAATATGAAAATAAGCGTAAACAACCAGCCGTTTGAAGTGTCGGGCCGGAAGCCTCTAATTGAGGAGCTGCGTGCCGCCGGCATTGAAGTGCCGTCACTCTGCTATGCAGGCGGACATGTGCATCATGCATCCTGCATGGTCTGCATGGTCAAGGATGTTCGTACCGGCCAGATGCTGCCCTCCTGCTCCACCATGCCGCGTGAGGGTATGGAAATAGATACAGAGAGCCCGGAAGTTAAGGAGTTGCGCCGCATGTCGTTGGAACTGCTTCTGAGTGACCACCGTGCCGACTGTGAGGCCCCCTGCACTCTGGTCTGCCCCAAAGGCATTGATGCCGCCCAGGTTATATGGTATTATGACAACGGCATGAAAGCCCAGGCCAAGGCACTGCTTCAGGGCCGTGACTGCAGTGACTGCGCCAAGACACCGTGCATGAAAGCCTGCCGCCGCGGAACGGTTGACAGTTGCGTCGACATAAGCGGAATAATAAACTCTCTTGCCGCCGATGACTCCATCCCCGCCGCTACCGCCACTTCCATGTCCGATACCCGCAAGGAGACATTCAACAGCCGTATGGGCCGTTTCACCGACAAGGAAAAGGAGCAGATGAAACTGCAATACGCCCAGCCCTCGCGCTGCCTTCACTGCGCCTGCAACGGACGTGACAAATGCCGTCTGCGCCGTTTCTCGACTGAGGCCGGCATCAAGGCTACCCGCTACGGAGTATCATCGGAACTGCCGTTCAAGCAGGAGACTCAGGTTACAGGCCATCTGTGGTTTGACCCCGCCAAATGCATACGCTGCGGACTCTGCGTCTATAACACCACCGACGGATTCACATTCCGGTACCGCGGCTACCGCATGCAGGTGATAATCCCCGATGAAAGCAGGGATAACGTAACAGAAGAGATAGCAGGTTTATGCCCCACCGGAGCGCTCTATATAAGCAAGGATAAATGAGATCAAGGATACAGTTCATAGCAGTATGCCTTACAGCCCTTTTGATAACGGGTTGCAAGGGAGGTGTAGGTACCGGCCAGAAAGACCGTGCATCGGACTGGACCATGTTCCGCGGAGAACCGTCTCTGAGCGGTTATACGGACCGCCGTCTGCCGTCGGACCCGGTGCTGCTGTGGGAGTACAAACACGGAGTCAGGACTGTGGCATCGGCCATAGTATATAAGGATGTAACCTATTTCTGCGATAAGCACGGACTTATGCTTGGCATAGACCGTGAGGGGCAAGAGGTGTCACGCATAGATCTGGATGCGCCCATGGAGGCATCGTTCATGGTTTTGGACTCGGTGATATATTTTGGCATGATAGACGGTGACGTGCGTGCCGTATCACTGGCAGGCGGCAACCTGCTCTGGTCCTATCAGACTGAAGGTCAGATAAATGCCGCGCCCGCACTAACCACCGTAAAAGGCCGTCGCTATCTGCTGGCAGGCAGTTATGACAACAACATGTACACCATAGATGCCGCAACCGGCGCACTGAAAGGCCTGGCATCAACCGGATACTATATAAACGGTGCTGCGGCCGTTTGGGGTGAGTATGCACTATTTGGCGGCTGTGACTCATGGCTCCGTATGGTAAACTGTACCACAGGCATAGCGGCCGACTCAGTAAAACTGGACGCATACATACCCTCATCACCCGCCATAGTGGATGACATGGCATACATAGCCGATTACAACGGCAATGTTTATGAGATAGGACTTTCCGGAGGACGTTTCAGTACTTGCCGCAAACTGCGCACCGCCGCCGATGATGAAGGAGCCATGCTCTCCATGCCCGCCGTAGGCCGCAAATACCTCTATGTGCTGGCCGATGAGCGCTACATCCAGTGTCTGGACCGCAAGGACGGAACTCTTATCTGGCAGCAGACACTCAAGAGTGAATCGGGCGAGAGTTCTCCGCTCATATGCCGTGACCGTGTGATAGCCAGTACCAAGAGCGGAATAATAACAATCTACGATGCCGCTACAGGTGAGCATCTTTGGGAATACGAGACAGGTGAGCAGATCATCTCCACCCCCGCTCCGCTCTCAGACCGCTTTATGATAATGACCGCCAGGGGCACACTGCTCTGTTTCGGCAACAAAAAGGAATGATATGGGATTCATAGTACTGAAAGGGATAACAAAAAGCTTTAATGACGGCAGTGGCAGCCGCAAGGTACTGGACAGCCTTGACCTGAGCCTTGACAAGGGTGATTTTGTGGCAGTTACCGGTGTATCCGGTGCCGGCAAGACCACTCTGCTCAATATTCTGGGCTCTCTGCTCACCCCCGATCAAGGCAGTTACATCATAGACGGTATCGATGTCCTGGCACCGGGTACTGACCTGCTGCGTCTGCGCAACCGCCGCATAGGATTCGTATTCCAGGACCACCGTCTGCTGCCGCAGTTCACCGTAATGCAGAACATACTCCTGCCGGCACTTGCCGACAGTGACTCAGTTGAGTCCGCCGTTACCGAGTGGGCCAGGCAGTTGGTCCGCATAATGGGTATTGAGGACCTGACAGCCCAATTGCCCGACACGCTATCCGGAGGTGAGAAAAGCCGCGTCGCAATATGCCGTGCCCTTATCATGAAACCTGACCTGTTGCTGGCCGATGAGCCCACAGGTCAGTTGGACGCCGGTCATGCCCGTGAGGTAGCCGAACTTCTGGCCCGCGTAAACCGCGAGTTGGGCACTACCATAGTTCTGGTGACACATTCCGATACTTTGGCTCACAGCGCATCACGTATCTATCAGTTAAAGGAGGGTAAACTGTCATGAATACCAACCGCCAGAGTCGCCGCCATTACCGCCGTTTCTACAGACTGGCAGCCGCAGCAGTCATAGTCATGACAGCCGTGGTTACCGGCAGTCTGATTCTTGGCGACTCTGTAAGGGGTACTCTTGTGGACAGGGTTCAGGAGCGTCTGGGTTCCGCAAGGACCGTCATCACATCAGGCACAGGATTCATGAGCCACGACATCATGGATGAGACTCTGCTCAAGGATGCCCGCTTCTACCTTATAACCGAGGGATTCATATCGGACTACGGACGCATGATTCCGGTAATGGTCTGGGGAACCGATGACGGCACTCTGAAAGATGGAGAGGCATTGGTTAACAAGCCGCTTGCCGACCGCTTGAGCAGCACCGACGCCGTGGTTCTGCATCTGCCGTCAAACAACCTGGTGCCATCGGGCTCACTCTTTGTCTCCCAGGCATATACCGGTACCCTTAGGCTGTCTGTCGAAGGCATCAGGAGCGCACAGGACGGAGGCAACATGCTGCTGCGCAACGAGCAGATACGGCCGCTCAACATATTTGTAAACCGCGATGAACTGGCAGATATCATGGAGTTGGACAACAGGATAAACCTCATAATGTCCGATAATGAGATTACCCATGAGCAGTTCGCCGCAATCTGGAACCCTGCATACTCCGGCATAACCCAGCAGGGCAATACAGTTACCACAGACCGCGTGTTCCTGCCCGCCGCCATAACCGCCGCCCTGCAGCCACAGTCACGTTATCTGGCATACTTTGTAAACAGCATAGGCTCCATTCCCTACTCCTTTGTCACCGCCACAGACGCTCTTAAGGATAATGAAGTGGTGCTGAGCGACTATGCGGCAAATCTGCTGCATGCCGCTCCGGGCGATGAGGTGAGCATGGAGTATTTCATAGTGAAAGGCCTTAAACAGTTGGAGACACGCTCACATAAATTCCGTGTAAGCCGCATAGCACCCCTGAGCGAGTTTGAGCAGAACCCTCTGCTGACAGCCAGTTTCCCCGGCCTGAGCAATGTGGAGCGCTGCACTGACTGGGACAGTGACCTGCCCTTAGACATGGACCTCATAACCGATGCCGATGAGGATTACTGGACCAATCACCGCCAGACCCCAAAGGCCATAGTCTCATACAGCGCCATTGAGCAGGACTGGGCCGCAAGCATCGGCAATGCCACTGCCGTTACTACCACACTCAAGGCCGATGAGGTACTGACCCCTGAAAGCGCCGGAATAACCGTTGCCCGCCCGCGTGAGGCAGCCATCGAGGCAGCCCGCACCGGAACCGATTTCTCATCACTGTTCCTGGGACTGGGATTCTTTATAATACTGTCGGCCATATTGCTCATGGTAAGTCCCATTGCCGGAATGCTCCGTCTGCGCACCCCCGAGACAGCACTCTACTCCACACTGGGTTACAGCCGCCGCAGGGTATTCCGTATACTGGCCCGTGAATCCATGCCGCTTGTCATGACCGTATCTCCCATAGGTGTACTGGCAGGTATAGTATATGCGTTCATCTCTCTACAGTTACTGTCAGGAGCATGGAGCGGAGCCACCCAGACACAGGATTTCGGACTGCACTGCAACCTTCTGACCATCGTCATAGGATGGGCATCGTCCCTTATTGTCTGTATCACGGCGCTGCTTCTTACCATACGCAGGTCTGTAAAAGGTTCTGACTCAACCTCCGCCAAGAAAAACCGCAGCCGCATAGGACTGACCATCGGCCTATGGGTTGCCATCATCTTGGCCATAATACTTAACTTCCTGCTGTTTAGGAGTATAGTTATATTTGTAATATGCGGTGTTATGTGGATCGTTGCAGTCGGAATGGCAGGCAGGGAGTTCATAAACCGCAAAACTATTTCAATGGGCAATGACGGCTTTTCACGTACCGGAATGTTCTGGAGTTCTCTCCGGGATGGACTTCCGCGTCACCGTTTGGCATATTGGACTCTTGCCGCCGGAGTATTCACCGTATTTGCCGTAGGTCTGAACCGTCCCGATTTCAACCGTTCACAGTCTGTTTCCACCGGTGGATTCAACCTCTATATAGACTGCCGCATACCTGTACAGTATGACCTTAACGAACCCGGTGTAAGACGGCGTATGGCACTCCGCGACCTGCCGGACGACAGCCGTTTCCTCCAACTCCAGAGACATACGGCCGATGAAGCCGGCTGCCTTAACCTGAACCGCGTCACCACCCCGTCGGTTATCGGTATGGAGCGGGATGCCATGTCCCTGTTCGGCATTGATCCGGCACTGACAGAACAATGCAGCCCCGATGTGGTACCCGTAATCATAGACAGTGAGGCCCTACTTTGGAGCCTCATGATGAAGATTGGTGACACCATAACCTATCGTACCGATGACGGACGCTCCGTAAATGCCGTGATTGCCGGCACCTATCCCACCGGCATACTGCACGGGTATGCCGTTATGGAACAGGAGGCATTCCGCTCCCTGTGGCCGCTTGAGACCGGCAGCAGCATAATACTCTCAGAGTCCGATGATGACATGATGCTGGCAACCGCCCTGAGTGATTACGGTCCCGACATCACCACCACGACCGAGAGACTTGAGAAATTCTTCCAGGTTACCGATACATATCTCAATATATTCTTATCTTTGGGCGGCCTTGGACTTTTGTTAGGCATTGCCGCTCTGATAATTGTGATACGGAACAACCTGACATACCGCACGGCTGAGATACGTATGTACCGTACTCTGGGATTCGGCCGTGACAGCGTATCGGCCATACTCAGGCGGGATAATCTGGCGGTTCCGGTATTCGCGGTCATAACAGGTGCCATAGGCTCACTAATAAGCATAAGCGCCAATGCAGGAGGCGCCGGATGGAGTACGCTGCTCACAGCGGTAGTGCTGTTCATCCTAATCCTGCTGTTTACAGTGATATTAACCAACAGAATGATAAACCTTAAAGTATCAGAAGAATGAAAAGACAATTGCTTCTTTCGCTTGCTTTTATTGCCGCAAGCGTATGTGCATCGGCCCAAAGCCCCAACGGATGGCGCGGCCCTGAAAACAACGGATCTTACCCTGACAAAGGACTGTTAAGCAAATGGCCTGACGGCGGCCCACAGATGATTTTTGAGACTACCGATGCCGGTAAGGGCTACTCCAGCCCCCAGGTGGTAGGTGACCGTATATACATAACCGGACTCAACGATCAGGAGAACAAGGAGCAGCTGAGTTGCTACACCCTTGAAGGCAAGAAACTTTGGTCAGTGGAGTACGGTAACCCGTGGCGTCAGTCTTATCCCGAGGCCCGCACCACTCCCACCTACTCCGACGGCAAACTATATGTGGTAAGCGGTATGGGTGAGATTGCCTGCATCAATGCCAAGGACGGAAAGATAGTATGGACTGTTGACGGCGGTCAGAAATACCAGCGTCAGACCGGCAACTGGGGAACCAGCGAGTGCCCTCTGGTATATGACAACAAGGTTATCTATACCCCTTGCGGCAACCAGACCACCATCGTGGCCCTGAACAAGGAGACCGGTGAGGAGATATGGAAGAGCCGTGCCCTGAATGAGAAGAGCGGTTACATCACCCCCATCCTCATTACATACAAGGGCAAGCGCCAGATCATAGGCTCCACAAACAAGACCGTATTCGGCGCCGATCCCGAGACCGGTGAGATTATGTGGACATTTGATAACTGGGGTCCCAACTTCTACGGAGCAAACGGTGGACGCAATGACAATATCGCCCCCAACTCTGCCCTCTATAAGGACGGCCGCATATTCTTTAGCCACGGTTATGACATAAACGGATTCCAGCTCCAGTTGGCCGATGACCTCAAGAGCGTAAAACTGACATGGCGTACCGATGTTCTGGACACCCATCACGGCGGTTATGTTCTTGTTAACGGATACATCTACGGCTCCAACTGGGTAAACAACAACGCCGGCAACTGGTGCTGCCTGGATTGGAACACCGGTGAACTCAAGTATGAGACCGCATGGTCAGGTAAGGGCAAAGGCTCAATCATTACCGTTGACGGCAAGCTGATCATCTATGATGAGCGTCGCGGCACCGTTGGCCTGCTCACCCCCAATCCCGCCAAGTTTGAGGTAACCAGCGAATTCCGCATTGCCAAGGGCAGCGGCCCCTACTGGGCACACCCAACCATCAATAACGGAAATCTCTACATCCGTCACGGAGAGGCTCTGTACGCTTACAAACTTAAATAGTTTGCAGGCGTGAGGCCAGCCGGTACTGACTGTAAATGAAAATACTATTCATTACCCCTGGATCGGGCGACGGTTACTATTGCGGTAACTGTTTCCGTGACAACCTGCAGGCACAGGCTCTGCACTATGCCGGTCATGATGTAACCATCATGCCGCTCTACCTGCCGCTTAACTACATCGGCCAGTTACAGGGAAACTCTCCCATTTTCTTTCCGGCCACATCATTCTACGTGGACCAGATGCTTAAGGGCAAGTCTCCCGATTGGCTGAGCCGGATGCTCAGCGCCCGCCCGCTGCTGAACATGGCCTCTGCGCTGTCGGGCACCACAAGTGCAAACGGCATGGAAGGCATGACCCTGAGCATGATCGAGGGCGATGACCCGGCATTCATAAAGAGTTGTGCCCAACTTGTGGATTATGTCCGTCAGGAAAAACCGGATGTGATACAACTGTCTTCCACCCTTATCATCGGAATAGCCCGTGAAATCAGGAAAGCGGTGGATATCCCCATAGTATGCTCCATACAGGATGAGGAGGTTTGGCTTGACGGACTGGAGAAACAATATGCCGACAGGGCGTGGAACAGCATAACGGAATACTCCCGCTATGTGGACAAGTTCATAACCACCAGCCGCTATTATGCCGATATTGCAGCCAGGCGTATGCCCGGCCTGCCACAACCTGAGATAATCTATCCGGGTATCGACACGGAGCGTTACGCAGCCCAATCCTGGCCCGAGCATCCCACCATAGGATTCTTCTACCGCATGAACTCCCTGGACGGACTGGACATACTGGCCGATGCGTTCGTGCTACTTAAGCAGCGCGGCACCATACCAGACCTGAAACTACGCATAGGTGGCGGCTATATGAGCCCAGATAAGAGCCTTATGCGTCAGGTACGCCACACTCTCAAGCCTTACAGCGATGACGTGACAATAGAGGAAGAATACAGTTGGTTGCGACATCCCGGATTCTACAGGGATATTACAGTACTCTCCAATCCGCTCAGATTCAATGAAGGTGTAGGCCTCTATCTTTGTGAAGCCTTTGCCGCCGGGCGTCCTGCAGTAGAACCGGCCACCGGTTCATTCCCCGAGATACTTGACGGGGCCGGGCTCACCTACTCGCCCAACACACCGGCCGCTTTGGCCGATGCACTGGAGCGCATACTGACTGACCGAGACCTTTTTGACCGCTCATCGGCCCGTGCCCTTGAACTCAGTCAGACACGCTACAACGCCACCTTGTACGCCCAATCCCTGGCCGCCCTCTACTCCACTCTCTAATGTGCCAGTCTGTTATTTGAACAGCAATTGAGCGAACGTATTCAGATACAGACGCCAGTTGGCCCAGACGTGACCTCCGTCTGATTTAAAGAAAGTGTGCTCCAGACCGCAGTCTGTCATGGTCTTGTCAAGTGTAACCGAATTGTCCCACAGGAAATCACTTGTACCGCAAGCCAGGAAGTAGAGCTTAACACCAGCCTTCTTGAGTGCGGTAATCTGATCGGCTGTAGAACTGCCGGCTGCCGACAGCGGGCAGATCCAGTCAAACATGGCGGGATACAGGTTGGTTGCTGTAATGGTGTGGCCTCCACCCATTGAAAGACCTGCTATAGCACGGGATTCCGGTTTTGCTATTACTCGGAAGTTCTTCTCGATGAAAGGAACAATTTCGGTGCAGAGGCTCTTTACGTATGCATCGGCCATAGCGGGATCGCGGCGGTCAATCTGCTTTTCGGGCAGACCCAGAGGCTGTGCAGCCTGCTGTCCGGGGTTTCCGTTTGGCATAACCACAATCATAGGCTGAGCCAGTCCCTTCTCTATCAGATTGTCCAGAATCTGTGCGGTACGTCCCATCGATGTCCAGGCCTCCTCATCGCCACCGGCACCGTGAAGCAGATAGAGCACCGGATATTTCTTGCCGCTGGTCTCATAACCATAAGGAGTATAGACGGTCACACGGCGGTTAATGCCCAATATCTTGCTGTCATACCAGCGGTATGTTACAGTACCGCGCTGATTGGCCTCAAAATAGTTCTCCGAGCGCTCTCCGGGCACCATAAGCATATTCAGGTAACGGGTTCCGTCACGCTGCACCATATAGTTCTGCGGATCGTTCACCGAAACTCCATCTACTACAAAGTTGTAAGTATAAATCTCGGGCGACGGAGTATCAATCGTAACCTCCCACACTCCGTTCTGTCCTTTTTGCATGGGTAAACTGCCGTTTTCCATCCAGTTACCCTGAAGATTCACCACAGTTGCATAATTGGCATTAAGACGGAAAGTCACCTTGTCACCGTTGATTTCAGGTGATTTCACCTGCTGCCTGCCACGATTGAAATTGTTCAGCTCCTGTGCTGCTGCCGGAGCCATAAGGATTGTCACCATAGTGACCAATGTCAGAATCTTTTTCATAAGCTTGATTAATAATTGATTTATCGATACGCAAACCTACACAAAAAAACGGTAATTGACAATATACATTGAGGCTTATACGTTATAATAATAGTATGAATATCATACGATACATATCCGGATGCTGTATTGCGGCCATACTGACTGTAATGCCGCTGGATTCCCATGCGCAATGGTTCGGGAGCAGATCAGAACAGATAAACACCCCTAGAATAATTGTGGATGGTGATTGGGAGCGTACGCCTATAGTTGACATGACGGCCGATGAGACCATTGAGTTCTCATTCGACGAGATGTCTCACCGGTATCACCGGTTCACATATTACATACAGCATTGCAATGCCCAGTGGGAACCTTCAGATATTCTGGAATCAGACTATCTGGACGGATTCAATGACCAGCCAATAGATGACTGGCAGAACTCAATGAACACCACTTTTGATTATACCCATTACCGTCTTGTCATCCCCAACAATGAAGTCAGGCTCAAGATATCGGGCAATTACCGTGTATCAATCCGGGAAGACGGACGAGAGGTGGCTTTCTTCAAGTTCTGCATGACCGAAGGAAAGACTCTGATCTCTGCAAAAATCAGCGGTAATACAGACATTGATACGCATGACTCGCACCAGCAGATGGATCTGACCGTAAACTACGGCAGTCTGACTGTAAGAGACCCTGCCAAAGAGCTTTACACTGTAGTCATGCAGAACCGCCGGACAGACAATGCGGTATTCAACCCCACTCCCACATATGATGCCGGCAACCGCCTCACATATGAGCATTGCCGCCAGCTGATATTCACCGCCGGCAATGAATTCCGCCGCTTTGAAGTGGTCAACATGTACGAGTACCACATGAACGTAGACCTTATCAGTTTTCATGACCCGTTCTATCACGCCACGCTCTCACAGGATACACGCCACCATGCATACAAGTATGACTATGACCACAACGGACGCTATCTGATACGTTACAACCAGGCAAGTGACAGCGATACTGAGGCTGATTATCTGTTCGTACATTTCAACCTGGCAAGCGACAGGCTTACCGGTGGCCGCCTGTATGTTTACGGCCATTTCACCGGAGGAAACCTGACCTCAAAGTATGAAATGGAGTATAATGAACGGGAAAAGGCCTATCAGTCCACTGTCCTGCTCAAGCAAGGCGCATATGATTATCAGTACCTTTGGGTTCCGGACGGAGAATCCGCAGGCCAAACCAAACCGACCGAAGGTGACTGGTATGAGACCAAAAACGAATATCTGATTCTGCTCTACTACCGCCAGCGCGGCTCTCGCTACGACCGCCTTGTATCCGAATTGAAAATTGAGAATTGATTACTTCTTACCCCAGAGAGCATCCATGCGCTCCTTAATGCGTTGTTCCTGCGCGTTATCCTGAGCCTCCCAGAACCGGGTTCCCTTGATTTCATCGGGCAAATACTGCTGGTTTACAAAATGGCCGTCAAAATCGTGGGCATATTGGTAATTTTCACCGTATCCCAAATCTTTCATCAGTGATGTGGGAGCATTGCGCAGATGGAGTGGCACCGGAAGGTTGCCTGTCTCTCCCACCTTGGCCAATGCCGCGCCTATTCCCATATAAGCAGAGTTGCTCTTGGGGCTCGTAGCCAGATATACGGTAGCCTCCGCAAGAGGGATACGCCCTTCGGGCCAGCCTATCTTCATCACTGCGTCAAACGCGGCATTGGCTATGAGCAGGGCGTTCGGATTGGCCAGACCCACATCCTCAGATGCCGAAATGACCAGACGGCGTGCAATGAAAGCCGGATCCTCACCAGCCTGCACCATACGGGCCAGCCAGTAAAGGGCGGCATCTGGATCACTTCCGCGTATGGACTTGATGAACGCCGATATGATATCATAATGCATCTCACCGTCCTTATCATATGCCAATGGATTCTGCTGCAGACGCTCATTCACGATTTCATCGGTGATTATCACCTTATCCGAACTGTCTGCCTCAACCACAAGTTCCAGTATATTGAGCAGCTTACGGGCATCGCCGCCAGAGAAACGGAGGATTGCCGCTGTCTCACGCAGTTCTATATCACGCTGTTTGAGAATGGTATCTGTCTTTATGGCACGGTCCAGAAGCTTGAGCAGGTCATCCTTTTCAAGTGAGTTGAGAACATAGACCTGCATACGCGAAAGCAACGGGCGGATTACCTCAAATGACGGGTTCTCTGTAGTAGCACCTATCAGAGTTATGTCACCGCGCTCTACCGCTCCAAGCAGCGAATCCTGCTGCGCCTTGTTGAAACGGTGGATTTCATCGATAAAAAGAATAGGACTGCCCTTGGTGCGGAACAAAGGATTGCTGCGGGCACGGTCTATCACCTCACGAACCTCCTTGACACCTGCAGTCACAGCACTGAGAGTGCTGAAAGGCAATTCCAGCTTATTGGCCACTATCTGGGCCAGAGTGGTCTTACCCGTTCCGGGAGGGCCCCACAGTATGAATGATGACAGCCGGCCTGAGTCAATCATACGGCGCAATACGGCACCCGGGCCAACCAGGTGCGTCTGCCCTACATAATCTTCAAGAGACCTGGGTCTCATTCTTTCGGCTAACGGCTGCATATCTCCAAATTATAACAGACAGATGTAACAGAGTTTATACAGTGAAAAGACCTTAAGTTTGGGTTCGGGGCCAAGCAAATTCTTCTCCATACTTTTCTGGAAGAAGGTCCAGATTACACGGAACAGCCACCTCATCCTAAATTTCAGGACCTTATTGTAATGATTCAGGAGTTTTGAACTCTCACCTATCTCTTCCTTGTGCTCAAACGCGTTCAGGACCGCCTGACGGGTCTTGTTAAGATAGGCTTCACTGTTCTCAAACCCAAGATGTGCCATAGGATTGTCTATATGCAATATGCTCACACCATTCTGTTCAAGTTCATGTCCGAACTGGACATCCTCATAACCGTAACGTACGTACGATTCATCAAACCTGATAGCCATAAACACTGGTCTGTCTATCAGGAATGAGAATGATGTGAACCTAAGATATGGATTCTGACTCCTGAAACCTGCAGAACGCTCAAAAGCGGCATTCTTCTCATACAGGTAACGCAGTTCAACCCCCTTGTGCGGAATCTCATCGGGATGTGTCACGCCACCGCAAACCACGGATGCCTTGTCTGCAGCATCCACATAATTTTGGAGAAACTGTTTATCCTTGATAGCCGAATCACAATCAAGAAACAGCAGTTTCTCATATCTGGACTGGTCTGCCAGAAAGTTACGTATTGCCGCACGGCCTATGTTATGCTCAAGGGCATAGAAACGGCAGTTCTCATGACTCTCTACAACGATACGGTTCTTTTCCAGGATATCCTTGTCATTAGAGCAGTCATCGGCAACGATTATCTCATAAGGGATACCCAGCATAAGACCTTGGAAGTGAAGGTCCTTGATAAGTTTCGTGCAGTCCCAGTCATAGACCGGAATCAGTATTGACAGTGATTCCATCAAACGTAGTACGTTATTTGGCAAAAGTAACTATTTTTGCGAATCCTGAATCAAATAATACAAGAAAACGTAATGGACAGACAGAAACAGATATATAAGGTCACTCTTACGGGAGGCGCGGTGAACGTGATTCTGCTGGCATTCAAGTTCATAGCGGGCATTCTGGGCCACAGTGCCGCCATGATAGCCGATGCAGTACACTCCCTATCAGATTTCATCACAGACCTGATTGTACTTATATTTGTTCACATAAGCGGCAGACCGCAGGACAAGTCGCACGACTACGGCCACGGCAAATATGAGACTCTGGCCCTTACTGTAATTGGCATTGCGTTACTTATTGTGGCGGTCGGCATATTCCATAACGGAGCATTGCGCATAGCGGCGTGGTGGCGCGGAGATGAACTTGAGGCTCCTGGAATGCTGGCACTTTGGGCTGCCCTGATCTCTATTATCCTTAAGGAACTGACCTACCGATACACCATACGCAATGCCAGGAAACTGGACTCACCTGCCCTTGAAGCCAATGCATGGCATCACCGCAGTGACGCGCTTTCATCAATAGGCACAGCCATAGGAATAGGTGGAGCCGTACTGCTGGGCAAGCGATGGGCAGTGCTGGACCCTGTTGCATCGGTGGTAGTTGGCGCATTCATAGTGAAAGTTGCAATAGAACTTATACTGCAGGGAATGAGAGACCTGCTGGAGCATTCCCTACCCGATGAAATAGAGGATGAGATTATGCAGATTGCCAAGTCTGAACCCGATGTCATTGAACCGCATGACCTGCGTACCCGACGCATAGGAAACCGCTATGCCATTGAACTGCACATACTTATGAACGGCAACATAACGCTCTCAAAAGCACATGACCACGCAGATTCAATCGAAAGCCGTCTAAAGCAACGGTTCGGCGATGACACCCACATTGCCATTCACATGGAACCCACTGAAGACGACTGATTTACATCACCTGACTGCCATAGAGTGCAAAGTCACCGCGAGCCGGGTCATCGGGCCAGATTTGTGCCATCTGACCGGTAATTTCAACGCTTGTCTTAAGGTCCGCGCTGCATCTTGACGTCAGGCCCAATGCCTTGGCGGTGGCATAGACATGGGTGTCAACAGGCACCAGCAACTGTGCCGGAGTGATGCGTGTCCATATCCCGAAATCCACGTGACTCCCTTTGCGGACCATCCATCGCAGGAACATATAGAGTCTTTTGTTGGCCGATGTACTGCCCGGGACAGGAATTCCGTTCACCCCATCAAAGGCGCTGCATAGTCTGTGCACACCAGTTTCAAGCGGCTCGCCCGGATTGAAAAGACATTCCAGACTATCCATATCGGAATAAATACAGGAGAGACGTTCACACAGCATCCTGAAATCAGCCCATTTGTAGAAACGGTACAGGCAACTGTCCGCCCTCTGCCCCACATTCTGCCATGCCTTTGACACTATGAAGCGGTACGGACCTCCATCCGCATCCATCATGGAGTGTAAGCGTTCCAGCACTCCCAGGAACACCTTGCGGCTTCCGTATGCCATCCAGGCCGATATGAAAGCTGACACTTCAATGTCATGCGCATCGGTGTATCTGTGCGGGAACTGCACAGGGTCTCCCTGAATAAATGCGGCACACTCACATCTGGCTGCCGAACTGATAAGCTGCTGTTTGGTTTCTTCAATCATAGTTATGCAAAATTAGTCAATTATGTCACAATTCTTACAGCCAAAAAAGGTAACTTTGCACTCTCAAAATAAAAAGAAGTATGATAGAGAACAACGCAGCAGAAAACAGCGAGAAAAAGAGTCTGAACTTCATTGAGGAGATGGTTGAGAAAGACCTGGCCCAGGGTAAGAACGGAGGCCGCGTACAGACACGTTTCCCGCCGGAACCCAACGGTTACCTTCATATTGGACACGCCAAGGCCATCTGCCTTGACTTTGGTATGGCCGAAAAGCACGGTGGCATTTGCAACTTGCGCTTTGATGACACCAACCCCACCAAGGAGGATACCGAATACGTTGATGCCATAAAAGAGGACATCAAATGGCTGGGATTCCATTGGGAGAATGAATTCTACGCATCGGACTACTTCCAGCAGCTGTGGGATTTTGCAGTAGATCTTATCAAGGAGGGCAAGGCTTATATTGACGAGCAGGACCAGGAGACCATTCTTTCACAGAAGGGTACCCCCACCCAGCCCGGTATAAACAGCCCCTATCGTGACCGCCCCATCCAGGAGAATCTGGACCTGTTCTACAAGATGAACAGCGGCGAACTTGAAGAGGGATCGATGGTGCTGCGTGCCAAGATTGACATGGCTCACAACAACATGCTGTTCCGTGACCCTATCATATACCGTATTGTCAAGACTCCGCACCACCGCACCGGTACCAAGTGGAAGGCATACCCCATGTATGACTTTGCACACGGCCAGAGTGACTTCTTTGAGGGTGTCACCCACTCTCTCTGCACGCTTGAGTTCGTGCCTCACCGTCCTCTCTACGACCTGTTCATAGACTGGCTCAAAAAAGGAGAGGACCTGGATGACAACCGCCCGCGTCAGACAGAGTTCAACAAACTGAACCTGAACTATACACTTCTGAGCAAGCGTAACCTGCTGGCTCTGGTACAGAACGGCATGGTATCAGGTTGGGATGATCCCCGTATGCCCACCATATGCGGATACCGCCGCCGCGGCTACACACCGGAGTCCATCCGCATGTTCGTGGACCGTATAGGTTACACCAAGTTCGATGCACTCAATGACATGGCTCTTATGGAGTCTGCCATCCGTGAGGACCTTAACCGTCGCGCCACACGCGTATCGGCCGTAATCAATCCTGTCAAACTGATTGTGACCAACTACCCGGAGGGTAAGACCGAGGAACTTGAGGCCATCAACAATCCCGAAGATCCTGAAGCCGGAAGCCACAAGATTACGTTCAGCCGCGAACTCTGGATTGAACGTGAGGACTTTATGGAAGATGCTCCAGCCAAGTATTTCCGTCTCTCTCAAGGCCGTGAGGTACGTCTCAAGAGCGCATATATTGTGCTCTGCACAGGCTGCAAGAAGGCTGCCGACGGCACTATAGAAGAGGTTTACTGCGAATACATCCCCAACACCAAGACCGGAGAGTCTGACTGCAACCGCAAGTGCAAGGGTACCATACACTGGGTAAGCGCAGCCCACGCCATCAAGGCCGAGGTCCGTCTGTATGACCGCCTCTGGAAGGTAGAGAATCCGCGTGACGAACTGGCACGCCTGCGTGACGAGGGTATGGACGTGATAGAGGCACTCAAACAGATGAAGAACCCCGAATCACTTGAGGTCCGCGAGAACTGCTACGTAGAACAGTATCTGGCCGACACCAAGCCTCTGGATCACTTCCAGTTCCAGCGTATAGGCTATTTCTGCACCGATAAGGATTCCACACCGGAACATCTGATATTCAACCGCACGGTATCACTCAAGGATACCTGGAGCAAGGTCAAGGATAAAGCCTGATGAGGGACGATTCGGCATCATACTATGACAGCCGGGAGTTTACCGAACTCCTGGATATGTATGAGAATATGCTGGCAGACGGAAGTTCTGTCTATTTTGACAGCATGGACATAGCCAACATTGCCGAATACTACTCCATAAACGGTGATTGGGACAAGTCAGACGGTGCCATTGAATACGGCTTGCGCCTGCATCCGTCCGATGCCGACATACTCATCTCAAAAGCCAACAACCTGCTGCGCCGCGGTTTCAAGGATGAGGCCAGAGTGTTGACCGAATCCATTTCGGATCCTGACAATCAGGAACTGCTCTATCTTAAAGGTGAAATTGAACTGGCATTTGACCGTCCGGATGACGCCGATGCATACTTTACTCAGGCGGTGGAACTGAGTGACAACGATCCCGGGATGTTCAATGACATCATTGTCAAGTATATGGACAACCGCAACTATGACCTTTGCCAGAAATGGCTGGACATGGCCTTGGTGCTATATCCGGACTCCCGCAATTTCATAGAACTGCAGGCCGACCTCTATTTTGACACCAACCAGGCCGATACGGCGATAGAATGGTATAACCACCTTCTTGACGAGTTCGCATATGACACCTACTACTGGGACCAGCTTGGCCGAATATACTACGAGAAGAATGACTATTCTAAAGCACGTGAATGCTTTGAGTTCATTGAGGCCATAGAACCCGATGACAAATCGGCCCGCATGATGAAAGCCAGTTGCATATTCAATATGGATGACTGGAAAGGTGCGTATGACATTTACAAGGAACTGCTTGATGAAGACCCGTCATCCTACACCCTGCTCTACTATTGCGGACGCTGTCTGTATGAAATGGAGCGGTATGATGACGCATATGACAAGTTCATGGACACTCTGGCCATGCTGATGCTTGATGATGACGTGCCCCAGGAGATGTATGTGGAGATTTACTACTACATAGCAGACACAGCCCATCGGACAGGACGCAAGGAGCAGGCTGAAAGATGTCTGCATGACGGACTTGCACTTGACCCCAACGATGAGGACCTGCTTGAACTTTCAAAAAAGATACTCTCATAAACCCTATGAAAAAATACCTTATTGTATTTCTCATCTCTATGGTCCCGCTCATTGAACTGCGCGGAGCCATACCCTATGCCGTAATCTTTGAATTACCTATAGTACCTTCAATAATAGTGGCTATGGTGGGCAACATGCTCCCAGTACCTTTCATATTCCTGTTTGCACGCAAGATACTTGTCTGGGGGCAGGACAAGCAACTGATAGGCGGCTTCTGCAAATGGTGTCTTGAGAAAGGCGAGAAAGGTGGCCGCAAGCTGGAAGAGAAAGCCGGCATGGGCCTATATGTAGCCCTACTGCTCTTTGTGGGAATACCACTTCCGGGTACGGGGGCATGGACCGGCACACTGGCAGCCAGTCTGCTTGACCTGGACTTTAAGAAAAGCATCCTTTATATCCTGCTGGGACTGTTGCTGGCCGCTGCAATCATGCTTGCCGCAAGTCTTGGCGTATTCGGCGCCATATCACTAGTCAAATAGTATTACTCTTTGAAATAGAGCGAGAATGATTCGGCCGATATCTTGGATCTGAGACGGGACTTTATGCTGCGCATATTGGAACGCGATGTGCACATGAAATCAGCTATAAGATCCTGATCCAAACCAAGCAGAGTACAGAAAATAAGGTTTATATCCTGTTGTCCCAGTTTGCCGGCCTCAGCCCGTAAGGCTGCTATGGGAGATGCAAAGTACAGGTTGATGTCATGTGTCACCACATCCCTCTCCTCCTGACGGAACGAGCGTTTCTGTAGAGCCACATCATTGACCAGATTAAAGGCGATACCTGTACGGAAAGCGTCACAAGCCTCCATAAGACGGTTTCCGTCAGATTGTGATTTCTCCTCCATCTGTCTCTTGACCATATCCTCATATTTACCCAGGTAGTATGCCTCCCTCTTATGGTCACGCTGGATATTGTAGATTATCACCACCGCGATAATGATAATGATAAGTGAAATGCTTATGAGTATGATCCTGGACACTCTTGAGCGGAGCCTCTGACTCTGAATCTCGTCATTGTGCTGAAGCTGTATCTGAGTAATCTCTGACTGATTTGACATCTTGTTCAGTTCATCCTGATACTGCTTGTTCAGTATCTCGGCATTCCAGGCTGCCTGATACTGTTTCATCTGGGTAGCCACCCATTCCAGACCTTTGACAGCCAGAATCTTTGTACTCAGGTCATCTGACAGCCTGTGTGCTTTCTCCAGATATACGAAAGCAGAATCATTCTGATGCAGATAATAGAGTGCTATTCCCTTAAGGGCATAGCCCGGCACTCTGGATTTCTCATTCCTGCAGCCTGCCAGATAGATATCCACAAGCTCCAGTTCCTGTTCTCCTGCATCCTTTCCGTTAAGACCGTTCTCTATATGAGCCAGATAGAGATAGCAGGAGTTGCGGTTGTCATCACTCAGGTTTCCTACTTTAAGCAGTCTTTCAAAAAACGCCTTTGACGTATTGTAATCCCTCTTACCGAAATATGCCGCTGCTATATTGTATTCGGCCGTTGATATCATCCTCTCCATATGCATCCGCTGATATAGCCTGCGACACGCCGTATATGTGCCGATGGCGTCATCATACAGGCCTCTGTTGCTGTAATGCTTACCCAGCAGGTCCAATGTGGAGACATATTCTATTGACAGGGTATCGGTAAATAGTTCCCTGGCTTTCAACAAGGCATAGATAGCCTCGGGGTCTTTCTTCATTGATGAATATGCGCAACCCAATGAATACCAGCTCATGGCCTGACGGTATCCTTTTTTACGCGACCCGTAGTAATCGGTTGCTATACGTGCTATGGAATCTGAATCTATTGTTTTTCCTGACAAATAATCTGTCTGGGTACGGAGTATGGCATATAAAGCCAGCCTTCCACCTTTAAGATTTCCGGGATTTATACTGTCCAGACGAATCCCGGATTCAACAGGATTCTCAAACAGAGACTTCTCTATAGACCTGAGACTATTGTCAGTACGGCTTCGGCCACAACCGGCAAGAACCGCCAGTAAGGTTATTATGACGCAACACTTTTTCATATATCGCCAAAAGTAACCATTTATCGGGAATAATCATTATTTTTACACCACATAAAAAAGAATGAGATATGACTTTCCTGCAAACCACCACCGTTGACCCCAATACGGTCATAAACGTCAATGACTCGCTCAAGGCAGTCACCACAGACATCATAGACAAAGTCAAGGATGACCCCAACTCTTTCCTGCAGGATCTGTTGCAGAGTGCCATTGACTTTGGGCTTAAGCTGTTGGCGGCATTAGCCATATACATCATAGGTGCATGGATAATAAAAAGAGTCAAGATAGGCTTGAAAAAGATGTTTGCAAGACGTGAAACTGAAGGTACGCTTGCATCATTCATAATATCGCTTGTATCCATAACCCTGACGGTACTGCTGATCGTAATAACCATAGGTACATTAGGTATCAACACCACCTCACTGGCGGCCCTTCTTGCAGCCGGAGGCATGGCCATAGGTATGGCTTTGAGCGGAACGGTGTCAAATTTTGCAGGAGGTTTGATGCTGCTTGTATTCAAGCCCTTTAAAGCCGGAGATTTTATCACAGCCCAGGGATACAGCGGTACCGTAAAAGAGGTGTCCATTGTGAACACCAAGATCATCACGACCGATAACCGTGTCATTATCATACCCAACGGCACACTGTCAAACGGAAACATTGACAACTACTCAACCATGCCGTTACGCAGGCTTGACATTGAGGTCCATGTTGAATACGGCACGGACGCAGACCTTTGTATAGACCTGTTGCGCTCCATCATCAATGAAGACCAGCGCATACTTAACTCCCAGACTCCCGGTGCCCAGGACCCGTTCATCGCCCTGCTCTCCATGAACGATAGCAACATTTCATTCATAACCCGTTCATGGGTAAATGCCGCCGATTATTGGCCAGTAAAGTTTGAACTGAACAAGAAGATTTACGAATTGCTGCCGCAAAAGGGAATCCAGTTTGCATACCCGCAACTGAACGTAACCATAAAGAGCTGATATGGTTATACTTATTACCGGCATCTCATCCGGATTCGGTCATGCCATGGCCTTAAAACTGTCACATGACGGCCATAAGGTCTACGGCACACATCGCCGTGATTGCGACCGCATACCGGGAGTAACCTACCTCAATGCCGATGTGCGCAACCAGCAATCCATTGACGAAACCGTAAAAACAGTCATCGATGCCGAAGGTCATATTGACGTTTTCATCAATAACGCCGGCATGGGTATAGGCGGACCGCTTGAATTCACCCCTATTGAAGATGCACAGCAACAGATGGATGTGAACTTTATGGGTATGGTGCGTTTCCTGAACAGCATTGTTCCCATAATGAGGACACAATGTCACGGCCACATCATCTGTTTCAGCTCAGTAGGCGGGCTTATGGGACTCCCTTATCAAGGTATGTACTCGGCTAGCAAATATGCCATAGAAGGCTACTGTGAGGCGTTACGTCTGGAGTTGCGCCAGTTTGGCATTAATGTAACAGTCATCAACCCGGGTGATTTCCACACCTCATTCACAGCGCAGCGCAAAAAAGTGTTACCAGATAGTGTTGCCAACGCCTACCCCGGTTATGCAAAATCCATGGAAAGTATAGAGCATGATGAGAACTCAGGCCTCAAGCCCGACCGTCTTGCCCGCCGCATTAGCCGCATCGTACGCAAACGTCATCCCCGCAACCGCTATATCATTGCCACAACTGTCCAGAAAGCATCAGTACTGCTCAAGACAATTCTACCAGCCAGATGGTTTGACCAAATCCTGGCTTCATACTACAAACTCTAATAAGCCTCAATATCAGTTGGGGGAGCATCAGTGCAGTGGCGTTAAGCGAAGACCTTTGGAAGATCCCGTTAAGAACGGCGTGGCGTATAACGACTTTTAGATTTGCACCGTGATTCCAATATGGGTATTACGGTGCTCTCTTTATTTTTGTACTTGAAGTGAAACAATCGGTTTGAATGAACTAGTTTAACGACAAGACTTAGTATCAAATAACAGTATTAGATTCAA
>JAGCPB010000013.1 GCA_017642425.1 Bacteroidaceae bacterium
AACCGTCCTTCTCAACACTCTTGATCTGGGTAACAACGCAAGGACCAACTTCGATAACGGTGCATGGAACATTCTTTCCATCAGCACCGAAGACCGATGTCATACCGATCTTTTTTCCTAATAATCCTGGCATTTCAAATATAAATTAAGTTACTGTAAAAAATTTGTTTCAACACTCTCTAAAGATCAAACCTTGATCTCAACCTCAACACCGCTGGGAAGTTCCAGTTTCATCAGTGCGTCAACAGTCTTGGCTGTGGAGCTGTAGATGTCTATCAGTCTCTTGAAAGAAGAGAGCTGGAACTGCTCACGTGACTTCTTGTTGACGAATGTTGAACGGTTGACAGTGAAGATACGCTTGTGAGTGGGAAGTGGAATAGGTCCGCTTACTACAGCACCGGTAGCCTTTACTGTCTTTACGATCTTCTCGGCTGACTTATCAACCAGGTTGTGGTCATAAGACTTCAGTTTGATTCTGATTTTCTGACTCATTGTTTTAATTTTAAATTGTTATTATTCATTTTTTGCGGCTCCCGATAAGAGTCATTTGCTATCAAAAAGCCGCGTTCTCTCTCTTTACCTTATATATATTATAAGAGTGACACATTTCCGCCCTGCTCCTCAACCACCTGACGGGCAAGCTGCTTTGCAACCTCGGCATGACGCTCGTATGACATTGAAGAGGTGGCACGGCCTGATGTGATTGTTCTCAGTGCAGTGACATAACCGAACATCTCGGCCAGAGGAACATGTGCCTTGACAACCTTGGCACCGGAGTGGTTTGTCTCCATTCCCTCTACCTGACCGCGACGTTTGTTCAGGTCACCGATAACATTACCCATGCTCTCCTCTGGGGTAACAACCTCAAGCGACATGATAGGCTCCATAAGAATCGGAGCTGCCTTGACGCATGCGTTACGGAACGCGTTGGTTGCACAGACCTCGAATGAGAGGGCATCGGAATCAACAGGGTGATACTTGCCATCCAGAACGGTAACCTTGAGTGAATCCATGGGAGCACCCATAATCACGCCGTTCTTCATGGCGTTTGTAAAGCCCTTCTCTATTGCAGGCAGGTAGGTTTTGGGCAGAGCCTCACCCTTGGTGGAATCGATAAACTGGAGACCGCCTTTCCAATCAGGATCAGCAGGACCTATCTCAACCACGATGCAAGCATAATGACCCTTACCACCGGTCTGCTTCTTGTACTCTTCACGCAGCTGGACTGTCTGTGAGATGGCCTCCTTGTAGCTGACCTGGGGACGACCCTGGTTGCATTCAACGCCAAACTCACGTTTGAGACGGTCAATGATGATATCCAGGTGAAGCTCACCCATACCGGAAATCAAAGTCTGACCGGACTCCTCATCAACCTTAACGGTAAATGTGGGATCCTCCTCGGCCAGGCGCGCCAGACCATCGGAAAGTTTGCTCATATCCTTCTCGGTCTTGGGCTCAACAGCTATGCTGATAACCGGCTCCGGGAAATCCATGCTCTCCAATACCAACGGTGCATCCTCATCACAAAGGGTATCGCCTGTACGGATATCCTTAAGAGCCACAACTGCACCGATATCACCTGCGCTGACCTCATCAACCTGAATCTGCTTCTTGGAGTACATCTGGAACAGACGGCTTACACGCTCCTTCTTACCACTGCGGGTATTGTAGATGTAGCTTCCGGCTGTTACCTTACCTGAATATACGCGGAAGAAGATAAGACGGCCTACATAGGGATCAACTGCAATCTTGAATGCGAGAGCGGCCGTCTTCTCATCGGAGCGGGGATCACGGTGCGTGGTCTCATCCTCAGATCCGGGCAGGAATCCGTCAACACCACCGCAATCGATAGGTGACGGAAGGAATGCGCAGACATAGTCAAGCAGAGGCTGGACGCCCTTGTTGCGGAAAGATGTACCGCAAACCACAGGAACCAGCTTCTGGCTGATTGTGCCCTTGCGTACTGCACGCAGGATATCAGCCTCTGTGACAGTAGAAGGATCCTCAAGATACTTCTCCATCATCTCGTCATCAAAATCGGCAGCCTTCTCCAGAAGGTTGTCACGCCACTGCCTAGCCTCGTCCACCTGATCAGCCGGAATATCCTCGACAGTATATTCAGCACCAAGTGTCTCATCACGCCAGTAGATGGCTTTCATTCTAATAAGGTCTATGACACCCTTGAAAGTCTCCTCCTGACCGATAGGAATCTCTATCGGGCAGGCATTGGCCTTGAGGATGTTCTGCATCTGGGTGATGACCCCAAAGAAATCAGCACCCGAACGGTCCATCTTGTTGACATATCCTATACGCGGAACGCCGTACTTGCTGGCCTGATGCCATACGGTCTCAGACTGGGGCTGTACGCCGCCTACCGCACAGAACACTGCAACAGCACCGTCAAGAACACGGAGCGAACGCTCCACCTCGGCAGTGAAATCAACGTGTCCCGGAGTGTCAATAAGGTTTATCTTGTATGTGTTTTCCTGCCACTTCCAATGAGTGGTCACGGCAGCAGAGGTAATAGTGATACCGCGCTCCTGCTCCTGGACCATCCAGTCCATGGTAGCGGAACCGTCATGTACCTCTCCTATCTTATGTGTTAATCCCGTATAGTAGAGAATACGCTCTGAGGTCGTAGTCTTTCCGTCATCAATGTGAGCCATGATGCCGATGTTTCTCGTGAGATGTAAATCCTGATCTGACATGCAGTGTGATTAGAATCTGAAGTGTGCAAATGCCCTGTTGGCCTCAGCCATACGATGCATATCCTCCTTACGCTTGAATGCGCCGCCGGTGCTGTTGAATGCGTCAACAATCTCGGCCGACAGCTTGTCAGACATGGACTTACCTCCACGCTTGCGGGCATAAGAGATAAGATTCTTCATTGAAATGGATTCCTTGCGGTCAGCACGGATCTCAGTAGGTACCTGGAATGTAGCACCACCTATACGGCGGGACTTGACCTCAACCTGCGGAGTGATGTTATCAAGAGCCTTCTTCCAAATCTCAAGGGCAGACATCTCCTCATTGGGAAGCTTAGCCTTTACCTTGTCCAGACTTTCGTAGAAAATCTCGAATGAAGTGTTCTTCTTGCCATCATACATGAGATGGTTCACGAACTTGGTCACTGCAACGTCGCCGAATACGGGATCCGGAAGTATGACGTGCTTTCTCGGTTTTGCTTTTCTCATTTTAAATCTTTTGTTTTGTTCGGGTTGTCGCTTTTGATTCTTCAACGTCCACGCCTGGACATTTACTCAACCTCAATCTACAGACCAAAACTGTTAATGACTTTTTTACTTCTTAGCTGCTTTAGGACGTTTGGCGCCATACTTGGAACGTCTCTGGAGACGGCCGCTTACGCCTGCGGTATCAAGAGTACCACGGATGATGTGATAACGTACACCAGGAAGGTCCTTTACACGACCGCCGCGTACCAGCACGATTGAGTGCTCCTGCAGGTTGTGGCCCTCACCCGGAATGTATGAGTTGACCTCCTTCTGGTTGGTAAGACGGACACGTGCAACCTTTCTCATGGCTGAGTTAGGTTTCTTAGGTGTCGTTGTGTAAACTCTCACGCAAACGCCTCTCCTCTGGGGGCAGGAATCAAGTGCCGGGGACTTACTCTTGTCCTCCAGGACCTGACGTCCTTTGCGTACTAACTGCTGAATTGTTGGCATGTTTGTTTGTTTTTAATTATTATATATTAAATAGTAAATCCAGATTTTTTGGCGTGCAAAGATACAGCTATTATTTCATAACACAATGAAAAAAACATAGTTTTTGCCCATTAGGCAGCAAAAAGGCAACAAAAAAGGCGGACTCAGGTATGAAATCCGCCATAAAAGAGCAAAAAAGAGAAAAAAATCAGGCCTCTCCGTGGAAATCGGACATGGGTGGGATATATGTCCCTTTCTGTCCTTTCATCTCTATGATTCCGAACGCCTTTTCATACTTGGCGATATTATCCTGCAACGCCATAAGCAAACGCTTGGCATGCTCCGGCGACATGATGACGCGTGACTTGACCTGAGCCTTTGCCATTCCGGGAAGAATACTTATAAAATCCATTACAAACTCCGATGATGAATGGGTAATCATGGCAAGGTTGGAATAGACACCCTGGGCTGTCTCTTCCTTAAGCTCAATCTGAAGTTGTTTCTGTCCGTTTCCGTTCTGTTCCATATATTAAGTCATTAATGATTTCTATGTCACCGCGAATATAGCGCCAAAATTCAAGAACTGCAAGCGGCAATCATTAAGAACAGTCATTTTTCCTTACATATTCACAATCAGTCAAAATATTCTTAGATCAAAAATATCACTTATAAGGTTGCGGTTTGCCTACAAATTACTATTTTTGCCTTGAACGGTAAGATACCTTAATTTCATTCCAGTTCAGAAACAGCTACAGAACTTGACAGGACTTATTAATTAAACATATTCCTTATGAGCAATTACAAAGAGACAGGCAGCAAAGCCTACCTTTATGGAATCTGTGCAGTAGCCGTCATAGGCGGTCTGCTGTTCGGATATGACACCGCAGTCATATCCGGTGCCGAGCAGGCACTGCAGAAGTTTTTTGCAAGCGGACTTGGAGATTTCTACACAACCAGCCTTCACGGTTTCGTGGTTTCATCAGCACTGATAGGCTGTATTATCGGTGGACTCATATCTGGCATAATGGCCACAAGACTTGGCCGTAGGAACGCATTGATATTCGCTTCAGTGCTGTTCTTCCTTTCAGCTCTGGGAAGCTACATGCCTGAGTTCCTTTTCCGCCCCAATTTTGAGTTCTTCCAGCCGGGAGAGGCCACAAAGGGACTCATGTGGGCATTCATCCTATACCGTATCCTGGGAGGTATCGGCGTAGGTATGGCATCTGCCATCTGCCCCATGTACATAGCAGAGGTTGCGCCCGCACAGATACGCGGTACATTGGTATCCTGCAACCAGTTTGCCATCATTTTCGGACAGTTGGTGGTTTACGCAATCAATACGCTTATCCGTAGCGGACTGGCCGATACACCCGAACTCATACAGGCAGCCATGGTCAATATAGGCTGGCGTAAGATGTTCGTGAGCGAGGCATTCCCAGCCGGCGCATTCGGACTGCTCCTGCTGCTTGTGCCCAAGACTCCGCGTTATCTGGTTATGCGCGGCAATACCCAGAAAGCCATGGCCGTTCTTACCCGCATCAACGGTGAGGGACGCGCCCAGGAAATCCTCCAGGAGATCAAGGATACCCTGGTAGAAAAGAAAGAGAACCTGTTCTCATACGGTATACTTGTTATTATAGTAGGCGTACTGCTGTCGTTCTTCCAGCAGGCAGTAGGCATCAATGTGGTACTTTATTACGCTCCGCGCATATTCCAGAATATGGGTTCAAGCGGTGATGCGGCTATGATACAGACGGTTGTTATGGGCGTGGTCAACATCCTGTTCACCGTCGTGGCAATCCTGACAGTCGACAAGTGGGGCCGCAGACCTTTGCTTATTGTTGGTTCAATAGGCATGGCTATAGGTATGATAGCTCTGAGCATACTGTCATTCTGTGATGTGATCGGAATGGCCGCACTGGTATTCATCATCATCTACACTGCATCGTTCATGATGTCATGGGGGCCAATATGCTGGGTGCTCATATCCGAGATATTCCCCAACACCATCCGCGGTAATGCCGTGGCTGTAGCCGTAGCCGCACAGTGGATTTCAAACTACGTGATATCATCCACATTCCCCTCACTCTGCGAGTGGAGCATTGGCGGAACCTATCTTATCTACGCCGGATTCTCAATCCTGTCAGCACTCTTCGTACTGAAGATGGTTCCCGAGACCAAGGGCAAGACTTTGGAAGAGATGAGCGCTCTGTGGCGCAGCAAGATGAAGAAGTGATACCAATCACCATAAAAAAAGGAAAGGCCCGCAAATGCGAGCCTTTCTTTATTAATAGAGGATCAATTACTTGACTATACCCTGCTTGATCAGATACTCGGCAATCTGAACGGCGTTCAGGGCTGCACCCTTGCGGATCTGGTCTCCTACTATCCAGAAGCACATCACATTGGGATTTGCTATATCCTTGCGGATTCGGCCCACATAAACGGGATCGGTACCGGCCAGGAACAAAGGCATGGGATACTCCTTCTTGGAAGGATCATCCATCAGCACAAGACCTTGACCGTTCTTTACGGCCTCACGGAAGGCCTCAACTGATACAGGCTGCTCAGTCTCGGCCCATATTGCCTCAGAGTGGCAACGCAGAGCAGGAACGCGAACGCATGTGGCACTGCACTTGATGTCGTTGTGGAACATCTTACGGGTCTCATAGAACATCTTCTCCTCCTCCTTGGTATATCCGCTCTCCTTGAAAACATCGATATGAGGAATCAGGTTGAATGCAAGTTGATAGGCGAACTTGTTTACGGTCACCTCCTCACCTGCCAAAGCCTGACGATACTGCTGCTCAAGTTCAGCCATTGCCGCTGCACCTGCGCCGCTGGCAGCCTGATAAGTTGACACCTGAACATTCTTGACAGGTGACAGGTCATTAAGAACCTTAAGCGCCACAATCATCATGATTGTTGAGCAATTAGGATTGGCAATGATACCTTTGGGACGGACCAAGGCATCCTCGGGATTAACCTCGGGAACCACCAGAGGAACCTGGGGATCCATACGGAAAGCGCTGGAGTTGTCAATCATGATGGCACCGTACTTGGTTATGGTCTCGGCAAACTCCTCGGATGTACCGCCACCAGCCGATACAAATGCAATGTCTATTCCCTTGAAATCATCATTATGCTGGAGCAACTTGACCTGAATCTTCTTACCTCCATATGTGTAATAAGATCCGGCACTACGGGATGACCCGAACAAAACCAACTCATCAAGCGGGAAATTACGCTCTTCCAGCACACGCAGAAACTCCTGTCCTACGGCTCCGCTGGCTCCAACAATTGCTACTCGCATAGGATAATCTGTTATAGTTTGAATAATTTGGGCGCAAAATTAGTGTTTCCCTACAAAATAGAATGAACAAAAAGCATAAAAACTCAAAATGTTGACTCAAAATAAGCCAAAACCGTATATTTTTGCATCAACAATAAAAAACATGCTCAGAGGCAATGATTGAACTGGAGAATATCACAAGAAGTTTCGGTACACTTCAAGTCCTGAAAGGAATTAGTCTGAAAGTAAATAACGGTGAAATTATAAGTATTACCGGACCCAGCGGAGCCGGCAAAACCACTCTGTTGCAGATAATGGGATCACTGGACAAACCTGACGGCGGACACGTGCTTTATGACGGTCATGACATAACCGGAATGAGCGAAAGGGAGCTGTCGGCATTCCGCAACAAACACATAGGATTCGTATTCCAGTTTCACCAGCTGCTTCCAGAGTTCACGGCCGTGGAAAACATAACCATCCCCATGCTGATAGCAGGCCAGGGGATGCGTCAAGCCACCTCAAGAGCCATGGATCTGCTTGGTATGCTGGGACTTGCCGACAGAGCCGGACACAAACCATCTGAACTGTCAGGCGGAGAAAAACAAAGGATTGCCGTAGCACGTGCACTGGCAAACCAACCGGACGTAATACTTGCCGATGAACCATCGGGAAGCCTTGATACCAGGAACAAGGAAGAACTGCACAAGCTGTTCTTCAATCTGAGAGACAAACTGGGACAGACGTTCGTTATAGTGACTCATGACGAGTCTCTGGCCGCAATGACTGACAGGACCATCCACCTGCTGGACGGAGCCATATCAGACTGACTACCACTTTACAAAATTTAGCCGGGTCTTTTTCCCTGACAGGACCATGCTGTTTCTGTCAGGATATGTGACGCAGAACCTGCTTACCAGACTGTCTACCCCACAAAGGCGCAGATTAGACTGGAGAGCCTGCTTATCCTGTCCGCAGGGGCCGTTGAATCCCGAAAAATCAATCTTAAGCGAATCGCCTTCATCGACGGTGACCCCATAAACATCCATTCCGATGGAATGTTTCTCTATTTGTACAAGATGTGCGGCAAAACCCCAGAAAACGCCCCAAACAGTATCATTTACAGAGACAGGAATGCCGGATCCGTCAGAATCAAGATATGAGATCCTGTCCAGTTTCCAGAAATTGTCAAGTCTGTCATCAGGAAATACTGACTCGCATGAAATCACAAACAGCATTGCTAACGTGATACTGAAAATCCAAAGGAATGACTGTTTCTTCATAGCACTTTCCCTTTTTTTGATATTGTAAACATAAGACCCTTGTTGTTTCCGAGCAGGTTTCCGCCATCAACATCCATAGCGCCGGACAATGAGATTTTCCAGTTGTTTGAATGGCCTGGCCTATAAGAACATTCCAACATCAATGACGTAATGTCCTCAACTTTATCCAAAGGACGGTAATATGTTCCCCAATGCCTTGTGAAAGTGGTCAGTATCCTATAATCAACATTAGGACTTACGCTCCCGTCCAAACCCAGATGGAACGCCCTGACTCGGTTGCTCAGGAAAGTAAGGTTACCCTCAATATTGGCATCCGGAACCGTACCGTCACCAGGATTATAAACCGGAGACACCAGCAATGGATTACCAATAGCAACCCCCCAATGGGTATATGAAAGATACTTTGAATGGATATACATTCCGTCACGGCCATCTATACGCTCCGTCTGCATGGCATCCACATTGCACAATGAACCGCACTGGCCTCTGGTATTCAGATACTCAAACACCAGATTGTTGACAGGCAAGCCATCCGGCACCTTTATCTCCAGACCAAACAACCCGTCAAACCAATTCCTTTTGAAACCGTATGAGACAAAACGTTTCCGCCCGTCGGAATCACTTTTATACTCAACGCCAAGCATTGATGAGTGATCCTCAAAGAAATGCTCGTAATATGCCTTGAAACGGAAATCACAGATGGGGAAATCAGCTGTCAGATGCCAGCTTCCAAGCGAGTTGCCATTCTCCCAACCCTGCTCGCCGGACTTGTTGAACGGTAGGAGAACGCCCCAGAATGCTTTAAGGTCCGATGGTAAGTCATACTCATCCTGCTTAGCGCCATACATTGTCATGTTATGGAGCGTACCGCCAAACTGGGAAACCATCTCCAGGCCAAACGTCATGACAAAAGGAAAACGGTCTTCATTTCCAAAACGCAAGAAAAGAGATTTGGAATGATGAAGTATTCCGTCGGCATATTCCGGGGTATCAGGCATCTTGCCTGCCCAATCCTTTCGCCATTGTCCGTCTGTATAAAATCCGTAACCAACATGTCCCTTGAAAGATATCCAGCCTCCCAATCCCGGAACATCAACAAAATCCGGCACCTCAAGACGAGCTTGAGGGATAGGTCTGCTGTTTCCGGACCAGCTCAGTCCGCCGGAACTCAAAGCCGGATTCTTGAACTCTCCCCAGCGTTCCTTCATTCCCAAAGACAGTTCCAGCCACTTGTAGTCCACATCAACATACATCTGGTGCAAAAAACAGTCCGACTCGAGGCCGGCTCCGGCACCCAGGTCAATACCATATTCCACATCCAGGCCATCAAGCAGACTCATACCGCCCAAAACCGCACAATGAAGGTATCCGTTACTCTCGCGGGCTGACGGAAGTCCCTGTCGGTTTGATGTGTGCCACAGCGGAGCAGAGCCACCACTGCCGCTTATGCCTACTGTCTCAAATAGATATTTAAGGTTGCTGTTTCCATAAACACCATTCTTTTGACCGCCAAACGAATCACCCTTGAAGGAATCACCGCTTTGGGCCAAAAGTGCTGCCGGAAGCAATATGCCCGGAATCATGACTGACAGAATTCTTGCCAAAGTTTTTTTCATGTGGTTTATAGCAATGACATTTTTTGGTCAACTGCAAATTTAATGAAATTGTTCATGTTACAGGCACGCATGCACAAAAACAAAAAGCGGCAGCCCAAAAGGTTGCCGCTCATGTCTTGATGATATCCCGGAATCAGGCGTTTGCTCTCTTCTCGCGGATACGGGCCTTCTTACCTGTAAGGTTACGCAGGTAGTACAGCTTTGCACGACGTACCTTACCGATCTTGTTCACCTCAATGCTGTCAATAGCCGGTGAGCTGATGGGGAAAATACGCTCAACACCTACGGTGCCAGACATTTTACGGACGGTAAAACGACGGTTGTCACCATGGCCGCTGATCTTGATTACCACGCCACGATAGAGCTGGATACGCTCCTTGTTACCCTCAACGATACGGTATGCTACTGTTACGGTGTCACCTGACTTAAATGCCGGGAACTTACCCTCATTACCGGTAGCAAATGCCTGTTCTGCAATCTTGATTAAATCCATTGTTCTGGAAATTTCAAAGTTTATCATACGCTAGAGCGACATACCAAGTTACTCTTCCTTGACAGCGATCGCATAAAGCGGCGCAAAGATAGCACCATTTTTCTATAGAGCCAAAAATAATTACGAAAAATAAGATTTTAAAATGATCTGCTACTCAAAATAGAGCGTTAGCACAATCATACCGCTCTGCGCCTTATCCAAAGACTGGCTGTATTTGAGTAATGAGCCATCGGTCAGATCATTCCTGGTCTTTTCCAGGACATTGTCCAATCCAAAACAGAACTTGAGCTCAGGGATCATCTTAAAGAACGGATAATACAGATCCAGACCCATTCCAATCTCAAACATGAGGTCTGTGCGCTTGACAAGTATCTCCTTGCCTTTCTTTACCGTAAGGTCAACCGTAGGAGCAAGGCCGGTAACCACATAAGGCCGGTAATTGTTGAAACGGGAGGCGCTGATCTTGAGATCTATGGGAACAGACATGTATGTGGATTTGACATACTGCTCCACCACCTTTCCGCTGCGTTGCTCCTTGAATACCACCTTTTTGTCACCAAAATGCATGGTGGGAATAAGCCTTACTGACAACCGGTCATTCGCCTTAAGTTCTCCCAACACGCCCACGCTGAAACCGGGAGTGTATTCCGGAACATCGGCATACCAGTACTCCACCCCGCCGTTCTGGTTGACATAGGCATTACCGTTGTTGGCAAGTGAAAGATCCTGGATATTCACGCCCACCAGGAAACCGTAATGCCAGACACGGTCATCCAGGAAAGGACGGTTCTGGATCTTACGTTCCTGAGCAAGGACATGACCTGCCCCAAAATCAGGAGCAAGCCATAAAACGGTTGCCGAAAGCAGTACCGCAACTGTCTTACACAATCTGTTCATCCCAAATAAAACGAGTAAAACGGGAAGATATTGTAAAAACCTCCATGCCATTTGGTAGAGTACTCAAAAGTGTGTATTTTTGCGCCACACAAACCCAAAAACTAAAGACAACTATGGCATACGTAATTGGTGACGACTGCATCGCTTGCGGAACTTGCATCGATGAGTGCCCGTCAGAGGCTATCTCCGAGGGCGATAAGTACTCAATCAACCCTGACCTGTGCGTAGACTGCGGCACTTGCGCCGGCGTCTGCCCGTCAGAGGCTATCCACCCGGGAGAATAATCCTGAGGACAAACCGGAAACAAAGAGGCCGACTAAAAAGCATTTTTTAGCCGGTCTCTTTTTTTGTTCGTATGATTTGTTTCTCATTTTTACTTTGTGGATTTTGACCGTATGAGTGTTTTTTTGATGTCTCAACTTGCCTGAGCTAAG
>JAGCPB010000014.1 GCA_017642425.1 Bacteroidaceae bacterium
TCTGAATATCACGCTACATGTAAAGGGAACAATTCCCAATGGTGGCCCTTACACATTTGTATCCAACCATCCTCTTGGAGGAGCCGATGGTCTGGCATTACTCTCGGTAATCGGTCAAAAAGGCGATATCAAGCTATTAGGCAATGATTTCCTGACAAACATTGACGGACTGAAACCAATGATTGTTCCCGTAAACAAGATAGGAATGCAGAGCCGACAGCTCAAGCAGGGCATTGACAGCGCTTACAGCGGCAGCACTCACATTCTTGACTTTCCTGCCGGACAAGTATCACGCCGCAATCACGGTATTATTATGGACCGCCGTTGGAGCAAGACATTCCTGGTCAAGAGTATAGAGAATCACAGGGATATTGTCCCCATTCATTTTTACGGCACAAATTCCCGGCATTTTTACCGTATGGGACGCATCCAGCAACTCCTTAAACTCAAATTCCCGCTTGCAATGATTTATCTGCCTGATGAGCTGTACCGATCGCAAGGCAAGACATACCGCATTGTAATAGGAAAACCCATACCATGGAGTTTATTTGACAAACACGGCAATATACAGGAGCAGGTTGAAAAGATAAAGCAAACAACATACGCCCTATGAAAAAGATAATAGACCCCGTCAGTAAAGAGATTCTCAAGTCACAACTGACACAGGACAAGTTGTTGCGCACCACAAACCATGGTGGCAACGAAATCTATGTGGTTGATAATGAAAATGCTCCCGATGTCATTCGCGAGATAGGACGTCTGCGTGAGGAAGCTTTCCGTGCCGGAGGCGGCGGCACGGGCCTTGAACTTGACATAGATAAGTTCGATACCGATGCCGCATACGGCTATAAGCAATTGGTGCTGTGGGACCCGGAAGCCGAGCGTATCATAGGCGGATACCGTTATGTACTTTGTGATGATATAGTCTATGACAAACACGGACAGCCCATATTAACTTCATCTCACATGTTCCGTTTCTCAAAGAAATTCATCAAAGACTATCTGGAACATACCATTGAACTGGGCCGATCATTCGTAACCATAGACTATCAAAGCTCCAAGGGCGGTGCCAAGAGCATATTCGCTCTGGACAACCTTTTTGACGGTCTGGGAGCGCTCATGGTCATGTACAAAGGACGTATGAAGTATTTCTTTGGCAAGATGACCATTTACCGCCAATACCCTACTCCTGCACGCGAGATGATCCAGGTTTTCCTGAACAAATGGTTCGGCGCAGCAAAAATGCGTAGAGTCAAGTTGGCCAAACCGGCAGGGGTAAAACGCCCGCTAAAATATATAAAGGTCCTCAAGGGGCTTACTTTCAAGGAGGATTACCGTATTCTCAAGGCATACGTGTCAAATTATGGAGTAAGCATTCCGCCGCTAGTAAACTCCTATATGAACCTGTCTCCGCACATGCAGTATTTCGGCACAGGAATCAATGACGAATTCGGCGATATCTATGACTCCGGAATCCTGATTCCTTTCAAGGATATGGCCGAAGACAAGATAAACCGCCACGTCAAGACTATAAAGACCAAGCCACTGATACGTTTGCGCAACCTGCTGCGTCGCAAACGATAAAATTTTGTATATTCGCCAATACATTTGAATTTTATAACTACAGATATGAAAAAGATCAATATTGTATTGGCCATTATGGCCACAGTTATCATCGCCGGTTGCAAGCAGCAGGCAAGTGAGCCGTCGGCTCTGGACGTAATCATGACAAGAACCAGTATCCGCAGTTTTACTGGTGATCCCGTATCACGTGAGAACCTGGAGACAATCCTTAAGGCCGGTATGGCAGCACCTACAGCCATGAACAACCAGCCATGGCGCTTTGTCGTGGTTACTGATAAGGAGAAGATTTCATCGACGTTTGGTTCTGGCCCCCGAAGCGGCGCCTTCACAACCGCTGGAGCAGTTATTGTAGTTTGCGGACAAACCGATCAGCGTAACATGTTCTGGTATGAGGACTGCTCAGCTGCTGCCGAGAATATTCTGTTGGCCACCCATGCATTAGGTCTTGGTGCCGTCTGGACCGCCGGCTATCCCGCCATGGAAAGGATAGAGCCCATTCAGACCGCATTGAACATTCCGGAAAACGTAACTCCGCTTTGCATTATTCCCATAGGCGTTCCGGCCGAGAACCCCGAGCCCAAGGACAAATGGAAACCCGAGAACATCCACTGGGAAAAGTGGTAATATATGGGAAAGATATTAGTAGCATATTTCTCAGCATCAGGAGTGACTGAGAGAGTGGCCAGACAGTTGGCCGATGTAACAGGCGGAACTCTGTATGAGATCAAGCCAGAAGTGAGATATACCGAAGCCGATTTGGATTGGCGTGACAAGACATCCCGCAGCACGATAGAGATGAGGGACAAGAGTTCCCGTCCTGCCATTGTAAAAGACCTTAAGGATGCCGGCAGCTATGACATCATCTACATAGGATTCCCAGTATGGTGGTACACTGCCCCCACCATCATCAACACCTTTATCGAGGCCTATGGCTTTGAAGGCAAGACTGTAAGGTTCTTTGCTACATCCGGCGGCAGTGACGTATCCGGTGCCGATAAGCAGTTCCAGGCACAATATCCCGCCATAAACTGGAAACCGGGCAAACTCCTTAACGGCGCCTCAAAGAAGACAATAGAGGACTGTATTAAAGATTAAGTATCACAAGACGATTCTGCATTAATTTTTGTGCATTTTCTAGATTTTCTGCACTATTTTTAGTGCAAAGTATTATATTTGCAAGAAAAATGACCGATTATGGAGAATCTGTACAACACTTTCCGCATCAAGCTATCGCTCACCCCGATGAGCTATTTCCGCAGTTTCCATGATATAATCAACTGGAACAGCCGCCTCATCTGTATCATGGGTCAAAAGGGTGTTGGAAAATCCACCCTAATGCTTCAGCACATCAAACAGTATGATAATCTGGATGAGACCCTCTATGTGTCGGCCGATAACATGTACTTTGCTGGCCATACACTTTATGAATTGGCCGGTACTTTCTTTTCTCATGGAGGAAAGCGTCTTTATATAGACGAAATCCATAAATACAAAGGTTGGTCCACCGAGATCAAGAACATTTACGATGACTATCCTTCTCTACAAGTTGTATATTCCGGCAGCAGCCTCCTGGCTCTCAAGCAAGGCAACAAAGCTGACCTGAGTCGCCGCAGTATCCCTTATGAGATGCCAGGTCTGTCATTCCGCGAGTTTATGAACATCCGTAACGGATGGAACCTCAAGACCTCTACACTTGAAGAGATTCTTCAAGGTAAAGTGGATTTCCCATACGGTGAGCATCGGCCAATAAAATACTACAAGGAGTACTGCCGCATTGGGTTCTATCCATTTTTCAAGGAAGGCGATGCTGAAATCCGTCTCCAGAACGCAATCCTGGCCAACATTGAGGACGATATTCCCAAATACGCAGAGATGACAGTGGCCGCTGCCGCAAAACTCAAGAAACTGATGTATATACTAGCCAAAAGCGTCCCCTTCAAACCCAGCAATGAAACGTTAGGCCGGGATTTGTCACTTAGCCGCAACGTCGTTCCGGATTACATAGGTTATCTGGAAACGTCCGGATTGTTCAATGCACTAAGGGATCCAGGCTATAGCGACACCATACTAGGCAAAATAGAAAAACTGTATCTGGGCAATAGTAACATTGCTTATTCGCTTTCAGAAGACGGAATAATAAACGGCGGAAATATGCGGGAGACCAACTTCCTGGCCTGGACCAGGCAAGTTTGCAAGCCAACATCATCAAAGATATCCGATTTTGAGATTAACGGAATCACTTTCGAGGTTGGTGGCAAAAACAAGAAAGGCCAGCAGATTAAGGAGGCTCAATCAGGTTACCTAGTGAAAGATAATCTGGAATACGCATCGGGACATTCCATACCAATATGGATGTTCGGGTTCCTGTATTAAAAGATAATAATTTCAAATCA
>JAGCPB010000015.1 GCA_017642425.1 Bacteroidaceae bacterium
ATGCTGGAGCTATTTAACATAGTGGGAATTATTATAAAATGACCGAGTGCGGGAGGGCATTTTGTAATAATTAAGGGTTCCATTATGTTACATAGCGGAAAAGTCTGCACTACTGATGGTGAGCGAACCGTACCAAGATTGTGGCGACTGCCACAATTAAAACGAGGCGTGGAACACGATTACCATATCTATACCTGGAATAGTGCTTGCACCATGGAAGGCATAGATATGGCAATGGTGTGGAACTCCTTATTGAATGATACGAGCGGAGGGGTGAAGTGCGCAGGATGTTCCTATTTGCAGAATGGTGGAGGACACTTGGGAGTTCACTGCGGCTGCTATCTGCAGACGGTTTCACGGGAGAGAACAGACAGGGACTGGAACCACTGCGGCTGCCTGGCGGCTGGCGGGCGGGCGCATAGTGACGCTATGATGCAGCCGGGTGTGTGTGATGCGGGTGATGTACGAGGCGGAGGTTTAGGCTGCACATAGGGGCACCATGTGGCCGGCTGACGGACGACAACCACCTGAGGCTTGCTTCCAGGCCCTGGCTGTTCTGGGTTAAACAAGCCAGACAGTGGCGATTGGGCGGGATGCTTACTCTATATACTGGCTCTTCGGCTGATGCGGGAGAAGGAGGCTGATGTATGAGGGCCACTGGCTGCTACCTATACAGGGTGGGCACGTAAGTAAAACTCGGCTGCTACTTGCAGAATGCTTGCTGATACAGACTGGCCAGCCCGCGATATGGGGATATCGGATGCGGATGCATCGGACTACAGGGACATCGGACTTATCGGCCCATTACTTGCGGAAGGTGTCCAAATCTACATATTGGCCATCGGCCTTATCGTAATGACGCAATATCGGTGGCATCGGACTTAGGTCATAATAGTCCAGGTGGTCTATTTCCATCCGGAAGTAAGTAAGCTCATGATAATCGGCATAGAGGCGCTGCAGTACTGGGTTGGTATCGTAGATCTCTTCCTGGAGAGCATCGGTCACATCGAAAAGAGCATCGCCACCTACACGGACAGAGATGTTTCCTTTGAGGGCAAGCAGTTCTATGGCTGGATTGGCCTGGAGTTCCTGCCAGATAGCTTTGTGGGGGCTGGTGGCGAAGTACAGGGTATGGCCATCTACTTTCATGATCTGGAAAGCACGTATCATGGGACGGCCGTTGTGGCCTACCGTAGCGAGGGCTATGTCTTTGTTGCTGAGGAGGAAATCTAGGGCTTGTTTCATGAGTGTTGTCTGATTGTTTTTATACAGCAATATTTCTTTTGTTATAGATAAATACATTATGACAAAAAAATAAACGGCTAGTCTTCATGCTTAGCATTCTTGAAGTCTTTCTTGTAAACCCATCTGAAGCCATAGGCGGTTTTCTGTTTACCCTTCAAAGCATTCCATACATTTGCTGGCCTTGAGACATTGAGGGCTTGAGCTACATCGTTTAGAGAAGAATACTCCCTGATAATTTCACCAGAAGGGCCAATTTGCAGAATAGACTTATCATCTCTTGCCTTTGCTACTATTCTCCCTGACTCAGAGTTTATGTAATATTCCACTTCATCGACTAGATTTTGGGAAAATAGATATTTTGCAGCATCAATTGCTTCCCCGAAGACGAACAGAGCAACTTCATCATTCTTTGAAAGATCATCTACATTGAAATCTGAGACATCAAATACTCCGTTTTTAGAAATAAAACTCTTGACAAACTCTTTTTCTTCTGGAGTAAGTGGTTCTTTAGTTTCATACACCTTATCTAGGATAGTGTCACACATATCCTTGACAGGTGCGTAAGACTCCTTCTCCACTATCCTGAGCTTTTCATTAAACTCTTTCTTAAGAATTTGATTTTTATCAGTAACTACTCTCCCTATTGCAAGCACATTGTATCCATATTGAGGGTCTGTTGCCCTATATTCATAAATATATTTAGTCTCTAACGCATTAAGCATTGCAACAAGACGATCGATATCTGACTCCTCAATTGTCTGCAAGATCTCATAGTCATATGTCTGGAAACTTTGCAAGGCTGCCCAGAGACCTGGATTAGAAGGCCCAATAACTTTACTTAGGTGTTCTTTGTGCCTAATCTCTTCTGGCCTTCTAGTCTGGCCAATATAGACTTTCCCATCAGGGAAGGTGAACTTATATATATAACCCTTCATACTTCATATTTCTAGTTATTTCTTATATAACACAAAGATATTATAAACGTTAGCACTCAAGAATCGAATAGAAGAAAAAATGGGGTTGGTCAAACAAATAAAGGGAACTTGCGCCACTAATACCATAAAATATTGAAATCAAGCGCAAAAAACGCTAGACTTTTTGATGGTATTATTATGTGTATTAGGTTGCTGGGTGCGGTGCGGCCATTTATCAGCCGCCCCGTAATCATCGGCTTTCGTGAAAGGCGATGGTTGCGGGACGGAACCGATGCTTTGCATCGGAAGACACGCAGGTTATTGGGTTATTCGGTTGCGGAGGTCTCGAACCTCTTCTTTGAGTTGAGCATTCTCTTTGCAGAGTTGGTCAACGGAGGTCTTGAGCTCTCCATTCTCCCTGCGGAGGGCTACGACTTCCCTATTGACGGTCGTGAGGTCTTCAATTAGACGCTTGTTTTCCGTGCTTAGGATGTCGATGGAGTCTTGCATGCTTTTGAGAGCGTCATTGCGGCGCTTTCTGCTGCCGGCAAGCCAGCCGACAACTGCCGTTACCAATGGTACCAGGCAGTCGGTTATCAAATTCAGGATTGGTGTTTCCATGGTGTTCCATTTGTTATGAGTAATAAAGTTTGATTTCTTGCTCCCGGCGCTTGATGAGTCCGGGTAGTTTCTTATCTCCGGCATAGACCCAGCGGCGGAACTCATCGGCTATCTTTGGGTCGTTGGGATTGCGCTCGACAAGCTTGCGCAGAGTGCTTACTCGGAAGGCTTGCACGCCCACATTGAAGACGAAGCTGACCAGAGCATCGAACTGTTCTTGTGTGAGGTCCGCATCCACTTTGTTCACTTCATCTTCAGCATGCTTGATGTCTTGCTTGAGGAACGCATCAGCGGTTTTCTCTGTAATGAGCATGCCGCGGTTGACGCCATCGGTGTGGCCATAGCCGATTGTCCAGACTCCGGCCGGGCAAAGGTATGAGTTGAGGCGTAGCTGCTCAAAACTCTTGATCAATAGGATTGCGTAGTTTGTTGATTTCATAGTATCTGTGTTTTTGTATGGTTGTTTGAACGGTGTGTCATTGGCGGGTTCTGCCCTGTAGCAGTACTATGATGAAGGCGGCCGCCAGAAAGATGTAGAAGATCTTGTCTATCCAAGGTGAGGCTCTGGGCGGGTTGGATTGCGACTGAGTTTCATTGCTCTCTGATTCATCTTGGGTCTGTTCATCGGTTGTAGTATGGGTTACGGTGGTTGTGTCGTTCTGCAGCTGCTCTTCCTGGGTGATGATGATGGTGCCTCCTCCCTGATTGATGAGGGCGGCGGCGAGGTCCTGGATTGGTGCGGGAATATCGGAAGGTGCGGGCATCGGCCCGGGGGCGATATCGGGTGTGGCGGGTTTGGGGAGCCCGGGTGTTTGCATCGGAAGAAAGGTTATCCGGGTGGTTGTCTTACGCCTGTTCAGGATGCTTTGCGCTGCGCTGTCCATCGTCTGTGTCAGACTGCTGGAGATGGTCTTCTGGGTGCTGCTCATCTGCTTGGTGGAGCGGCAGGAGATGGTCATCAGAAGTATGATGGCCACGGTGGTGGTGAGGGTGATGTTATTGTTCTTCATGGTTTGTACGATTTACTGCAAATGTAACACTTTTGGCAAAAGTGTGCAATAGGAAAGTTTCGGTTGATAAATAGATTATGATGAGTATTGGCGGGATATTCAAGAATTGCCTATATTTGTTCCGGATTCACCGCCCTTGTCCGGTGGTTCATGTGTGATAGATATTTATTGAATTTCGCTTTTCGCAAGTGAGTTTCGAAATCGGCAAATTGACAGACTCCAACACTACGCGATTAGGGAAAGGACGCCCCTGTAATGTGGGCGTGATTCCCTGTAGTGTTATGGACAGTGTTTGCC
>JAGCPB010000016.1 GCA_017642425.1 Bacteroidaceae bacterium
AAAAATCAGGGGACCCGAAAGAGCCCCCTGATGTGTGATGCGTTGTGCAGATGCTTAGAACATGCCGCCACCGAAGCCGCCGCCAAAGCCGCCGCCCATGCCGCCGCCGAAGCCGCCCATGCCGCCGCCAAAGCCGCCCATGCCACCGCCGAAGCCGCCCATGCCGCCACGGCCACGAAGCTGCTGACGTGAGTTACGGTCACCCATGAGTGACAGACGGTAAGTCAGAGTTGCCATGAAGTAGCTGGTGATATTCTTGTTCTCTGTATCAGTACGTGAAGTAGCGCTCATAGAACGGTTTACAGTACTGCGCTGATGCAGGATATCATAAGCAGAGAGTGACAAGCTGGCCTTATTACCCTTGAGGAATGAGAATGACAGTGAAGCATTCCAGATAAGCTCATCGGTATTCATACCCTCATCATAACCACGACGGCTATTCATGTTCAGGTCAGAACCCAGACGCATGTTTCTCCAAGGAATGTAAGCCATAAGACTGGCACCATAACTGAAATCATATGTATCCATGTTACGCTCAGGCTGCAAGTCATTGGTTGAGTGACTGTAACGGAGTGATCCATCCAGTGAAACCGTCAGGTAATCATCACGATACTCAGCACTCAAGCTCTCGTTTGCACCTGTGGTGTTGCTCTTACGGAGCTGTGCATCACCACCCATGATCTGAGCCCAGCTTTCCTGGTGACTGTAGTTACCGGAGGTGTTGGTCGAGACTGAATAACGGTCATCGGGGAATGTGTAGTTGTACATGATACTTGCGTTAGCATTCCAGTTTGACCAGAAACCATCCATGTTGATAGGCTTGCTCTCTGTACCACCGTTGGCAAGCAGAGTGGTCTTGTTTGAAATCTGACGGAGAGTGTTGCTTACGCTTGTATTGATGTTGAAGCTACCCATTGTTACAGGATTGTACTTCTGATAACCCAAACTCAACTGGTTGTTGAATGTAGGAAGCAGGTCGGGGTTACCGCTTGATACACGGAACGGGTCTGTATCATCACGGATATCAAGCAACTGTGACATCTGAGGCTGGCTTGAACGTCCGTTGTAACGGATGTTGATCTGCTCCTGACGGGTAACTCTGTAACGGAACTGTACGGTAGGAGTCCAGTTGAATACTGTGCGCTCCAGAAGTGTATCGGTAACACCCATACCGGTATAGTTCATCTTTGAATACTGAGGCAGAACTGAGAGACCTACAGTAAAGTTGTATGACTGGTCTGTAGCATTCTTACGGAACTGCAGCTGAGCAGTCTGGTCATAGTTGTAATAGAATGAGTTGGTGCTCAACTTCTCATCACGTGACAACTGGTTGTCCTCATAAATCCAATCAGGATTACCCCAGGTTGCCTTTAGAGCGTCATCCATGTTGTATGTAGCACGGTCACTGTTCTGGGCACTGTACTGGAACTGATAACTTAGCTGCAGATATGTTCCGGTACCAATAGGCTCTGAGTATGTAGCCTGAATGCTGTAAGTCTGTCTTGTGCTGGGATTATTGTTGTAACGGTTAAGCAGTGTGTCACTCTTTACGTATGAACGAGTCATAGTGTTAGGATCAAATGCATAGTTATGAGACATCTGCTCGCTACGAGAGAACTGCTCGCTGTTGGAGTTACTTACATTATAAGTACCACGCAATGAAACGTTACGTCCGCGGTTACCGAATCTTCTTACGAACTGTGCCGTACCGCTGGCACTCTGACTTGTGCTTGTACTCTTTGAGTTACTGTTCTGAATATTCCAAACAGACTCCAGATACATTTGAGTAAGAGAATCTATCAGGTCACCCTCAGGATCAGCCGAAGCAGGATCAATATTGATTGATGCAATGAAATCACCATACTTGGAAGGAATCAAAGCTTTTGATGAGTAAATGGCATCTTTAACAGAAGCTGTATCAAACTCATGGTTCAGGTTGTCATATACACCACCAAGAGGATCCTTCATGAACTTATAAGGATCATCCTTGAAAGTTCTTGACTTACTGGTACTGGTGCTGTTTGATTCGCTCCATGAGAACTGAGGCTGGAAAAGAAGACTTGTATAGGTGTCCTTGTTCCACTCAATACGCATATTTGCACTCAAACTGTTGCTTCCGCTGGTGTTTGCACCTATTCTGTTGTTCCAGGTGTGGTTGACAGTACCGGGAGTAGCGGCATTTGTTGCGTAGAAGTTCTCACCTGATGACTTTGAACTTGATTCATTGTCACTGTGACTCCAGTTAACGCTACCACCAACCTCATACTGATAGTTGTCTGATGATATCTCCTTACCAAGGTTCATGGCAAAGTTAGCACCGGCTGAATAGCTCTTGCTGACACCGCCGCCTCCGCCGCCCATCATGCCGCCGAAGCCGCCGCCCATGCCAAAGCCGCCCATGCCCATTCCGACACCGCCGCCCATACGCATGCCGCCCATGCCGCCCATGCCGCCTGATGACTGGCTGGCTGAGCCCATGATGGTGAACTGCTTATCCTCATCAAAACGGTTCAGTGAAGCGTTTACCTGATAAAGAGCAGCTACGTCAAAGCCCTCCTTCTCAAGAGGAGCACCGCCACCGACTGAAAGGTTACCGAACCAACCCTTGGCCATACCCTTCTTAACCTGGAGGTCAAGCACTGTCTCCTCCTCACCGTCATCGATACCGGTCTGACGGGCCAGGTCACTCTGTTTCTCATATGCCTTAACCTTCTCAATCATATCGGCTGTAAGCTGAGTGAGAGCAACGGTCTTGTCATCGTTGAAGAACTCCTTACCGTTAACCAATATCCTTGATACGGTCTTACCGTTTACTGTGATGTTACCGTCACTGCCAATCTGCACACCGGGAAGCTTACGGATAAGGTCCTCAACAGATGAACCTTCAGGAAGCTTGTAAGCGGCGCTGTTGAACATAACGGTATCGTTGATCATCTGAACCTTTGCCACAACGGCCGAAATGGCAACCTCATCCAGCATCTGACCGCCTCTCATGGTAATCTTACCAAGGTCAGTGACAGCTGTACCTGATCTTAAAGTGAAGTTCTTGTCCGCATTGTCATAACCTGTAAAAGATGCACGGGCCACATAGTTGCCCGGGCTAAGGTTGTTAATCACGAACGAGCCGTCTTCTTCGGTCGATGCACCGGTCACGTAGGTAGAATCGGTACCGGAAATCTGATAGATCTGCACGTTGGCAGGATACATGGGTTCAGCCGAATCAAAATCGTAAACTGAGCCTTTTACTGAAAGATTCTGTGCGAACAGCACTGTAGCTGATGTCGCAAGGAATGCTAGCAGAGTGACAATTCTTTTCATTTGAGTTTTGTTATTATTGTTTTTTGTTGTTTACAATAAAAAAATACACCTTTACTATAAAGCTTAAGGCGGTTGGTTAAATGTCAAAATAATAAATTAACAAATAATTTACATTTTGATTAAAAATGTGACCTATGGTTTAATCACAACAATATTTTCTATCTTTGCGCTATAACACTAAATCCGGTTGTAATTATGAAAAAGATATCTTTCCTTCTGGTCCTTTCCGTCTTGTCGGCAGCATCGTTCCAATCCTGCAGGAAAGCTTCAACAGAGTCTGAATTTACCGAATTCGAGATAGAATCTGCAGACGGCACCCTGCGTTCAGGAGGTATATATTTACCCAAGGGAATAAGCCCAAAAGACAGGCTGCCTGTCATTTATATGGCCGATGGCCTGATATTCAAGGAATGCGGTTTCAAAAAGATGATGGATTCACTTGTTGAAAACAAGAGTATCAGTCCCGTAGTGATTGCCTGCTCATTTGAAAACAAGAAAACAATCCCCAACTACAACCTGGCCTACCGCAATGCCGAATATGTAGAGGCTCTGGCCAGGAATGACAACAATCTGGCCCGGCTTTTTGAAAACCACTACAACTACTTCATTAAGGAATTCATTCCATACGTTGAGAAAAAGGTCAATGTATCTGATTCCAGGGATGAAAGGATTTTCTTTGGCACATCAAACAGTGCCGATTTCGGCATCACGCTTAGCCTGCGCAATCCTGCACTGATTGCGGAATACTGGTGCTATTCTCCTGTCTACTCTGAGATTAAGGATTACGGATTGATCTCAACACCAACCACATACAGAGTTTGTTGGGGTGCCAAAGAAGAGATTGGAAAGGACGATTATTTTGCGGACCTTATGAAAGACATAAGGAAACGCGGCGGAACTGTACATTCCTGGGTTTATAACGGCGGACATGACCGTGAATGGTGGAAATACTGGTTCAGCGAGGAACTTAAACGCCGATTCCCATACAACAAATAACCTAACCTGTTGAAGCAACTACTAAACAAATATTAACAAAAATGAAACGTACAGCAATTGCCATCGCTCTGACCCTGACTGTAGCCTTTGCCTCAGCCCAGGACAAACTGTATCACAACACTTTCAACCTGAATCAGGTAGAGCTGCTTGAAGGACCGTTCAAGCACGCCATGGACCTTAACGTGAAGGTTCTGCTGGAGTATGACACCGACCGTCTGCTGGCTCCGTTCCTCCATGAGGCCGGACTGCCCAAGAAGGCGGAGTATTTCCCCAACTGGGCCGGTCTGGATGGACATGTGGGCGGACACTACGTATCGGCCCTGGCCATACACTACGCCGCTACCGGCAACAAGGAGTGCTATGACCGCCTGGTCTATATGATTGATGAGCTGGAGCGCTGCCAGATAGCCAACGGTGACGGCTACATAGGCGGTGT
>JAGCPB010000017.1 GCA_017642425.1 Bacteroidaceae bacterium
GCGGCCCACTCGTCAACGTGCTCCGCCATAGGTGATGACGGGGTGATGGGGTAGATAGCGGCTACCTCCGAGAACATATAGCTCACATGAGCCGCAGCCTCGTTACCATCACAAGTGATAAATTTCTTTGCCATAGTTTATAGTGTTGTTAATAATCTTGTGTCAATCAATAAAGTAAACCGAACATCCACAACGGAATCACGTTGTCATGTCCTATATCCAGTCCGTCAACAGCGTAGAACGAATCCTGCTGCAGCCGGGTCTTACCCTCAACGGTAGAAACCTTGAAGTTAATGCCTCCATCCACCAGGAATGACCAGCCCTTGGCACCCTTATGAACCACGTGGTCCTTCCACATCGAGTTCACAAAGAATGTATCAATCACATCCTGGCGGTCCTGACGAGGCGGATAGATAGTGTAAATCAGGTTTGAATTGTGCATCAGCACGCGGCAAGGTTTCTTTGGAAAACTCTCACCCTTGGCATAAACCATATTGATGAGTCGCGCATCGGCCAGATACTTGATATAGTTCATCACTGTGGCACGTGATGTCTCGGTCTCCGCAGCCAGCTGGCTCACATTTGGGGCCGATGTCCCCTGCACCGCCATCATGTAGAACAACTTCTTGATCTTGGCCAGGTACTTAAGGTCAATCTGCTTGATGAGCAGGATATCCACCTCCATCATCATGTTCATGGTCTTGAGCAGGTTCTCTGAGTAGTTGCGCTGCTGCAGAAAGAACGGATAGAAACCATGATGCACGTAATCCTGGAAATAATCCAGCGGATTTACCTGCCGCAGGATCTCCTGTGCAATCTGAACATGATTCTTAAGTATGTCATCCAGACGGTGCGCCTTGAACTGCGTACCAGCCTTAAGGTTCAAAAACTCACGGAACGAGAAACCGCGCAGATTATATGGACTTACAATACCGTTCAGCTCCGGATTCTCCTCCTTAAGACGCATCACCGATGATCCCGTAAAGATGATCTTGAGCCCGGGATACATATCATAGCACTTGCGCAGCTCCTTGCTCCAGTCCGGATGCTTGAACACCTGGTCTATAAGCAGCACTTTACCGCCCAGCTTATGGAATTCACCCGCAAACTCAGCAATCCCATGCCCCTGAAAATAGAGATTGTTCATATTGATATAGAGGCAGGAACGGTCACGGCCGAATTTCTCCTTGGCATACTGAAGCAGGAAAGTAGTCTTGCCCACCCCGCGTGTGCCCTTGATACCGATCATCCGGCTAGACCAGTCAATCTCATCCATAAGGTCACGCCTTACTGATGCCCCAAGGTGCTCAACCAGATAATCATGTGTCCTGAAAAACTGTTCCATATATAATACGCGTCCGCGCACTCGTGTGCACGGACCGCAAAGTTAATACAAAAACTCCACATTTTGCAAAGTGGAGTTTGCAATTTAATGCTTTTTATGGAATTGAGGTCTGACCCCAATTGCATGCTTTTGTGATAGAGAGATACATTCCCATTGTCTAGATGAAAAAGGTTACAAAAGATTTGCTTATATTTGTCATGCCCCTGAGGGTTGTTTCAACAGTCTGACGGAGCTGGATGAGCGGTCTGATAATCATGAATAATTTTACAAGTTTTACACCTTTAAATTGCTCATTATCAGCTGTTTATCCAATTATTTTAGGTTAAAAAAGATTGCATCTCACAACATTTTATTGAGCGTTGTTCTGGTAAAAGAAGACTCTTGCAAGAACAATGAATATTTGGACTAACTATTTGATACATAATATTTTTATTAACTATTTAACGAAGTATTGATTTAACGAAGTATTGATAATATGAGAAAATCAGTTTTTACAGTAGCAGCAGCCATAATGATGGCTACTTGTGTACTTGCCCAGGACATTCCTGCGGACATGCGTATGGAGATTATTGAGAGTGAAGATGACAGCCGTGACCAGTACACGATATTCAAGTACAAGGAAAAGAACGGCAACACTGGTTATTATATGGGTGTAGGCAATAAGATTGAACTCTTGGGTCTGGTGCGTGACGATATAACAGACATGTCCATATCACACATGGATGAGGTATGTCTGCCCATGGGCAGCACAAGACAGGAGGTGATTGACAATCTGGATTCTTACCTTGAACTGCTTGGCAAGCCCGCAGGCACTACCGTTGAGTTCCCGTGCAGGATAGACAATTATGCCGGATTGGGCGAGGAGTCAAAAACGACATGCATAGTAACCAAGCGCTTCCTGCAAGGCAAGAGACTCTGTTTCCACTTTACCAGCGGTAATCGTACAGCCAAGGCCGACCTGCGCAAATCATCTGTCAAATCGATGAAGTTAAGTGTAAAGCTGGACATAAAACTGCACCCTAATAAGGACTGAAATGCCATTTTACAGTAAGGTTACAATCAAATAAGGACTATCCCGTTGTTTATGAAGAAGAATGTATTGTTTACTCTTACTTTGCTGTGCACAATGGCACAGGGAGTTAGAGCATGGGACGGCTCAGGAACCGTTGAAAATCCCTACCAGATCCGTAATTCGGCCGACTGGCAGACATTGGCGGCCGAAGTAAGTAACGGTAACGTTGCCGTAGGAACCGCATTCAGGCTGATGGGCGACATCAGCATCACTACGCCTGTGGGTACAAGTGACCATAAGTTTGGCGGAATCTTTGATGGCGGAGGTCATACCATAACGGCCAACCTGACAGTAGCGAGCGGACACACTGCTCCCTTTGTATACGTTGAGGGTGCCACCATCAGCCACTTGCACGTGGACGGAACCATAAAGGGAGGAAAACATACCGCGGGTATAACCGGCAGCGTAACGGGTACGAACAACAGGATTGAGGACTGCCACGTATCGGCCAATATAACCACGTTCAGCGAGAGCGGAACAGTTATTGCAGCCGGTATAGTAGGTGACGGAAATACGGCCACACTCACCATAGAGGGCTGTCTGTTTGACGGCACAATTACTTCAACCAGCACAATTGAGGCCAGCTATGCGGGCTCAATTGTTGGCTGGTGTACCAAATATGTAAAGAATATCACCGTAAAGAACTGCATAGAGAACGCTACTTACACCAATATACGGCACGCAGGATTCAGTTATGCCGATGACAGAAGCGCATCGACGGTTCCCAACACGAACTGCTACTCAATTAATCACAACTGGGGTGAGGTAAAGCACGGCTACAGTATTATATATCTTTCTGACACATACATTCCCCATTATGCTCCTGTCAAAGCCTATAGCACCAGCGGCATTGAGGCATCTGAGGTAGGACTGAAACTGGGCGACACTTTCTATGCCGGAAGTGGCGAGAGAGTGGTGATTGAATCATCTTATTATTTTGATTACGGCCTGATAGGATACAACTACAGTGCAGGTGATGTTACCGTTGAGAGTGGTGACGAGATTCTGACCATGCCTGCTCAGGATGTTTATATGTCAGCTTATCATGACTATAAGGGTTACGGCGATGAATCCAGCCCCTATCTGATTGAAAATGAGGGTGACTGGCTACAGTTTGCCTACAATCTGGCTGACAGAAACTATAACACCTGTCATTACCTATTGACAAATGACATTGAGATACATTTGCGTGCCGGCGGTCCCATGCCGGACGGAAACAACTACATAGACATCTGTTTCAGCGGAACATTTGACGGCGGCGGACACACCATAACCGCCTATCTGAATGGCGCTGATTATACCGCTCCGTTCTACAAGATTGACGGAGCCACCATAAAGAACCTGCATGTGGCGGGTAATATCAGCGGCGGCATTCACACAGCGGGTCTTGTAGGTGGAATCCTGGGCACAAACGGACACACCAACCTGATAGAGAACTGCCGTGTATCGGCCTCAATTGCTTGCAGCAGTACCCATGCGGGCGGTTTTGTGGGACATGCCTCAAGCTCGACCACCACGCTGCGCGGCTGTCTGTTTGACGGACGCATCACGGGTAACAGCCTCAACTACGTGGGCACCCTGGTGGGATGGTGCGGTAACAACGGTAATGGCATCACTTTACAGGATTGTGCAGACTATGCAACCGTCAATGCCCGAATCATTGGTGCCCAAGGCTGTAAAACAGACTTGGTGTGGGAAGAAGGTGCCACAGCCAAGTGCCACTCGGCCATTAACTGCTACGGCGGCTCCGGCGTTGGAAAGCGGACTGCTGTAGTACGCAACGGTAACCCCGCCCTCAATGTAACCTGGCATCTCCGGGATGGACTGTCAGCCCCCGTTGAATATGCCGTAAGCCATCTTGCCTCATACGGCACGGGACTGCTCTTTGATAACGAAGTGTTCTTTGTAGGAAAGGATGAAACACTGCTCTTCTACCCTGCTGCAAAGGAGGAATTCTCCCTGATTGCTGTTACGATTGACGCTGAAGCCACTCTGGGGCTGGCAGGCGGAGGCTGGTACAGTGCAACATTCACCAATACCGTTAACTCCAGGTTCAACATTGACGCCACCATCATGAGTAGCGGCGACTTCACTGGCGATGGCACCGAGGTGTCGCCCTACCTGATAAGCAGCACGGCCGAATGGACAAAGCTGTCCCTTGACTTGTCAACCGGCAATAACACCTATATTGGCAAGGTCTTCCGCTTGACTCAGAACATCGACTGCGGGGGTATCAGCGTGGGTACCGACGAGCATCCTTTCAGCGGCACGTTCGACGGTGACGGTCATACGCTGACACTCAATGCGGGCAGCGATTATAATCCTTCTCCAAAGGCAGTCTCGCCTTTCTACCGCGTCAGCGAGGCCACGTTCCGCCATCTGCATACCGCAGGTAAGGTACGCACCAGTGCCCAATATACAGGTGGCATCATCTCACAGGTCTTCGGAAGCAAGGCCACCCGTCTCTATGACTGCCACTCATCAATGACAGTCTTCAGCACCATCAGTGGTGATGCCTCAAATGGCGGACTGGTAGGTGCCGCTTCCAACTGTGACTCGCTGGTCATAGAGCGCTGCTCGTTCACGGGCAATCTGCATTCTAATGGAAGTGCTACCAACTGCGGTGGCTTTATCGGCTGGTCGAATGTGCCCGTCACCATACGTCAGAGCCTCTTCGACCCCGCGGATCTGGTCTGGTACTATCTCGTCCGCACAGGTCAGAACTTCGCCAGAATGGCAGACTACAAAAAACTCACGATTAAGGACTGTTACACCACCTATAATTTTGAGGCAGACGGCCATCAGGGCACTTTCGTTGTTGACGAACTCTTTGCTCCCGAAGGCGGCTCATACGAGTTTGTGGGCGAGCCCGATGTGACCTTCAACGGACGCGGCTATTACAAGAACGGCTGCTGGATACGCACCACACTTGATGCAAATATCCCGTTCGATCACTGGCAGGACGGCATGAACGGCTGCTTTATAAGCGACCCGTGGACACGCAACGGCCTGCATCAGCTCAAGGATATGAATTTCAAGCCCAGCCTTGGAGCATATACAACCCCCATTCCTGAGGCAGAGACAGAGCGCACGTTGTGGGGTGTGACCTACCGCTACCTGTCACGTCGCGACTACCATTTCTACATAAGTGACGAGTACCGTTTGGCCAAGGGCTGGGAGTTTGAAAGCTCAGATGCCGATGCCAACCTTATTGTCAAGGACAGCAACGGTAAAGCATCGGAGATAACCGTCATTACAGGCTATAAAGAGAGTGACTATAACAGCGACGGTGTGCAGATACACAATGACCTTGTGGGCGACTGGCGCAACCACACACACCTGGGTCTCATTGCCCCGCATGCTTTCCGTAACAGCAAGGCGCTCAAGTCTCTCTATTTCAAGGACACCGATGCCAACAATTACAACGCTCTGTTGCCGTTTGATTTCACCATTGAAACCGGAGCCTTTGAGAACTGCACGAACTTTAAGGAACTCAAGATGATGCAGTACACCACCAGAGGTGATAACCACTGGGAGGCACTCAGTCCTGGTCAGGTTACATTCTTGGCCGATGACGCATTTGACGGCTGCACAAACCTTAAGATCAGTGTTCAGGCAGACAAGTACCAGGATTACTTCTCATCGCCCGTATGGAAGAAGCATAAGAGCCGTTTCATAATCTATGAGGCCACGACCGAGGACTTCACAGTCAATGGTGTAAAGTACCACTGGTACCGCAGTTTTGACCAGACAGAGGACCTTAAGAATGACGAGAGCGGCAAGGAGAAGATGTTGCAGCAGATACGGATATGGAATGCTGACTACCAGCAGTTCAATGCAGCCTCGCTGCTGGATACCAAGGATGACTGTAACGTATATTACGCAAGCATAATAGGTGTGAATGACTCTGACATAGATGGTGCCGGCGGAACCATGCGCATTTTCAATGATCCCGGATCATATTACAACTACAAGACCATAGTTCTGAACCGTGATGCCATAGCTGGCAACACCCACGTAAAGAACATTGAGTTCTGGCAGACCAACGGCCGCAGCGAGAACTCATTCAGCGACCTCAAGATGGTAATACCCAACGGGGCCTTCAAGGACTGCACCAACCTTAAGGAACTGCGCCTGTTCTACTACGTTCAGGACGGCGATGACCGCTGGACGGCACTCGGTCCTAAGGATATCATACCGGGCGACAATATTTTCGGGCTGGAATCTGTTGGACCGGATGATATTAACGAGGATTATGATTTTGCATCCAAGCCAAAAATACCTGAAGGTTTCAAGATCATAGTTGCGCCTGAACTCTATCTTGATTTTATGGATGATCCTAACTGGCGGCCTTACCTGGGATATATTGAGCCAACGGAATATATACCTGCCAGGAGTGATGACTTTACACTTAACGGACTCACCTACAGATATATGACTTCGCCGGGAGGTATCATGCAGACATCACAGGTGGTAAGCCAGGATGTATCATGGTGGACAGCCCCGCGTATAGCCGTTGAAGTGGCGCTCATGGTGGCCTCGATGAGTTCTACATTGGCCGGAACAACGGCCGCACAGCAGCATGCGGGATTACAGGCACTGGAAAACTCTTCTTTCTCAGCGCTTGAGCAGAGCTCCGGTAATCTGACGGCTGCACAAGAATTCAAGGACTTTGTAACAAGGACGACAGCTGCGTTGACTACAGCTTACAACACAAATGGTCCTAAGCAAATTGAAAATATTGTCAAAGTAATCGCAGCCCTGAACACAAGAAAATTGACAGATTTCGGACTGGAGAATACTGCAACCGCTGCATTACTCCAAATGTGGGGCATTGTAAACGCAAATGGACTTTTCGTGGCAACAGAAGAGTCTCTGGCTAAAATGGAAGAGTATGTTTTACTGGGATGTGCTTTTAACTTATCCCAAGGATTTGCTAATACCGCCACACAGAAAGCCGTCACGCAACTTGCTACCCAGAAGGCAGCCTATGAAGCAGTACGGAGAGCCTGGGATGCAGCACAGAAAAGATTTTTTATCAACATGGCAATAAGCCGGCAGTATGTAAATGATGCGACAATGCGCAAGGTGTTGCCGGCAGTGGCTGGCTCTGTCTCTACAGCAGGCTATTTAGCCTCTAAGTGCTGGGGCGGCAGCGGTTCATACAATGCCGACCTGATGAACAAGGGCATGCGTGAGAACATACTCTCCAATATCCACCAGGTGGGCCTGGTGGGCGGTGGCTATGTCATCACCACCCCACAGAAGAATCTGGTCTATCACACTTATATTAATAATGTGGATGACAACCTTACTGATGCAGTCATTGAGGCCGGAAGTTGGACGGGAACCAACCAGTCAACAGCTACAATGACCTTTGCCCGCAATGCATTCAGGAACAAGCCAAATCTCAAGACAATACGTTTCAAGGAAAGTCCCTGTACCAGCAACGCATCCATGTCATTGCCATTAACCATTCCCGACTCGGCTTTCGTGGGATGCACATCGCTGACAGAGTTCAGCACGCTGCTGCAGACTGAAGGCAACGGCACACGCGCCCTGGGTCCGGAGAACTTCATCCTGGCAGGCGACAGCATATTTGCAGGTCTGGACTCACTCAAGTTCCACATCATAATAGACCCGTTGCGCAAGGAAGATTTCCTGGCCAGTGAGTCATGGAAGCCGCTGCAGCGTTTCTTCAAGTATGAGAGCGCCCAACCTGCTCCCACTGAAAGCGCATATGGTGCCAATTATGCCTATGCTTATGAGATGAATTCCATCAAGAAAGAGCACAAGGCTCAGGGTCACCTTGTAGAACACACGCTTGTGGTCAGTGCCGATGATGACTTCATCACGGGGCACCAGGGAGCCGTGAAACTGTGCAATGACATAGGTGTATGGAACAACTATCAGATAGATGAGGTTAAGGCCGAGGCTTTCAAGGGGAAACTTAACCTTCGTTCAGTATCGTTTGTTGACCTTTACGGCGCTGGCGCATTCGGTGACTGCTATTCCGACCTGCAGGTTCATATAGGTGACCGCGCATTCCAGGATTGCGCAAATCTGGCCGATCTTGACCTGCTCTATATGGTTACAGACGGAATCAACCACATTGAGCCTATGACACCGCAGATGATAACCATAGGTAAGGATGTGTTCAAGGGATCTCCTGCAAGGCTTAAGATGATGCCGCAGCAGGTTGCCTGGTTCGAGGCTGACGATGCATGGGCAGAGTACAAGGACCGCTTCATGCCGTGTGTGGTGCGCTTTACCGACCCGGGCATCAAGAAAGCCCTTAAGGATATGGCCTACTACGATCCTGCCAACACCGGCACTGACCCGGCTTACTGGGAAGACTACTGCGATTTTGCCCGCATAGGCGGCGCAGGATTCTCTTGGCTGGACGGTAAGTTCACAGCTCAGAGAGAGAACATTTACTCATTTGCCGATTTCCGCTGGTTTGAGAGCGTAGGTCTGGATTATGTGGGCAACTCATGGTTTGAAGGCTGCTACAGGATGGGTAACGTAGCTCTGCCGTCAACCATCAAGACCATCGGCACAAGGGCATTCTACGGATGCTCTGAACTGCAGGAGATTGAGATTCCCGCAGGTGTGACTCAGATAGGAGCCAATGCATTTGACGGCTGCACCAGCCTGAACACCATCGTGGTCAAGGGTGATGTGCCCGCCGCATTAGGCTCAGATGCTTTCCATAAGCATGACAATCTGAGAATCTACGTACCAACCGACAAGGTGGACGAATACACCACGGCCTGGAGCGAATATGCCCGTTACATCCAGCCTGCCGCCACATATAACCTGTATAAGGAGGTGACCGTATATGGCGTAGGAGAACTGGCATCTAAACTGGGTCTTACGCTGATTAAGGAAAATGACAAGGTACGTTATATTGTGGGTCCGTACGCCAAATATGACTCGCTTACCGTGACAGGTCCGCTTAACGGTGAGGATGTGGCCGTGCTGCGCCACATGATGGGTGCCAATGGCTGGGAGAGTGAGTCCACCGACGGACAGCTGCGCTACCTGAACCTGTGGAACGCAAGCCTTAAGCGCGACATGGTGAACAGCTACAACGGTTATGGCGTCGATGAGTATCTGGAGAAAGACAATTGGATTGGAGAGTATATGTTTCACAACTGTAACTCTCTTGAGAGCGTTGTACTGCCCAGGACCGTAACCGAAATCGGTGAGAACGCATTCCAGGAGGCATTTGGTCTTAAGCGCATAACGGTGGGACGCAACACTACCAAATATACCCGTGACCTGCTACAGGATCTTACCGGTATAGAGGAAGTAGTATTCCTTACCGATACCCCCGCTACCAGCGAGAGCAGCGATCCGTGGGAGGCTCCCATTGGGCAGGTTTATACACTGCCTTCACAGCTGGGTGATTACCTTGGTGATCCGGGTCTTACACAGCAGGCACAGGCTGTAAGCAGCCCGTTCTCAAGTGACGACCTGATGTGGGTATTGGCCGATAAGGGACATTTCTTCCCGTCACAGTACCTCAGTCTTGAGAATGTGGAGAACATTTTCAGCTACAACACCACTATTAAGGATCTTGATGAGTTTGACAGGTTCCGGAATGTGAAGAGACTTGAAAACACATTCACCGGCATGTCAGGTCTGGAAACAATTTCACTCCCCGCTGAGATAGAGTACATCAGTTCAACCGCATTCATCGGCTGCTCAAAACTGAAGACTATCCATATAAGCTGCGTGGGTGATACAGTTCCTACGCTGGCTCATGATGCATTCAGGAGTCTGCCGCAAGATTTCAGTATTCTTGTTCCCAAACAGTACTGCAAGCTTTACCGCGAGCGTTGGGCACAGTATGCTGACCATATCAACCCTGAAAGCACCAACAGTGACTATACCGAGATAATAACCGTGGTACTTACCGAGCCCAATACGCTGGCCCGGAAGCTTGGCCTGACCATAACCACCGATCGGGCAACGGGATTCGGCGGCAATTATGTGAAAGGCATAAAGGGTGACTACAGCCAGATCTACAAGCTTAAAGTCATCGGACCCATTTCAGGTGCCGACCTGGATGTGATGCGCTATATGGCGGGCTACTGCCCGTGGGCTTCGACCCGCAACTACAGCGGCCGTCTGGAGTACATTGACCTGTACGATGCCGATATAGTTGAGAGTGACATGGGTGTTGTGGGCTACGACAAGGCGGCCACCAGTTTCTTTATGGCCGAGGACTTCAAACTCTACCATGTTGAAAAGGATAAGCTGCCTCACCACGCATTCCTGCGCGCTTACAACCTTAAGACTCTGATTCTGCCGCGTACCTGCAGTGAGGTTGACAACCGCGCCCTGCAGGAGTGTGAGGGACTGGAGACTCTGGTTCTGGGCGATGAGATGACTACGTTCAACTGGAACGCTCTGGATGACGATGCTATGCTTACCCGTATGTACATCCTGGCCAAGAACAAGGTTGAGATTGACACTGAGCTGGCCTTATGGCGCTGGCTGTGTAACAACTACAACCCCACGTTTGACGCTTTCTACGTACGTCCGTCACTCTATGAGCAGTATCTCATGGACGATGCCTATACGGGCAGTTCCTGGCAGCGTACCAACAACGTATCAAAGGGTGATTTCAACGATGACGAGTCATTCTGCGTATTTGCAAGCCATGCTGCCGCAACCTATGATGACCTGACAGGGGTGTTGAGCGTAAACGGATGGTTTGACAACCACACCGGCGTGCGTGACCTGACAGCACTGGGATTTGCAGCCATTGATGAACTGCGCGCCCAGGATATTCAGAAACTGACACAGCTGGAGTGCGTGACTCTGCCTGCTACGTTGACCACAATTGATGATAACGTATTCTCTAAGGCTACTAACCTGCGGTACGTGGATATGCTGATGATTGATGATGACATTGTTTCACATATAAAGAAGCACGGTCTGGTATCATTGGGCATAGACTCATTGAAGACGCTTGTCTATATGCCGCAGTCTTACGGCGAGGCCAAGGGAACTAACATTGTAGTGACCGACAGTACCGGAATGCATGCAGAGAAATTCCGTCTGATTGACGGCAAGGACTACTGTGTTCCGTATGCCTTCACCGCCGACAGGGTGGTTAATACACGTGCTCTGACTGACAGGACGGCTCCTTACACCGTATGTCTGCCGTATGATATGGACATTCCGGATGGTGCCAGAGTTTATGAGCTCAGTGACCGTGATGAGAACACTCTTGTCTTCACTGAGATTGCAGGTAGAAAGATGGAGGCAATGAAGCCCTATCTTATAAAGGCTAAGCCAGGTCAATCCGTATCTCTAGGCACAACCGATGCTTCACTGCCGTCAAGCACAACGGCATTCGGCAGGCAGGATGATACATACGGTTACAGCCTGCGCGGTACGCTCTCGAGCATAAGTAACGCTGAGGCTGCCGAAGTGGGTGCATACATTCTGCAGGACGACGGCAACTGGCATCCCGTACTGAGCAATTCTGATGATCAGAAGCAGGCATACGTGCAGGCATTCAGGGCCTATCTGCTGCCAAGCGCAAGACATAACGCACCGCAGCGTATATCAATCAGGCTGGAGAATGTCAACGGTGAGATAGAGACCTTCAGTGCCGATGACGTTGACGGAATAGGAAGAGTCTATGACTTGAGCGGTCGTGAGATTGACGGCGATGCCAAGGGTATCATAATCAAGGACGGTAAACTGATCTTTAACAGATAAAAACAGCAAGATAATGAAAAAGCTATTTATATTAACGGCAGTCATAACTGTGCTGACACTGAATACGGGCTGTAACAGAAAGGACAAGATCGCCCCCATCTCTGTTATAGGCAGTTGGTATGCAGAGTATGATAAGGACGGCACCTTTTACGATTATGGCGCTGGTGATGATGTTTCCTACAAGAGGGTTATCCAGTTCTATCAGTTCGTAGATGAGAAGACGGGTTACTGGACAGAGTTCCTGTTCTGTGAGGGATCAACCTATCCCTACATTCAGTATGGCGGCCTGGCCGGTCTGGAATATGCTGACGGCGCATTCACTTATACGGTGAATGATGACGGAACCATCCTGGTCACTCTGATCAATTCTCTTGAAGATAATTTCTGGACGCTGAAGGCATCGACCCAAAAGATTACCGGTACTGATGAGGGCGTAAACTACACTCTTGTCCGCGCATCCGAGAACCAGATAAATCTGGTAAAAAGATGGGATGATGAATTTCACGGCGGTTCGGCCGAAGATGAATATCTCTTTACTGACGTTACCGATGATCCCGCCACCCAACCGTCAAACTAATAACAGATCCAAATAGGAAACTTACAATCGTTTCACTTCGATTTAAAAAACTGAGTATAGCAAATGAAAAAGGTTCTCTACTCAAAGCGGTGGTCACAACACGGGAATGTGACCACCTTTACATGGCTGTTTGCATGTATCTAGAAAATTATTTACCTAGATAAGAAAGAATCAGCGCCACCGCCTTATCCTCATCAATATAATCCATATTGAGCACAATATGGTAGTTGCGCGCATCATAACGGCTCTGACCTGTATAGCGCAGAACGTAGTTGTCACGGGCCATATCAACGCTCTCAATAACCTCAATAGCCTTCTCACGGGTAAGGTTCTGCTTGCTCATGATGCGCGCAATACGGTTCTCGCGTGATGCAGTAATAAGTATGTCAACCTTGTTGGGGCGGTCCTTGAGCACAAAGAAACCGGAGCGGCCGGCTATTACGCAAGATCCCTCATCGGCAATACCGTTAAGAATCTCCTTCTCGGCCTCAAAGACGTCATTGACGCTGAGTGACTGATTGTACTCGCTGATATAATCGCTGTCACCGTCAACCAGAAGACCGCTCATGGGCACAGGAGCCACCATCTGGATGAAATCATCCAGCCAGCGTTTCTTCTTGCCCTTAAGTTCCTCTATACTGCTTGCGGAAAGGTTGAGTTTTGCCTGGAGTGCATCAATAAGCTCTTTGTCACTGAAACGAACACCCAGTTTCTCTGCCAGTTTACGGCCGATAGTTCTACCGCCGGAGCCAACCTCGCGGCTTATGGTTATTACGAATGGTTCTTTCATTGTTATGCTGTTTTATATCCTTCTTTATAAAAATCACTCCTCACCCACCTTGACATGCCCCTTGTCCAGACGGCGTTTCCAAAGCAGGTAGATGACAAGGAACGTCAATGCCACTACTCCGGCAATAATGTAGGCAATCCACGGGGCAAGCCGGAACCCTTCAGGGGCCATAAAAATGTATGTCACCGTTACAATTGTCATGAACATGGCTGGTATCAGAGTTACCAACATATTCTTCTTCTGCCGGGTCAGATAGACCGTAACAGCCCAGAGTGTGAACACCGCAAGTGTCTGGTTGGACCATGCAAAGTAGCGCCATACTATATTGAAGCCCTCCTTGTCACGAATGCTATACAGCAGAGCTGCCAGAGTTATCACGAACAGCGGGATGCTTATAGCCAGACGGCGGCCAATGGATTTCTGCTTGATCTTAAAGAAATCAGCCACAATAAGACGGGCCGAACGCAAAGCGGTATCTCCGGTTGAGATAGGAGCAGCCACAACACCAAGTATCGCAAGCACGCCACCTACCTTGCCAAGCCAGGTTTTGGATATTTCAAGAACAATTGCAGCAGCACCAAGGTCCGTTCCGTGCTCGCCAAAGTATGCGGTGGCGGCTGCTGCCCAGATAAGAGCTACAATGCCTTCGGATATCATTGCGCCATAGAAAACGATACGGCCCTTGGATTCATTGGTCATGCAGCGCGCCATAAGGGGAGATTGGGTTGCATGGAATCCGCTTATTGCACCGCAGGCAATCGATATGAACATCATGGGGAAGATGGGATTCTTGTCATACTTGGTGCCGAATCCGTTCCACATCTCAGGCAGTTCAGGACGCTCCACAAGCAGGGCAATCATTATGCCGAAAGCCATGAACAGCAGAGCGGCACCGAATATGGGATAGAACTTTCCGATAATCTTATCTATAGGGAAAAGGGTTGCAATCAGATAATAGACGAATATTATGGCAATCCATGTGTTTATCCCCACTGCATTATTGGTAAGGCGTGCCAGTATATCGGCCGGCTGTGAGATAAACACCGCACCTACAAGAATCAGAAGGACTAAAGAGAAGATTATGAAAACCTTCTGCACCGGACCACCCAGATAGCGGCCAATCAGCTGCGGCAGGCTCTCGCCTCCGTGACGCATGGACATCATCCCTGAAAGGTAATCATGAACGCTGCCTGCAAATATCGTTCCGAACACAATCCACAAGTATGCACCCGTTCCGAACTTGGCACCCATGATGGCGCCGAATATCGGACCCAGCCCCGCAATGTTCAGGAACTGGATCATATAGGCCTTCCACGTGGGCATAGCAATATAATCCACACCGTCAGCCATGCTCTTGGCCGGCACATCACGCTTGGGGTCTGCCCCAAAAAGACGCTCAATGAATTTTCCGTAGAACACATAGCCCAGCACCAGGACTATCAAAGCTATCACGAACGTTACCATATTGTCTATAAAACTATAACCTTACTCTTTAAAGCTACAAAAATACAAAAAATATATCCCCTTTGTCACTAAGGATGAAGTCAATCAATGTTTTTTGAGGTCACAAATTGTGACCTTGAGCAATGGAGAATCAGATGACCCTTCACGTTCAAGGTCGCAATTTGCGACCTTGAACAATGGTCGTGACAGCAACATAAAGTACCTCCCCAACGCTTTCACGGAATTAGGTGTAGCAATGCTCAGTAGCGTATTAACGTCCACGACAATTAAAACGCCGTCCCATTGGTTTCAATCAGCCAAAAGAAGATTCCGAATGATAGAATAGCCCTAACAAATCAATGGTGCAAGCGCAGTCTTCCCGGCTCTGGCCGCCCGCCTGTATGAAAGTGAGGCCTACCGCGTGTTCTCATACCGTGCCAACGTGATAGCCTGGCTTAAAGGGATGGTACTCTATGTAGTTCACGGCTACCGCTGGGACAAGACAATTGCCGATTTTGTGCGCTGGACAGAGCAGTACAACCTGTGGTGCAAGATGCTATACTTTGGCCAGCAGTTTGAAAAGGAACTGCGTGAGGAACTGGACATCCAGCGCCAGACCGGCCTGGACATACTACCCCCCGCCAGCACTATACCCGCGCCCGCACCGCGAGTTCCTGCGGGCCATAGTATCCACCCAACTGAACATTGGAATGTGCCAGGTTAACCTGCAAACCCTGGACACTGCCTACAGCATAGCATTCCCCGCCAGCACCCCGCTCAACATCTACAAACAGCGCCGCCCGCCCTGATCTTGCTACAGCGCTACAGTTGCTACAGTTAATTCTTTTCCAACAATGAGCTATAATTACACAGGGGCTGATACCTTTGAGTCCCTTTCTGTACGGAATCATATTATAGTCACGACACAACTTAAATATGTCCTATTTTGGACAAACTGGGCGGACAGAGATGCCATACACACGGCTATAGTATGTTATACTACTATGTTCATTTTCAAGTTCAAGACAATCAACGAACCATGAATAGCCATTCATTTCTTTCATTAATCCATTTGTCCAATAATAGCCCTTATAATCTTTCTGTTTCAACTGTTTATCCTCATAATAACCAGACGCAGGCAAAAATATGGAACGATCTGTATATCCAGGTATCTTACTATTTACCACATATCCATAGGTTCCTTTTTGGAAAGTCCAGGTCCAGGAGCAATTATTAACAAGTTCATCTAATTCTTCTTTAGATGGAATACGCCAACTACCACCCCATTTTACATGGGCCACATCATCTGCATCTTCCAAGACATACTTCAGGTCATAAAAGACTACACAATCTGTATTAATCTCATATTTACCAAAATAACGATAAGTACCTGTATCACGATACCATTTATATGTATCACTTTGATAATTATTCTTTGGCTCAGTTTCACCCCAGGCATAATAATAGCCATAATCTTCCGGAAAAGATGCGCCAACATTAAATGTTGCCCATTTAACACTCAGCCCCAAATCTACTGCCTCATAATCTGTAGATAAAGGTATCTCGTTTACAGTCAAATAACAGCCTGCTGTTATATAACGGTAACTCGCGGAAATAACAGTAGTACCAGCCGATTTGGCATAAACAGTTCCATTTTCATCTACTATGGCAACTGATGGATTACTGGATGTCCACGTTAATGGAATGTCAACTACATTATTACCATTCTTGACTGTAGCCTTTAACTGCATCACCTCACCTCTATCCATTGAAGGATAATTCTTATCCAATGTAATTGATGTTACGCCCGCCCATGTTTCAGACTTACAGACAGGACGAATGGAAAAACCAGAACACCTCTGATGCCCACCGTCTTCATTATTTATACTATGTGATGAGGAAGTAAAAAACAGAGACATTGCATTTCCTGAATAATTATTATCAAGTGTACTTGACCAATAATAGCCATATGAACCTAAAACACTCCAGTTTGGTTCTGAATATTCACAATAACCGGCGGCGGGCAGAAATATGGACTTGTCCTGATATCCTTGAACATTACTCTTTACCTCAAATCCATTTATGCCATTCCTGACTGTCCATTTCCAAGTACAGTTGTCCACCAGATCCTTTACCTCCTTACTGGTAGGCATCCTCCAACTACCCCCCCAATTTATATAAGCTGCATCGTCATATAGTTCAAGAACTTTCTTATTGTCAACATACCCTTCTAAACTATTATTGTTGTATTTGGTATATTCATAAGTATAATTGTCTGCATTATACCACGACCACTTATAGGTAGATGACAAATAATTCTCTTTAGGCCTTGTCTCACCCCAAGCATAATAATCACCATATTCCTCAGGGCTGGCGGCACCGATATTACAAGTTGCCCAGTTGACACTTAACCCCAAATCTACATACTCATATTCAATATCAGTTGAGATATTTCTTTGAACCACCACATAACATATTGAATATAAATCTTCGTATCTGACAGTTATCAAAGCACTACCTGCTGATTTGGCTGTTATTTTTCCTTTTTCATCTATTGTAGCCACTAAGGTGTCATTTGAGAGATAAGAAACAGGGACATCAACAGCATTTACTCCACTATAAACATTTGTTTGCAGATTACTTGTTTCACCTGGATTTAGAAATATTGAATCGTTCTCTATATCAATTAATGAAACCTTTACCCAAGGTTTAGGTGGCAACTCAGACCAAACCGGACGTACAGAAAAACCGTTAGCACGACCTGTCACGTTTAAATAATAAATATATGATCCTGAATAATTAGCACAATCAAGGCTAAAAGTACGGTCACTATATTTGCCTAATGTACAAGATCGATAACAACCTCTAGTATTAGTTGATACAACCTCCAAACCATTCATAATACCAGCAGCTGGCAGAAATATAGATTGATCTGAATAACCAGCTCTATTACTTGTTACTTTATAACCTTCAACACCTTTAATAGATGTCCAGACCCATGTACAACTGTCTAAAAGCTCTTTAAACTCTCCATCTGTTGGCATGCGCCATTTCCCACCCCATTTAACATTAGCCACATCATCCTCTTCATCAAGAACGGTCTTATAATCTGCGTATCCTTTCTTACCGTAAAAATCATCAAAACAATACTTTGTAAAGATGTTACCTGTTTCAGTATCACCTTCACACCATCTGTAACTGGGCAAGGAATAACCATTTTCCTTAATCCAATTTAACGAACTTGATTGATTGCCGGAATAATAGGTTTCAGTTTCTCCCCAGGCATAATAGTCACCATAGCCTTCCTCATTATCTGCACCAACGTTGCATGTCGCCCACAACACACTCAATCCTAAATCTACATACTCATATCCATCAATCTTTCTACTTATCTTTATATTGCCACCATAACTATATGCCTTGCCAGCTTCCATTTTCTTACCAGACACAGTTGAAGTATATGTTTCATTAGATGTACCTGTAATTACTATACGTATGTCACTGTCGCTCAGATCTATTGGTGCAAACATAGCAAATACTGTCAGAATACTGTCTTGGGGTGTTGTGGATGTATTGTTTAATGAAACGACAATGGTTTGTGATGTAGTTTTCGGTTTAACCTGTATTGAATCACTTGACAAGTCGAAGGTTCC
>JAGCPB010000018.1 GCA_017642425.1 Bacteroidaceae bacterium
CCGTACTTGACATAGACAGCAGGTATCTGGACACTTTCGATGAGACCGACGCCAGCTATCTGGAGCAGATTGTCAAACTGTTGAACTGAAACACGTTATGGATATAGAACTGTTCCGCGAATACTGCCTGAGTCTGCCGCTGGCAACAGAGGATATGCCGTTTGATGATACGGTTGTGGTATTCCGTCTCAAAGGCAAGATATTTGCCTGCATTACGCTCGATAAGCCCGATATTGTGGTACTCAAGTGTGACCCCGACCGCGCGCTTGAACTGCGTGACCATTACGAAGCAATTGAAGGCGCTTTTCACTGGAACAAGAAGTACTGGAACCAGATACGTCTGGACGCCGATGTGGATCGTCCGCTCATAGAGGAACTGACCCGCCACGCCTACAACGAAGTCAACGCCAAACTCCCCAAGAAAGACAGAGTCAGTCCTGTATAAACAAAAAAGCTTGCGAATCAATCGTAAGCTTTTTTGTTTAATCAAGTGAATGAATTACCAATCCGGATCTTAGTTTAGGCTCAAACCAGGTGGTCTTGGGAGGCATGATATTGCCCGTATCGGCTATATCCATAAGCTGTTTCATTGAAACCGGATAGAGCGCAAGAGCCATTTTCATCTCACCGCTGTCAACACGGCGCTTAAGTTCACCCAGACCGCGTATGCCGCCTACAAAATCGATACGCTTGTCGCGGCGAAGGTCCTTGATACCCAGCAGCTGGTCCAGAATCAGGTTTGATGATATTGTTACGTCCAGAACGCCGATAGGATCGCTATCGTCGAATGTACCGGGTTTTGCGGTCAGCTTGTACCATTCGCCATCCAGATAGAGTGAAAATGTATGAAGCTCTGACGGCTTGAATATATCCCTACCCTTCTTCTCAACAACGAAATTCTTTTCAAGTGCCTTGAGGAATTCGGCCGATGACATTCCGTTCAGGTCCTTGACCACGCGGTTGTAGTCAATGATTGTGAGTTGTGAAGCCGGGAAGCAGACTGCCATAAAGTAGTTATACTCCTCATCGCCACGATGGTTGGGATTCTGACGAGCCTTCTCAGCGCCTACCAATGCAGCGGCAGCTGAGCGGTGGTGACCATCGGCAATATAGAGTGAAGGAATACCGGCAAACCTCTCTGTTACGGTCTTGATATCCTCATCCTTGTCTATTATCCAAAGCTGATGACGGAAACCGTCACCCTGAGCTACATAATCGTATTCAGGAGCGCCCTTAACATACTTGGCAACAAGTTCATCAAGAACCTTATCATCGGGATAAGCAAAGAACACCGGCTCGATGTTAGCGTTGTTTACGCGAACATGCTTCATGCGGTCCTCCTCCTTATCGGCACGGGTAAGTTCATGCTTCTTGATGTTGCCCTTAAGGTAATCCTCTACGTATGCGCAAACTACCAGACCGTACTGGGTCTTTCCATTCTTGGACGAGCCAAGCGTCTCCTCCGTCGCCGAGCGCATTGTCTGAGCATAGATGTAGTACTGCTCCTTGTTGTCACGTACCAGCCAGCCCTTATCCTGGAACTTCTTGAAGTTCTCTGCAGCCTTGGCATATACGCGGGGATCAGTCTCCTCGGCTATTGGATCAAAGTCAATCTCGGGCTTGATGATGTGGTACAGGGACATCTCGTTCCCTGCAGCCTCGGCACGTGCCTCCTCCGAGTTGAGCACATCATAAGGACGGCTCTGAACCTTCTCAACGAGATCCTTGGGCGGACGTATGCCCTGAAAAGGTTTTACTATAGCCATTAGCGGTTAACCATGAACTTGGTGCAACCATCCTTGATGAATCCCACAATCTGGTTGGCAGCTGCGATACCGGCGTTGATGTTGGCCTCGGCAGTCTGGGCACCCATCTTCTTGGGAGTTGCAAAGTAACGGCCCACAAACAGTTCCTCAAACTTTGTAGCTGCGGCAGGTGCTATATCGGACACGAACTTGAGGTCATCGCGCTCCTGCATAAGCTGAATGAGCTCATCTTCATTAATGATCTCCTTACGGGCAGAGTTAACCAGAACGCCACCTTTAGGCATCAGGCTTACAAGCTTACGGCCGATAGAGTTCTTGGTCTCATCAGTTGCAGGCAAATGCAGTGAGATGAACTGGCAGGTCTTGTACATATCCTCAACATTGTCAACTGCATGCACACCGGCAGCCTCGATAACCTCCTTGGGGCAATATGCATCGTATGCATAAACCTCCATTCCGAAGCCCTTAGCTATGCGGGCTACGTTACGGCCAACGTTACCGAAAGCATGGATACCCAGCTTCTTACCCAGAAGCTCAATACCTGATGTACCGTTGTAGAAGTTACGTACAGCGTAAACCATCAGACCGGCAACAAGTTCTGCGACTGCATTTGCATTCTGACCAGGAGTATTCATTACGCATACTCCATGAGCTGTGGCCGATGCCAGATCGACATTGTCGTAACCTGCTCCTGCACGAACCACGATCTTAAGCTGCTTGGCAGCGTCAAACACCTCGGCATCTATAATGTCGCTGCGGATAATGATAGCGTCAACATCGGCAACTGCAGCAAGCAGAGCAGACTTCTCAGTATATTTCTCAAGCAGGGCCAGCTCAAAACCGGCGCCCTCTATAACCTCACGGATTCCATCAACTGCAACCTTTGCAAAAGGCTTTGATGTAGCAACAAGTACCTTCATATCAATATTGAATTAATGGTTAGCTTCATATTCTTTCATGCATGCAATCAGAGCGTCAACACTCTCCATAGGCAGAGCGTTGTAGCAGGAAGCGCGGAAACCGCCCACTGAACGGTGACCCTTGATGCCTACCATACCCTTACCCTGTGCGAACTTGAGGAAATCCTCCTCCAGCTCTGCATATTCAGGTTTCATAACCCAGCAGATGTTCATGTAAGAACGGTCCTCCTCATTTGCGGTACCGACGAACAGCTTGTTGCGGTCAATCTCGGTGTAGAGCTTTGCGGCGCGGGCCTCGGCACGCTTGGCCATCTCCTTAACGCCACCCTGAGCCTTGAGCCAGCGGAGTGACTCCAGAGCTGAATAGATGGTGAATGTGGGAGGAGTATTGAACATTGAACCGTTGTCAATATGAGTCTGGTAGTTCAGCATGGTGGGGATATAGCGGTCCACATGACCCAGGGCATCGTTCTTGACGATAACGAAAGCCATACCCGAGGGAGCCAGGTTCTTCTGAGCACCACCGTATATGCAATTATACTTGCTTACATCAACTGGACGTGAGAATATATCCGATGACATATCTGAAATCAATGGAACCGGGCTGTCCAGATCCTTGCGGATCTCAGTACCGTAGATGGTGTTGTTTGTGGTATAGTGGAAATAATCTGCATCGGCAGGGATAACGTAATCCTTGGGGATGTAGGTATAAGTTGACTCGGCCGATGAAGCAACCTCAACAACCTCACCGAAAGCCTTGGCCTCCTTCATGGCCTTCTTGGCCCATACACCTGTGTTAAGGTAAGCGGCCTTCTTGTTAAGGAAGTTGTAAGGAACGCGGCAGAACTCCATGCTGGCACCACCTGCCAGGAACAGTACTGAATAACCTTCGGGAACATCCAGAATCTCCTTGATCAAAGCCTCAGCCTCATCAACAATAGGCTTGAACTCTTTTGAACGGTGGCTGATAGAGAGAATTGAAATGCCGGTGCCGGCAAAATCATAGACAGCCTGGGCTGATTTCTCAATCACTTCCTGCGGAAGAACAGCAGGACCTGCGCAAAAATTATGCTTCATGACGATATAATTTTTTATTGTTTTTGATTCGTGCCGCAAAGGTACTCCCTTAATTCGGGTAAAACAAATTATTTCAATGAAAAAAGTGATAAACTTTTGAACATTATACAAATAATTTGCAAGCCCACAAAGCCATATTATTTACACTTTGCAAAAGAAATAGCGATTTTAATTACAAATCGCCACATTTAATCAAAAACCCCGACAAAACCATGACAAAAAGTTACAAAATAGTACAATTGGGGACAGGCCCCAATTGCACATATTTCACGCTGGCTTCATATTCGGCATCAGAATCAAGATGCTCTATTATCATGGGCATACGCGGATTCTCTGAATCAGCCAGTTGAATATACCGCTTGATATCCAGCGACCCTTGTCCGCAGGCGCACTCCTCCAATTGGAAAGTATATTCCGGCTTTAGACGTATGTCTTTAAGATGACAGCTAACTATTGTTCCGCCCAGTTTGTCAAAACACTCTTCCAGAAACTCATCATTGTAAAAGAAACGTCTTGGCGAGGTAATCATGTTAACCGCATCCAGGTGCGTACCGAATTCCGCGCGGTCAACAGCTTCAATCAGGCGCAGATATTCATCGGGCCCGCTTGGTATCATCCAGGGCATGGATTCTATGCAGAACTTGGTGTGATGCGGATGAACTGCGTCTATGATTTGGCGTATCATTTTCACGGCCATATCCCACGCTTGGGCCGAAAAATTATCCCTGTATCCTCCATCCCAACGAGGTCCGTAAGGGGTTCCCACCACATTCACGCAGCATGTGGCGCCAATTGCATCGGCCATACGCAACTGCTCTATCGCATAGTCTGTCCAGCGTTTGCGTTCAGCTGGATCTGCAGCCAGAGTGTTGCGCCACACACCTACCTCGGCAATCATCAGGCCTGCATCGTCGGCCGCCTTATGGTATGCCTCAATCTTATCCTGCCCGTCCATACAGGTAACAGGAAAATTCACGCACTTAAGCCCCAGAGAGACATGTTTCTCTGCCCACTCCTGCGGAGTCTTGTGCTCCAAAGCCGATGAAACGCCCAGCAACATATCAGAAGTTCCTTTTATGTATTACAGTCGGATCAAAACCTGCAAGGTCTGTCACGCCTGAACGCGCCATTACGCCCGCAAGTTCGGCAGTCATCTCATTGATACGCTCTGCAACAGCATCCTCACCATGCTTTAGCAGAGGCATAAGATGACGTCCCACCGATACTGCCGTGGCACCAAGCGCCAGACACTTGTAGGCATCAATTCCGCTCTCAATACCGCAATCCACAAAAACCGGGACACTGCCCCCTACAACCGATAAAATATCAGGGAGTGCCATAAGCGGCGGAATGGCATAAGGAATCATGCCGTGATGATGAGATACCACTATTCCGGAGCAGCCTGCATCCAGACATTTCTCAGCATCACGCACACTGAGCACACCCTTTGCAATGAAAGGTACACCTGCCGCCTGCACGAACTCACAGAGTTCCTCAGTACTCTTGGCTTTCATAGGCAATCCGAACACACTGTCATAGCCGCCTTGCGAATTGAATGCGTGGTCTATATCCATACCAACCGCAAAGCAACCCTTCTTTACGGCATGCTCTATCTTGCGGAACACCTCTTTATTTTCTGCATGGGGCTTGATTATCTTGATGGCCCGGGCTCCTGTAGCCACTATACGCTCCAATTCTTCATCAGGCCCCATCCCCACCCAATGCACGGCTCCCGCCTGCGCTGCCGCACGGGCATAAATGACCATTCCGTCACGGGCCGTATTGTCCAAATGTGACAGAGCAGCCGTCATAATGGGGGTATCAAACGTCTCTCCAAACAGCTTAAACTCCGTTGATGGTATCACAGAGTCAACATATCTTGTCTCAAGCAACAGCGAGTCAAAAAAATCACGCGTTATTGCATCGGAATTTGATGTAAGTTTCATATCGGAATCACCTGTTAGATATTTCAGCATTTATTTCATCCATTTTCTCATCACTAAGTTCATATTTGCCTATCACCCAAATGGACAGCAGGAACAGCAGAGCCGGGATCAGCGTTACCAACCACAGTATCCCCTGCTCGGCAAGCACGGTCTGTTCCTTGAGTTCGGCATCAAAGCCCACCATCGCCAGGATCAGACCCGGGATTACTCCGCCAAGCGCCATTCCCAGCTTGAGCGAGAAGCAAGTTATGGCACTTACAATACCTGCCACACGACGTCCCGTGGTGTACTCGCCAAAAGTCACCACCTCAGGCACAAGCGCCCACATATAACCGGTAGCCACAAGTATGCCGCTACTCTTAAGGAACTGTATCACACAAAGCAGCAGGAAATATGACTTAAGAGCCGGTATGGATACGACCACATACATCACAACCATACTTACTACCGATATACTCAAAAACAGGCGGAACATGCCGTTCTTGCCTATTTTGCGTTTGATAGCCGGCACCAGCGGCAGAAATATGAACGCCGGTATTGTGCCCAGCCACATGAACGCCGTGGTCATGAAAGGCGTGGCACCTATGTTATATGTCATGAAGTAAGAATCGGCCGCATTGCTTATGCTCATGGTGATGAATGCAATTATAAAGAATATGGACAGCACCCTGAGCGGGCGGTTGCGGACCAGTTCCATCCATAGGTCGCTAACCTTTACATGCTCCGTCTGGCTTGCATCCATCACGATTCTTTCCCTGCTCTCAAAGAAACAATAAACGAGCAGCGCCAGACCCGTCAGAGCAAATAAGCTCATGGTGATGAACCAGGCCTGAGCTGCATCGGGAGTGTTGTAAACCGCCTCCATCCTGCCGGTAGCAGGATTCAGCGCCTTGGGTGCAAACAGAGATATTACAAGCGGAAGGGTCTTGATGATAAGACCGGCCGTATTTGCCAGTATCATGCGCACGCTGGTAAGTATGGTAATCTCATTTGTATCACGGGTAAGCGATGAGTTCAGAGCTCCGTAGGGTACGTTGATAAGGGTAAAGCACATGCTCAGTCCCACGTATGTAACGTAAGCATATACCAGCGATCCCCTGAATCCGTCCCAGAAGCACAGCATAGCAAACAGCGCCAGCGGAACACCTCCCATAATCAGCCAGGAACGGTATTTGCCCCACTTGGGGTTTGACTTGTCAACCACCGCCCCAACAATGGGATCCCATACGATATCGATTATTCGGACTACCAGGAACATAACAGCGGCCGTAGCCGGTTTGAGTCCGAAAACATTGGTATAATAAAAAAGCAGCCAGATGCTGACCGTCTGATAAATAAGGTTCTGGGCCAGATCACCCGAACTGAAACCGATGCGTTCCCGCCAGGTTAGCTTGTAGCATCCATTCTCAACTGTTTCCATAAGCACATAGTAAGGTTAGATGCTACGAAGATACAAAAAATGGCGCTATATGGATACTACCCTTCTTTCATTTTCCGGTTACCACCGATACGACACCATGAGCACCTTTCTCACCCCAGATTCTCATAGCGGAATCAACTTCATACACCTTCACGGACTTTATTTTCCTGGCGGGTATTCCCAACAATCGGGACAAATCACGTTTTCGTACTTTATTATTCCATAAATCACATGTAGCCAGTTTGCTCTCATCTATATCGGCAATCTGTCCGTTCAGGACTATCATAGGACAAGGAACGCAAAGATAAAACGGCAACTCCTCAACACCATCATCATAACCGGTCTGACGGGACAGATCGCTATTCTTCTCATACGCCTTGACCTTCTCAATCATCTCGGCCGTTAGCTGTGTCAGTGACTTTGAATTGTCGTCATTGAAGAATTCCTTCCCGTTGACCAAAATTCTGGATACGGCCTTACCGTTAACAGTTATGTTACCGATACTGTCTATCTGCACACCTGGAAGTTTACGTATCAAATCCTCTACCGATGTACCCTCAGGGAGTTTATAGGCGGCACTGTTGAACATGGCAGTATCGTTTAACATCTGAACCTTTGCCACAACTGCCGATATCGCAACCTCTGAAAGCATCCTGCCCTGGTCTCCTCTCATGGCAATCTTGCCAAGATCAGTCATAGAATCAACCGGACTTATTGAGAAATTCCTGTAAGTGTCATCAAACCCATGGAATCTGGTGTTTGCAATATAGTTGCCCGGCACAAGATTGTCTATTTTGAACTCACCATTATCATTGGTTGAACCACCACTTATATATGTAGTATCAGCACCGTCAACCTGATATATCATGACAGCAGCAGAATAAAGAGGCTCAGCAGAATCAAAATCATAAATTTTACCTGTAACTGAATGATTCTGTGGCTCGGGTTGTTTATCCTGTGCATATATTTTCTTAACCGGCTTGGGCGCAATAATTACAGTCTTCACAGGCTCAGGTGTAGCCGGAACAATTACGCTGTCAACGGTATTGACATCCACGCTGTCTGCAATTACCGGCTGCTCTGACGGTTCATTCTGAGATACCTGATTTTCGGGAACATCAGTATTGAACGGAATAAGGAACAGGAGCAGCAGTACTGCAGCTGCCGCCGGGATTGATAATGCTGCTGCAATAATCCTGTGACGCCTCTTTGCAGCACGCTCATGTGCTTCACGTCTGGAGAGGAAATCATTCCAGTCAGATTCCGGCAGTTCCGCCTTGCGGCTTAACTGACGCTCTTTGATTATGTCTTCCCAATCCTTCATAGTCCTGTCTTGTTTAGGTAATCCGTAAGCGCCTTCTTGAGGCTGGCGCGAGCCTTTGCCAATATGGATGTTGACCCCCTCTCCGAAATCCCCAAAGCCTTGGCAATATCCTTATGGCTGAATCCGTCTATGCAGTACATATTGAATATAGTACGCTTAACGGGAGGCAGCCCTGCTATCATCTCATCCAGAACATCATCAGGAACTGAACGGACAGATTCAGCATCGGGCTCCAAAGCATTCTCAATCTCCGCTCCACTAACCTCATCAAGTGATATTTGTCTGAACCGGCTGTTCTCCTTGAGCCTGTCAACCGCCATATTAACGGTAACTCTGCTCATCCAGGCCCAAACAGAACCCTCACCCGCATACCTGAAAGACTTGAAGTTATCCATAGCCTTTATCATAGCGTCATGCATAAGGTCCCGAGCCTCCTCACGGTTCTCAATATACCTGAGACAAAGCGCATAGAGCCCTGCTGCATACCTGGTATACAGTTCCCCCTGTGCATCCCGCTCCTTACGGGCACACCCTAACGCAAGCTCTTGCTCAGTGAGAAAGGTTCTCCTCATCACTTTTTCAGGCCTTTCTGATAACTAAACTGCAAAGATTCAAAAATGCGTCTAAAAACATCTCTAAAAAAGCAAAAAAAATGGCACAGAAGGAACTTACCTTTCTGTGCCACTATAACGCCGTTTCTGAATCAATCAGTCACCCAGTTTGCGGGCTTCTTGTCAATCCTGAGCAGATAATATTCACGGTACGGGTCCTGGAGCAGTGATGCATATTTCCTTGTAAGGTTTTTGATATCCTCAAGTTTGGATTCTATTTTCTTAATGTCCTGGTGCCCGATGGCATCATATATTGCATTTCCGATTGAAACAAGGGCGGCATTGTTACCTCCTCTCGGTGACCAGCACCTGGCGCAGAGCGTCCTGTTATAGAAACGGTATGTCGTGCCGTCAAGACCGGAAGCCATCCACATTACCCCCTCACCTGATTTAAGGATATCCAATTTCTGTTGCATCCATTGTTTGTCAGGCAGATTGCTGGCCGAATAAATCGCAGCATCAAAAAGATTCTTGATCTGATATGCCAGTTCCTCATCAATATCCATCACATGGGGTTCCTGCTGATTCTGTACCTTCAGTTCAAGTCTGCACTTCTGTGACTGCCTGTTGTAAATGCATTGTATCTCATAACTCTCCTCAAAAGAAGGTTCCACCTTTGTAGCCCAACATTTGATGTCATATGTACTGGAATTGTTCCTGATAGCTTTCATCTGATTATCAAAACCTTCAGGATCCTCAAATATGTTTCCACCACCCATAGCAACAACCTTAAAGGTAACATCACAAGGTTGCAGATACTCATCTGTTCCCTGCCCCATAACCGGCATAGCCAGCGTCAACACCAGGCCGCATACAGCCAACTTAAAACTCTTTCTGTCCATATTATTCTATTTTATCAAGTCCAATAACGTAATTAGTTATCTCTATCGGAGCCCTAAAGGTGGTGTATCCGTCCTTTGACACCACAAGCGTGTTACCCGGTCTGGTAATCTTCAGACTGAATGTGCGGTCTTCAATTACAGTACAGGACACTGTATTGCCATTATCATCCACCTCGGCCACCACTGCGCCTGTAGATGCATATCCAGCGCGGAAAATACCGTCTTTCTGCCAGCAAGTGACCGACCCCTTGATTACATCACCCGGCTTCAATGCCACAGGAACAGGTTTCAGCCTAATCTCATAGGTTCCTCTATCAATGGGTAAAGTCTGCGTCTCATATCCTTCGGCACCAAAAGTCAGATAATTTTCCGGACTTTTTATGCCCATAAGCATAAAGAAACCATCCTCAGTTGCACCGTCCTTTGTGACAGCACGGCCAACAATGTCCCGCTCACAAATGTTTACGTTCCTGTATCTTATAGGATTACCATTAATATCCAGTACATGCCCGTTAATCCTTCCGCCCGCTTTTGGTGCCGACGCAATAGGCTTGCGCATATCCTCTTGCATCTTTTTAAGCAATGAATCCAGTTGCTCACTGCTCATCCGGCTCAATTCATTGATTCTTTCAATTGTCGAATCCAGTTTAGCCTGCAAATCGGCACTGTCTTTCCCTTCATCCCCCGTCTGTTGGGCACATATAGGAAAGCATACCAGCATATAAACCGATGTCAGCAACAAAAACAGTTTAGTCTTTCTCATAAAGCAATTAATCCGGTTGTCTAATTTCTAAACTGATTTATCCACCAAATGCGTCTCCTGTTATGGTTTTTTCACAATAATGTATAAATCTTTCCCTTTGCAGTAGCCGGACATACGGGTTGGGGACCATCAGTGAAGCGGCGATAGCCGATGAGCGTTGCGTCCCCAACCCGTATGTCCGGCGGTGCTTAAAAAAAGAAAAGCGGCCCAAAAAGAGCCGCTTTTCATATAAGATGATTTGATGGTTTATCCGCCAAAGTTATCGTACATGATTGATGCAGGATCAACACCCAGGTTATCCAACATACCGGTAACGGCCTTTGACATCGGGCCAGGACCGCACATGTAATACTCGATATCCTCAGGAGCCTCATGGTCCTTAAGATAAGTCTCGTACATAACGTTATGCACAAATCCCGGTGTGTACTTGACGCCAGCAGCATCGGCAGCGGGATCCGGACGGTCCAGAGCCAGATGGAAGTGGAAGTTCTTGAACTCCTTCTCCAGACCCAGGAAGTCCTGCAGGTAGAACACCTCGTTAAGGGCACGTGCACCGTAGAAATAATGCATCTCACGGTCAGTGGTCTTAAGAGTCTTGGTCATATGCATGATCTGTGCACGCAGAGGAGCCATACCGGCACCGCCACCGACCCAAATCATCTCCTTCTTTGAGTCAAAGATAGGATGGAACTCACCGTAAGGACCAGACATGATAACCTTGTCACCCGGTTTGAGGCTAAAGATATAAGATGAAGCCACGCCGGTGGGAACATCCTGGAATCCAACCTCTGGTTTGGGTTTGAAAGGAGGAGTAGCGATACGTACCGTCAGCATGATGCGGTCACCCTCGGCAGGATAGTTAGCCATAGAGTAAGCGCGGATGGTAGGCTCGGTAACTACAGACTTAAGACCGAAGAGACCGAACTTTTCCCATGCAGGCAGATACTCGGGACCGATAAGGTCCTTATCTATATCCTTATTGTAATCCATAGAGTATGCAGGAATCTTGATCTGGGCGTAACTTCCGGGCAGGAAATCCATGTGCTCTCCGGGAGGAAGCTGCACGATGAACTCCTTGATGAAGGTAGCCACGTTCTTGTTGGAGATAACCTCGCACTCCCACTCTTTTACTCCGAGTACGCTCTCGGGAACCTTGATGGCCAGGTCGCCCTTGACCTTGCACTGGCAACCCAGGCGCCAGTTGTCCTTGATCTGCTTGCGTGTAAAGTGGCCCTTCTCAGAGTCCAGAATCTCACCGCCGCCCTCAACGACCTGGCATTTGCACTGACCGCAAGAACCCTTACCACCGCAGGCCGAAGGCAGATAAACGCCGTTCTCGGCCAGGGTGCTCAAGAGGCTTGCGCCTGAATTCACCTCAAGTTCCTTGTCGCCGTTGATGGTTACCTTGACCTTGCCAGAGGCAACCAGGTAGCTCTTGGCCACCAGCAGGATAACTACCAGCAGCAGGATAACGGCCAGGAAAACTATAATACTTGAAATATAGATGTTGTTCATAATATTACCTTTTTAAATTGCCAGACCTGAGAAACACATGAAAGCCATAGCCATCAGGCCCACGGTAATGAATGTAATGCCCACACCCTTCAGAGGCTTGGGGATATCGCAGTATTCCATCTTCTCGCGGATGGCAGCCAGGCAGACGATAGCCAGAGCCCAACCTATACCTGAACCCAGTGCGTATGCGATTGAGTCACCGAATGAGGTAATGGCCTGAGTGTTGTCCGGATCCATTCCGATACGCTGCTGCATGAACAGTGATGCACCCATGATGGCGCAGTTCACAGCGATAAGCGGCAGGAATATACCCAGTGAGTTGTAGAGTGACGGTGAGAATTTCTCGACCACCATCTCAACCAGCTGGACTATACCGGCTATAACAGCGATGAAAAGGATGAAACTGAGGAATTCCAGACCCATCGGCTCCAGAACCTTGGTCTGAAGCAGATAGTTTACAGGGAGTGTAATGAGCTCAACAAAGATTACGGCTACACCAAGTCCCAAAGACGTCTTTACGTTCTTGGATACGGCCAGGAATGAGCACATACCCAGGAAGAAAGCGAATATCATGTTGTCGACAAATATCGACCTTACGAATAAACTGAAGAAATGTTCCATAGTTCTTTACGCTTTGAGATTAGTTTTCCTGTAAATCCTTGTTCTTGGCGCGATGATACCATATGATGCAGCCGGCCAGGATAAGAGCCATAGGCGGCATGATCATAAGACCGTTGTTCAGGTAACCTGCCTCATAGAAGCACTGCGGTATAACCTGGAAACCGAACAATGTTCCGCTACCGAAGAGTTCACGTACAAAAGCAACCACTACCAGAATGACTGCATAACCCAGACCGTTTCCGATACCGTCCAGGAATGATGCCCAGGGACCGTTCTGCATGGCAAATGCCTCCAGACGACCCATAAGGATACAGTTGGTAATGATAAGACCTACATATACTGAAAGCTGAACGCTTACATCATATGCAAAGGCCTTGAGGATCTCGCTTACTATAGTAACCAGAGCAGCTACCACCACCAGCTGGATGATGATACGGATACGGTTAGGAATAGTATTGCGCAGCAGTGATATTATCACGTTTGACATAGCCACGATGACGGTCACTGAAAGGCCCATCACGATGGCAGGTTTGAGTTGAGCCGTTACGGCCAGAGCCGAACAGATACCCAGAATCTGAACCAATACAGGGTTGTTAACCCACAACGGCTGTTTGAAAGCCTCACTGTTCTTGTTTGCCATAATCCTATCAGTCGTTAGAGTTTTCATCGCAGCACTCCTCACCTTCCTCGCAGCCGCCTTCCTTGCAGCACTGCTTGGTCAGGAACGGGATGTATGCTGACAGCACCTTATTAATCATAGTATTCACACCGGTCGATGTGATGGTAGCACCTGTCACACCATCAACCTCAAACTGTGAGCCCTTGTCGGCCTTGCCGTACTTGACCACCTTGAGGCCAACCTCCTCACCGTTAACCACCAGCTTGCCGGGGAAACGGTCCTGGAATTTGGTTCCGGCTATTTCACCGCCCAATCCGGGAGTCTCAGATGAGTGTGAGAAATAAACGCCATAGACTGTGTTGCGGTCCTCATTCAGGGCAATATAACCCCAGATGGTACCCCACAGACCAAGTCCGTTCATGGGGATGACAAACTTGCGCTCGCCGTTAACCTCGGCCACAAAGATGTGGAGGTTACCCTTGTCGAACTCACTCTTATAAGAGGTATTGAAATCACCCTCATACTCAGCCAGCTTGCCGTTGGGCTGCATCAGGGCATCGTTCTTGATAACCTCTGCATATGTGCCGGCCACATCGGGCAGGTCACGCATATTCAGGGCAGAGAGTATCTGCTGCTTTGTATCGTTGATTACGTTGGCGGTCTGACGATCCTTGAGAGTCTGTGATACGAACACCAGCAGGAATGCCACGATAACAACCATTATGGCTGCATAAACGATGGTATAAACGTTGCTGTTGGTATTGAGACCCTTCTTGGCAGGAGCAGCACCCTCCTCTACAATCTCTTCAAACTCACTCTGAGGTGCCTGACACATGGGGCACTGCTCAGGAGCCTTATCTCCTTCGTGGACATAGCCACAAACCTTACATTTGAATTTTTTCGTAGCCATAATCCTTATTTGTTTATTCTGTTAAGACGTTTGTTCACGTTACGCTGTACTACACAGTAGTCAATGAGCGGAGCGAAGCAGTTCATGAGCAGGATGGCCAGCATCATACCCTCAGGATAACCGGGGTTCATGACGCGGATTGTGATGGCCATGATACCGATCAGGAAACCGTAAATCCACTTACCCACCTCTGTACGGGCCGATGTAACCGGATCAGTTGCCATAAATACGGCACCGAAGCAGAAACCGCCCAGGCAGATATGCTCGTACCAGGGCATCTGAGCCATAGCGTTGTCAGGACCCCACTGGTTATATACCAGAGCCATCAGGATACCGCCCGCGAATACTGAGAGCATTGTCTTCCAGCTTGCTATTCCGGTATAGAGAAGCAGCAGGGCTCCAAGAGCGATTGCGATTACACTGGTTTCACCGACAGATCCGGGAATCAGCCCCCAAACCATATCCATTGAGAATGCGGGAGCGGCTGCGGTTGTAGCGGCGGTTCCAAGAGCTGTAGCGGCTGTCATACCGTCAATGTCAGCACCCAGGCCGCAGATTGCATGGTCAACAACCCAAACTGTCTCACCTGTAATAACCGATGGATAGGCAAAGAATATGAATGCACGGGTAATCAGGGCCACATTGAGGAAGTTCATACCTGTACCGCCGAATATCTCCTTGGCAAAGATTACCGAGAAGGCAACGGCTACGGCAAGAATCCACAGCGGTGTAGTTGCGGGGATAATCAGGGGAATGATGAAACCTGATACCAGGTAACCCTCCTGAATCTCCTCGTGTTTCCACTGAGCCACGATGAACTCTATTGTAAGACCTACTACGTATGAAACGATCAGTCTGGGCAGAACGGCCAGGAAGCCGAACCAGAACTTATTCCAGAATGTAGCCTGCTGGAGCAGACCGGCCAGAGCAAAATGCTGATAGCCTACATTGTACATACCGAACAGCAATGCGGGAACCAGGGCAATCACAACCATGATCATCATTCGCTTGCTGTCAAATGAATCGTGGATGTTCACACCGTTTTTTGCAGTGTCGTTGGGAACATAAAGGAAGGTCTCGAAACCTTCAAAAACCGAGCGGAAAGCGTGCAGTTTGCCACCCTCCTCAAAATTCGGTTTGATCTTGTCTATGTAATTTCTTAAACTCATGACTTCCTTGGGGTTTAGGCCATTTCGGCACGCAGGTTATTCAAGCCCTCACGTACTATACGCTGAAGCTCAAGTTTAGATGAATCTACAAACTCGCACAGTGCAAAATCCTCGGGGGCGACTTCGTAGATACCGTAAGCCTCCATCTTGTCGATATTGCCTGTTATGATAGCCTTGATAAGGTACTCGGGATAGATATCCATAGGGAACACCTTATCGTACTCGTTTGACATGATCATGTGGCGCTCGCCGCCCTTGATGCGTGCATCAATGCTGTAAGGCTTCTTACAGCAAAGCCAGCTGAAGAATGTGCGGCTTACGCTGTACTGCTTGAAACGCGGAGCTATCCAGCCCATGAACTCGTTTACATCGTCACCCTCGGGGATAACGGTTACCATGTTGGCGAATGCGCCCAGGTAATCATCCTTGGTGCACTTTACACCGGTCAGTACGTTACCGTTGATTATGCGGATGTGCTCTGTCCTGTTAAGACGGCCGTCCACGATAGATGATATCCTGGCACCGGCAATGACCTTGAGGTACTGGGGATTGACTATCTCCTCGCCTGCCACTACAATGACGCGTGTCATATCCACAACGCCCTTGTTGAACAGACGGCCGATGAATATGACTGCCTCGGGATCGATTGTCCATACCACCTCACCCTTGTTGACGGGCTTGATGTGGTTGATCTGTACACCTACGTTACCTGCGGGATGTGCACCCTTGAAAGCGTACAGGTCCACGTTCTTGGCATCGGTAAGGGTCTCAGCCTTCTGGTCTGCGCTGATGCTCAGGGTTGTGGGAGCAATCTTGGCGATTGCGCTCAGACCTGTGCGGAAGTCCACCTCGTTGCCCTGGAGCACGAACTCAAAGTCAGGAGCAAGCGGTTTGGAATCAAATGCCGACACGAATATGCCGCGGGGAGCATCGGCGGGGTTAGCGATCACGTCGTATGGACGCTGACGGAAGAATGAAAAAAGACCTGACTCCAGGAGAGTGGCCTTTACCTCATCACCTGAGAGCGACTGTACGCTCTTGGTGCCGAACTCTACATAGGTCTGCTTGGCGTCGGGCTTGACCACGATGCTCATGACCTTGCGGCGTGCGCCACGGTTCACTGCCACTACCTCACCGCTAACAGGCGAAACGAATTTCACCTCAGGGTGGTTCTTGTCAATGAACAGAGCTTCACCGGCCTTGACGGTCTGCTGTTCCTTGACGACCGGCTTGGGAGTGACTCCGGTAAAGTCATCGGGGCATAACGCGTATGACTCCGCAAGACCAACCTCTGTCAACTCCTTGACGGGAGCGCCCAGCAACTTGATGTCCAGACCTTTTCGTAAACGAATGATTTCTGCCATTTTGTTGTTAGTTGAATATATAGTTTAATATTATTCAAATTTTCGGGCGCAAAATTACTAATAAAAGGGCTAATCTCTGACTTAAAAAAATAAAAAAGCGGGAGTAGTTTTCAACATCTTCAAAAAGAGCCCGTTTCATCGGAGAATCGGGGCTGTTTTACATCTTCAGGCTATGGATTCGCGCTTTTTGTAAGATAAAATTGTGGAAAACTTTCACCTCAACAGTTGAACACGATGCACTTTTTATTATATTTTTGCGTGTGATGAAAGCCGGAAAGGTCTTACATATCATCCTGATCGTACTCATCGTCATATTCATGAGCGGTCATATCTTGCTGAATAACAAGAAGATTCAGCAAGATGCAGCATCTCATGTGGTCAGGATTGCCCAGTCAGCTCTGGGAACTGATGTCAGTGCAGGCCGCGTCCAGCTGGTTTATCCGTTCGGAATAACAATTGACAACCTGACCGTTTATGATTTAAGTCATGATACCCTGGCTCATGCGGCATCAGTATCACTTCGCCTTAAACCGTGGCAATTGATCCGGAACAAACTGAGCATTACCAGCGTCAGAGTCAACAGTCCCACCTTGACACTCAGCAGGGACAGCATTGGAGCAGAACCCAACTACGCATTCCTGAGCGATTTGTTCGGCGGGAACTCGGACCCGATGGCCTTAAGGGCAAACTCAGTACTGATACGCAACGGATCCGTCAGATATGATGTCCTGACAGCTGAACACACGGACAGCCTGTTCAATCCTAATCATATTGGTGTCAGTGGCCTCACAGCAAACGTCTCCATCAAGGAAATAAGTGAGGATTCCGTTTCAGTGATAATAAGGAAATTCGCTTTCTCGGAACAGTCAGGATTCAAACTGACAAGAACCAAAGGATCCGCAAACATAGGCAGGGATATGACCCGGCTCTCGGATATCACGTTCACTACCCCATCCAGCCAGCTGCAGATTGCACATTTCTTTGCTGCGGCAGGCCTTGCATCAAAAATCACGGTTATTCCTCAAACTGATTTTGATATCACGGCAACGCTTACCGGAAGTGATTTCAAGGCCTTCCTCCCCCAATTGTCAGGCATGACAGATCCTATAGATGTGACCATCAGAGGTGGTGGCAATGACGGTCAGTTCACACTTAATACGTTGAATGTCCATACTCCGCATAACTACCTTGATTTAGATGCAAACGGTTCCATATCCATAGACAGCACCTTCAATTATACCGATTTTCAATATGCCCATGTCAACGGCACGTTCAATGAGGGGCTTCCCGTTTGGATTGAGAACCAGTTGGCCGGGTTCGGAATCAGTCTGCCGTCCCAGTGCAGATCATTGGGACAGGGCTCTTTAACAGCCAAACTGGAGAACCGCCACGGAAAAACCGAATCTGATATAAGACTGGAAAGTCAGATAGGTTCAGTTGTGTGTGATATTACCGGTGAAAACAGCGTTTTCAAAGGCAACCTGAATGCTACGGGCCTGAATCTCAATACTATTACCGGAAATAAGGATCTGGGCAGTTGCAGCCTCACCGCCCAGGCAGAGGCAAGCAGGAAGGATGACGGCTATCATGCATCCATTGACGGTAACGTACTGGATGTAATGTACAAAGGGTATACCTATCGCGATGTAGCGTTTGCAGGAAATTACAGTCCTGAACAAATCCGCACGAATATAGACTTTTCTGACAGGAACGGTGCTCTGGCTGTAAAGGCCGGCATGGACAAAAGCGATATCAATTCCTACTCCGTTGAAATAGGCGCCGAGTCACTCAACCTGGCGGCATATCATCTTGCAGGAAAGGACAGCATGTCCATTTCGGCGTCAGTTGCGGCAAATCTGGCAGGCAGGGATGTTGATGACCTGACCGGCAAGATTACGGTTGACAGCCTCTATTATGCTGACAAAGCCGGCGACTGGTCCATGGATAATATGACAGCGGTCATATCACAAAAAGATGACATGTCAAAAATTATCAGCGTGTTCAGTGACTTCATGAGCATGACAGTTGAAGGCGATTACAGGTTATCCACCCTACCCGGCTCATTGGCCAAGGCATGTGCCGATATCCTGCCCACTATAGGCAAAATGGTCGGTACGAATCTGGGAGCACGCGACTATGCATACAACACCAACGATTTCACCATAGAGGCAACAATTTTGAATGTAGACTTTATGGATAAGGTATTCCATAGTCCTGTGGTCCTGAATGAACCCGCCAGCCTGCAGATGAGATTCATTGATAAAGACAGCGTCTTTACAGGGCATATTACAATACCTTATATAACAGTAGCCGATGAAAGGTTCACAAACGGTATAATTGACATCAACTCAGTGAGCGGAACATGCCGTGCCACAGTTACCGGTTTCTATGGTGATGAGCCAGAGAACCTGACAGACATAAATGCATCTTTCCTGGCATTCACAGACATTGTGCGCGGCAATTACACTTGGAGCAATCCTTCCGGTCAGATGCACGGAAAGTTCAAGACCCTGTCACAGTTCTTCAGGTATGACCGTCAACGCGGACTCAAATCACTCACTTTCATAGATTCCACCAAGATTACGGTTAACGGCACCATATGGGATGTGTCACTTTCACGTATCAGCACGGATATGCACAAGGTTTCCATAGCTGACTTAAGCGCCGGCAATGACAACCAGTACATTCATGCAGACGGTACGGTTTCATCCGATTCCAGCGATGTAATCCTGCTTTCCATAAACAATATCGATCTGGCAAGAACGCTCTCCCCATTCCACGTAAACGACATTCTGAAACTAGGTGGAATCGCGTCAGGAAAAGTGTCAATCGCGTCAGTCCTGAACAACCCTGCATTCTACGGGGTTATCAGTGTTGATGACTTTGAGTTCATGAACTCATATCATGGCAACCTCACCGCAGATTGCAGATGGAACCGGGAATCGCGTCAGGTAGAGATTAACGGCAATATGATTCAGGAAGGTGCAGAAATAACCGGTTTGACCGGCATATACATCCCACATTCCAAATTCATTGATGTCAACATTGATGCAGACAGGACGGACCTGTACTTCCTGAACACATGGACAAAAACAGTATTCAGTGAATTAGGCGGACGGGCTACCGGCGACATCCGTATTTTCGGAAATCTGCCGCATCTGGATATGGAAGGTCAAGCAATCCTGGAAGACGGTTATTTTGTACAGGATGCCGTCAACACCACATTCAAGATAAAGCACGACACTCTGTGGTTTGAACCCGGAAGAATGAATTTCAAGGATGTTGAGTTTTATGATGCCAAAGGGCACGATGGTATACTTACATGCATTATCAGACATGAGAACTTTAAGAAATGGAGAGTTGACATGACTGCCGACGTGGCAGATATGCAGGTGTTCTATCAGCCCAAGAATGAGAGAAGCGACATATTCGCATCTGTTTTTGCCGAAGGTACCATGTCACTTACTTTCAATGAAAGAAGAGGTCTTGCAATCTCCGTCAATGCCCGTACGGCTCCAGGCACCAGGATCAGCTACAGTCCGTCATCAGGCACAGTAGCTGACTACAACTTCCTGACCATTGTGGATCGTGGCGTAGTTAAGATAGATGAGGAGACTGTAAAGAACATATTACCGGACAATAACAAGAAGAAAAAGAATTTCAGTCTGGACTTCAATATAGAGTGCAGCGAAGATGCCCTTATTGAAATGTCCATGAATTCCCTTAACGGATTCTTCCGTGGAAACGGCAATGTTTCACTCAAATACAGTCCAAAAGACGGCCCGGTATTAAACGGCATCTATAACCTCAGTTACGGCCAGTGTGCACTTTCCGTTGAGGATCTGATACGCAAGAACTTTACCCTCATGGAGGGCAGTTACGTAAGGTTCAACGGTGCTCCAATGGACACAGAACTTAACCTACAGACGTATCATAACGTCAATTCGGCTTCCATCTATGATTTGGACCCCAGCGCATCGTCAACCAACAAGGTACATGTACGCTGTCTGATGGACATAACCGGAAACGTCTCAGACCCGCGCATATCGTTCGATATAGATATGCCAAACGGTACGCCCGAGGAGAAAGCCGTTCTTGCAAGTGCCACCGCTACCGAAGAACAGCGTAACATACAGTTCATGTATCTTCTTGCCATAGGACGGTTCTATACATACGATGTGGCAGCCATGAACAACGGCCTTACGCCAAGCACGATGGAATCAATAGTAAACTCAACTGTGAGCGGTCAGATAAACAATCTGTTATCACAGGTGCTTGACAACGAGAAAGTGTCCATTTCAAGCAATGTAAGCGCCAGCAGTTACCTCACAAATGATGCCACCAACCTGAGTAACAAGGAATTGGAGGGCATACTTGAGGCACACCTGCTTAACAACCGGCTTCTTGTAAACGGCAATTTCGGCTATAGGGAGAACACTATAAACAACACATCCAACTTTATTGGAGACTTTGAGTTCAAGTACCTTCTGATACCTGACAAGAACGGCAAAGGCATCAGCATCAAGGGCTACAACAAAGCCAATGACAAATACTTCTCCAAAGCCACCCTGACCACACAGGGCGTCGGGCTTGTTTTCGAGAAAGACTTCTGATTAATATGAGCGGGCAAACAGCACGCGGCGGGCTGCAGGCTTGCCGCTATAAACATCTGTACCTGGCTCCTCCTTCATGCCAAATGGCAGACAGCGTATGGTAGCCTTGGTCTCCTCCTTGATCTTGGCCTCGGTCTCGGCTGTGCCGTCCCAATGAGCCAGAACAAAGTAACCGGCCTCTATCTTTTCCTTGAATTCATCGTAACTATTCACCTCAACCATGCGTGCATCGCGCCATGCCTTGGCCTTCTCAAAGATAGCGGTCTGCATATCGTCAAGCATATTCGGGATAAGTTCCTCCAGTCCATCAAACGGAACAGTCTCCTTCTCAAGAGTGTCACGGCGCATTATCTCACATGTGCCGGCCTCAAGGTCACGCATACCCAATGCTACACGTACGGGAACACCCTTCACCTCATAGTCGGCAAACTTGAATCCCGGACGCTTGTTATCGGCATCATCATACTTAACGCTGATACCCTTCTTCTTAAGTGCCTCAACCAGAATATCAACCTTGGCGCTTATCTGGGCCAGGTCATCGGTATTCTTATAGATAGGAACAATTACTACCTGTATTGGAGCAAGCTTAGGAGGCAGCACCAGACCGTTGTCATCGGAGTGAGCCATTATGAGCGCACCCATCAGACGTGTTGATACGCCCCATGATGTAGCCCATACATACTCCAGCTTGTTCTCCTTGTTGATGAACTGCACATCAAAAGCCTTGGCAAAGTTCTGACCCAGGAAGTGAGATGTTCCGCACTGCAAGGCCTTGCCGTCCTGAGTCATGGACTCGATGGTATAGGTATCAAGGGCACCTGCAAAACGTTCGGTCTCGGACTTGACGCCACGAACTACCGGAACGGCCATATAACCCTCTACAAAGTCAGCATAGACCTGCTGCATGCGGCGTGCCTCCTGCTCGGCCTCCTCTCGGGTGGCGTGCGCGGTGTGACCCTCCTGCCAAAGGAACTCTGCGGTACGCAGGAACAGACGCGGACGCATCTCCCAGCGCATTACGTTAGCCCACTGGTTGCACAGGATAGGCAGGTCACGGTATGACTTGATCCAGTTCTTATATGTAGCCCAGATGATTGTCTCGGATGTAGGACGTACTATCAGTTCCTCCTCAAGTTTTGCTGCGGGATCCACAATTACGCCGCTGCCGTCTTCGGCATTCTTCAGACGGTAATGAGTCACCACGGCGCACTCCTTGGCAAAGCCCTCTACATGCTCTGCCTCACGGCTCAGATATGACTTTGGGATAAGCAGCGGGAAATATGCGTTCACGTGACCGGTCTCCTTGAACTTGTCATCAAGGGTACGCTGTATCTTCTCCCAGATTGCATAACCGTAAGGCTTTATGACCATGCAGCCGCGTACGGGGGCCTGCTCGGCAAGGTCAGCCTTTACCACCAGTTCATTATACCACTGCGAGTAGTTCTCGCTCCTTTTGGTAAGGTCTTTAAGTTCTTTAGCCATATCCGTATCAATTTCGGGATGCAAAGGTACTCTATTTTTACAAGCAAAAAAACAGATTTCACACTAAGATTCATTATCTTTATGCCCTGTATAAGGAAAAACGGAATTACAGGCTTGTATTAAGGACTATTATCCGGCCTGCATGATACTCTGAAGACCTGTACATTTTCATTCCAGACACAGAACCCGAAAGCAATGAAAAGACTGACCCTGATAACCATCCTGGCGGCAGCTGTATACACGTCAGTCCTGACGGTGTGGCATCTATACGACCCCGGCAAGCATTTCACCGCATTTGAGCCGGGCGCCGACAACCGCCCCCAGGGAACCGCCCGCAAGGCCGATGACGTGGTTATAGGTGAGTTTTTCATGAAATACGATGCCGCTCCCCCCACCGGTCTTACCGGCAGCTGGACAGGATTCCGCGGCCAGAAGAAAGACAACATCTGCATTACAGGTACCAAACTCAATCTCCTGGAAGGTGATTTCAGCGAAATGTGGTCACAGAGCACCGGCGAAGGTCATGCCGCCCCGGTGATTTGGAACGGACGTGTCTATGTCCTGGATTACAATGAGCAGCTTTCATCCGATGCCCTGCGCTGTTTCAACCTGCTTACCGGTGAGGAGTTATGGCGCCGATGGTACCGCGTACCCATGAAACGCAACCACGGATTCTCACGCACCATACCGGCAGTACATGACGGCAAGGTGGTCTCCATCGGCCCCGAGGGCCATGTGATGTGCTGTGATGCCGTTACAGGCGATATGCTATGGTCCATGGACATGAAGAAACTCTACTCGTCCGAGATACCGTTCTGGTACACAGGACAGTGCCCCTACATAACCCCGGAGGGTGAACTCATCCTGGCTCCAGCCGGGACCGATGTACTGCTGACCGGCATTGATGTAAAGACCGGAAATGTGCTGTGGAGCACCCCCAACACCATAGGTTTCAAGATGTCGCACTCATCGGTAATGCCCATGACGCTGGGCGGCAAGCCCACCCTGGTATATGCAGGTGTGGGCGGCGTGTGCGGCGTATCGGCATCGGGCTCTGACAAGGGCAGCCTGCTTTGGTATGAGGACAAGTGGCAGCCGTCGGTGCTGGCCCCCTCGCCTCTCCAACTCAGCGACAACCGCATATTCCTGGTAGCCGGATACGGAGCCGGAGGCGCCTTGCTGCAGGTGGACCGTAACGGCAGCAACTGGACTGCCACCGTGCTGGAGCAGTACAAGGCCGACCGCGGACTGAGCAGCGAGCAGCAGACCCCTATTCTGTATAACGGGATGATTATCACCATAATACCCAAGGACGGCGGCGGAATGCGTGAGCGCTTGTCAATCTACTCTCCGCGTGACCTGCACCGTTCCCTTTGGAACTCTGCATCCGATGAGCGTTTCGGACTTGGTCCATACATGATAATTGACGATCGCCTCTTTGCGTTCAAGGAGAACGGCGAACTGTTTGTATATCAATTGGAACAGGCATCCATGAAACTGCTCAGGCGTCAGCGCATAATAGAGGATGGAGCCGATGCTTGGGGTCCCATGGCATATGCTGACGGCATGCTTCTGGTGCGTGACGCCAACTCGGTGAGATGCCTCAAGATAACTGAATAATAAACACTGACCTATATGGACAACAATGACGATGACAAGAAGATAACCCGCCGCGGGTTCCTTAAGGCCGGAGGCTCCGTACTATTTGGAGCAGGAGTTGCGGGAGTGGCTGGACGCAGCGTGTGGAAGATGCTCACCAACCCCGATGACATATTCTACAATAAGGAATCAGACAAAAAAAAGGTTCCCGATGCAGAACAGCTTGTATCGCCATACCGTCTGACAGGCGCTTTTGAGGTGCCAGGTGTCATTTCCGGCATGGAGGTACTGCCTGACGGTCATATCCTTCTGGCTATGGCCACATCGGTCAGCATCTATTCGGCAACGGGTTCACTGACAGAGAACTTCAAGGTTCCGGGCGGAGCCAGGGATGTGGCTGTCTACCGTGACCGCATCTACCTGCTCTACCCCGACCGCATAGAGATATACGGCAAGCACGGTGAGGAACTGGGCGGATGGAAAGCCTGCAGCGACGATGCCGACTACTGCTTCTTTACCGTATTCTCAGGTGGAGTCTTTGTGACCGATGCCAGTGCCAAGAATATCTGCAAATACAATCTGGACGGCACTCTGGCCCGGTTCATAAACAGCCCCAAGGGATTTGTGGTTCCCAGTTACTCGTTCGGAATAACCAATATAGGCGGTAAGGTGTTCTGCTCCAATCCCGGCCGTCATGTAGTGGAGCAGTATGATGCCGACGGCAATTTCATAGCCTCGTTCGGAGAGCCCGGCGCCGGAGCCGGACAGTTCTGCGGATGCTGCAACCCGGTACAGTTGACAGGCAACAACGCCGGTGAACTGCTGACCAGTGAGAAAGGTATCCCACGCATCAGTTGCTACAGTCTGAACGGCACATTCCGCAGCATACTGCTTGACACCACCGCACTTGGCGGCGGAAACGACGCCTATGAGATGAGAGTATTCAAGGACCGCCTCATTGTGGCAGGCCACAAACGGGTATCCGTATTCCAGTATGATGACCGTATGGCCGCCGATACCCTTTGCGGCAGTTGTACCGCGCCCTGTCCCATGAAAGTAACCGTCTGATTATGGATAGCAACAAACAAGACAAAGGATTGAACAGCCCCATGCAGCGCAGGGAATTCCTGCGCAAGTGCGGTACCATCCTGGCCGGCGGCAGCCTGGCTACGCTTGGAGGAGTGCTGGGCAGCAGGGCCAAGGCCGGCAGTGGTGACACCATGTGGCAGATAGACCCTGAGCTCTGCATCAGGTGCGGACGCTGCCAGACTGAGTGCGTGCTGCCCGTATCGGCCGTAAAGTGTTTCCACGCCAATCAGGTTTGCGGCTACTGCGACCTGTGTGGAGGCTACTACCGCGCCAACGTAAAGGAACTCAACACCGCGGCCGAGAATATGCTCTGCCCCACCGGCGCCATAACCCGCAAGTTCATCGAGGAGCCCTATTTTGAATACACCATAAACGAGGACCTGTGCAACGGATGCGGCAAATGCGTGAACGGCTGCTCATCGTTCGGCAACGGATCCCTGTTCCTTCAGATACAGCAGGAGCTCTGTCTTAACTGCAATGAATGTTCCATCTCAAAGGTATGCGTATCGAACGCCATCCAGCGCGTTCCGGTAAGCAGTGCCTATAAACTCAAGGATAAGGCATGAATACATTTCTGATTGCCCGATTCCCCAAGCCCGACTTCACGTCCGGCTACCAGTATCCCGAGATTATCCACGGACTGCCGTACGAGACATTCTGGTCATGGATGGATGTTGCAGTGCTCGTTATCATGCTCAGCATTGCCGCATGGGCTGTACATAAGCGCCGCAGCCGCGGTGTGCTGTTTACTGAAAGTATTATTTCAGTTCTGTACTTCGGATTCTTCAGGAGCGGCTGTGTATGCAGCGTAGGTTCCATTCAGAACGTAGTGCTGGCCCTTAATGACAGCAGTTACAACCTGCCCCTGGCCGTACTGCTGCTGTTCCTTATTCCTCTTGTGTTCGCCCTCTTCTTTGGCCGCGTGTTCTGCGCCGGAGTCTGCCCCATGGGTGCCCTGCAGGAGATTGTCAACGTACGCAACTTCAGGCTCAGCCGCGCCGTCACCAACGCACTGGGATTCATACCCTGGATATATCTGGCATTCGCCATCATGTATGCAGCCACCCGAAGCCAGTTCATAATCTGCCGTTTTGACCCGTTCATCGGTATTTTCCGCATGGGCGGCGACATAGGTATGATAGTTTTCGGAGTGATCCTGCTCTTGTTGTCGGTATTCATTGGCCGTCCGTTCTGCCAGTTCCTCTGCCCCTACGGAGCGTTGTTGGGACTGGTCAGCCGTGTATCAGTCCGTAAGGTGGAGGTTACCTCCAAGGAGTGCATAAACTGCACCCTGTGCCATAACGCATGCCCGGTGGATGCCATACGTCCGCCCCATGCCAACCGTCCCGAGGAGACCCGCATGACAGGCGTCAAGCGCATTCTGCTCTATTTCGTGATGCTGCCGCTGCTGACCATAGGCGGTGCCCTGCTTTTGCAGAGCCGCAGCGAGGTCCTGACCGGAGCCAACAAGGACGTGCGCCTGATGCGTATGCTTAATGAATATGATGCCGCTCCCGATGAGGGTATGACGCCTGAGGTTGAGGCGTTCTATGAGATGGGCCGATCAATCGATGAACTCACCGAACGGGTGGATGCCACCATGCTGAGTTTCCGCCACTGGTCACTCATAGCCGGAGGTATGATAGGACTTGCGCTGGGATGCCGTCTGATAAGGCTCTCGCTTAAGCGCACCCGCAAGACATATGAGATAGAACCTGCCGCCTGCGTGGCCTGCGGCAAGTGTTTCAACTATTGCCCACAGAATAAGTCAAAAATCAAGTATGAACCGCAAAATCTATAGGAATCTGGCCGTAGTGACGGCTGTGTTCGCATTGGCTCTGGCAGTCATGCTCACAGTGAGTTGGGTGCAGTTGAGGCGTACCTCACCGCTGCAGACCCAGGTCATGGAGACCCTTAAGGAACTCTACGAGAGCAACCCTGACAACGAGCAGTTGGGTCAGGAGATACGCCAGCTGGACCTGCTCTCCCGCCGCGCCTATTTCACCCAGGAGAGCCAGCTCAAGAGCGGAATCTGGATCCTGTGCATAATGGGAGCCATACTGGCATTCTCACTCAGGATGTACTACAAGGACACCATGAACCTGCCCTCCAAGGAGATGGATGCCATAGACGAGTGGATAAGCAAGAGCCGTTCCCGCCGCTACCTGAACTGGGGCGTTGCGGCACTGGTGGCAGTGACACTGCTCATAGGAGTATTCAGTTCCGACCGTTTCAAAGCCCTGTTCCACTCATCAGAGGCCGATGAGCAACTGGTAGAGGAGCCCGCAGATGAATCTGAAGAGTTCTATGCCGAGACCCCCACTCCTGAACCTGAGCCCGAACCTGCGCCTGAACCAGAGCCAGAGCCCATAGCCGAGCAACCCAAGCCCGATACCCAACCGGCCAAAGCCGAACCGGCACCCAAAC
>JAGCPB010000019.1 GCA_017642425.1 Bacteroidaceae bacterium
ACCGAGGTAAGTCCGGAGCAGCGAACAAACGTACCTGGTTCTATCCTTGTAACGCCATCGGGAATGATGGCGAATGAAAGGCTTGTGCAACCTTCAAAAGCCCATCCGCCCATGCTTACTACAGTTTCAGGTATCAAGACCGATTTCAAACCGGTACAACCGCTGAAAGCTGCTTCACCTATCGTCTTGATACCTTTAGGAAGTATCACATTATCAAGACCTGTGCAACCATAGAATGAACATCTACCTATACTCTCAATGCCTTCAGGGATGAAAAGACCTGTAAGACCAGTGCATCCATAAAAAGCAAAACTCCTTATGCCGTTTACAATATAGACCTCATTCTGATATGTAATCTCTTGGGGAATGAAGACAGTACCGGTATTAGTGCTGCAACTTGACACCAATGCGGTCTTACTATCCCTGTCAATTAAATAACGCATTCCGTTTACATCGGCAAACAGGTGTTCCATTCCGTGCGGCTCGCGCACACGTGATTCCATGACAGGATTAACTTCCTGACCGGTGTAAGGCTCCAGAGTAATCTCATAATATGATTTGTCCAATGCCATTGCCACAATATCATATTCAGGTTCCCCATAGAAGCCTGTAGCATGTACCATCAGAACATGACCGGTATCTGACAGCTCAAATGAGAAACGACCTTCCTTATCAGTTAACACCCTGCTATACACGGAATCATTCAAATCCATTTCTCGGACGCATGCACTCTTCAAAGGAGTCATATCGCCTGCCTTGAGGACTATGCCGCTTATTACAGTACCCGGCTTAAGTTCATCTGCCACAGGAACTTTTTTACGGGCCGATGCCGTCAAAGTCATGCAGGCCAGAATCAGGAATGATAGAAATCTCATAATCAATTATTGGTTAGGAAATAAAGGAGAGTGTTAACGGGCTTGGACGTACTTGTGCAGGGTCTTGCGGACGGCGCCGGGACCGGCGTAGAGTTCCTTGACCATGCCTTCTATACGCTCACCCAGGCCTGCCTCATACAGGTCAACGGCAAATACATCCTTGCGGCTGTAAAGCTTCTTTAGGCATGAGTAGTCCTGATCAGGTTTGCCAACTTCAAGCGGAGCTACGATTGCCTGCATTTCGGCCAGTAGCGGATCGGGTGAAGGCTCAAACGGTGTTCCGTCATCCTTTATGCCCTTGAGATAACGTGCCCAGCCTGCAAGTGCAAGCGGAATGAGCACCAGGTTGTCCATATCAAGACCGCGTGCGATGTATTTTTTGATGGTCTCGCCAAAGCGGATTGGAATCTTCTGGCTTGTATCGCAGGCAATGCGCTGCGGAGCATCGGGCATGAACGGGTTGGGCAGACGGCGTTTGATTACGGCGCCTATGAACTCGTACGGGTTCAGGATTCCCGGATCTACCACAACCGGCATTGCCTCCATGTAACCCATCTTCTGGATGAAGGGACGGATATCTTCATCGGCCATTTCGGCCGATATAAGGGTGTAGCCCAGCATGCAGCCGTAGATGGCCATTGCGGTATGCAAGGGGTTGAGGCAGGTGGTTACCTTCATGGTCTCAACCTTATCCACAGTTTCACGTGTGGTGTAGAGGGCACCGCCCAAATCCAACGGTGGACGGCCATTCGTATAGTTATCCTCAATTACCAGATACTGCACCTCCTCTGCGTTTACGAATGGGGCTGTAAAGGTATGCTTCTCTGTCTCAATATAGTCATTATCCTCAAAGCCGTCCTTGGCCAGCATCTCCTTAACCTTCTCATGCGGACGCGGAGTGATCTTGTCAATCATTGACCATGGGAATGTAACCTTAGTCTCATCCTTGAGATAAGCAAGGAACTCGGCGGGCACCAGTTTATCGGCAACCCAACGCTCGGCATAAGCCATCACGCCGGCCTTTACCTTGTCACCGTTGTGTGAGCAGTTGTCCATGCTCTGAACGGTAAGCGGCAGCTTGCCTGCATTGAAGCGCTCCAACAGCAGGGCGCAGACCTTACCCATAGCGAATACTGGCTTAAGGCCGCGGGCCAAGTCTGCCTCATTGAATGTATAACCCTTCTCGGTGATGGTGAAAGATATCATCTGGAGTGAGGGGTTGCGGAAAATCTCAACCAGGCGGTTCCAATCCGGGAACTGCGGATCGGCCTTAAGTGCCTCGGTTACAGATGCAATCACCTTCTTCTCTATGGTGCCTGTTGACTGCAGGCTTACCAAGAGTGAAAGGTTGTCATACGGAGCGTAGGCCTTGTCTATGATCTCATAGTCAAAGGTCTCGGCCATGATTACACCGCGGTCATACTTGCCGGTGTTCAGGGCGTCATTGATGATTGCAGCCGGGAAGGCGCGGAATATGTTACCACCGCCAAAATGTACCCATGTGGGCTCATCATGTGTCTTGCGGCGAACAGCCTCTATATCAAACTTGGGGAGCAGATAACCTTTTTTCTCCCACTCTGCGGCATTGAACTTGCCTCTTGTTATTTCTGTAAGTCTCATAATCAATCAAAGAATCCGGGTTGTTTGTACTCAATTCCAAGCTCGCGGTCAACGGTGGCAAGAATGCCCTGAACCTGACCCATTGCGAACATACGTCCCAACAGGGTGTAACCTGCATTGTGTCCATGGCTGGACTCATCCATTATACCGCCGGGATTATCGGTAAATGTCATACCGTGATCCACACGCATCGGGAGGTTGGGATTCTCTTTCTCAAAGATGCGGCAGAGCTCAATCAGGTCTGCGCGGCCACCCAGGTGTGATGCCTCGGTGAAGTCACCGTTGGGGAATATGTGGCATGAGCGCAGATGTACAAAGTGTGTGCGTGAAGCAAACTTCTTAGCCATCTCAACCACGTTATTGTATGCACCGGCCGATAATGAACCTGCGCAGAATGTCAAACCATTGTGCTTATTGGGAACAGCATCCAGGAACCACTGGATATCCTCTTCGGTGCGGACTATGCGCGGCAGACCCAAAACCTCGATTGGGGGATCATCGGGGTGAACGCACATGTTCATGTTATACTCCTCACAGGTAGGCATGATTGCCTCCAGGAAATATTTCATGTTGGCACGCAGCTGTGCCTTATCAATGCCTTTGTACAGGTTCAGGAAATCACGGAACTTCTGGATGGGAGCCTCATCATTCTCACTGAAGTTACCGCTCACAAATCCCTGAGTCTTGATGATGATGGTCTCAACCAGCTTGTGCTCGCCCTCAGGGGTCATGGTCTTGGCCAGTTCATCGGCCTCGGCCAGAACACTGCGGCCCTCACCTACCCCTGCGGGGAAACGGAACTTAGCCCACTCCTCACGTGCGCCTGCACGCTTAAGGATATAGATGTCAAAGTAAGCGAACTCGGCGTAGTTGAAATAGAGGTTGGTGGATCCGTTGGGATTGATATGGAACAGGTCCGTGCGTGCCCAGTCCAGAACCGGCATAAAGTTGTAGCAGATGCAGTGGATACCCTCGGCTGACAGGTTTCGCAGTGACTCCTTATAGACCTCAATCTGATGGTCACGGTCCGGACCGCCATACTTGATGGTCTCAACCACCGGCAGGCTCTCAACCACGCTCCAGCGCATTCCGTAACTCTCAATGTACTCACGCAGGTCACGTATCTTCTCACGAGTCCACACCTGACCCAGGGGTACATCATGCAGGGCGGTAACTATGCCCTCAACTCCAATCTGCTTAAGCATGGCAAGCGTAATCTTATCCTTCTTGCCAAACCAACGCCATGTTCTCTCCATATTCTGTTTTATTTTGATTATATCCGGATAAGTTTTATTTCATGTAAAGATAGTGCATTTTTTCATGCTACCCTTAATATGAAACTTAACTTTACCTTATATAATAACTATTATTTGTGAAGGCTGGAGAAAACGGCACTTCCGATGGTCTTTAAGAATGAAAATATCACCTGAGAGTTAATTCATAAAACAGTAAGTTAAAGTTAAACGATTAAATCAGCGGTAAATTATGTTTATCGCTGATTTTCTTTTTGTTAAGCAAGTTTTAAAGGTTGGTCATTTGTTAATGTTTATGTTAACGAAGGATAAATAATTAACTTCTCACTTAACCTTCTCCCGTTTTTTGACTCTTAACTACGAACGCCGGTTGAAACGGGGTTCACGAAACAAAAACAAAAACAAAACAAGAATAAGTAAAAACAAAAAAAATAAGAATTATGAAAAAGATTTTCTTCGCTGCAGTTGCAGCACTGCTTTTCGGAATGAGTGCAAACGCACAGAGTGTTAATGAGAATGAGGCTACAGTAGCCGACGTAGTTGCAGAACTCAGCCAGGC
>JAGCPB010000020.1 GCA_017642425.1 Bacteroidaceae bacterium
AAGATAATGAAAAATATCAAAACTACAATGGCTATTCCTTTGATATTCAAAAGAATAGCCATTATTTTTTATATTCAGACCACAAAACTAAGATTTCTTTGGTCAAAAAAAAGAGGATGACTACTTTTTAGTCACCCTCTTGTCCTTTTTTTGTATTATTGAGATGAAACTGATCCCTATATATACCTGGAACCGTAGCGTCCTTGAGTTTAACCGTAAAAGAGACCGTATTACACGTCAGCCCTGGTTTCAGGGCGTTTTGCTGCTGCTCTGCGTGATAGTGGCAATGCTACTTGCAAACCTGCCGGTAGTAAGTGCGTATTATCATGCTTTCCTTGAGACCAGCATCTAGATCCACATGAAGAGCCCTGACGGCAGGGTTGACTGGCTCTTCCCGCACGGAATGACCATAGAGAAGCTCATCAACGATGTGCTGATGGTGGTGTTCTTCTTTACCGTAGGGCTGGAGATAAAGCGTGAGGTGGCTCACGGTGAACTTTCATCGGTCAAGAAGGCTCTGTTGCCGGTCATTGCCGCTTTTGGCGGTGTGATCATGCCTGCTGTAATTTACACGCTGGTAAATCGCGGTACTATGGCAGCATCAGGCTGGGGCATCCCGACAGCTACCGATATAGCGTTTGCGGTCTGCATCCTGTCTGTATTGGGAGACAGGGTTCCTGTATCGCTAAAGGTTTTCCTTACGGCATTGGCTATTGCCGATGACCTGATAGCAATACTTGTTGTGGCGTTCTTCTACGGCGGTCATATAAACCTGCTTCTGCTGGTTATATCGATTGTAGTCATATTCGTGGCCTGGCTGTTCAAGTATTTCGGCCAGAAGCATGTGTGGGTTTATCTGATGCTGGCGGTAATGGTTTGGATACTGTTCTACTATTCCGGTATCCACGCTACCATGTCGGGTGTGGTGATGGCGTTCATAATTCCCTCCAAGGCGCGTTATGAAAGACCTTATGTACTGCATAAGATCAGGTTCTTTTCACAGAAACTCCTCTCATATGACCAGATTGATGATGAGACCATGTTCCCTAACGGACCGCAGCGCCATTTCCTGCGTCGAATACACAAGACTGCATACGGATCATTGGATATGAGTTACCGCGTGGAGCATGCTCTTTCGCCTTGGGTTAATTTTGTGATAATGCCCATATTCGCACTGGCTAATGCAGGTGTGGAGATACCGGACCTGTCATACTTCAACATTTTCAGTACCGCAGGAGTGACAGGCGGAGTAGGACTGGGCATATTCCTGGGCCTGGTGCTGGGCAAGCCGTTGGGTATCACGCTGTTCAGTTTTGCCGCCATCAAGTCGCGCCTCTGTGAGATGCCGGAAAAAGCGGGGTGGGCCATGTTCTTTGCTGTGGCCTGTCTGGGCGGTATAGGATTCACAATGTCAATCTTTGTGGATACGCTCTCGTTCCAGGATGTGGCCGTGGCAGAACAGATGCAGAATGCAGGCAAGATAGCCATTCTTGTGGGGTCTCTTGCAGCCGGTATTCTGGGCTCCCTGCTCATAACTGTCGTTTCAAAATCAGACAGACAGCGTGATTAATCAAAGTTTTGGTTATTTTTGTAACCCTAATCTAAAAGTATGGTTAAGAATCTGAATGACAAGGTCAGGTACATCGGATGTGATGACCTGGATCTGGACCTCTTTGAGAGTCAGTATATATTACCGGAAGGAATGGCCTACAATTCATATCTTATTCTGGATGATAAGGTAGCCATTATGGATACGGCCGATGCCCGCAAGGCCGATGAGTGGAAGTCAAACCTCAAGGAGGCGCTCGCCGGCCGGCAGCCGGATTATCTGGTGGTTCACCACATGGAACCGGACCATTCGGCAGTAATAGAGTGGGTGCTTAATGAGTATCCCGCACTTACCCTTGTGGCAAGCGCCAAGGCAATCCAGATGCTTGGTCAGTTCTTTGAGAACCTTAATGTTGAGGGTCGTACTCTACCGGTTAAGGAAGGTTTCGTACTTGAACTTGGTGCACACAAACTGCGCTTTATTGGTGCCCCTATGGTTCACTGGCCTGAGGTTATGGTAACTTTCGATGAGGCCGACGGCGCACTTTACAGTGCCGATGCGCTGGGCAAGTTCGGTGCTCTGGGCAAGTGTGGCTTCTACGGTCGCGATGATGATGACTGGAGTTGTGAGGCCCGCCGCTACTATTTCAATATAGTTGGTAAGTATGGCAGTCCTGTCCGTACCCTTCTTGACAAGACCGCTCAGTTACCAATCAAAACCATCCGTCCTCTTCACGGTCCTATCCTGGAAGACAATCTGGATGAATATCTTGGCCTCTATAAGACATGGAGCAATTATGCTGTGGAGACAGAGGGCATATTCATTGCCTGCGCCTCTATACATGGCGGCACTATGGTTGCAGCTGAGAAACTGGCTGAGATACTGCGTGCCAAAGGTGCAGAGAGGGTTGTTGTAAGTGACCTGTGCCGCTCTGACTTTGCCGAGAACGTTGAGGATGCATTCCGCCACTCAAAACTGGTGTTGGCAGCTTCATCATATGATGCAGGTGTGTTTACGCCCATGTATGAATTCCTGCACCGTCTGCAGATAAAGGGTTTCTGTAACCGTAAAGTAGGTATTATAGAGAACGGTTCATGGGCTCCGTCGGCCGGCCGCGTAATGAAGGAGATGCTCTCATCAATGTCTGGCATCGAGATAGTTGAGCCCATGGTCACCATCAGGAGCCGAATGAAACAGTCTGATATCCCTGCGTTGGATTCCCTTGCAGATGCAATAAAATAGTATTATCTTTGCCACGCCTTTGGCAAAGTACTGATCCTTTAGCTCAGTTGGTTTAGAGCGCTTGCTTGACAGGCAAGAGGTCGGCGGTTCAAATCCGCCAAGGATCACGGAAAAAGGAGCGGTCGAACGACCGCTTCTTTTTCGTGATCCTTTTTCCGACCTTCTTTTATTTCGCTACCGCGAAAACGGGCTCCTTCCAGTCGCGGAGCGGTCATCCGACCGCTTCTTTTTTGTGATCCCTTTTCCGACCTTCAGAGTCCACTTTTTTTTGTATACATCGCGCATCAACTATAAATAATAGTTGTATATTTGCCAAAGAAATAATGTTTTTTACAGTCGATAATCGGATTAATTATTAAATGATATGAGAATCAATCTTTTAACAAGTGTTTTCTATGGATTGACAATATCTGTTATGTTGTCATCCTGTGGTGACGGGTCTTCTGATCCCGTCATAGAGGAACCGGATGCAATCATTGCCGGCAATATCTCGACTACTTTCTTTACCGCCACTGTAACCGGCTCGTTCAGCGGCATATCCAAGTATGACCTTGCACTGGGCAAGAGCGGAATCCTGTATTGCGAGAAATCAGACAATGCGGAAAACATGTTCAAGCAGTGGAAAGAAGGTAATGACAACCCCGAATGCAAGATATTTGACAAGGGAAAGATGAGCAGCGACTCTTATTCCGGTACTATAGGCGGTCTGATTCCTGACACTGAATACATGTTCTGCCTGTTCTCTATTGACAAGGACAACAAGAAGCGTGAGATAAGTGCCGTACATACATTCAGGACACTTACGTTTGAGCCTGGTATTGAAGCAGTCAAGATGGACAGCATTCATTACGTTGACGCCTTGGCAAAGGTCCGTCTTACTATGGATAATAAGGATGCCGAATACTGTGAGATGGGTGTCCTGCTTTCAGAAACTGCCGATGGCAAGACAGATGGTTCACTATTGTTCCCATATTCTGACAAATTCAAGGGGACCGTAAGGGTTGAACTTAAATACATCAAGTCAAATCAGGAATACTATTGCCGTCTGTATATGAGATATCCTACCAAAAACGGCATGTCTGATTGGATTTACGGACCTGAGACGTCTTTCACCACCAAGGAGCTGATGGATACCGCAATTGACCTGGGTTTACCCAGTGGTATCAGATGGGCAGGATTCAGTCTGGGCGATTATGATTTTGCTTCTACTTTTGATATGTCACCGTTATTCTATTGGGGATCATCACAGGAGATGGTAACATGTTTAGATGCCAAAACCGGTAAATATGAGATTACCGATGTGCGCTACGAACATGTGGATGTTCAGGGCAACTATCTTGATCTGGGGAATGAGATAAGCGGAACGGAATACGATGAGGCACATAAGAGATATGGCGGCAAATGGAGGATGCCTACCAAGGCGGATCTGGAGGAACTTATAGATAATTGCACATTAAGCAGCAAAAAGACTCTATATCATAAACACTATCTCTATGTCTATAATTATCAGGATAATGCTTACAGACAAGTGGAAACTGACGATGTTGTCAATTATTTTGAGGTGATAGGTACCAATGGAAACAATATCAGATTCAGGTTCTATGAAAGTATCTGGAGCGGGACATGTGATGAAGGTAATGCGATTTATATGTTGTACTGCAGGCCCGAAGAAGGTTTTAGGCCGTCCATTAAACTGGAATCAGTTGTTGGCAGACGGGGCCGTTATTGCATACGCCCGGTATGGGATCCTAACATGCCCGATGAATAGGTCATAATGAAACAACAATAAATAACATTACATGAAAAGACTTAGCAAAAAAGAGGAGATAATAATGGAGTGGTTTTGGCAGAACGGCGCCATGACAGTGAGTGAGCTTAGGGAGCGCATGCCGGACCCCAAGCCTCATGTGAACACCATTTCCACTCAGGTGCGCCTGCTTGAGTCAAACGGCTTTCTGGGCCATGAGAAAGAGGGAATGGGCTATAGGTACCGTGCCATAATAGGCAGGGATGAATACAGCAACAACTCCATTGGCCGTATAGTGTCGCACTGTTTTGAGAACTCATACATTGATGCCGTGTCTGCGCTGGTAAAGGATGACAAGATTACAGTTGATGAACTCAAGGCTCTTATAGAGCGGATTGAAAAAGAATAATATATGCTAATGGTAGCATTCCTGTTATATCAGGTCAAGGTGGCGGCGTTGCTGGCGGTTTTCTTCCTTTTGTACCGTTGGCTTTTGAGCCGTGAGACTTTCCACGGTTTCAACCGCGTTGTACTCATTACAATTGCGGTCCTGTCATTTGTCCTGCCGCTTTTCAATATCAGGAAACCTGAAAACGGTCAAGGGAGTATCTGGCTGTTGATACTGTTCGTGTTATACTGGATTGGTTTTGCTGTTATCCTGATAAGAAAGGTCATGACGATTGTATCAATGGCGCGAATAATACAAGGTGGCCGATATGCGGACCGTTCTGACGGGTGTGACGTCATAGAGTCGGACCGTATTCCTCAACCCCTTAACTGGATGGGATACATTGTGATGCCGCAGGAATGGCTTGAGAACGTAAATGCCTCCGTATGGAAACATGAATCTTTCCATGCTCACAGGGGACACTCCCTGGATTTGCTTCTGGCGGATATTGTGACAGCTTTCCAATGGTTCAACCCCATATCTTTAATGCAGCGTAAGGAGTTTGAGCTGATTCATGAGTTTGAAGCTGACCGTGCCGTGATTGACAGCGGAGCCGATGCCCGTGAATACAAACGGATGCTGGTAAGTGCTGTGGCATCGGGCCGTGGCATGAGCATGACCAACTGGCTAAGGCAGTCAAGTCTGAAGGAGAGAATAGACATGATGGATAGGAAACCGTCAAATAAATGGAACAGGCTTAAAGCTTTGTTCATTCCGGTTGTGGCTATACTATTCCTGTCACTTGACGCCAATGCGGGCAAAGACAATAAGGTTATTCCTACGCCAAGACCGTTTGAGAAACATGTGGTCTGGATATTCCAGGGAGGTAGTGCCATGGTCAAGATAGATGATGCCGGGACTGCCGATATGAAACTGGACCAGGTACCCGGTTATCTTAAGGATAATATGGAAAAGGGTATCTCACGCATCACATTGAGATATATGTATGATATTGACGGGCTGGCCGATGCCCAACCTCTTGCCGAGAAGATAAGTGCATTAGGCATCAAGGTCTCCATTGCCAATAATGACGAGATGCTGGACAGGATATATATGCCGGAGTACCGTTGTGCCCGAATATATGATGAGGGGAACGGACAGTACCGTTTTGTGCTGAATACGCGTTCATCGGAAGAGAACAGAAAGATAAAGGAAAGCGGCAGTTATTCATTTACAGATGAGAACGGTAACAGGTATGGAACTTATTACAGTGAAGAGAAATATGAATCCCCAATCAGGGACCTGTCAATAACAGGTGACTTGGGGCTGATTAAGAAATGGATAGGTATGTTTGACGGGCATGGTGTTGCCATATATCCTGTCAATATGCCATATACTGATGCCGAGCAGATGGCCCGTGCCGCATGGAAGCGGGGTATAAACCAGGTCTCTATGCTTACAAGAAAGTACGCTACGCAAATGAGTATCATTCTCATACCAGAGGGCAGCGAATGGTCCGGATTGTATCCTGGTATGAGTGCTGCCAATGTGCTGAAGGAGAGGGAACAGCTCATAAGGAATCTTACAGACAAGGGTACCTGCATTAACGGCCCCAAGGTGTTTTTCAATTCCAATACGCAGGACTTTGGCATTACCGATGTAGTAAGGGCACCGGATGAACTTATTGTAATATATCAGACATGGCAGAATTCCGATTTGTGGCTCACCGGATTCAATTCTATGGAGTTGCTTGCGGGGGGCAGGAGATACAGACAGACAGGCAATGAAGGGCTGGTAGGATTCGAGAAAGCGTATTTCTGGAGTCCGGACGACGGGATATACCTGCAGACCATGCATTTTGAGCCTATACCTGATGACGTGAAGGTTGTGGATATATTCAACAAGGATGTCAATGCCACGGTAATCAAGGGACTTCAGGTATCCGATGACCTTACTTATTATGACAATATCAGGACAATCCAGGTCTTATGCGGTGCAGCACTCCAGACTACACATGTGAATGAGGAGGGTAAGGATGTGGTGGTGATAGAAAGGATTGACCTGACTGACAATGAGACTACTGTTTATCTTAACATGAAAATCCGCCAGCCTCACTCTTTCATGGGATATGTTGGCAGTGATTTTGTTCTCACGCTACATGATGGACGCGAGGTTAAACCGCTTCGTTATGAGGGTGTACAGGTTGACAAGGAGTTTTACCGTAACGGAGACCATATTGATACTCCGTTCCAGATAATATTTCCGCCCTTACCCAAGGATGCATTCAACCATGACGGCGTCACGCTATCGGGAACCATCTGTCATGAGCCCATCAGGATTCAAAACATTCTTAACAGTGAAATAAGGGGTATGAGAACTGTTTTACCCAGACTGTTGGAAGGTGATCAGGATCAATTGGTAAGCCATATGACCCATTACGTGAACCTAAAGGCTCTTTTGTCAAATATTGATGACAGAAATCTGTTTGGAGGTGATTCCCCTTATAGTCTTACGTTAGAGCAAAGGAGTGAGTTATTGCGCCGATTGTCTATAAAAGAACAGGATCTGGACAGATATAAGTCAGCCAAGGCCTATATCATAATCTACAAAAACAGATCCATATATATTGCCGAAGAGAAGGATGACAGGAACTCGATAAACTATCCATATTCGGGCGATGTATATGAATACCTGAGGAACTGGCGTGGTATCAGCGTTGATGATGAAGGAAACTGGTATGTTTACGGCAATAAGGCTGTAATCTGGGAGATAGAATAAGTCAGTCAGGACAAACACATTGGGGACGGTTCTCATCGTGATGATTCCATCACGCGGAGAACCGTCCCCAATGTGTTGTCTAAAGACCGGAGGACTTATTTCTTTGCCTTGGCGCGCTGGGCGTTCAGGAAGTCAACCATCTTCTTGAGGTTCTCCTCAGTGTACATGGCACCGCCGCCGTGGCTGCCCTCTGGTACGCGTACAATGTAGCTCTCCACGCCTGCCTTCTGCATCTCGTCATAGAGGTACTGGCTTACGCATGATGCTACTACAAAGTCTGCATCGCCGTGGAATATGTAACCGGCAACATCATCCTTATCCAGGAAACCTGATGCGCTCAGAAGCATGAACTTGTCCTCGTTGCCCTCCTTGGGTGCGCCGATGAGGTTCTCCTCAGGGGTGTTACCTGCACCGCCGAATACCATTGCGTTACCGCACTCCATCTGAAGGAGCTCTGTGGGACCTGACCAGTCGCAGAAAGCGTTTACATAGCTTGACTCCTTGGTGTAGGGGCCTACATTACCCTCGATGTCATACTCGGCTGTGCCGCGCTTGGCAACCTTTACGCCGTTTGACAGAGCGGTAACTGCACTCAGATGACCACCTGATGAGAAACCTGATATTGCAATGAATGAGGTGTCGAATTTGTACTTGGCAGCGTTAGCGCGGATAAAGCGGATAACGGCCTTGATGTCGTTAACCTGAGCGGGCCACTTGCCGTCAGCAATTGAACGGTGGTTCGGGCAAACCACTGCATAACCGGCATTGAGAAGAGCTGCGCCGATAGTTCCTAAATCAGCACCACCCTTACCGTTGTTGCTCTGCCATGCGCTACCGTAGATGTGTACAACTACAGGATATTTATCCTTAACCTCCTTGGGTAGATAGATGTCAAGATTGTGATATACCTGACCGTCATCGCCGGCATAGTTGATGTCTGTGAATTTCTCGGAAGTCTCAACCTGGGCACCACCCTGAGGACCACCGAATCCGCCGAAACCACCGAATCCGCCTTGAGGCATTCCACCACCGAATCCGCCGAATCCGCCCTGAGGCATACCACCACCGAAACCACCGCCCGGGAACTGGGCAAAACCTGTAAGCGACATCATAATAGCCGCTACGAGAAGAATGTTCTTTTTCATTTTATAATGTATTTAAAAAGTAATGTTCCGTATATAATAACTTACAGGGAAAGCAAAGTTAAATTTTTTTTTAAAATAAGTAGTACAACATGATGCCCGATACCAGCAGTTTCATTCCTGTACCTATCAGAAAACCCAGGAAACATCCCAGTGCCGATTTAAGGGCATCGGCCGCAGATTTGTCCTCCTGAAACATCTCAGCCAGGAAAGCACCCAGAAGGCTGCACGGGATCATACCTATAGGTGTAAGGAAAATACCTATTATCATGCCTATGAGAGCACCTCTGCTGCCGGCTTTTGACCCGCCCGCCAGCTTGGTGACCTTAGCAGGAACGATATAATCAAGCACGGTGACGGCAATTGTAATTCCCAACCATATCAGCAGGAATGTGAGGGACATATCGGCCCCGCCCATACTGTGGCTGAGATATATGCACAGCAGGCCTATCCAGCTGAGAGGAGGCCCGGGCATGCCGGGAACGATACTGCCTATTATGCCCAGAATGCACAGGATGAAAGCAAGGACTATCAAAACAGTTGACAACATGATTTGTATAATTTGCCGCTAAGATAGCAATAAAATAATTAATTTTGCCATTCGATGGTACAGATACAAGACACTATAGTATCGCTCGATGTAATAACCAAGGAGTTCTGCTGTGACCTTAAGAAGTGCCACGGAGCCTGTTGTGTTGAGGGCGATGCCGGTGCACCTGTAACAGCTGATGAGATTGCTAAGATTGAGGAACTGCTGCCCAGGATAAAGGATATGCTGTCGGCCGATGCAATCAAGGCCATTGATGAGAAAGGCATTGCTTATCCTGACCCGGAGGGTGAACTAGTCACTCAGATAGTTAACGGTAAGGATTGTGTCTTTACCTGTTATGATGACAACGGATGCTGCTATTGTGCCATAGAGAAAGCCTACCGTGATGGAAAGATAGGTTTCATGAAACCGGTGTCATGCCACCTTTATCCCATCCGTGTAAAAAAGATAGGCCAGTACTGGGGGCTGAACTATGACCGCTGGGATGTGTGCCAGGCTGCTGTGATTAAAGGACATAGAGAGCATATTCCGGTTTATAAGTGCCTCAAGGAGCCCCTTATTCGCAGGTTCGGGCAGGAGTGGTATGATGAGTTGGAACTTACCGTAAGTGAAATGAAAAAACAGAATATTATATGAGGATTAAAAGAATCAGGATATTAAGTATGGCAGTCATTATGGCTGTATCTTTTACTGCCATGCTGACTTCATGCTCTGGCGGCAGATATCATGAATTGCCGTTCGGTGGCATGAACGGACACGTCCAGAAAGTGACTATATGGCACCTGATGCCCGAAATGTGGTATGCGGGCAACCGTGGAACTGATGTGATGTATGTAAACACATCCATCTATGATGTTTTTGGCAATGAGATAGGTTCGGCTGTGCTGGACAGTGCCGAGAGAGTAGTGGCGCAGGCTGAGAGTTACTTTGAGAACGGCGTGTGCGTTCGCAGTGTACAGAAAGCCGGAAACAGGACTGTGGCCCGTATCAGTCTGGTGTCAGACAAGGATGGCGTTTTAGAGTACAACAAGGAGATGAACGGTAGTGTCATACGCATGACCGTTAAGGAGACCTCTTTTTTGCGCAGGCATAAATCTGTAGTGACAGAGGACGGCAAGGTTACAACCATCAGCATAATAAAGACCGACAGGGACGGATATCCCGTCAAGATAATCACTACCGAACCGCAAACGGGAAACAAGACCATTGAGACAAACAAGTTCGGAGACAATCACACTGTCATTGAGAAGCATGTTGTTACAATTAACGGTGAGGACGGAAAGAAGGAAGAGGAGATAACGTATACGGATTACGGTGACCTTGATGACCACGGCAACTGGAAGGATTGCCGCACTTATAATAAATTCCGTCTGCCTACAGAGGTCCTTTTCAGGGATTTTGAATATTGGGATTAAAGTAGTATCTTTGTGGTGCTTTAAAAGCATGTTTCGTTAGCTCAGCCGGTTCAGAGCGCTTGCTTCACACGCAAGAGGTCCGCGGTTCGAATCCGCGACGAAACACAAAGAGGCCCGGATTTTTCCGAGCCTCTTTGTGTTTCGTCGCGGATCCGAACTCGCGAACCTCGGGACCTTTTTTTATTTCGCTACGCGAAAGCGCTCCATTTCATTTCGCTTGGCGGCCCTCCGGGACCGCGTTCTCGCTCCAAGCATTCGCTCGCCCCAATACGTTTGAACCTGGAATGGTTCTTTATTGTAAGATGTAGATTGCAAACGGGGTTAAAATTGTATAATAGTGGTAATATTATGTGCTCTAAAAAGTTGACGGCGTTACAATGAGGCTGGGAAATGAGTAATTTCGCGGCCGAAAACGAAAAGAAGTGTATTAACTGTCGGTAACTGGCCGGCAAAAACAGATGTCAACTTTATGAATCTTAAGGGATTTCAACCCAAACTGTTCTCTACTCTTAAGAACGGTTATGACAAGCAAACTCTTGTTCAGGACCTGCTTGCAGGTGTAATTGTAGGTATAGTGGCTCTGCCGCTTGCCATCGCGTTCGGTATCGCATCAGGAGCCACTCCCGAGGCGGGCATTCTCACTGCCATCGTGGCAGGTTTCATCATCTCTTTCCTGGGCGGAAGCAAGGTGCAGATAGGCGGACCTACAGGTGCGTTCATTGTGATTGTGTACGGTATCATACAGGATTATGGTATGAGCGGACTGTGCATTGCCACATTCATGGCCGGCGCATTCCTGATTCTTATGGGTGTGCTGCACCTGGGTACTATTATAAAGTACATTCCTTACCCCATTGTGGTGGGCTTTACAAGCGGTATCGCGCTTACAATATTTGCCACCCAGATAAAGGACCTGTTCGGACTCCAGATTGAGAGTGTACCGGCCGGTTTCATAGACAAGTGGGTGGTATATTTCCAGCATTTTGATACCGTCAGTTGGTGGTCACTGCTTATAGGCGTGGGCAGCATACTGCTTATTGTTTTTACTCCCAAGATAAGCCGAAAGATTCCTGGATCACTGGTGGCAATCATCATAATGACAGTTGTATGCCTTATTCTGCGCGGTGTGGGCGTTGAGGGTATAGAGACTATCGGTGACCGGTTCTCAATCTCAACTGAGCTGCCGCAGGCCGAAGTCCCCAAGATAAACTGGGACAGCATTACCCGTTTGGCTCAGCCTGCAATGGTTATTGCTATGCTGGGCGCAATAGAGTCACTGCTCTCTGCAGCTGTGGCTGACGGTGTGATTGGTGACCGTCATGACAGCAACCAGGAACTTGTGGCCCAGGGAATTGCCAATATGGTATCACCCCTGATAGGCGGCATACCTGCAACCGGTGCAATTGCAAGAACCATGACCAACATAAACAACGGCGGACGTACACCTGTGGCAGGAATCGCCCACGCCGTTGTACTGGCTTTAATCTACCTCTTCCTTATGCCGCTTGTCAAGTTCATTCCTATGGCTTGCCTGGCAGGTATTCTGGTGGTGGTATCATATAATATGAGTGAGTGGCGCAGTTTCAGGGCCATTCTCCGCAATCCCAAGTCCGATATAATCGTGCTGCTGGTTACATTCTTCCTGACCGTTATTTTCGATCTGACTGTGGCTATTGAGGTTGGCGTTCTGATTGCCTGCCTGCTCTGCATGAAGCGTATGGCCGAGACAACCAACGTCTCTGTGCTGAGTGATGAGATAGATCCCAATGCTGACAGCGATGTGATGGGTAACCTGGATCACCTGACAATTCCTGAAGGCGTTAAGGTGTATGAGATCAATGGACCGTACTTCTTTGGAATAGGCAACAAGTTTGAGGAGATGATGGGCGATATGGGCGGTCGCGCCAAGGTGCGTATCATCCGTATGCGTAAGGTCCCGTTCATTGACTCAACCGGTGTACACAACCTGCAGAATATGTGCCGCATGTGCTCCCAGATGGGTGTGAAAGTAGTTCTTTCCGGAGTAAATCCCAAGGTGATGAAAGTGATAGAGGATGCCGGAATGGATGACGTAGTTGGCAAAGAAAACATCTGCAGCCACATCAATATCGCGCTTAAGCGCGCCGAAGAAATCCTTGCTAATTAAGCTGCGGCTCGCGACTTATACGGGGACGGTTCCTGATGTGCTCTTTCAAGGGCACATCAGGAACCGTCCCCTTTCAGTATATCAACAACTTGCTAAACTACCCAAAAGCACCACTTTAAACATCTGTAGCTAATATCTTAATCATCAGCCAGCTGAGTTATTAACAGCCGGTTAAAAACTTTTTTAAATAAAAAGTGGGGAAAAGTGGGTGAAAGTGGAGTGAAAAGTTATAACTTTGAAACCGAATATCGATTATAGGCAAAAATGAGTTTCATAGGACAGTTCCCAGTGCGTCTGGATGCCAAGAACAGGGCATTCATGCCGGCAGGATTCCGCCGTATCCTACAGCAGCAGGAGGGTGGGCAGACTCTGGTGGTGCGCAAGGATTACTTTGAGAACTGTCTTGTGGTTTATCCCGCCACACAGTGGAGGGAGGAGATTGCCGGGGTGCGTGCACGTCTGAACCGTTTTGACGGAAACCAACAGATGGTGTATCGTAAACTGGTGTCGGAGGCTCAGGAGGTGCAGTTGGACAGTAATGGCCGTCTGCTTCTGCCCAAAGCGTTACTCGACAAGGTGGGGATAAAGCAGGATGCCCTTTTTGTGGGCATGGAGCAGACCATAGAGATATGGAATCCCGATGTGGCAGCAGGTGCTGGAGAGCAACCCTTCATGAGTGACAGCGAGTTTGCCGATAGTCTGAAAAAATTCATGACTGAGTGATACGCACTATATACATAACAGGCAAGTGGACACAAGCGGGACATATCATGTGCCGGTTCTTCTCAAACAGAGCGTAGAAGGGCTTGTTGCAGACCCTGACGGGGTCTATGTGGATGCCACATTCGGTGGTGGCGGCCACTCACGCGAAATAGTGTCCAGACTCAGCAATAAAGGTCATCTGTATGGTTTTGACCAGGATGCCGATGCCATGAAAAACGTGATTGATGACAGACGTTTCACGTTCGTATATTCCAATTTCCGCTACATGCGCAATTTCATGCGCTGGTACGGCCACGACAAGGTGAGCGGTATCCTGGCCGATCTGGGTGTTTCATGGCATCACTTTGATGACAGTACACGCGGATTCTCGTTCCGTTTTGAGGGCCCCATAGATATGCGCATGAACCAGAAGGAGGGAATCAAGGCGTCGGATATTCTGAATGACTACCCCGAGGAACGCCTGGCTCAGTTGTTCTGGCTGTACGGGGAGCTGCAGAACGGACGCCAGTTGGCACAGGCTATAGGGCGTGCACGCAAGAACTCACGTCTTGAAACCGTGACTCAGTTGTTGGATGCTGTCCGTCCGGTAATAGGCCGCGAGCGTGAGAAGAAGGATACCGCCAAACTATTCCAGGCATTGCGTATGGAGGTGAACCATGAGGTGGATGCGTTACGTGAAATGCTTGAAAGTTCGGTGCAGTTGCTTGACAAAGGCGGTCGTCTGGTGGTGATAACATACCACTCCATAGAGGACCGTATGGTCAAGAACCTGATGAAGAGCGGAAACATAGAGGGTGAGATAAAGACTGATTTCTACGGAAACCGTGAGACGCCGTTCAAGGCAATAGGCAAACCTATTGTGCCCGATGCCGCCGAACAGGCAGCAAACCCGCGTTCACGCAGTGCCAAACTTAGAATAGCCCAAAAGAACTGATATGGAAGACAGCAATATTAACGCAACACCAAAAAGGAAGGGTTTCATGAACTCCATGCCTGATTTTATCCAGCGCAACTTCTGGCTGCTGGTGGAGGTGTTGGTATGCGTGATCTTCTACATCGGAAACCGTTATGCCTATCAGCGTGACCAGGCGTATGCAGAGAGACTGAGACGTGACCTTGTGGATATGGAGTACCAGACTCTCAACACGACAAGTGACGTATCGGCCAAAAGCAAGCCGTCATACATAGAGAATGTTGCGACCAGAAACGGCTCTGGTCTCCAGCCCACAACAGAACCGCCGTTCCTTCTGCCCAAATGAGTGATATGACCGACAAAGACTCACGTAAGCTTGAAAAGAAGAGGGTGTCCAGAAAATACCTCTCTCTCTTCTTCCTCATGGCGGCATGGGGCGTATTCATCATTATCAAGATGGCGATAGTGATGTTCGGCGAAAGGCAGTATTGGAATGACGTGGCCAGGAACATGGTTCCTACGAACAGGGTGATAGAACCCAGGCGCGGCAATATATTGAGTGATGACGGACTGTTGCTGGCAAGCAGCATGAAACAGTACCGTGTGTTCCTGGATTTCAAGAGTGCCGAGAAGAATGCGGAGCGTGCGCAGAAAGACCAGTTCCGTAAGGACACTCTATATAACAATCATCTGGCTGAGTTTGCACGCCAGATGCATGAGATATTCCCCAAATATTCGGTGCAGGAGTTTGCCAGCCATTATGAGAACGGCTTTAAGGCAAAATCACACTCGTGGTCCCTGCTGCCGGGCGTGTCGCGCAACTCGTATCCCATATCATATAACCAGTACAAGTCTCTTGCCAAGACCGTTTGGCTCAAACCCAGATATGAGATGTGGTTCTACAGTGCAGAATCAAAGATTTCACGCCAGAAACCGTTCGGTACACTGGCAGCCCGTACGATAGGTAGCATGTTTGAGGCCAAGGATTCGGCCCGTAACGGTCTGGAACTCTCTTTTGACTCATTGTTGCGCGGTGTTCCGGGGCGCGGCCACATAGAGAAGGTGCAGAATGTTTCCCGCATGGTAACCGAGATTCCGCAGATTGACGGTTGTGACGTGCACACCACACTGAATGTGGATATGCAGGATGTGGCAGAAGTTGCGTTGCGCAAAGTGATGGATACACGGAATGCCGCTTCGGGTATAGTGGTGCTGATGGAGGTGGCCACCGGAGACATCAAGGCTATGGCCAGTCTTACCAAGACGGGACCGGGTGAGTACAGTGAGATCCAGAACAATGCTGTCAGGGAGATATATGAGCCGGGTTCCACATTCAAACCGGTATCAATGATGGTGGCTCTGGATGACGGCAAGATATCGGTTACTGACAGCGTATACTGCGAGAATGGCGTATACTTTGGATATGGCGGGGCCAGAATGACCGATTCACACAAGTACGGATGGCTGGATGTACCGCATGTGGTGGCCTATTCAAGCAACATAGGAACATCAAAACTGATAAATGCCGCATATAAGGATAATCCCGAGGCATATGTGGACGGAGTATACCGTACGGGCATCAACACTCATTTCAACCTTCAGCTTACCGGAGTGGCGGCTCCGGTAATAAGGCGTGACGGTTATTGGGACGCGACACGTCTGCCCTGGATGTCAATGGGCTACAATACCCAGCTGCCTGTAATCAATACGCTGGCGTTCTACAACGGCATAGCCAACGGAGGCTGTATGGTAGCACCGCGTCTGGTCACCCGGGTAACCCGTGACGGCGAGGTGGTCAAGGAGTTCCCGGTCGAGGTGGTTCGCCCCCATATGTGCAAGGACGAGACTCTTGAAAAGATAAAGGGTATGCTGGAGCTGGTTGTTCTGGAGGGTACCGGCAAGAGTGCAGCCTCAAAGTATTTCACGGCTGCCGGCAAGACCGGTACGGCACAGCTGTCACAGGGTTCGGCCGGTTATAAGGGCGGGACAGTGAGATACATGGTATCTTTCTGCGGATACTTTCCTGCCGACAACCCGCAATACTCATGCATAGTGTCCATACGTACCGACGGTGGAGCTGCCGGTGGCGGAACGTGGGCGGCTCCCGCATTCCAGGAGATATCCGAGAAGGTGATGGCAAGCCGGAACCTGCGTAACATAAAGGAGGCGTATGACTCCATACATCAGTTTATACCCAAGGTAAAGTCCGGAGACCTGGCAAAAGTGAGTACAGTGCTCAAGGGACTTGGCAAGAGAGATCTGTTGAGCCATGATGACAGGAAAGTGGCAGACACCGTGTGGGGCACAGTCAGTTCAGATTCGGGACGTTATGTGATGAACCGTGTGAGTTATGCTCCGGATCTGGTACCTGATGTGCGCGGAATGGGTGCTACAGATGCCCTATACCTTCTGGAGAAGTTGGGACTGCGCGTGGAGCTGAACGGTGTGGGGCATGTAAAGAGCCAGAGCCTGCAACGGAACACCCGTTTCCGCAAGGGTGACAGAATACAGTTGACTTTATCAATGTAAAAGACATATGGTGACAATAGGAGAGCTTGTATCAGGACTAAAGATACTGAATACGTTTGGAGATACCGGGATTGAGGTGACCGACATCCAGCTTGATTCGCGCAAGGCGGACAAGGGCTGTCTGTTTGTGGCTATGCGCGGTACTACGGTAGATGGCCATCAGTTTATACCAAAGGCTGTTGAATTGGGCGCTACTTCAGTTTTATGCGAGGTCATGCCTGAGCAGACAGTGCAGGGTGTCACATATGTACAGGTTCCTGACTGTGAAGATGTGGTGGGCATAGTGGCCACCCGTTTCTTTGGCAATCCTACCGATAAGGTCAAGCTTGTGGGCGTAACCGGTACCAACGGCAAGACAACCATTGCCACATTGCTCTATAACATGTTCCGCAAGATGGGTTACAAGGCAGGACTGCTGTCAACCGTATGCAACTATATAGACGGTGAGCCTATACCGGCTGATCATACCACTCCTGATGCAGTGACGCTTAACCGTCTGCTGGGACGTATGGCCGATGAGGGCTGCAAGTACGTATTCATGGAGTGCAGTTCACATGCCATCGTACAGAAACGCATAGGCGGACTGAAATATGCAGGCGGCATTTTTACAAACCTTACCCGTGACCATCTGGATTATCACAAGACGGTTGAGAACTACCTTAAGGCCAAGAAGATGTTCTTTGACGGATTGGGCAAGGATGCATTTATGGTTACCAACCTGGATGACAGGAACGGTCTGGTCATGGCACAGAACACCAAGGCCAAGGTTACGACCTATTCCTTACGTAGCATGAGTGATTTCAAAGGGCGTCTTTTGGAATCCGGTTTTGACGGAATGCTGCTGGAGATTAACGGACGTGAGGTGTTCCTAAAGTTCATAGGCAAGTTCAATGCCAGCAACCTGCTGGCGGTTTACGGCACTGCAATAAACCTGGGCCGTGACCCGATGGAGGTTCTTACCATAATGAGTACGCTGGTTCCGGTAAACGGGCGCTTTGACGCCATACGTTCACCCAAGGGATTCACCGCCATAGTTGATTATGCTCACACTCCTGATGCCCTTACCAATGTACTTACCACCATTGTGGATGTTCTGGACGGCAAGGGACAGATAATAACCGTGGTGGGAGCCGGAGGTAACCGTGACAAGGGCAAGCGTCCGCTCATGGCAAAGGAGAGTGTCAAGTACAGCGACCGTGTTATCATTACATCCGATAACCCCCGTTTTGAGGAGCCGCAGGACATAATCAACGATATGCTGGCAGGTCTTGACAAAGAGGATATGCAGAAGGTGATATCGATTGTTGACCGCCGCGAGGCCATACGTACAGCCTGCATGATGGCTCAGGCAGGTGATGTTATACTTGTGGCAGGCAAGGGACATGAGGATTATCAGGAGATAAAGGGAGTCAAGCACCATTTTGACGACCACGAGGTTATTAGGGAATCATTTTAATAAGGAATAGATGCTTTACTGGCTGTTTGAATATTTCAAGAGAGCGGGGATAGACATTCCGGGTGGAGGAATGTTCAGTTATGTTACATTCAGGGCCATATTCGCCCTGGTGGCATCGATCGTGATATCATGCTGGTTCGGAAGCCATTTCATTGATATGCTCAAGCGCAGGAACATATCCGAGACGCAGCGTGACGCCAAACTGGATCCGTTCGGCGTAGCCAAGAAGGGCGTTCCCACCATGGGCGGTGTGATAATCATCGTGGCTATTCTGGTGCCCTGCCTGCTTATAGGTGATTTAGACAACGTGTATATGTGGCTTATGCTCATCACCACCATAATTCTTGGAGTGATAGGTTTTGCCGATGACTATATCAAGACTTTCCGTAAGAACAAGGAGGGCCTTAACGGATGGCTCAAGGTGTCAGGTCAGTTGCTGCTTGGTTTGATTGTGGGTCTTACTCTGCGTTACAGCCCGCAGGTGGTCATAAATGAGAAGGTCGAGACCCGCATAGAGAACAATACCGAGATTGTGGTAAAGACTCCCGATGTAAAGTCAACCCGTACCACAATTCCTTTCTTCAAGAACCATAACCTGAACTATGCCGATATGTTCAGTTGGCTGGGTGAGAAAACCAAGTATCAGGCAGGATGGATATTCTTTGTACTGCTTACGTTGTTCATTGTGACGGCAGTGTCAAACGGTTCCAATCTGAATGACGGCATGGACGGCATGGCGGCAGGCAACTCTGCCATAATAGGTCTTACGCTGGGTATTCTGGCTTACGTGTCCAGTAACGTGGTTACGGCAAGTCATTTTGACCTTATGTATATACCAGGCAGCCAGGAGGTTGTGGTCTATCTGTGTGCGTTTGTGGGTTCTCTGATTGGTTTCCTTTGGTTCAACTCATATCCCGCACAGATATTCATGGGTGATACAGGCAGCCTTACCATAGGCGGAATTATAGCTGTATGCGCACTGTGTATTCACAAGGAGTTGCTGTTGCCTATGCTGTGCGGCGTGTTCCTGGTGGAGAGCCTGTCTGTGATATGCCAGCGCTTCTACTACAAGTTGGGCAAGCGCAAGGGTGTGCACCAGCGTATATGGAAACGTACGCCTATACATGACCATTACCGCACCAGTATGGAGCAGGTGCTAAAGGCAGACCCGGGGAGCACTGTAAAGTTCCGGGGTAATGACAACAAGCTTCAGTTTGAGACAAAAATAACGCTCAGGACCTGGATCATAAGCATAGGTCTTGCAGCACTCACAATATTGACCTTGAAAATCAGATAATTGAAATGGCAAAGAAAATCGTAGTATTAGGAGCAGGCGAGAGCGGTACAGGCGCCGCCATATTGGCCAAGGCCAAAGGTTTTGACGTGTTCGTATCGGACTTGTCGGAGATAAAGGAGCACTACCGCAACGAGCTTGACAAGCGCGGCATAGAGTGGGAGCAGAAACAGCACACAGAGGAACGCATACTGGCCGCCGATGAGGTTATAAAGAGCCCCGGAATACCAAAGGAGGCACCCATGATTCAGAAACTCATGGCTCAAGGTACTCCCATCATATCGGAGATAGAGTTTGCAGGGCGCTATACCAATGCCAAGATGATCTGCATAACCGGTTCCAACGGCAAGACTACAACCACATCTCTTATATACCATATATTCAGGATGGCCGGCATGAACGTTGGACTGGCCGGCAATATAGGCAGCAGTCTGGCCTGGCAGGTGGCAGAGAAAAACTATGACTATTACGTGATAGAACTGAGCAGTTTCCAGCTGGACAACATGTATGACTTCAAAGCTGATATAGCCGTGCTCATGAACATAACCCCGGATCATCTGGACCGTTATGACTTTGAGATGCAGAACTATGTGGATGCCAAGATGCGCGTGATACGTAACCAGACCAAGGATGATGCGTTTGTATATTGGAGCGATGATCCCATCATAACCCGCGAGCTTAAGAGATACGGACTAAAGGCTACCCTTTATCCGTTTGCTGAGGCCAAGAGGGAAGACCTGGCGGCATACGTTGAGGACGGGACTCTCTATTTCAACAAGCCGTATTCCTTCAACATGGAACAGGAGTCATTGGCACTCAGAGGCAAGCATAACCTGTACAACTCAATGGCCGCCGGTATATCGGCCAATATTGCGGGTATCAGGTCCGATACCATTCGTAAGGCGTTACAGACATTCCAGGGTGTTGAGCATCGTCTTGAACGTGTTACCAGAGTAAACGGGATAGACTTTATAAATGACTCCAAAGCCACTAATGTGAACAGCTGCTGGTATGCCCTGCAGAGCATGCCGGTAAAGTGCGTTCTGATATTGGGCGGCAAGGACAAGGGTAATGACTATAATGAGATAGCTGACCTGGTACGTGATAAGTGCTGCGGCTTGGTTTACATGGGTCTTCATAATGAGAAGCTGCACGGGTTCTTTGACAGTTTCGGACTGCCTGTAGCCGATGTGCAGTCCATGAAGGATGCTGTTGATGCCGCATACAGGATGGCCCACAAGGGTGAGATTGTACTTTTGAGTCCGTGCTGCGCCAGCTTTGACCTGTTCAAGAGCTATGAGGACCGTGGCGATCAGTTCAAGGCTTGCGTAAGGGCACTGTAAATGATTATGGATAATAAAGAGGAAATAAAGGAACGCAGGCAGTTTCTTAATGGAGACCGGACCATCTGGGCCATGGTTTTCATTCTGTGCGGAATATCCCTGATTGAGGTGTTCAGCGCGAGCAGCCGTCTTACGTTCGGCAAGAGCAGTTTCCTGACTCCTATCATATCTCACACCGTGCATCTGGGCATAGGTCTGGTAGGTATGTATCTGGTGCATCTGCTCCATTACAAGTGGTACAGGCTGTTCCCGGTGTTGCTTGTTCCTCTTTCAGTTATCCTACTGGCATATCTTTCAGTACAGAGTCACAGTTCATCGGGAGCTGAACGCTGGATTAATCTGGGTTTCTTCCAGCTTCAGCCTTCAGAGCTGGGTAAGATAGGCGTTATAATGGCTGTAGCGTACTGGTTGTCCAAGCTAAAACAGGATGACCCTCTGAGCCAGTCTAACATATTCTGGAAAATTCTGCTTCTTACAGGTCTGGTTTGTGCGCTTATTGTGGGTGAGAACCTGTCTACCGCCGTTTTGCTGGCCGGTGTGATATTCGTGATGATGATTCTGGGCGGCATAGCATGGAGACGTATGCTTGCACTGACAGGTGTCGTGGTCGGAGCCGGAATTGTGGCAGTGGTGATACTGCTGTTTGTTCCTGCACAGACTCTCCGTGATTCCAGGATCATACCTTCACGTGCCACTACATGGCAGGCCCGTCTGCAGGATTTCTCGCAGACCAAGAACAAACCGGATGCGTATGAGTACGCCAGGGTTGTGGCTCCCGAGAAACCTCAGGAGACTCATGCCAATATCGCTATTGCCACCAGCAATATCCTGGGAAAAGGACCCGGTAATTCGGATGAACGCGATTACCTGCAGGAGGCAAGCTGTGACTTTATATATGCAATCATCATAGAGGAACTGGGTATGGCAGGCGGCATAGTTGTTATGCTGGTGTATATAATCCTGTTGTTCAGGGTGGGGCGTATTGCCATGCGGTCCAAAGAGAAATATCCTGCGTATCTGGCTATGGGGCTTGGTATGCTGTTGGGATTGCAGGCGTTCATAAACATGTCTGTTGCCGTGGGACTGTTCCCCGTAACAGGACAGCCGCTTCCGCTCATAAGCAAGGGAGGAACATCGGTCCTGATGACAAGCGGTTGCATCGGCATGTTGCTTGGCATAAGCAATACGCTTGACAAGGAGGCTCGCGGAGAACAGATAATCGGTATGGAAACCGATGTTCCCGCACCTGTTGACGGAAACGAATCATTTGACGAATAATAAACGTTATATGGAGGCTAAACCTAGAATTATTATCAGTGGAGGCGGTACAGGCGGGCATATTTTTCCCGCCATATCGATAGCTCACGCCATCAAGGCGCTTAATCCGGATGCCGAGATCCTGTTTGTGGGTGCCCAGGGACGCATGGAAATGCAGCGTGTCCCTCAGGCCGGATTTGAGATCAAGGGGTTGCCAATATGCGGGTTTGACCGCAAAAACCCTTTCAGGAACATAGCCGTCCTGTTCAAGATAATACGCAGTCAGATCATGGCACGCAGCATTATCCGTCAGTTCAGGCCTATGGTGGCTGTCGGGGTGGGCGGTTACGCCAGCGGACCTACACTTAGAATAGCCGGTAAGATGGGTATTCCCACTCTGTTGCAGGAACAGAACTCATACGCAGGGGTAACCAATAAGATTCTGGCCAAGAAAGCCGGAAAGATTTGCGTTGCATATGACGGGATGGAGCGTTTCTTCCCTGCCGACAAGATAATAAAGACAGGTAATCCGGTCAGGCCTAATCTTACAAAGGCAGGTGTGAACCGTAAAGATGCTGCCGTAAAGATGGGACTGGATCCTTCAAAAAGGATAGTGCTCATGATTGGCGGCAGTCTGGGCGCACGTACAATCAACGAGAGTGTCATGGCAAATCTGGACCTGATACGCATGTCGGCCGATGTCCAGTTCGTATGGCAGACAGGAAAGTTCTATTTTGATGAGATGAAGCAGCGTCTTGCCGCTCAGGAACCTGTAGATAATCTGTTCCCCACAGAGTTTGTCCAGGATATGGATCTGGCGTACGCTGCTGCGGACCTGGTTATTTCACGTGCCGGGGCGGGTACCATATCGGAGTTGTGCCTGCTTGGAAAGCCTGTGATTCTGGTACCGTCGCCCAATGTGGCCGAGGACCATCAGACCAAGAACGCACTGGCGCTTGCAGACAAGGATGCCGCCATACATATACGTGATGTCGATGCACGCAAGGAACTTATATCCGCCGCAATCGATCTGGTAAAGGACAAACCCCGTTTGGAACAGTTGCATGACAACATCCTTGGGCTGGCTATGTATGATTCGGCTCAGGTGATAGCGCATGAGGTCCTGAAACTGGCCGGCTACGGAAGCGGTACGCTTAAGTTGGATGATATAAAATCCGTATTCTTTGTTGGAGCGGGAGGAATAGGCATGAGCGCCCTTGTGCGCTATTTTCTGGCACGTGGCTGCAGAGTGGGTGGATATGACAAGACATCTACAGACCTTACATCGGCACTGATAAAAGAGGGTGCCCTGATAGGTTTTGAAGATGATATTGAAAAGGTTGATGACTGTTTCAAGGATTCAGCCTCGACACTTGTGGTCTATACTCCGGCCATTCCTGCCGACAACCGCATACTGCGCTGGTTCAACGTACGCTGCTTTGATGTTCAGAAACGTGCGCAGGTTCTGGGCACCCTGACCCGTTCATTGGATGGCATATGTGTGGCCGGAACACATGGCAAGACTACCACATCATCCATGATAGCTCATATCCTGGATGGCACTCCCGAGGGTTGCAATGCATTTCTGGGAGGTATTCTCAAGAACATAGGCAGCAATCTCATGATCAGCAACAAGAGTCGCCGTGTAGTGATTGAGGCCGATGAGTTTGACCGCTCGTTCCATCATCTCACTCCGCTCAGGTCTGTGATAACCGCTGTGGATGCCGATCATCTGGATATTTACGGGACATATGAAGCATATGTGGAGAGTTTCCGCAAATACACTTCACTCATAAAGCCGGGCGGTGACCTGATACTTCACGTAGGTCTTGCCGACAAGATCATGCTACAGCTTCAGAAAGGGGTGAATCTGTATACATACGGATTGGATGAAGGCTATTTCCATGCCTCAAACATAAGGGTTGGCAACGGGGAACTTAAGTTTGACTATGTGTCTCCGTTGGGCAGTATAGCCGATGTGGAACTGGGTGTGCCTATACCAATCAATGTTGAGAATGGCGTGGCAGCCATGGCTATGGCACAGTTGAGCGGTGCATCGGATGATGTGATACGTGAACGTATGGCAACATTCCGCGGATGTGACCGACGCTTTGATTTCCATGTAAAGAGGCCGGATAAGGTATATCTCAGCGACTATGCCCATCATCCTGAAGAGATTCGCCAGTGTGCGCTCTCACTAAGGAAACTCTATGCAGACCGTAAGATCACGTGCATATTCCAGCCTCATCTGTATACCCGCACCAGGGATTTCTACAATGAGTTTGCCGACAGTCTTTCGCTTTTTGACCAGGTTTGGCTGCTTGAAATATATCCCGCACGGGAGCAACCCATACCGGGAGTGACAAGTAATCTGCTGGCCGATAATATGAAACCAGGTGTCTGCCAGGGTATAATATCCAAGAACCAGGTGCCGGAACTTGTTGAATCAATCAAGGATGATGTTCAGGTGCTGGTAACGCTTGGTGCAGGTGACCTGGAGGATTATGTTGAAACCATAACGGATATTCTTAAATAGCAAGTGTTCAAGAAGATAGTCTCCATATTATCAGTACTGCTGCTGGCCTTGTATCTGGCATATTCGGTCGCGGCTATGACAGACAGGCATGAGGATACACGCCTGTGCCTTGGCGTTGACCTGCATATATCTGACAGCCTGCATTTTGATCTGATAGATGAAGATATGATACTCACCGTGCTACAGGAGCATTCCGTTGATCCCACAGGTCTGCCGTTGGATGATATCAATCTGGAGTTGTTGGAATCAATTCTGCTCCAACACCCTCTGGTAGGTAAGGTACAGTGTTATAAGACGGGAGGCGACAAACTCAGGATAAATATCTGGAGCAGGGTTCCTTTGGTCCGTGTCATGAACAACCGCGGGCAGGACTATTACGTAGACAGCCGGGGGGAGATTCTGACCCAGCATTCACTTGCGGTCCAGTTACCGGTGGCAACAGGGTATATAGACAAGAGTTTTGCGTCTGTTGAACTGTTGCAGGTTGTGAATGCCATAGACCGTTCTGAGTTCTGGAAGGCTCAGGTTGAGCAGATAAACGTAACCAAAGAGGGGCAGATAGAACTGGTGCCGCGTGTAGGGGAACATCTGCTGATTCTGGGAACAGCCCAGGATATTGAACACAAACTGGAACGTCTGATGAACTTTTACAAGAACGGGCTGGACAACGTTGGCTGGAACAAGTACAGTTCAATAAGTGTGGCCTATGACAATCAGGTGGTATGCAAAAAACGATAATAAGATAGATGGAAAACGACAAAACTATTGTTGCCATTGAACTTGGATCATCCAAGATTTCGGGAGTGGCCGGTCAGATTCAGTATGACGGCTCACTCAGGGTGATGGCGTATGCATCGGTGCCGTCATCGGCATGTATCAGACATGGTGCAGTTTATAATCTGGACAAAACCGCCAACGCTATCGTAGAGGTTGTGGAGAGACTGAACGGTATTCTCTCAACCCGCATAGAGAAGGTGTATGTGGGCTATAACGCCAAAGGACTCAAATCCGTGATAAGCCGCGTGGAGCATCAGTTTGATGATGAGACGGTGGTGAGTCAGGAGGTTATAGACGATATGTTCCAGCAGTGCAGCGAGATAGAGTATGAGGGTTATGTGAACCTGTTCCAGGAGTCGCAGGAGTATGTGGTTGACCATATGCGCGGTACGGAGACCGATCCTATGGGTGTGGCATGCCGTTCACTTGAGGGCAGTTACCTGAACATACTGTTGCGCAAACAGGTGGCCGATTACATTGCCCAGTGCTTCAGGATGGCACAGGTTGAGATTGTTGACGGCTATGTAGCCCCGATGGTTCAGGCCGATGCAGTTCTTTCGGACGATGACCGCCAGCAGGGTTGCGCTCTGGTGGATTACGGCGCTGACACTACAACAGTATCGGTCTACAAGAACGGTATGCTGCGCTATCTGCGCGTCATTCCGCTGGGCAGTGCACTTATTACCCGTGACCTGTCGGCTATACTTAAGATTGAGCCTGAGCAGGCCGAACAGCTTAAATGTACTTACGGATTATGCAATCTGATAGGCAGTCAGGATAATGAAGAGACTATTCTTCTGAATGACAGGAAAGTTTCGCTGAATGAAATAGGTGAGATCATCGAAGCCCGGAACGAGGAGATAATCCGTAACGTCAACACCCAGATCAAGGCATCCGGTTACAGCGATGTGCTTTACGCGGGAATAGTGCTGACAGGAGGAGGATCTCAGCTGCGTCAGTTAGACCAGGCTTTCAAGGATATGATGCCCTCGATGCGTCAACCGCGGATAGCGACAGAACCGGAGTGTGGCGTGATATGGAATGAGCCGCGTTGGAAACGTGGTGACGGTTCCCAACTGGCATTGCTCTCAGTAATGGCCAAAGGTGATGAGAACTGCTGTGAGCTCAAGCCAATGGATGAGATAGACAAGATGGCTCCCGAAGACCAGAACAAGGTCATACAGCAGAGTCTCTTTACCGAAGAGGGTGAGAGCGCCCAGGAGGAGCGTGACCGCAAGGAACAGGAGGAGCGCATGCAGGCTGTAGAGGCAGCCGCTGCAACCAAAGAGGATGAGGGAAATAAAGAACAACAAGGTGGAGTTAAAAAGAAAAGCGTATTCAAGCGCTGGATTGACAACTTCATGACTATGGGTGAAGACTTCTTTGATGACAAGGAGGATAAGAATGAAAAGAAAACTGAAAACTGACCGTAACTATGAATCAGGATATAAGAGAATTTGAGGAGAACGCAATCCTTCCGTTTGATTTCCCGACCGAATCACGTAAGATAATCAAGGTCATAGGTGTGGGCGGCGGTGGCGGCAATGCCGTAAAGAATATGTACCGCGAGGGCATTCATGACGTGGTGTTTGTCATTGCCAATACAGACCAGCAGGCTTTGGCAGACTCAGATATACCCATTAAGCTCCAACTGGGCCGTCAGACCACCAACGGTCTGGGTGCCGGAAACGATCCCGATGTGGCTCGCAAAGCTGCCGAGGAGAGTATAGAGGAGATAAAGGCACAGTTCAAGGATGACACCCAGATGGTATTCATTACTGCAGGCATGGGTGGCGGAACCGGAACCGGAGCAGCTCCCGTGATAGCACGTTGTGCCAAGGAGTGCGGTATGCTTACGGTCGGTATCGTAACCATCCCGTTCAAGTTTGAGATGCGTCCCAAGATCAAGCAGGCACTCAAGGGAGTACGCGAGATGTCACAGCATGTTGACGCCTTGCTTGTTATAAGCAATGAGAAACTGCTGGAGATATATCCTGACCAGAGTGTGGCTACCGGATTTAAGCATGTGGACGAGACTCTTACCACCGCTACCAAGAGTATAGCCGAGCTTATTACCTGCCGTGGTATCATCAACCTTGATTTCCGCGATGTAAAGAAGATACTGAGCAAGGGTGGCGTAGCCATTATGAGTACCGGTGTCGCTAAGGGTGAGAACCGTGTAAACCAGGCGTTTGACGCCGCTCTCAAATCACCTCTTCTCTATAATAATGATATTCATAAATCCAAGAAGATCCTGTTCAACATCTATCAGAGCACTCAGGCTGATCATCAGCTCATGCTTGACGAGATGAATGAGGTGCGTCACTTCATGGACAAGTTCGAGGACAAGAACATAGAGGTAATCTGGGGTCTTGCAAATGACGAGTCCCTTACCGATGAGGTCAAGATTACAGTTCTGGCCACCGGATTCGGAATGGACAGCATTCCAATGATGGAAGATGAGGATGAGACTGACCGTGTAATAGAGGATATCTATGGAGGTCGTATCAATAAGCGTCAGCTTTATCTGTATGATATGTCGGATGACGATCTGGATAACGATGCCCTGATAGATGCAATTGAGTCATCGCCTTCATATCTGCGCAATCAGGTGGGGCTAAAGGAGATCAAGTCTCTTCGTGCCTAACCGAATACCGTTTCCAGCACCTCGATAGACTTGAGTACAGGGAAGGAGGGTATGTGCAGGCGGAAATAGGTGTTGAGCGCATTCAACAGCATGACGCGTTCCTGACCGGTCAGGGGCGCGTCTTTTATCCGGTTGTAGTTGCTCTCCATGAGCAGGTGCAGCTTGTATGAGAGATCTGCCGGCATAAAATCGGTATGCCTGGGTAAAATCGGAGTGAAACAGCCGTCACGCATATCGAGCACGCATCCGGGCGTGTATTCATCGGCATTGGGGCATATGCCTGTATGGCTGGCCGTACCTATCATGAATGCTATATGAAAATTGGCATAAGTACCTTGCGGGGTAGCATCCAGCCATTGTAGCGATTCTGAAAGGAAACGGTACAGTCCGGGATTGTTCTGCTCGTTATTAAGCGCATAGGTCAGGAATTCGGACAGGAACAGCGCTATTGCGCTTTTTACTGGGTTGAACGGAATATCTCTGTAGGGTAGGGAGTTCTTGGCATCTTTTATGTGGTGCAGATTATCCGTGGGTACATATTCAGCCTGGAAATCAAGATGCGTGAGCGGCTGAAGCAGGGTGTTACGTGATGCGTTTTTTCCGCTTTTGGATAGAAACCAGATGAATGGGACCATACCGTGCGTACGCGTAAATATACGCGCAATGCTGGTCCGGTCATTATGCCTTACCACCCCAATCAGTATTCCGTTTTCGGCCTGCCACATTGATTGTATGGTTTGTGTTGAGACAAAAATAAGCAATAATAACCATATTGGGACACAGGTCTTAAGATTCTAAAAAATTTGGAGAGAAAGTTTGCTGTTTGGAAAAATGTAACTACTTTTGCATCCGCTTTATAGGGCGGCTCTTTAGAGTTGCTCCGGAAAGGATGGCGCGTTCGTATATCGGCTAGTACTCAAGATTTTCATTCTTGCAAGATGAGTTCGACTCTCATACGCGCTACGAATAAGTAAAATTAATAAATAAGTAGTTATAATGGCAAACCACAAATCAGCCCTGAAGGCTATCAGAAAGAGCGAGAAGAGAAGACTTCACAACCGTTATTATGCAAAGACCATGCGTAATGCAGTTCGTCAGCTTCGCGCCATGACCAACAAGGAGGAGGCTCTTGCTACCTATCCTAAGGTTCAGAAACTGCTGGACAAGCTGGCTAAGACCAAGCTCATCCACAAGAACAAGGCCGCTAACCTCAAGTCAAAGCTCTGCGCTCACATCGCTAAGCTCGCGTAATATCAAATACGCTTAAGGTCAAAAAAATAGGTTGGTTCCGCAGAACCAACCTTTTTTGTTTTACGCGTCGATGTTTGCGTACGTGGCGTTTCGTTCTATGAATTCGCGGCGGGTGCCGACATCCTCACCCATCAGCATTGAGAAGATGTGGTCAGCCTCGGCTGCATCCTGGATGTGAACCTGCTTGAGCAGGCGGTTCTCAGGGTTCATTGTGGTTTCCCAGAGCTGCTCGGGGTTCATCTCACCCAGACCTTTGTAACGCTGGGTGGTGATATTCTGCTCCAGTCCGCCTCCGTACTGGTCAATAAAGCGCTGGCGCTGGACGTCATCATAGCAGAACTCCTTAATTTTTCCCTTGGTGCAGAGATAAAGGGGCGGGGTTGCTATGTACAGGTGGCCTCTTTCTATCAGTTCCGGCATGTAGCGGAAGAACAGAGTCATGATTAGGGTGTCAATGTGCGAGCCGTCGACATCGGCATCGGTCATTATGATAACCTTGTAGTAACGCAGTTTGTCATAGTTGGCGGCCTTTGAGTCATCGGGGTTGAGGCCGAAACGTACGCCCAGGGCCTGAATGATGTTGTTTACCTCCTCATGGTCAAAAGCCTTGTGCCACATGACGCGCTCCACGTTGAATATCTTACCGCGGATGGGAAGGATGGCCTGGGTGTGACGGTCACGGCCCTGCTTGGCGCTGCCGCCTGCAGAATCACCCTCTACGATGAAGAGCTCGCAGTTGGCGGGATCCTTGTCAGAGCAGTCAGCAAGTTTGCCGGGGAGACCGCTGCCTGAGAGCGGGCTCTTGCGCTGTACTTTCTCGCGTGCGTTACGTGCTGCCACACGTGCCTGTGCTGCCAGAATGACCTTGTCTACTATCAGTTTGGCCTCTTTGGGATGCTCCTCAAGATAGAATGTAAGAGCCTCGCCTACGGCTTGCTGAACGGCGCCTGCAACCTCGCTGTTGCCAAGTTTGGTCTTGGTCTGGCCTTCAAACTGTGGCTCGGCAACCTTGACTGAGATCACGGCAGTCAGACCCTCGCGGAAATCCTCACCCTCAATCTCAACCTTGGCTTTTTCAAGGAACTTGTTGTCATCGGCATACTTCTTGAGTGTGCGGGTGAGCGCGGTGCGGAAACCGGCCAGATGTGTTCCGCCCTCTATGGTATTGATGTTGTTTACGAACGAGCGGATGGTCTCCTTGTACTCCGTATTGTAGAGAATGGCCACCTCTATAGGCACGCCCTGTTTTTCTGTATTAAGGTAGATGGGGTCCTGGATAAGGTGCACACGGTTCTCATCAATATATGCCACAAACTCCTTAAGGCCCTCGTTTGAGAAGAAGGTGTCTTTCTTGGGCTCTCCCTCTTCCAGTACGCGGTAATCTGTAAGGGTGATCCTGAGGCCTGCGTTCAGGAACGCAAGCTCATGCAGACGGGCAGCCAGGATATCATATTTGTATTCTGTGGTGGTGAATATGGAGCCGTCGGGCCAGAATGTCTGGCGGGTTCCGTTGATATCGGTTGTGCCTACGCACTCGACACCTGTGACCGGCTTGCCGCAGGAGTACTCCTGACGATAGACCTTGCCGTCACGGAATACCTCAGTTATCATCTTAGTGGACAGGGCGTTAACGCATGATACACCTACGCCGTGAAGACCTCCGGACACCTTGTATGATCCTTTGTCAAACTTACCTCCGGCATGGAGTACGGTCATTACGACCTCAAGGGCTGACTTGTGCTCTTTTGGATGCATATCCACCGGGATACCTCGGCCGTTATCCTGAACGGTTATCGAGCCGTCCTTGTTGATGGCTACCTCTATGTGCGTGCAGTATCCTGCCATAGATTCATCTATGGAGTTGTCAACCACCTCATAAACCAAATGGTGCAGGCCCTTCTCGCTGATGTCACCTATGTACATGGCAGGGCGTTTGCGCACTGCTTCCAAACCCTCCAGAACCTGGATGTTCTGTGCGGAATAGTTGGCCTGTCCGTTGTTGATATCGTCTGTCATCCTATGCTTTTTTAAACATACAAAGATAACAAAAAAGGTTCATACCACATTGTTTAAAAATGATAATTTTAATGACTTTTTCAACAACAATATATATGCATAATGCATAGATATCGAAGCCTTTTTGTATTTTTGCGGCGTGAAAAAGAACCAATCTGTATAAAAATACATAAAATCATGAATTCTAAAGTACCAGTCGGTAAAAAGATCCGCTCTCTCAGAGAGTCAAAGCAGATGGAGATAGAGGTGCTGGCTGAGCGTGCCCAGCTATCGGTGGAACAAGTCAAGGCAATTGAGGATGACGGCCCCCTGCCGGGTCTGGCTCCGCTTATCAAGATTGCCCGTGTCCTTGGCGTACGACTGGGTACTTTCCTGGATGACCAGCAGAGCGTGGGTGCGGTGGTAAGCCGTGCTCAGGACGAGCGTGAAAGCGTACGGTTCTCAAACCATGCAGCCGCAGGGCATGAGAACATGATCTATCATTCCCTCTCGGAGGGTAAGGATAACCGTCATCTGGAGCCGTTCGTGATTGACATACTTCCCGAGCAGGATCCTAAGTTCGATCTCTCAACCCATGAAGGTGAGGAGTTCATCTATGTACTTGACGGCCAGGTTGAGATCAACTACGGTAAGAACACGTACGTTCTTGAGAAAGGTGACAGCATATACTACGATTCAATAGTCAAACACCACGTACACGGTTATCAAGGCCGGAAGGCCCGCATACTTGCTGTGGTTTATACTCCAATCTAAATGTATCAGTTATCGGAAAGAACACTGGGTGACTGGCTTGAGCATTGGGCTCAGGTCTCCCCTGACCGCGAATATATAGTCTATTCGGACCGCGACCTGCGTTTTACCTGGAAACAGTTCAACGATAGGGTCGATGACATGGCACGTGGCCTGATTGCAATTGGCGTGACCAAGGGCACACATGTGGGTCTCTGGGCCCAGAACGTACCTGATTGGCTTACGTTCCTCTATGCCTGTGCCAAGATAGGTGCAGTCTGCATTACCGTAAACACCAATTACAAGCAGAATGAGCTGGAATACCTGTGCAAGGATTCCGATATGCATACCCTGTGCCTCACCGATGGTACTTGGGAGAGCAACTACGTGGATATGACCTATACCATGCTGCCGGAACTGCGCGAGTGCCAGCGCGGGCATCTGGAGAGCAAGCGTTTCCCCAAGCTCAAGAATGTGGTCTATATAGGACAGGAGAAGTATCGTGGTATGTATAATACTGCCGAGATACTTTTGCTTGGTGAAAATACGGATGATGACGAGTTCCTGCGTCTGCGCAAATCCGTTACGTGTCACGATGTGGTGAATATGCAATATACATCGGGTACCACAGGATTCCCCAAGGGAGTCATGCTTACCCACTACAACATAGCCAATGACGGATTCCTTACCGGTGAGCACATGAAGTTCACTCAGGATGACAAACTCTGCGTGTGCGTGCCGCTGTTCCACTGCTTCGGTGTGGTTTTGGCTACCATGAACTGTCTTACCCACGGCTGTACCGAGGTCGTAGTGGAGCGTTTTGACCCGCTGGTTACGCTGGCATCGGTCCACAAGGAGCGTTGTACGGCACTCTACGGCGTGCCCACAATGTTTATCGCGGAACTGAATCACCCCATGTTTGATATGTTTGACCTCTCATGCCTGCGTACCGGCATCATGGCGGGATCTCTCTGTCCGATAGAGCTTATGCGCAAGGTGGAGGAGAAGATGTATCTGCATGTAACCAGTGTGTATGGACTGACCGAGTCATCTCCCGGCATGAGCCAGACCCGCATTGATGATCCCGATGAGGTGCGTTACACAACCGTGGGCCGCGACTATGAGTTTGTTGACGTCAAGGTGCTGGATCCGGAGACCAACAGGGAGGTTCCGGTTGGTGTTCAGGGTGAGATGTGCTGCAAGGGTTTCAATGTGATGAAGGGTTACTACAAGAATCCGGAAGCTACAGCCGAGGTTATAGATGAGAACGGATACCTGCATTCAGGTGACCTGGGTGTCAAGGACGAGAACGGCAACTACCGTATCACCGGCCGTATCAAGGATATGATAATACGTGGCGGCGAGAACATCTATCCGCGTGAGATAGAGGAGTTCCTATACCATCTTCCAGGCGTGCGTGACGTACAGGTGGCAGGCGTACCATCAAAGAAATACGGAGAGGAGGTTGGCGCGTTCATCATCCTGGATGACGGTGCCGCTCTTACTGAAGAGGAGGTGCGTGACTGGTGCCGCGGCAAGATAGCCCGTTACAAGATACCCAAATATGTCTTTTTTGTAAAGGAATACCCGCTTACAGGCAGCGGCAAGATACAGAAATTCAAACTGCGCGAGCTTAGCCTGAAGCTCTGCGAGGAACAGGGAATAGAGGTTGTGTGATATGGAAATTAACGAACAAATAAAACAGATGGCCATGCGTCTGCGCGGACTTCGCGAGGACCTGGAGATGACCATTGAAGAGGTGGCGCAGAAGTGCGGCATCACTCCGGATGAGTTGAAACGATATGAATCCGGCGAGTCAGACATTCCTATGAACTTTTTGTGTAACGCAGCGAATGTGCTTGGCGTTGAGCCTTTGGAACTTTTTGCGGGCGATGCTCCTACCATGAGCAGCTATTGGCTGGTGCGCAAGGGCAAAGGGCCTGTCATTGAGAGACAGAAGGCATATAAATATCAGGCACTTGCCATGGGATTCAAACATGCCAAGGCTTCTCCGTTCATTGTCACTGTAGACCCTAAGATGGAGAGTGAGATGCACTTGAACTCACATGAGGGCCAGGAGTTCAACCTTGTGCTCAAGGGGACTCTTTTCTTGAGCATAGGCGGAAAGGAACTGGTGCTGAACCCTGGTGACAGTATCTATTTTGACGCCACGCAGCCGCACGGCATGAGAGCCTTGAATGGTGAGCCGGCTCGTTTCTTTGCAATCATAATCTAATCCTTACATGTTAGAAAAATATTTACGTAAGGTGGAATTTGAGTCACTTGATGATTTCCGCCGTAATTTTGAGATAATCGTACCTGAAAACTTCAATTTCGGTTATGACGTTGTTGACGGGTGGGCCGGTACGGATCCGGATAAGCTGGCTCTTCTGTGGACCAATGACGAGGGTGCCGAGGTGCGCTATACTTTTGCTGACATAAAGCGTAAATCAGACCAGGTCGCGTCTTTCTTCCAGTCTCTTGGAATAGGGCGCGGTGACTGCGTCATGATGATGCTCAAGCGGCGTGCCGAGTTCTGGTTCTCTATCGTGGCTCTTCACAAGTTGGGGGCCGTGGCCATTCCCGCAACCCATCTGCTCACTCCAAAAGACCTTATTTATAGAGCCAATTCGGCACAGATCAAGATGATTGTATCGGCCGATGAACCTATAATGATACAGCATGTGAATGAGTGTCTAAAGGATGCTCCATCGGTAAAAGTGCTTGTGGCTACCGGTTCATATTGTGATGGTAACTGGCACAGCATGGATGAGGGAATGAGAAACGCCCCGGAGTTTGTGCGTCCGGAACATGTCAATGACAACCGTGACATATCTCTGCTGTACTTTACGTCGGGTTCAAGCGGCAACCCCAAGATGGTGGCGCATAACTTCCTGTATCCCTTGGGACATATCGTTACCGCCAAATACTGGCACAACGTAAATGAGAACAGTCTGCATCTTACCGTAGCGGATACCGGATGGGGCAAGGCCGTCTGGGGCAAACTCTACGGGCAGTGGCTGTCCGGTGCGGCGGTGTTTGTTTATGACCACGAAAAGTTCACTCCGGCCAACATTCTGGCTGCAATGGCCAGGTATCACGTGACATCATTCTGCGCACCCCCTACAATCTACCGTTATCTTATACGTGAGGATTTAAGTCAGTATGATTTAAGCGCCCTGACATATTGCACTACTGCAGGTGAACCGCTCAATCCAAGCGTGTTTGATTTCTGGAAAGAGCATACGGGACTTGAGATTCATGAGGGGTTCGGTCAGACTGAGACGGCAATGACCATAGGTACTTTCCCGTGGATGAAGCCCAAACCGGGATCACTTGGCGTACCCAACCCCGCGTACGATATGGATTTGCTTACCAATGACGGACGTTCGGCCGAGGACGGTGAGAGCGGTGAGATAATACTGCACACAGACAAACGCATACCTCTTGGTTTGTTTGAGGAGTATTTCCACAACCCGGAACTGACCAGGACCGTACATGACAAAGGTATCTATCACACCGGTGATGTGGCATGGCGTGACAGCGACGGCTACTACTGGTTTGTGGGCCGTACGGATGATGTGATCAAGAGTTCCGGTTACCGAATAGGGCCGTTTGAGGTTGAGAGCGCGCTGATGACTCATCCGGCAGTGGTTGAGTGTGCTGTTACAGGTGTTCCCGATGAGGTGCGCGGACAGGTTGTAAAGGCTACTATAATACTTTCCAAGGAGTACAGGGACTGTCCCGACAAGGAGGCTCTTATAAAAGAGATACAGAATCACGTAAAGAAAGTTTCCGCACCGTACAAGTATCCGCGTGTGGTGGAATTTGTGGATGAGTTACCCAAGACCATAAGCGGTAAGATACGCCGAGTGGAGATACGTGACAGGGACGCTGCGGCCGGACGATAGGCATTGAATTGCATAACACCTGTATAAAGATAGGCCCGAGTGTGCTGAAAATTGCATATTCGGGCATTTTATTTGTGTTTTGGGAGTGAAATTTCCTTATTATTTTATTAATATTAAAAAATAGGCATTAACTTTGCGCACCAAAACCACTACGTCTTTTTTGAACGTAGCAGTCATTGACATAGAAACAGAAATAACAATAAAACCTCAAAAAGAAATGAAAAAGAAAATTGTCAGTTATCTGATTTTAGCCTGCTCGATTTTCGGGATGGCCATGGTTGGTTCCTGCCGGGACTATGACGATTATGCAGACCTTAGGGCCACTAACAAGATTGATCATCAGACTTTCAAGGATTCTCTGGCCAGCCATAGGGTGGACATTGATTCAATCTTTGAGATTCTTAAAGGTATGTGCAAATTCAACTGCGATTCTCTTGGAGAAGAGGTCTACAGACTTGACAGCACTGTTTCCAAGTGGCTTCTGAATGGCATGGTAGGTGATTCAGTCAATGACTGGATTGATCTTGACAGCACATTCAATGATTCAAATGATGTAGCCGGCGTATTAAGGTACCTCAACAACAAGATCAAGGATTTAAGGCATGACCTTGATTCAATCGGTGACACTCTGGATGCAAGGGATGCAATGCTCCAGGCTACGGACAGCATTCTTAACCAGCAGATAGTTGACCTGAAGGCTTATGTTGATTCAATTGCAGATTCTCTGACCACTAAGGATTCAATCCTTACAGCCGTTGACCAGATTCTCATGGACAGCATTGATACCCTCAGTTCACGTATCTACCGCGTTGATTCCATCCTTCATTGCTACATAGATACGATAGACAGTATCAGCAATATCGTGGACAGACTGAGAAAATGTGTTGACGATACCATTAAGCCAAAAGTCGAGTTGCTTGAGGAGCGTCTTAAGATCGTTGAGTTGAGAGTGGACAGCCTGATGGACGCTGAAAGAAGGCGTATCACCAGTCTGTATGTCCAGGGTACTACCAATCCTACATTCGGTTCATTCGCCCTGCCTGTAGGAATCCGCTCTAACATACTTATGTCCTATTATGGTGACTTTGATGCCGTGGAGTTCCCCACCAAGAAGACAGCCAAGATGGTTGATGACAAGACAGTCATTACAGACAGGGAAGCCACGCTGTTGGGCCTTGACGGCATAAAGGATAATTTTGGCGGCGATGTAGTATTCGGTGACACTTTGGGTAATGCCGGAAAGATATTCTTTACAGTCAATCCTAATGAAGTTAAAATAGACTCAACATATCACTTCTCATTCGTGAACAGCCTGGGTGATTCCATCAAGGTTAAGCTTGATTCTATCAAGCCTTCACAGGAGAAGCTGACATTCGGATTCAATTACAACACCCGTGCCGGAGGAACAACCTCTTCAACAGGTTTCTATGAGGCACAGGTTACCATTGAGAGTGTTTCGGATGAACTCAAGCCCCGTATTGACAGGAACGCTCTCATAAGCGTTGCCGAGGAACTGAAGGATTTCCGTGACGGAATCAGTCTGTCAAGCATCAGCACCAACCTTATCAAGCAGCTTGACGGTGTTCTTGACGCCACCGCCCTGAAGGTTGTATGGGAGGACAGCCTTGGTGAGCACAGCGTGACATCAGGTTATGATGTTGCCGTTGCAACCGTGACACCTCTTGGTTACAGCACTTTCAAGCGTGTACTTCCTTACACTAACCGCAGACTGCCGCTCAATCCGCTGGATGAACTGCTTTCATCTATAAGCACTCCTACAATGACTCTTAAGTTTGATACAGTCAAACTGTCAGGAATGAGCATCTCTATCCCGAATGTAACTTATAACGTGGCTGACAGGAAAGACTCCCTGAAGATTGTCATCAACACCACAGCCAATATCAGTGTATCAGGTGACAACGGTTTAGGAACTAATGTCACTCTTACCGGACCAGCTACAATCAAGGATTCCGTTTGGATTCATTTTGACTCTGTATACTCAAATATGAATAAGGAGATAAAGGCCCTGATTGACAGCATGAATGTGGCTCTTGACAATGTTGAGGCAAAAGTTGATTCTGCAGTAAAGAACATCCAGGGTCAGATTCAGAGAGAGGTCAACAAGATGTTGACTTCCGTACAGGGACAGCTCCAGACAAATGTCAACAAGATGTTTGACGATGTCAAGACACAGATTGGCAGTAACAAGTTCGTAAGCAAGATCAACTCTCTTACCAACAAGATCAACAGGGTACTTGACAATGTGGAGGCTTTGTTCGATGTAGCTTTGCTCTATGCAGATGATAACGGAGACCTGCACCCGATGAGCGGATCCAGAACTCTTGCTTCTGTATTCACGGGTGACGGTACTTACAGACTTTATCCTTCTTCATTCACCGCAGAGGTTCTGACTCCTGCCTATAAGAAGTATGTTGCCGTGACCAATGTCATAAACAACTCTACAGGTCTGGATGCCAAGGCTGATGATGATTCAGACTGCAAGTCCAAACTTACAAGTGCCAACAGCGGTGATGTTAACAAGGTTCTTGAGGGTAGCGCCAAGTATGTTGATATCAATCTGAAGGCCGGTTACACCTATGAGATCCTTTATTCAGCACTTGACTACACCGGAGGTATTTCTAACCGCAGGTTCTATGTTCGTGTAAAGTGAATACATTAAACTAATGGACAAAATGAAGAAATTAAGAATATTCGCCTCGGCAATACTTTTAATGGTATGTGCCGTGATGCCTGCCGTGGCTCAAGAGGCCCAGGAAGAGCAGGAATATGAATATACATTCAATCCCCACTGGTTCTTGCAGGGCCAGGTAGGTGCGCAACATACTTTGGGTGAGATATCATTCATAGACCTGACAGCTCCCAATATACAATTAGGTGGCGGTTATGAGTTCTCACCTTCACTGGCAGCACGTTTATCTGTAAACTTCTGGAAAAGCCGTGCCGGTATCAGCAAGGAATTTGCCCCTGATCATGAGGATTACAAATGGGACTGGAACTATGTGGCACCGTCTCTTGATCTGATGGTTGACCTGACAAACCTGATAGGTGGATTCAACCCCGAGCGTAAGGTGGGTGCCGGTTTGTTTGCCGGTATAGGTGCAAACTATACTTTCAGCAACAGCAAAGCAGAAAACGCCAAGGCAAGGTTGGTTGAGAATTACAAGACTGTATATGACTCCAATGTTGACGTAAGTGATGAGGTTATGGAGTATGTCGAGGATAGGCGCAGTCTGTTCTGGCCTTTCCGTTTCGGCGGATTCTTTGACTGGCATCTCAATGACAATTGGGCAATAAACCTGGAATTGCAGGCCAACACCCTTTCTGATCAGTACAACTCAAAGAAGACATGGAATACAGACTGGTATTTCAATGGTTTGGTTGGTGTTAAGTACTGCTTCGGTCCTACAAATGACAAGCAGCCAAAGGAGAAGATGATTCCTGAGTCAGAGGCTGCCAATTACGCTCCTGCATGTGATCCTATCGAAAAGACTGACACAGTGGTTGTAAAGGAGCCTGTTGAGGTGTTCAAGCCCAGTCTGTATGAGGAAATCTATTATGAAATCAACAAGGACAAGATCAGCGGCAATGAGAAGTACAAGATTCGTCGTATCATTGAGTTCATGAATGAGAATCCTGAGGCTACGATTGAGATCTCCGGTCATGCAGATAAGGCTACAGGTACTGCTGAGTATAACAAGAAACTGTCACAGAGACGTGCTGACAATGTTGCCCAGGCTCTTAAGGATGCCGGCATAGAGGAGTCACGTATAACAGTTTCTTACCATGGCTCTGAAGATAACATCTATCAGGGTGAGGATATGAAACTTAACCGTGTAAGTATCTGCACAGCCAAGTAATATCCTATACTTTATCGGCTTATTATTGACTTGCCTGTGGTCTGCCAATTCTGACAGGCTACAGGCAAGTTCCTTTAATCCTAGTTGCATGATAAGAAAATTACTCCCTTTATTAACTGTTTTGTTCCCTCTCTCTATTGTGGCCCAAGGTATAGCAGACGGCTATTATAGAGTCCATAACCTTAAGACAGAGAGATATGTTTATGTAACTGACAATACCGGTTCCATAAACTATCAGGCTGTGACTGCCAATATGGGAGCCATAGAGTTGTGGAAAGACCATTCCAGGACTTATTCCGACCCGGCGTCAATAATTTACCTCAAGAATATGGGTCAAAACTCCGGCGGTGTTTATTATGATCTTCAAAGCCAGGGTACAGGAGTCAAGCAGATAATTGACTATTATGTCTATATCCATTATTCAGGAGGCTATTATCAACTGTATGCCGAGGGCAAGTACCTGTGTGATAATGAGACTACCAATTCAGATGACGGCGCTTTAGGCACAGACCGGAGCGGTAATTACAGGAAATGGGTTGCCAATATGGTTGATTCCAAAACCGATGAATGGTTTGGCATAACCCCCACAATAATCAATGACGGCCGATACCTTCATCCTTTCTTTGCTGATTTTGGTTTCAGTTGCGTTCCGGACGGAATGAAGGTGTGGTATATATCTGCAGTTGACAAGGAAGGTATAGTCATCAAGGAGATTAAAGACAATGTGATTCCCGCGCGCGTTCCTGTTATAATGGAATGTGTATCATCTGATCCGTCGGAAAATAAGCTTGATCTGATTTATTCTTACTCAAAAGGTCCTGCCGACAACTGTCTGAAGGGAGTCTATTTTAACAATGACCATAGACCGAAATCGCCTGATTCCCGCACTGAGTATAACAAGAAAACCATGCGTGTTCTGGGAGTAATGGCTGACGGCAGGTTGGGATATGTGTTGTCCAAGGTTACACCCGATAAAAAGACCAAAAAGCAGTATCTGGCTGCCAATCAGTCTTATCTTGTTGTAGGAAATGATTTTCCGGAGGAGATACCCATTATTACCGAGAGTGAGTATCAGGCCATAATTGATCAGCGCATTGCGGATTCCATAGCAGCGGTTGTGCCTGCCATACCTCAAAGCGATGGTTCAGTTGTCTTTACTATATCAGGACGCAGTTTAGGAGAACTGACACCTCAGGAGATAGAAAAACTGCCTGCCGGCATCTATATAATAAACCGTAAGAAGGTTGTAGTGAGATAATGATTGAGGCCCGCTTTTCAGATGCGGGCCTCAATTGTTTTATTTATATAACCTGTAAGAAATACTCAGATTCAGGAGCGGAAATACCTTGAATTTGTTTGATATGTTTATGTATTTGCCTACCTGTCCGTTCAGGTTGATGAGCGAGGTTATCTCTGTGTGGTCTTCCGGATCTGATTTATAGACCTTTGGAGCGCCACCCCAGAACATAATACCACAGTCTGCCGCAAACTTAAGGCGGTCATTCCTGCGGTCTATAAGGCCGTTGAATCCTGCCCCAAGATAGGGCTTGAAAGCATTGACTTTCATTTCGGCCTTAACCATGTTGTCCTTGTCCGGTTCCATCATGTATGGGGTACCGTCTGGGTAGTCACCCACATGCATTCCCATACGGCCTGATGCCAGTATTTTCTCATTTACGGCCGGCGGCAGTTCCAATCCCATGAATACCCCGTTCAGTTCAGTCTCGTCATTGTACTCTATCTCATAAACCTTATAATATATATTGTTGTACATAGCTACGGATATGAGTGTGGTCATATCCTCAGTCCGGTTGTACGCGCGTCCTATTACTGACGGTCCGGCGTAAAAACCGGTAGTAAAGGACCAATGCTTGTTACGGAACGGATAGACATCTACAAGAAGCTTGAAATTGTGGAAATGGGGTTCACCAATCATGTCAACCTGCTGGTCAATCCTGAAGCCTGTCATCTCCTCCAGATATCCGGCCATACGGTCAAAACGGGAGCGTCCCTGTTCATCATAACCGGGGTCGCCGTCATCTCCCACCTGGATGCTGAAATGCATGGGGAACTCAAAATGGGGCATCCAGTCAAAACCGGCGCGAACGCCGAATGTTCCGTTTATCCTTGATTCCAGTACTATTCCGGTGCCGGTTGTACCTGCATCAATACCAAGCCTGAGGTCCGGATTGAAATCAAAAGTTTTGGCAGTTGCATTACCTAACGACAATGCAGCTGCCAAAATGGTTGTTATTCCGAGATGTTTCATCGGGAATGAAATAAGATTCTTACTTTACCAGCTCCATACCGGCCTTGATGGCCTTCTCGTTCAGGGGCAGGTACTTCCAGTTGCGCTCCGATACGGAGTGCTTGATACCCTCCATAACGTACTCCACATCCAGGATGGGGCGTATCTTCATGAACGCTCCAAGCAGGAACATGTTGGCTACCTTGGTGGCGTTGATCTTGGCTGCCTCCTCAATGGCCTTGATGGGGTAGATGGTTATGTCGGTACGAGTGGGCTTGCGGGTGATGGTACTGGGGGTGTAGATGAGTACGCCACCGGGCTTTACCATAGGCTCAAACTTGTCCATAGACTGCTGGTTCAGTATGATTGCGGTACTGAATTTCTGCAGGATAGGTGAGCTTATACGGCTGTCGCTAAGGATAACCGTAACGTTTGCCGTACCGCCGCGGATCTCAGGTCCGTATGACGGCATCCAAGAAACTTCAAGACCCTGCATAAGGCCTGAATATGCTATTATCTTGCCCATTGAGAGGACTCCCTGTCCTCCGAATCCGGCTATGATTATCTCTTCTGTCATAGTTCTGTGTCTTTTCAGGTTATCTTGGTGCGTTCATGTCCATGACCAGCTTGCCGTCAACCTTCATGTCGCCCAGAGGATATTTCTTGAACATGTTCTCTACCATCCAGTCGTTTGCCTGCTTGGGTGTGAGACCCCAGCCTGAGTTGCAGTTTGAAACAACCTCAACTATGGATGTTCCCTTCTTGTCACGCTGATTCTCAAATGCCTGGCGCAGAGCCTTCTTGAGCTTGCGTACATTGGCTGGAGTATGTACGGAATGACGGGTCACGTAGCATACACCGTCCAGCTGTGCCAGCAGCGGGGTTATGTTGAGGGGATAACCCATGGTCTTGACGTCACGTCCGCGGGGGCAGGTGGTGGTCTTCATTCCCTCCAGTGTGGTGGGGGCCATCTGACCTCCGGTCATACCATAGATACCGTTGTTTATAAACACAATCACGATGTTTTCACCGCGGTTGCAGGCGTGCATTGTCTCACCTGTACCGATGGCGGCCAGATCGCCGTCACCCTGATAGGTGAACACAAACTTATCGGGCTGGACACGCTTGATGCCTGTTGCAACGGCACATGCACGTCCGTGAGCTGCCTCAACTACGTCGAACTTATAGAAATCATAGAGGAACACAGAGCAACCTACAGGTGATATGCCGATAACGTCATGCTCAATGCCCATCTCCTCGATAACCTCGGCAATGGTGCGTACAACAACACCGTGGCCACAGCCGGGGCAGAAGTTGAACTGTTTTTCGGCCATCAGACGGCTTTTCTGATAGACCAGGTTCTCAGGTTTGATTATGTCATTTACTTCCATGGCCGTGCTTATTTGATATTAAAGTATTCATAGAGAGCGTTCTCAATCTCCTCGGGTGTGGGGACCATGCCGCCCAGACGGCCAAAGAAGCCTACCGGCTTGCGGCCCTCGACAGCCAGACGGATATCCTCAATCATCTGACCGGCGCTGAGCTCTACCGACATGAGACCCTTTACGCGGTTCTCATCGGCCAGGGCGCGGATCTGGTCATAGGGGAAAGGATAGAGGGTGATGGGGCGGAAAAGACCTATCTTGTGGCCTTTGGCGCGAGCCAGCTCTATGCTCTTCTGTGCTATGCGGGCAATGATTCCGAAAGCTACGATTACGTATTCGGCGTCATCGCACTGTATCATTTCGTAACGTACCTCGTTCTTCTCCATCTCGCGGTATTTTTTCTGCAGACGGATGTTCACCAGCTCATGCTCCTGCGGCAGCAGGTTCAGAGAGGTGATGAAACGGCGCTCCTTACCTTCGGGGGTACCGTTGGTAGCCCAGTCGGGATACTCGGTCATACGGGGACGCGGTGCGGGAAGGTATATCTTCTCCATCATCTGACCCAGGGCACCGTCGGCCAGGATCATGGTGGGGTTGCGGTATTTGAATGCAAGGTCAAAGCCCAGTGAAATGAAATCGGCCAGTTCCTGGACCGATGAGGGGGCCAGTGTGAGCAACTTGTAGTCACCGTGACCGCCACCCTTTACAGTCTGGAAATAGTCAGCCTGGCTGGGCTGGATGGTTCCAAGTCCGGGACCTCCGCGTGAAACATTGATGAGCAGGCAGGGCAGTTCGGCGCCGGCTATGAATGAAATGCCTTCACTCATAAGGCTTATGCCGGGGCTTGACGATGATGTCATCACCCTGTGTCCTGTGGATGCGCCACCATAGACCATGTTGATGGCTGAAACTTCACTCTCTGCCTGGAGTACGGCCATACCCGTGCGTGCTGTGGCATCGGTCTCCATAAGATACTCCATTACCTCCGTCTGCGGAGTGATGGGGTAACCGTAAAAGGCATCGGCGCCGGCGCGTATAGCAGCCTCGGCAATAGCCTCGTTGCCTTTCATAAGTCTCATTTCTCTCTCTTCCATAATTACTCCTCTACTTTTACCCTATAGACCGATATTACTCCGTCAGGGCAGATAATACCGCAGTTGGTGCAACCTATGCATGATTCGGGATTTGCCATATAGGCATAATGGTAACCCTTGCTGTTTACGGCTGTCGACATGCCCAGAACCTGTTTGTCACAGGTGTAGACACACAGCTCGCAGCCTTTGCAACGCTCGGCGTCAACTGTTACGGCACCTCTGATTTTTGCCATGATAAATAACTGTTATTGGTATGAATTATTGGTATGAAAAACTATCTTGGTGAAAGATTCTGTCCGTTCGGGGCTATTTCTGTAAGATTGATTTCAAAGACCAGGGCTGAATAGCCGGGGATATCACCTTTGCCGTCATTTCCGTATGCCAGTCCATAGGGAATGTACAGAATCCAGAAATCACCGCAGTGCATATGCATGGCAGCGGTAGTGACTCCGTCTATAAGGCCTGATACCCTGAAGGATGACGGGATGTTTACTGACGGGTCCAGGTTTGCAGTCTTGAATGACTGGTCAATCACCTGACCGTCAGGGTAGTTGTCAGTAGGCATCAGACGGACGCGATAGTTTATGCGTATGCTGTCTGTATATTGAGGCGATATCGAGTCAGTTCCTTTCTCCAGTACCTGACAATAGACATATGAGCCTGTTCCCCATTCTTTTTCGGGGTCGAGTTTGAAAGAGAGCAGCCTGAATGAGTCTCCTTTTACTGCCGTTTCAGGATCCTTGTCGCTGAAACCGACGGCTATACCGGAGATAAATTCAGTGTTGCGTTCCTTCCAGTTGGCGTGGTCGTCAAAAGCTTTTGTCTCCTTGCATGAAAGCAAACCAAGCAGGGTGACGGCAAGCAGAATGGGGAATATGGCCGGAATGCGTTTCATTTTCAGAGTGTCTTGAGCACGCTTGTTATTGAAACAGTGTCAGATAGTATATTGCAGAGGTCTGCAATCTTAACGCGCTGCTGCTCCATGGTGTCACGGTTGCGCAGGGTAACGGTCTTGTCCTCAAGTGACTGATGGTCAACTGTCACGCAGAACGGGGTGCCGATGGCATCCTGACGGCGGTAACGCTTGCCGATAGAATCCTTCTCGTCATACTGGCAGTTGAAGTGGAACTTGAGGTCGTTCTGGATGGAACGTGCCAGCTCGGGCAGTCCGTCTTTCTTTACCAGAGGCAGGATAGCCAGCTTTACAGGGGCCAGCGGTGCAGGCAGGTGCAGGACTACGCGGGTCTCGCCGTTCTCAAGGGGCTGCTCCTCATATGATGCGCACATGACACTCAGGAACATGCGGTCAACACCGATAGAGGTCTCTATCACGAACGGAGTGTAGCTCTCGTTGGTCTCGGGGTCAAAGTACTTTATGCTCTTGCCGCTGTACTTCTCATGCTGTGAGAGGTCAAAGTTTGTACGGCTGTGGATACCCTCCACCTCCTTGAAGCCAAACGGCATCAGGAACTCGATATCGGTAGCTGCGTTGGCGTAGTGGGCCAGCTTGTCATGGTCATGGAAACGGTAGTGGTCTGCACCGAATCCAAGGGCCTGATGCCATTTCATGCGGGTCTCCTTCCACTTGGCGAACCAGTCAAGCTCGGTGCCGGGCTTGATGAAGAACTGCATCTCCATCTGCTCGAACTCACGCATGCGGAATATGAACTGGCGGGCAACAATCTCATTGCGGAAAGCCTTACCTATCTGGGCGATACCGAAAGGAATCTTCATGCGGCCGGTCTTCTGCACGTTCAGGTAGTTTACGAATATGCCTTGTGCGGTCTCGGGACGCAGATATATCTTCATGGCGCCGTCGGCGGTAGAACCCATCTCGGTCTGGAACATGAGGTTGAACTGGCGGACATCTGTCCAGTTTCGGGTGCCGCTTATGGGGCATACTATGCCCTCATCCAGGATGATCTGCTTGAGCTCGTCAAGGTTTCCGTCATTCATGGCCTTCTTGTAACGGTCATGCAGTGCGTCACGCCTGGCAATATGCTCCAGGACGTTGGCGCTGGTGGCGCGGTACTTGGCCTCATCGAATGAGTCACCGAAACGCTTGCGGGCCTTGGCAACCTCCTTCTCTATCTTCTCGTCATACTTGGCAATCTGGTCCTCAATCAGGACGTCGGCGCGGTAACGCTTCTTTGAGTCGCGGTTGTCAATGAGGGGGTCATTGAATGCATCAACGTGACCTGATGCCTTCCATATGGTGGGGTGCATGAAAATTGCTGAGTCAATACCCACAATATTGTCATGCAGCAGGACCATGCTCTGCCACCAGTAGTTCTTGATGTTGTTCTTCATCTCAACACCCAGCTGCCCGTAGTCATAGACAGCTCCCAGACCATCATAAATCTCACTTGAAGGGAATACGAATCCGTACTCCTTGCAATGCGCTACAATCTTTTTGAAAACGTCTTCCTGTGCCATAATATGCTATTATGCGAAAATTTGCGCAAAGGTACTTCTTTTTATTTAATAAAAAGGACTATACCCTTTAAAATAACCTAATTGGAGCGCTTTTGGATAAATGACGTATAAATTACAAAGCGCGGATTGTTGATAAGTTCAGGGCAAAAAAAAGACAACTTAACATGTGTGATTGGGATTTGTCATTGAAAAGCAGTAATTTCGCGTCTGACAATTAAATTCGGGTTATTACAGACAATGAGCGACGAGATAGAGAGTGTGGATGATGAGCTCCATGAAACCGGGGCGGAAGGAACTGACGAGGCTCAGGAAACCGGGCATTCATCGTACCATCCTGTAACGGATGACAATGGTATGATACGCCACCAGCTTTCCGGTATGTACCAGGGCTGGTTTCTGGATTATGCGTCATACGTTATTCTGGAACGTGCCGTGCCTCATTTCGTGGATGGTCTCAAGCCCGTTCAGAGACGTATCCTTCACTCAATGAAACGTTTGGATGACGGCCGTTTCAACAAGGTTGCAAACATAGTGGGACACACCATGCAGTTCCATCCGCACGGTGACGCCTCCATAGGCGACGCTCTTGTCCAGATGGGGCAGAAGGACCTGCTTATAGAGTGTCAGGGAAACTGGGGAAATATCCTTACAGGCCACCGTGCAGCCGCACCCCGATACATTGAGGCCCGCCTGTCAAAATTCGCTCTTGAGACATTGTTCAACCCCAAGACTACGGAGTGGAAAGCATCTTATGACGGCCGTAACAGAGAGCCGGTCACCCTGCCTGTCAAGTTCCCGTTGCTGCTTGCTCAGGGAGCTGAGGGTATTGCCGTAGGTCTGTCATGCAAGATATTGCCGCATAACTTTAACGAGTTATGTGATGCCGCCGTATCATACCTGAACAATGAGGAGTTTCATCTATATCCCGATTTCCAGACCGGCGGCGCCGTTGATGTGTCCCGTTATAATGACGGTGAGCGCGGCGGAATGGTACGCATCCGCGCCAAGATATCAAAGGAGGCCGATAACAAGACGCTTGTCATTACCGAGATTCCGTATGGCGAGAACGTGATGACCTTGTGTGATTCAATTGTCAAGGCCGGAGAGAAAGGCAAGATCAAGATCCGTAAGGTTGAGAACCTTACCGCCGATAAGGTTGAGATACGCATTTCGCTTGCTCCGGGCGTGTCATCGGACAAGACTATAGACGCCCTTTATGCATTCACCAACTGTGAGGTGAGCATTTCACCCAACTGCTGTGTGATTGATGAGAACAAACCGCACTTCCTTACGGTAAGCGATGTGCTGCGTAAATCTGTAGACAATACTAAGGAACTTCTGCGCCGCGAACTGGAGATAGAGCGTGGCGAGATTCTGGAACAGCTTCATTTCGCATCACTTGAAAAGATATTCATTGAGGAGCGTATATATAAGGACCGCGAGTTTGAAGAGGCTCCCACCATGGATGCCGCCTGCGAGCATATTGACGACCGCCTGACTCCGTACTATCCCCAGATGATACGTGAGGTGACAAAGGATGACATCCTCAAGCTGATGGAGATCAAAATGGCCCGTATCCTCAAGTTCAACAAGGAGAAGGCCGAGGAGGCCATTGTAAAGATGAAGGCCGACATAGCCCGTATTGACAAGGACCTGAACAATATGGTGAATGTGACCATACGCTGGTTCAATATGCTCAAGAACAGGTACGGGGCACAGTATGAACGCCGCACCGAGATAAAGAACTTTGACACCATAGTGGCCACCAAGGTGGTTGAGGCCAACCAGAAACTCTACATAAACCGTGCTGACGGATTCATCGGCATGGAACTCAAGAAGGATGAGTACGTATGCAACTGCTCTGACCTGGATGACATAATACTGTTCTATAAGGACGGCCGTTACAAGGTGGTCAAGGTGGCCGACAAACTTTTTGTTGGCCAGGGCGTACTCTATCTTGACGTGTTCAAGAAGAATGACAAGCGCACTATTTACAATGTGGTGTATCGCGACGGACGCAATGGTGCATACTTCATGAAGAGGTTCGCAGCCACGGGTCTGACACGTGACAAGGAGTATGACCTGACACAGGGCAAGGCGGGATCCAGAATAATGTACTTCAGTGCAAACCACAACGGTGAGGCTGAGATCATCAAGATTACCCTAAAGCCCAATCCCAAGCTCAAGAAACCTGTGTTTGACAGGGATTTCAGCGAACTTATGATCAAGGGCCGTCAGTCCATGGGTAATCTGCTTACCCGTAACGAGGTAAAGAGCATAGGTCTGAAAGCACAGGGAACTTCAACGTTAGGCGGCCGTAAGGTATGGTTTGACAGGGATATACTGCGTCTGGATTTTGACGGTCACGGTGAGTATCTGGGCGAGTTTGACAGCGATGACATGCTGCTGGTTATTAATGCGGACGGTGAGTACTACACTACCGCTCCCGATGCCAACTGTCATTTTGATCCGGGCCTTCTGCGCATAGAGAAGTATGATCAGGGCAAGGTCTGGACCGTGCTGTTGTTTGACGCCTCCCAGAAGGGTTATCTTTATCTCAAGAGATTCAATCTTGACCCGTCGGCCAAACGCATAAACATTCTGGGTGAAGAGAAAGGAAGCAGGCTGGTCCTGTTAACAGATACGGTCTATCCACGTCTATTGGTTACCATGGGCGGTGCAGACAGTTTCCGCGAGCCTATGGAGCTGGATGCCGAGAGTTTTGTAGGCATAAAGGGAGTTAAGGCCCGTGGGCGCAGAGTTACGGCTTATAAAGTCAAGGATGTTGAGGAACTGGAGCCACTGCGAATGCCGGAACCTGATCCTGAACCCGTGAATGCCGATATTGACTCTGATGAAAATGACAGTCCTGTCCAGGAGGATGAAGATAATACCCAAAAAGTTGATGACGGTCAATTGTCGCTGTTCTAACCCGTTGATACCGCTGTTGTTTTCGGTAATCCTGACGGTTGTGCCACTGCAGGCCCGGTCGCAGCGGACAGTCTGGAGTCTGCCTGATTACAATGAGACGGTAAGGACATGGTCAGTGGCATTCGGCAACGCATTTGCACGTGACACATATCTGTCTGCATCCAGTTATGACGGATGGGCGCTTGGATTTGAGAATGACAGTTGGACCGGATACAGACCGTACAGGTTGTTCAAGTATGGAAGATTCCATTCAAACCTGCTGTTCAGTCCTATGAAGAACCGTCTGGGTGGTGGAAGCACTATGGAACTGGCGGGTTCTGAACATGCTGCATTCCTGTGGCCGGCGGTAAAGAGCAGTATGTGTGACCTGCTGATAGGTCCTGCCATATTGATGGATCTGGGAGTGCTGTACAACCAGCAGAATTCAAACAATCCGGTCACTCTTGAAGGCTATCTGGGAACGGGTTTCTGTGTTGACAACACGTTCCGTTTCAGCCTGTTCCGTTATGACATGGCTTTGCAGGCTACTCTCTACCTGCCTCTTGCGGGGATAGGTTTTGCGCCTGACTATGACCAGCCCTATTGGTATATGTACAAGTACAGCGAATACGGCAAGGCCATTCACCTTATATGGCCGTTTAACAATATAGCGCTTACACATCAGATTGCGTTGGTATTGCCGATACGTGGCGACCGTTTAAGGATAGGTTATACATTTGACTATACAAACAACAGTCTGGGTGGTCATAAAAGAAGTGTCGGGAACAATATGTTCACTTTAGGCTATACAATTATATTCCAGACAAAGGAGTGGGGCAGATGAACAGAAGTTTTTTACATACGGTATCTTTTGTCGGGGCGTTGTTGCTGATGATGATCCCTGTCTCATGCGCATGGGACCAGGAGAAAAAGGACCAGGAGTATGCCAACACTCCACAGGGAAATTTCATGGCCCTGTGGACCATAATGGACGAGCGTTACTGTTTCTTTGACCTTAAGAAAGAAAGACTTGGAGTTGACTGGGATGAGGTAAAGCACAGGTACAGTGCCAGCATATCGGACAATATCTCAGACAAGGCCCTGTTTGAGGTCTTCTGTAAGATGATAGGCGAACTGCGTGACGGTCATGTAAACCTGACAAGCGTATATGACTATGGGCGCAACTGGAGCTGGAAGACAGACTATCCCGCCAATTTCTCAAAGGATCTGCAGGACAGATATTTGGGTAATGACTATGTGATAGGCGGAAACGGATATTACTACCGAGTGCTTGATGATAACATAGGATATCTGGTGGTGGGGAGCTTTGAGTCCGGCACGTCAAGCGGCCGTATGAATGTCATGTTCAATAACATGGCTCTTTGCAACGGCCTTATAATAGATATCCGTGACAATGGGGGCGGTGATTTGACTGCTGCCGAGTTCCTGGCATCACATTTTACAGAAAAGAAGGTTACGGTGGGTTATTACTGCTACAAGACTGGTCCCGGTCATAATGATTTCTCCAGGCTGTACAAAAATGAGTTGAGTCCGGCCAAGGAGGATTTGAGGTGGATCAAACCGGTGGTGGTCCTTACAAACCGGGGCTGTTTCAGCAGTGCCAACGATTTTGCATACACAATGAAGGCGTTGGACAATGTCACGCTCCTGGGTGATACCACTGGCGGCGGCGGAGGCCTGCCCATGTCATCCGAACTGCCAAACGGCTGGGTGGTGCGGTTCTCATCGGCCCCTACATTTGATGCCGACACCAATCATGTTGAGTTTGGAATAGCACCTGATATCAGGGTGGATATGCTTGAAGAGGATATTCAGGTAGGGGTGGATACCTACATAGAGAGGGCGCGTAAGTACATTAACGACAAAATAGTTAATCCTTAAAATATGAAGAAGACACGTTTGTTTATCATTGCCATTGTGGCTATGCTGCCTCTGATGGCAAGTGCTGGAAAAGCCAAAGTTCTGAAAATTGATTTCAAGAATCCCATTGCAGAGCGCCATGCAGGAGGTTCATCCATTGACATCATGTCAATCGTGAACAGGACTCCCAACTCGGTCACCCTTTACAGTTACATAAATGCAATAGACGCTGCTGCCGAGGACAAGAATATAGGAATGATTTATATGACACCCGAGAATGTTTCGGCCGGTACTGCGCAGTTGGAGGAGATTCGTGCCGCTCTTGAGCGTTTCAAGGCATCGGGCAAGCCTATAGTCGCTTACTGCAGGACATTGGGCAACGGTTCATACTACCTGGCTTCTGTGGCCGACAAGATTATACTTGATCCGGCATCGGAGAGCACCATTTCCGGATTGAGCGCTCAGATGATATTCCTTAAGGATATTCTGGATGCCCTGCATGTTGATGTACAGCTGATTCGTCACGGTAAATACAAATCAGCCGGAGAGATGTATACCCGCAGCAGTTCAAGCCCCGAGAACCGCTTGCAGAATGAGGAACTTATAAATTCAATCTGGGACTGCATGACAGCGCAGATGGCGGCTTCACGCGGTATCAGCCAGGAGAAGTTCAATGAGATGATTGATAACCTGGAACTCGGTCTGGCCCAGGACTATAAGGAGAAGGGCCTGATTGACGAGGCCTGGTACAAGGATGAGGTTGAGCAGTATCTTTGCGAGCAGAATGGTGTCAAGAAGATTGGTGAGATTGGTTTTGTAAAGATCAACAAGTATGCATCAAAACTTAAGAATAAGGGTAGCCGTAAGAACAAGATAGCCATAGTGTATGCAGACGGTGAAATCAAGGACAGCGGATCAGATGCCGATATTGTAGGAACCAAACTGGCCAGCACTTTGCGCAAGGTTCGTGATGACAAGAAAATCAAGGCTGTGGTGTTCCGTGTGAACTCTCCGGGCGGAAGCGCTCAGGCAGCCGAGGCTATAAGACATGAGATTCAGCTCTTGCGTGCCGAGAAGCCGGTTATAGTAAGCTTTGGAGACTATGCCGCATCAGGCGGTTATTGGATATCGGCCGAAACTGACCAGATATTTACCGACAACAACACCATAACAGGTTCAATAGGCGTATTTGGTCTTATTCCCAGTGTGGGCAATACGGCTAAAGATGTTCTCAAGGTTAACATAGAGACTGTAGGCACCACACCGCACAGTGATATGATGAGCGGAATCCGCAAGCTTGATGATGCCGAGGTAGCATATATCCAGAGGCAGATAGAAAAGATTTACGATGATTTTACCGGTCTGGTATCAAATGGCCGCGGCATGTCCAAGGACAGTGTCGATGCAATAGGTCAGGGTCGCGTATGGTCGGGAGTTGACGCTATGGGCATAGGACTGGCTGACCGTAAGGGTGGACTCCGCGATGCCATAGACTTTGCCGCCGAGAAAGTTGGTCTGGGCAAGTTGGATTACCGGATCAGTCAGTATCCTGTAGCCAAGGAGGTTTCCCTGTTGCAGATGCTTTCGGGTGGCGGACAGGATGACACGGAGGAGAATCTGACAAGCAGCATTGAGTCACAGCCTTCTCTGAGCGACATGTTCCCTGCTATCGCAAGGATGCGCGAGTTGAGAAGCGCAACCATTATGCTCCGTTTGGAGAATGTGATGGAAATAAAATGATGTTTGGCGTTTACATCTAAAACAACTACCTTTGCAGCGCGTTCCGTAACCGGAGCGCGCTTTGCTTGCGGGCGTGGCGGAATTGGTAGACGCGCTAGACTTAGGATCTAGTATCTTAAGATGTGTAGGTTCGAGTCCTATCGCCCGTACGAATAAAGGTGGCCGGAAAGCCACCTTTGTTCGTACGGGGGTTAGGAATCGGGTGTTGGGTCAATGCATACGGGTGTGTCTGTTTAACACCAATTAACATCTACTCGGGAAACATAAAACATTTATTTGTACTTTTGCACTTTGATAATAGCGGATTTAATGGCGATAGAGGGGATTTGATAATCCGATGTATATGTTAAAGGAGGACTGCTTTATATTTGGGAAATGTCTAACAATCAAATAAACAATTATTTATGAGAAAGAATGCAAAATTGATTCTTGCTGCGGCGGTATGTCTTACGGCAATTGCCGGTTGTAATTTCGCCGAAGAACAAGAGGTTATTGTTTCTGTCAGAAGTGTTTCTTTGGACCGTACCAAGGAGGATATGACGATTGGCGGTACATCCGTCCTTTACGCCACAGTATTGCCCGAGAATGCTACAGACAAATCTTTGAAGTTTACTTCGAGTGATCCTGAGGTAGTTAAAGTTGATGAGAACGGTGTTATTACCGCTCTTAAAGCCGGTACAGCTGTCATTACCGCCCAGAGTCAGGAGGTTCTGCCCATAGATGTTACTTATGAGCACAAGAAGGCTACCTGCACTATAACTGTCAAGGACTCGGAACAGTCTGATTTCATTTCACTGAAGTTAGGTGCTGACGGTAAATGGTCTTTTGACATGCTCCCCTATGATTATGAGATTGTGGTTGAGTATGAGGATTAATCAAGAACGGTTGTTTAACTGAAAAAAAGAAATGTATATGAATAAGAGAATATTTCTGCTGATTGCGCTCTTAATGGTTGTTGTGACCGGTGCAAAAGCCGGCAAGTACGATGACGCTTTGAAAGAGCGCGGAACAATCACGTTCAACTGCCATATATACTCAGAGGAAGCATCATTCGAGTTTACCAATAACAATGGCACTTTCAGCCTGACAAACAGGGATGGTGGTGATAAGGGTTACTACAGGGCTGTTACTGTAAGTGCAGCATTATCAGGTAAGAACATAACTTTCTATCTTGATGGAAGAACCCTGATGGACGTTGTCGGTGAGATGAAGGTCGTTGTCTATTGCGATAAAGACAGTATATCATTCAGCAAGGTTAGCAAGAATCTTGCATTGGATACCATTGTGGCTGTCGTTCCTGCTCACAAGCATGCTTATTCAAAGGATTGGAGTAAGGATGCCACTGCCCATTGGCATGAGTGCACATCAGTTGTAGGTCCCTGCGATGCCGCCAAAAGCGATTCAGCCGCTCATACATTTGGTACAGAAGCTGCTGCCCGTTACACTTGTGAGGTGTGCAAATATGTTGACAATGCAAAGAAGGCTGTAGCTGATTCAATTGATAATGCCGCTGCCGATACTGTCATTGCCAAGATTGACGCAGTTGTAGGCAAGGTTGACGCAATCGTGAACTTTGTTGATGCAGACACCGTACTGCAGTCTCAGCTTAACAATGCCAATGCCGCTTATGACAAACTGACTGACGGTCAGAAGGAGCTTGTTCCCGAAGAAAAGACAAAGGCTCTGGCTGCAGCTCAGAAGTCTTATGACAAGAAAAAGGCCGACGCTATTGACAAGGCTGCCGCTGATACTGTCATTGCCAAGATTGACGCAGTTGTAGCCAAGGTTGACGCAATTGAGGCTTATGTTGATGCTGACTCTGTACTGCAGGCTGAGCTTGACAATGCCAATAAGGCTTACAATGAACTGACTGACGCTCAGAAGGAGCTTGTTTCAAAGGAAAAGACAGATGCCCTGGCTGCAGCTCAGAAGTCTTATGATCAGAAGAAGGCTGATGCAGCTGCCAAGGCTGCCGCTGATGCAGACAAGGCTGCCGCTGATTCTGTCAATGCTTTGATTGAGTCTATCGGTACTGTTGAGTACAATGATGACGTCAAGACAAAGATTGAGGGCGCACGTTCAGCATATGATTCCCTGACCGATGACCAGAAGAAACTTGTCACCAACCTTGATACGCTGAAAGAAGCAGAGGCTGCCTTTGCCGAACTGGTAAAGAACAACACAATACACAGCGTGACCATCAAGTCCGGTACTGAAGATGCCGATAAATGGAAAATCACTCCGGGAGAGGGCAAGAACGGTACTACTGTAACTGTAGAGTACAGCGGTGAGAAGAAGGTTAAGAGCGTAAAGGCTGTTAAGGTTGAGAAGAAGGCCGAATAACTGCCTTGATTCAATAAATCGTAAAAGGAACGGTTCTGAATGCAGAACCGTTCCTTTTGCGTTTATTCAGCTTTGATGATAGTGTTTGGGGTGATGGCGCGGTAGGCAGGGGCGTAGAGGCACTGGATGGTGGCAAGGCCCATGCTGTAGGTTCCGGTCTTCTGCACATAGAGGTCATATTCTATGGTGTAGGAACCTGATTCCAGACGTTCTATGTAGAGGTCATCGGAGGTATTGGTGGGTGCGCGGTAGTATAGGATGTCATGTGTCAGGTTGTAGGTGTAGCCGGCGTTAGTGCTTACGGGTTCCATTGATGCTGCGCGCTCACTCTTAAGCTGCAGATACTCATAGGTGCGGTCAAGCGTCAGTTCAAGTCTGACCTTAATGCGGTCACCCATGTGGAGGATGGTGCCGGGTGTTACCTCTTCAAGACAGTCGCCCTGTGCATTGCTTACAATACGCCAAAGTGTGCGCTTTAACTGCATGCCGTTGCCGCTGTTCTCAACATCGTTCAGATTCTGTGTAAATGTATGGTAGAGTGCTCCCCAGCTTATGCCTTTATTGCTGCTTGATACGGTTATTGCGCCCTTGTCGGGTGATACCGGGCCGTTCCATGTGCGGCTCATATATCCGTCCTTATTGCCGTCAGTTCCGGACTCAATCCGGTCATTGCCAACGGTGACGGTAATAGTGGACTGGTCGTCAGGCATTGAACCGCTTGCGGTTTCAAGAAGTGCCATTACCGCGGCGGCGGTGGCGGGTGTAGACTCCCATGCGGTTGTCTCTTTCTGCTTGAGTAGCCAGCGGGCCGCCTCATTGGCCTCACGCTCATAACCTGCGGCCTTGAGGGCATGGATCAGTATAGATTGGGTCTCAATTGGGGCCTCATGCCAAAGGTATCCGCCCCGATTCTCTTGCCAGAAACGGCCCATCTCATAACTATACTCAGAGTCTGCCAGCAGTCTCTTTGCCAGGTTATGCGCAATGTCAGTCTTGCCTGCACTCATGAACAACTGTAAGATGAGTCCGCGGTAATAGAGGTCCTCATTATTGTAGTTGTATTTCTCTGCCACTGCAAGCAGTCTGTCATATTTCTCTTTGACATCGTTAGAGATATAGCTTCTTGTCTCTTTCAGGCGGGCGGAACAGAGGTAGAGGAACATGATGTCGGAATGAGACGGACGTGAAACGCTTTCCTGTATTTGGGAGGCAAGGAACTCCAACCCCCTGTAGTAGGAGTAGTCCATCGTTGCTTCCATGAAGTCAAAGACGTAGAGTATCAGTGAAGTGACGTAGACACTGGATTTTCCACCCGGCATCCACGGCCAGCCTCCGTCCTGGTTCTGCCTGTTCTGAATCAGTTCATAATAATTCTCAACATTCTGTTTCATCAGATTCTCATCATACTGCTCTTTTTTAAGTCTGCCTTTAGCTGCAGGATAGAGCTCAACTATGAGATATGTCATGGCCTGGGCAGCAAAGTTGTATGCCAGACTGAGATTGTCAGGGGTGTTGTTCTCTGTCAGTGCGGGCAGAGCCTCAAGGGCATACCAGATGGGCTGGGAATGATACTGGAGTGTAAGTGTCTCATCAAACACCTTACGTGAGGCCGATGTGGCTGGAGCATCGGATTTGAATGTCCGGGTTTCATTGCCGTTGTTGAAGAGTGACATACTCTTGGTCACCTGAACGCGGTTTGAAAGGACGGGTATGGTCTCCTGCTGTCCGTCAGAGAATCCCTGGGCAGCGGCTATTGCAGTATAGGTCAGAGAATTCACTCCATCGGGGATGGTTATCCGGAATGGTACGGTAACACTGCTTCCGGCTTTTACCGTAACTGTCCTGACGCTGTCACCTGCGGTAAGATCAAGCGGATGGCCGTTCTCTGCATCCTTAAAGCGCAACAGAACTGTCACTTCAAGGTCATCGGTCTGGGTGTTGGTTATCTTCTGGGCAAAATCGGTAACATCACCCTGACGGAAGAACCTTGTAGCGGCAGGTTCAATCATAAGAGGCCTTGAGGTGGTGACATAACCTCCAAACCCGGTTGTAAGCAGGTCATCGGTATAGGCAATTACCTGAAGGTTCCAGCGGGTGAGCAGTTCCGGGGCCTTGAATCTGACTGTTACCACGCCGTTTTCATCGGTTTTGGGATGGGTGAGGTAAAGTCCGGTGTGGCTCAGGTTCTTTCTTACGGTTGTCGGGTCAATCTTAAAGGGTTGGTCTGATGAGCCAATCCTTTGGTTGTTATCAATGAGTGAAGGGATATCATTGATGGTGCTTACCGACGAACTTGCTTCCCTTAACGGTATAGTCAATCCTTTGCGTTCAAGGGGTGTCGATAAGGGATTGGCAATGCCAAGGTCCAATGTCCTGAGACCTTCATAAAATGTAGCCCTTTTTGCTGTGGAGACATTTCTATAGACCTCATCTATACGGATGGGGTTCTGTTTAGTAAACTCGGTGTATTTCCAAGGGAAATAGGTCCAGTAGTTGGGCTTTAGCTTGTCAAGTACTGAATCATACATGTCAACCAGTACCGATGCCTTAACGGGATTGCCATTCCTGTCAGTGAACCTGAAGGTCCAGCTTTCCTGGCTGCCGCTTGTAAGATTGCTGCGGAACGTGGTGAGTTCATATTTGAGTTGCTTGGTGTAATATGGTATGTACTGGGCTGTAAATGATTTGGCTTTGAGACCATCCTTGAAGGCGGTTGCCACAACCAGTATGTTTCCGCACAGGTCTTCACCTACAGGAAGTGACAGGGTATGCAGAAGTCCGTCAGATTCCATACTGCCGTGCATAAGGCTGCCGTTACGGTTAATGATGTCATAACGGATTATTGTTCCCGGATATGGACTGCCGATGCGGACTTTAGCCGTATCGCCCTCCCGCAGGATAATCTGCCGGCTTTGCAGATAGAGAAGTTCATTGATAGAGAGTGTATCCTCTGCATCGCCTACAGAAACAAATATGTCCTGTGTCCTGGCGCCTGCATTGTCTTGTTCTCCATAGTAGGATTTGCCGGCAAGATTCCTGATCAATGCATCATCGGATGATACGGTGATCCTGTAATGTCCGGTCTTTATGCCAGGCACGCGTATCTGTGTGGTGTCATTGTCTTGGAATACGAACAGACTGTCCATGACTGTGCATGAGACCTGAGGCTCTGAGGGGAGTCCGAATTCATACATTGGGAACAGGGCGGTCAGCGTACTTTCTGACAGCGCATGCTCTGACATTTCCGTACGTTCATGGTCTTTGATGCCGAAAGCCGTATATATGTCCATCCCTTCCTGGAAATGCGGTCTCAATTCCTCTATTTTAATGCGGTACTCACCCGAAACAGGATAGTAAGTGTACGGACGCACCGTCAGCAGGACGTCATTGGTGTTGCTCAGTATCTTTTCGGCCGCAATATCCAGCTCGCTGCCGGCAGACCTGCTGTAATAGGTGCTGAACTCATGGGTCTCTCCGTTCAGGTCTGTTACCCGGAGTTTGATGTCAATCGTGCCTCTTTTTGGGGCATCGGTCTTGAATGGGATACGGAAAGTGCCGTCAGGGTTGGTCTCTGTCTCTCCGGTTTCAAGAATCAGGTCCCGGTAGGTTGCCCTGAAGGATTGTTCATCAATATCCCAGATGCTTGTGCTCCATTGGATACTGGCTCCTGCTACGGGGTTGCCAAGCGGGGTGAGAACTGTACCGCTGCATTCTGCCTGGCTCTGGACAGAAGGAGTCTGCCACCTGTCAAATTTGAGTTCCAGAAGGTTTCGGGAGTATGATTCTATCTTTATTTCATGCGTGTATCCCGGCAGGCGCAGATATCCATCGTCAAGTTGCATTAATGAATCAGGATTCTCACCATAGGGGTAGCTGATGGCATTCAGTTCAATCCATCCCGGGCGGTAATCGGCCGGAACGGGCCAGATGCCTTCAAACAGACCGTGAGCGTCTGTTATAGTTTCCTGTATAAGTACGTCATTTCTCCCTGAAACAAAAACTGCAACCGGAATTCCGGCCTTTACACGGCCATCCATATCAGGTGGAGTCTCTGACAGTATACCGCAGTAACGTACGGTGTCGCCCGGACGGTATATGGCCCTGTCTGTGTTGATCTTTATTTGAACCGGACCTTTGGAGTACTGGTGGCGGGAATAACGGTTTGCGTCACGAGACTCGAACAGCAGAGTGTCTGTTTGGCCATCATAATCTATACAAAGCATGAAATCGCAGTCTGAACTTATGGGATAATCCAGACTCAGGAAGCCGTCTGTGGCAGTTTCTCCTTTGATTATGATATCGGCAGTTTTTTTATCGTCATAACCTGTAATGGTATAGCTGCATCCGGATATGGCATCTCCGGTTGCTGCATCATGGATGAATCCTGTCAGGCTGCAGAGGGTGTCAGTGTCTGTCAGATATGTGGGGCTGAAAAGCAACCTGCTGCTTGTAAGCAGACGGCAACTGAAACAGCTGTCATTGGCAAAATTCCTGTCGGGTGATGCATAGATTATGTACTCGCCTTTTTTAAGCGCGGGCAGAGACATCCACATGGAATGTTCTATCCAGTCATTACGGTTGCCTGTAGTTACACTCCAGCGTGCCGCTTCCTGCATATCATCAGCGTTCTCCAAGGTCTTGTCTCTTATGTCTTCATAAAGCTTATATGAAGTAAAATAGTGTTTGTTCTGGTCATATTTTATAGCCTTGAACCAGACGGTATCCACATTAGAGAACCTGAGGACAGCCAGATTTGGCATATCTGCGCGCTCAATCCTGTCAAATGAAATGCTAACTGAACGTTTTTCCATTTGGTTAAGGAGTTCGCGGCAGTCATGCGCGGTCTGGCTGTCTGGCCAGATTCCTATAGCGGTTTCAAGAAGTTCATGGGCGTGTACTGACAGCCGGCTGCGCAGCTGTTTGTCTGTTGATGTCCCGTTAATGACATGCTCAATCAGGATCTTGGCGGCAAGCGCATATATTCCGGCCGAATAGAGGCTCTTGCCCCGGTATGAGTCGGCCAGTTTCTCAACTTTTTCTGATACGGATATCCAGTCCTGGGTTGAAAGGCTTTCTGTAATGGTTGTAAGGCGCTTTAGGTCTATGCTGGCTCGTACATCGGCATTGGCCTTGAGATTCCTTTCAGTCAACAGACGGAGGACGTACAGTTTCCATTCGTTTATTCTGCCTGTTACTGCAGCGCTGGCTGCCTGGACAAACTGTTTGGAGGTGCCTAACAGACGGTCATCATCCGTATACAGATCAGTTACGAACCGGTTACCCAGGTCATTTGTACCCAGGTTTATGCAGGCACTCTCCAACAATACGTCTTTAAGTGCCGGACGTACCTTTATATAACTGTCGTTGCACTCAGGTATGAATGCCGCATAATCTTTTGTGCGCTTTCGGCCTGCCAGATTGAAGGCCTGCTCAAAGTGAAAGAACATCTTATCTTTAAGCTGGTCTATGTCCAAATCGAGTCTGTTGTTGGCCGGGAAATTATAATTGCTGCTTCTGGCGTATTCGTCCAGACAGAAGGCCTGCAGATACTGACAAATTGCCTTTAGGCCGTTGTCATCCATTACGGATACAAGCGAATCAAACAGCTGATATGACTGTACAATGTAATCTGCGTTATTAGAGAATGGGGCATCCAGACGGTTTATCATAAGGGCGCAGCGCAGTATCTCACGGCAGTTGCCGTCGGCCTGCGCCTTATCCATTATCTGCCTGACGGCCTCTATTGAATTGACCTGGTCATGGCTGCCGATAAGAGAATCAACCTTTTTCCACTCTCTTTCATATTTCTGTGCACCGGCATTCAGTACCGTTGCCAAAAGCAATGTCGTCAACAGCGCGTATCGGAAAAGTCTTAGCATATCTTTGTGATGTTTTGCGCAAAGATAACGTACTGTAAGAATAGAAAGGCATTAATTGGCGTTGCATTTCCGTTGCATTTGCATTATATAAACGTTGCAAATTACTATTTTTGCAGTACTATGACGGTTGAAGAGATTTACAGCAAGTTTAAGGAGTGTGGGGGAGTTACTACCGATAGCCGCAAATGCGGTCCGGGACTGATGTTCTTTGCCCTTAAGGGGGAGCGTTTTGACGGCAATGAGTTTGTGCGCGGTGCCTTGGAGCAGGGTTGCCCGTATGCGGTTATGGACAATGCCGGGCTTTATGATGCTGCTGACAGCCGCATGATTCTTGTGGATAGCGTGCTTGACACTCTGCAGAAAGTTGCTGCACATCACCGCCGTGAGTTGGGAACTCCAGTCATTGGCATTACCGGAACTAACGGCAAGACCACTACCAAAGAATTGACCAATGCTGTAATGAGTGCCGCCTACAATGTGCTTTGTACCCAAGGAAATCAGAACAATTCCATTGGCGTTCCGCTTACAGTTCTGGGATTGAAGTCTGAGCACCGATATGCCATTGTGGAGATGGGAGCCAGCCATCCGGGCGATATCAAGGAACTTGTAGAGGTGAGCCAACCTGATTACGGGTTGATTACCAATGTGGGTAAGGCGCATCTGCTTGGATTCGGCTCTTTTGAGGGCGTGAAACGCACCAAGGGTGAACTTTATGACTGGCTGCGTGAGCATAACGGTACTGCATTTGTGAACCGTGACAACGTGCACTTGCAGCAGATGTGTGCGGGACTACCGCTCATAGAGTACGGCAAGCCCGGGCAGGAGGGTCTTCTGGTAGAAGGTGAGGTGCTGGAGTGCAACCCGTTCGTCAAGTTCCGCTGGCGCAGTAAGGGTGGTGATTGGCATATTGTCCAGACCAGTCTGATAGGTGCGTATAATGTTGACAATGCTCTGGCTGCCATTACAATAGGATTGCGCTTTGGAGTATCGGAGGATAAGGCATCGGCTGCTGTGGCAGGATATGTGCCGCAGAACAACCGCTCACAGCTTACCGAGACAGGACGCAATCATCTGGTGGAAGATGCATATAATGCCAATCCTACCAGTATGGCAGCTGCCATAGAGAATTTCAGTATGATGAAGGCCGATAATAAGATGCTTATACTGGGTGATATGCGTGAGCTTGGTGAAGTGTCGGAGGCTGAACACCGGAATATAGTGGAATTGCTTAAAGAGAAAGGCTTTACCAAAGTATGGCTTGTGGGCAGTGAGTTTGCAAAAGTGGCGCAGGAATCAGAATTCAGGCTTTTTGCCGATGTGGAGGCAGTGAACGATGCTCTCAGGATTGAACCTTTGAACGGATACAGTATACTTATAAAGGGTTCCAACAGTATAGGATTAACCAAAACAATAACCAATTTATAATTATGAAAAAGTTAGTTGCACTTTTTGCGTGTGTTCTTGTATGTGGAATCATGTCCGCACAGTTGAAGGTCTCCGTCATGGGTGACTCATACTCAACTTTCACGGGTTCCATGCCCAAGTATTATGACACATTCTATCCCAACCAGTTCTGCGGTGTTACAGAGCAGAGCCAGCAGTGGTGGGCTCAGGTGATTGAGAAGAACGGCTGGGTTCTTGAAAAGAATGATTCATGGTCAGGCAGTACCGTTTGCTGCCGCGGTTACAATCATGACGACTATTCAGACCGCGCTTTCGTGACCCGTCTTAACTGCATCGGCGCTCCCGATATCCTGTTCATATTCGGCGGTACCAATGATGACTGGACACATGAGCCTTTTGGAGACTACAAGTACTCGGATTGGACCAAGGAGGATCTTTATTTCTACCGTCCGGCATTTGCATACCTGCTTGACAACCTTAAGAAACTGTATCCCAAGATGAAGATATACTCTCTGCTTAATGACGGAATGAGTGAGAATCTGGGTGAGTCAATGAGGGAGATCTGCAAGCACTACGGCGTGCCCGTAATTGCTGTTGATGGCATTGAGAAGCGCATGAATCACCCCACAGCTGCCGGCATGACCAAGATTGCCGAGCAGATTCAGGCTTTCCTTGACGCCGAGAAGAAGTGACGCAGATACTGGGCATAGTAAATGTAACACCTGATTCCTTTTGGAGCGGGTCACGTGTGCAGGACAGGCAGACTCTTGTGGAGCGTGTCCGCACAATGATCCGGCAAGGGGCGGATGCAATTGACGTAGGCGGCTGTTCTACCCGTCCCAATGCCATTCAGGCTACCGGGGAACAGGAGATGGAACGCCTTGAGTGGGGACTTGATGCCATAAGGGAGGAGTTCCCCGACATAATGCTATCGGTTGATACCTACCGTCCGCGGATTGCAGAACGCTGTATCCGTGAGTGGAACGTGAATATGATAAATGATGTTTACGGAGGTAATGCCGATATGTATCAAGTGGTTGCTGAAGCAGGTGTACAGTACGTGCTCATGTGGGCGGAGCAGGTTAAGAATAACCCCGTAGAGGAGATGAAGCTGTTCTTTGCAGACAGATTGATTCAATTGGAGAACGCTGGTGTGAACGTGACAGAAAAAGTGATACTGGATCCGGGATACGGATTCGGAAAGACAGTTGAGCAGAACTATACTATTCTTGCCCATCAGGATGAATTGCTGGCGTTCGGGCTCCCCGTGCTGTCCGGTTTGTCACGCAAGTCTATGGCCTGGAAGCTGTTGGGTATCACTCCTGATGAGGCTCTGCCCGCAACGGTTGCAATGAATACCGTAGCACTTATGAAGGGCGCCGACTGGCTCCGTGTTCATGATGTCTCTGAAGCCGTTCACACGGTTAAAATATTCCAGGCTTTAAGTGACTATAAATAATTTTCAATTTGAAAAATGGTTGATTACTTTGTATCATTCGGAATAAAGGACATAATAGACGTTTTGTGCGTCTCGCTGTTGCTTTTCTACCTCTACAAACTGATGAAGAGGACAGGATCGCTCAATATGTTCATTGGAATACTTGTGTTCATCCTGGTATGGATAGTGGTATCTCAGGTTTTGAAGATGCAGCTGTTGGGAGCCGTGATGAACAAGTTGGTAGATGTGGGTGTGATAGCACTCATAGTGCTGTTTGCCGATGACATACGCCATTTCTTCCGTGACATCGGTACTTCTACCCGTACCCGAAAGCTGTTCCGCTGGCTTGTACGCAGGCGTCATGCCGATGGTGACTTGAGCAAGTGGGATCCAATTGTGAAGGCGTGTGACAGTATGAGCCACCGCAAGGAGGGCGCATTGATAGTGTTGGGCCAGAATGACGAGCTTCATGATGTCATTGCCACAGGTGAGGAGGTGAACGCCAATATCAACCAGCTTCTCATTGAGAACATTTTCTTCAAGAACAGTCCGCTGCATGACGGCGCTATGATAATTGTGGGTGACCGCATAGAATCGGCAGCATGTATTCTGCCTTTGTCGCAGAGCGAAGAGCTGCCCAAGGAATTCGGACTGCGTCACCGTTCTGCAATGGGCATATCCGAAAAGACAAATGCCGTGGCTGTGGTGGTATCGGAAGAGACAGGAATCATTTCAGTATTCCGCAAGGGTTCGTTCCAGCGTAACATATCGGGACAGGATCTGGCCAAGTATCTGGCAGAGAATGTCAGATGATGATATTACAAGTTGTGCCAAACTGTCAGAACGGGTGACACATTAGTCCCGTATGGCGGTTTGGCATATTTTATGCTCTGGTTGTAATGCCCGATGAGGGGCTTTGTGACTGAATCAAATAACTTAAAACTATAAGAATATGAACATTAAACCGTTAGCAGACCGCGTTCTGATACTCCCGGCAGCAGCCGAGGAGAAGACAATCGGCGGAATCATAATCCCCGATACAGCAAAGGAGAAACCACTTAAGGGTGAAGTCATTGCAGTTGGAAACGGCACCAAGGATGAGGCTATGGTACTCAAGAAAGGTGACCAGGTACTGTATGGCAAGTATTCAGGCACAGAACTTGAAATAGACGGAGAGAAATATCTGATTATGCGCCAGAGCGACGTTCTGGCTGTGGTTGAAAAATAATAAGGAGATACAGTTATGGCAGCAAAAGAGATACGTTTCAATACCGATGCCCGTGACCTTATGCGTCAGGGTGTTGACGAGTTGGCAAATGCAGTCAAGGTTACACTTGGACCTAAGGGCCGCAATGTTATAATAGAGAAGAAGTTCGGTGCTCCCCAGATCACCAAGGACGGTGTTACCGTAGCCAAGGAGATTGAGTTGGCCGATTCATTCAAGAACACCGGTGCACAGTTGGTTAAGTCTGTCGCCTCCAAGACCGGTGAGGATGCAGGTGACGGTACAACCACCGCAACCGTTCTGGCTCAGAGCATCGTGAACGTTGGTCTTAAGAACGTTACCGCAGGTGCCAATCCCATGGACCTTAAGCGCGGTATCGACAAGGCCGTTGCAGCTGTTGTTGAGAATATCAAGAAGCAGTCAAAGGCCGTTGGTGACAACTTTGACAAGATCGAGCAGGTTGCCACTATCTCTGCAAACAATGATGCCGAGATTGGTAAGCACATTGCCGAGGCTATGCAGAAGGTTTCAAAGGACGGTGTCATCACCATCGAGGAGGCCAAGGGCCGTGACACATACATCGACGTTGTAGAGGGTATGCAGTTTGACCGCGGTTACCTGTCATCATACTTTGTAACCGATACCGAGAAGATGAACTGCGTTATGGAGAATCCTCTGATTCTTATTCATGACAAGAAGATATCCAACCTTAAGGACCTGCTTCCTATCCTGGAGCCCGCCGTACAGACCGGCCGTCCTCTGTTGATTATTGCCGAGGATGTTGACTCTGAGGCTCTGACCACTCTGGTTGTGAACCGTCTGCGTTCAGGTCTTAAGATTTGCGCCGTCAAGGCACCCGGATTCGGTGACCGCCGCAAGGAGATGCTTGAGGATATAGCCGTTCTGACAGGTGGATTCGTAATCAGCGAGGAGCGTGGCGTAAAGCTGGAGCAGGCTACAATGGATATGCTTGGCACAGCCGAGAAGATCACCATCACCAAGGACAACACCACTATCGTTAACGGTAAGGGTGAGAAGGCCAAGATCGCTGACCGCGTAGCCCAGATCAAGGCTCAGATCAAGACCACCACAAGTGACTATGACAAGGAGAAACTCCAGGAGCGTCTTGCCAAACTGTCAGGCGGTGTTGCAGTAATCAAGGTCGGTGCTCCCAGTGAGACCGAGATGAAGGAGAAGAAGGATCGCGTTGACGATGCCCTGTGCGCTACCCGTGCAGCTATCGAGGAGGGTATCGTAGCCGGTGGCGGTGTGGCTTACATCCGCGCAATCAGCGTACTTGACAAGCTGAAAGGTGACAATGCCGATGAGACTACCGGTATCCAGATCATCCGTCGCGCCATAGAGGAGCCACTGCGTCAGATTGTGTTCAACGCCGGTATGGAAGGTTCTGTAGTAGTTCAGAAGGTTATGGAGGGCAAGGGTGACTTTGGTTACAATGCACGCTATGACCGCTATGAGGACCTGATGAAGGCCGGTGTGGTTGATCCCGCCAAGGTGGCACGTGTGGCTCTTGAGAACGCCGCTTCAATAGCCGGTATGTTCCTGACCACAGAGTGCGTCATCGTGGAGAAGAAGGAAGACAAGCCTATGCCTGCCATGAATCCCGGAATGGGCGGCATGGATGGCATGATGTAATCCAATCAATAATTGAAAAAAGGCGCACGAATATACTTCGCGCGCCTTTTTTGTATACCTTTGTGACTATGATACGATTAGCGATTCTGGCATCGGCCAACGGAACTAATGCGCAGGCTATTATTGAGGCTGTGCGTGCTGGTAAGTTGGATGCTGATGTAAAAGTGGTTCTGACCAATAAGGAGGATGCCGGCGTGATTGGGCGTGCGCGGAGACTGGGTGTGCCTGTGGAGATAGTTCCTTCAAAGGGTATCCGGAACCGTGCTGAATATGATGCTCTGGTGGTTGAGACACTCAAGAAGTATGATGTTGATACCATCGCATTGGCAGGTTGGATGAGGATATTGAGCGAGGTGTTCGTAAATGCTTTTGAGGGAAGGATCCTGAACCTGCATCCTGCTCTTCTGCCCAGTTTCAAAGGTGCAACTGCTATCGTCGATGCATATGAGCACGGAGTGAGGATAACAGGATGCTCTGTTCATCTGGTTACACCCGAGCTTGACGCAGGTCCTGTGATTATCCAGGCTGGTGTGCCTGTTAACGGAACTGTCGATGAGCTTGAGGCGCAGATTCACCGTATGGAGCACCGCATATTCCCGCAGGCCCTGCAGTGGTTTGCCGAAGGGCGTATCAGTGTTCAGGGGCACAAGATAATTGTGGCTCCTTCAGAGCACAAGGTAAAGAAGACTGATTACATAGAGGGTTGCCTGGTTTCACCGGCACTCGAAGAAAAAATATAAGCTTATGAGTAGAGAAGATACCCCCACGGCTCATATTGCAGCGCAGTATGATGATGTAGCCAAGACTGTTATAATGTGCGGCGATCCGCTCCGCGCCAAGTTCATTGCCGACAAGTATCTGGACAGTCCGGTGCTCTTTAACGAGGTACGTGGAATGCTGGGATTCACAGGTTTCTATAAAGGCAAGCGCGTATCGGTAATGGGGCACGGAATGGGAATCCCTTCAATAGGCATCTACTCATACGAGCTGTTCAATTTCTTTGATGTGGAGAACATTATCAGGGTTGGCACAGCCGGTGCCTTGAGCGCTGACATGCAGATAGGCGATATGCTCTTTGCACAGGCTGCATGCACGGACTCCGATTACGGACACCAGTACGGATTTCCGGCCAAGTTTGCCCCGATAGCCAGTTTTGAGTTGCTTGAAAAAGCTGCTCAAGTGGCCCGTGGGAAAGGTTTCCCGTTCCAGGTGGGCAATATATACAGTGCCGATGTGTTCTATGATGTGTCAGACAGGCAGATGGAGTGGGGTAAGTTTGGCGTGAAGGCGGTTGAGATGGAATCGGCCGGACTCTATATCAATGCTGCCGCCGCAGGCAAGAAGGCGCTGACCATCTGCACCATATCTGACCAGTTGGTTCACCGCAAGTATGCATCGACCGAGGAGCGTCGCTCCAGCTTTACCAACATGATGCAGGTGGCACTTGAAATCGCTTAAGTCATGAAACATATACTGTCGCAAATAGAAAGCGCATTGGGCGGTCTTTATGATGCGGCAGAGTTGGAATCCATAAAGAAGGCACTGTGTCTGGAACTGCTGGACATAAGTGCCGTCTCTTTTTTTACTAAAGAAACCCTTGCCGCTGATACGGAGAGGGACAGAAAACTTGATGAGGCTTTGGAGCGGCTTGCTCAGGGTGAGCCGTTGCAATATGTGATTGGATTCACTCCGTTCTGCGGATTGCAGTTCCAGGTTGATTCGCGTGTACTGATACCGCGTCCCGAGACTGCGGAACTAGTGGATTGGGTAGCTCAGGATACTGTTGCCAGCGGTTCTCTGCTGGATGTGGGCACAGGCAGCGGGTGCATTGCAATAAGTCTGGCTCACCGGCTTCCAGATTGGAAGGTGCAGGGGTGGGATATCAGCGACGGTGCCCTTGAGGTGGCTAGGGAGAACAACCGTTTGAATGGTACTGATGTGGTGTTCCGTAGGGTTGACATCCTGGCTGCGCAGGCATCGGACCAAAAGTTTGACGTGATTGTGAGTAACCCGCCGTATGTGCTGGAATCGGAGAAGGTGCAAATGGAGAAGACGGTGCTGGATTATGAACCGTACACTGCCTTGTTTGTACCGGACAGTGACGCTCTGTTGTTTTACAGGGCTATTGCGGAATTCGGAAAGCATAACTTAAGCAAAGGTGGCAGACTCTATTTTGAGATCAACCCATTGGCAGCCGATGTTTTGAGGCAGATGCTGCTTAAGGCGGATTATCATGATATTGAGATACGGAACGATATATTTGGAAAACAACGAATGATTAAGGCGATACTATGACTGAAACTGAAGGAAAGACACTTGCTGAACGCTACTGTTCAGGGGCGGAACATTGCTGCTTTGAGGTGCGTGCTATGCTGCAGAGACACGAAGCAGAGAGCGGGGATATAGACCGCATACTCAAACATCTTATAAAAGAGGGATACATTGATGAATCCCGATATGCACGGGCGTTCGTGCACGACAAGGTGCGTTTTGCCAAATGGGGCAGGGTCAAGATTGCACAGGCTCTATGGCAAAAACGCATATCGCAGGATGTGGCTGACAGTGCATTGGCTACGATTGATGAGGATGAATATATGACTGCATTGAATGATGTGGCCCAGTCGCGTTACCGCGCGGCGAAAGGCGCAACAGAGTATGAACGCAAGATGAAAGCCATGAAATCAGTCTGCTCACGAGGGTATGAGCCCCAACTGGTGCGTAAAGTGCTTGACTTTTCCGATATTTTTGAATAAACCTTTTTAATTATATGAATAACCATGTTTGCCCGGACAGGCATTATCGTCATCCGGGTATTTTGAAAATGATGTTTGAATTTCTGTTTCCTCACTACTGTAAGGTGTGTGGGTGCAGACTTGATCCTTCCGAAGAGGAGCTCTGCATTACCTGTTTCCTGGGTATGCCCCGCCTGGACTATGATATGAAGTCCATCAATCCTGCTGAACGTATGCTTCTAACCGAGCGCAGTATGGTTCGGGCAGCATCGGTACTGCAATACAGCAAGGAGAGCGATTACCGCAACATTCTGTTCCATCTCAAATACTGGCATCATCCCAAGGTGGGGCAGTGGCTGGCTAGGATCGGCGCTACAGATTTGTATGAAAAAGGATTCTTTAAGGGTGTTGACTGCATTGTTCCTTTGCCGCTTACCCGACGCAAGGAGATTAAGCGCGGCTACAACCAGTGCATGCATATTGCCAAAGGGGTGCGTAAGGTAACGGGACTGCCTATACTGTCTGATGCTGTTATACGTAAGGTGAACAGCAGTAAGCAGGCCGGGCTTGGCAAATATCAGCGCTGGCGGAACGCCCAGGGGTTGTTTGAGGTTGCCGATGCGGCTGTCCTTCAGGGCAAGCACATCCTCATCATTGATGACGTTATCACTACCGGGGCAACATTGCTGTCAATGATTGATACTGTTGAGGCTGCGGTACCGGATATCAAAGTATCGGTGTTTACCCTTGCGCTTGCTCAATAAACACCGCCGGATGTCCGGTTTGGAGACCAACGTTACGAGGCTACTCCGAGCCCTTACGGACCCTAAACGTCGAACTCGTCCTTTTCGTCCCCATTCGGGGCCGAACGTTTGCTTCGCACACTTTTTCTCGCCACGATAGAGTAAACAAGTTTCCTCTATTCGTTTGGCTTAACGAAAAGGTTCCTCAGACATGCGCCGTTCTTAACGGGATCCTTCGGGGCTCTACGCTTACGCCTCTTCACTGATGCTCCCCAAACCGGACATCCGGCTCCTGCAACTGGCGAGCGAATGTAAAAACTTTGTAAATTTGCGGTCCGAATGGAGGAGAGCGTTAAACATATCAGGATTGCGGAGTTCAATTATGAGCTGCCGGATGAGCGGATCGCTAAGTTTCCGTTGGCTGAGAGGGACAGCTCTAAGCTGTTGCTGTATCGGCATGGAGAGGTTACGGAGGATGTGTTCCGTAACTTGCCGCAGTATCTGCCGGCAGGGGCTCTGATGGTGTTCAATAACACTAAGGTTATTCAGGCGCGGCTGCATTTCCGGAAGGAGGCTACGGGTGGACCTAAATCTACGGGGGCTCTGATTGAGATTTTCCTTCTGGAACCGGCTGATCCCAGTGATTATCAGGTAATGTTTACTCAGACCTCATCTTGCAGCTGGTACTGTCTGGTGGGTAATCTTAAGCGCTGGAAAGAGGATACTCCGGTTTTGCGCAGCACCGTTCAGGTGGGCGACAAGACGGTTACGCTTACGGCTCAGCGTGGGCCGATGCATGGTACCAGCCACAGGATTGACTTTAATTGGGACGGCGGTGTCAGTTGGGCTGAACTGCTTGAGGCTGCGGGTGAGATTCCTATTCCTCCATACCTGAATAGGGCATCGCAGGAGAGTGACAAGACTACATACCAGACCGTATATTCCAAGATTAAAGGTAGCGTTGCGGCTCCTACTGCAGGCTTGCATTTTACGGAGCGTGTGCTCAAGGATCTGGATGCTCACGGAATTGACCGTGAGGAGTTGACCCTGCATGTTGGTGCTGGTACTTTCCGGCCGGTGAAATCGGAGGAGATAAGCGGGCACGAGATGCATACTGAGTTCATCGCTGTGCGTCGCAGTACCATTGAGAAACTGATTGAACATGGCGGTGAGGCTATTGCGGTGGGCACGACATCGGTCCGCACGCTTGAGAGCCTCTATTATATTGGTGTTTATCTGAGCACTCATCCTGATGCTACTGAGGATGAGATGCACGTTAACCAATGGACTCCGTATGAGACCGCTCCCACAATGAGTTCAGTTGCATCTTTGCAGCATATCCTGGATTATCTTGACCGCCACAGTCTGGAGGTTCTCAAGACCAGCACCCAGATAATAATTGCTCCGGGCTACAAGTATCACATAGTAAAGATGATGGTCACCAACTTCCATCAGCCGCAAAGCACCCTGTTGTTGCTTGTTTCGGCATTCGTTAATGGAGACTGGAAAACTATCTACAGTTACGCCCTAAGTCACAACTTCCGCTTTCTCAGTTACGGCGATTCCTCTCTGCTTATTCCTTGACAGTTGCCTAATAGATCTGATATCCCGGACTGTAATAATCAGAGAACAGTTCCTTTACCTTCTTGTTGACAACTGAATAATCTGTTGGCTTTTTATCTTTTACAGAGACAGTATTATGGTAAACTACACAATCATCTCTTGTGTCTATTAATGCCACATTCAGTGTCAATGATCCCTTGTAAGGCATAGGTACGTAAACCATGGTTCCCAGTGTGATAATACCTGTCAATACTGCTGCAACAACGCTTAAAGCCTCTGCTTTTCTGTAATTGCCTTGACTACGCTCAAACCCGGTTCCCCAGACTATCATCCCAAACCTGTGCCCGGTGCTTTCAATAAGGGAATCCATTAATACCGGAACTGGAACTCTATATCTGTCAACTCCTTTGGCTTCCTGAAAGGAACGCATGAATGATTTGCAGGAAAGCATGGTGGCATCATCCTTAATACTTATGGTGTCAGTAACAGGAACCCAATAATTCTCAGCTATTATAGCCTCTTTGATCAATTGTGCAGATGCGTATGATAAGGGTTCGCTATAGTAGGTATCCTTTTTGTTTTCTATTGATTGTATCTCTGCATACGGTTCAATCATCATAACATTCACAACATCCGCCGGCCCTACACTGACAGGAGGAATATCTACTGTACCTACCGAACCGCATGATACCATAAACAAGGCCGATAATAATACGGTGAAAACGGAGATACAAACAAGTGTTGCTTCTGTATAGTTTTTATTGTTGAATAAAGTAATCATAACGTGAATTCTAATTTAAAGTGCAACTTTTTCAAAGTCAAAGTTAAACATAGTTTTGCAATATTGTATGGTGTGGATGCATCGGAACACATATACGCTTATGATTTAGGTTCAATAGCCAATTTGCTGCCAAAATAGGTCTATGCACATCCAAATTCAAATGCAACAGTTTTGTAGTGTTAATATATCGCATCTGAAAAATTAATGTATATATTTGCTTATAACTAATCATATCTGTATATTTGCGCCATGAATAATACAATTGAGGATCTGGAATTGTACGGATTGTCAAACAGTGACATATCCGTTGATCTTGGAAAGAGGTTCAAAATTTATAGAATTGCTCTGAATCTTACCCAAAAGGAAGTGTCAGAACAGAGCGGAGTTTCTGTCATGACCTTGGTGCGTTTTGAAAGCGGAGAGTTCGGTTCCATTGGACTTAACAAGTTTATTGCACTTATGCGTGCCTTACAGTTACTTGAAAACATTGCCGATGTCATCCCTGATATGCCGGAAAGCCTGTATGACAAACGCTCAATACGTAATCAAAGGCAAAGAGCAAGCAAGAGAAAAAATGAAAAACAATATAGTAAGCGTTAGATTGTGGGGACATGAGATCTGTCTGCTTGAATGGAGAGGCGGATATAAACCCAGGTTCGGGAAACTGGGTGCAGTAGTGTCTTTTAATCCTGAATATCATCTGTTAGGTCTGGATACAGATCCGCTGGGTCCATACAGTCTCTCTAAATACATTGTTCAAAAAGGTCTGTCAGATTTATGCAGAGCTACAGAATATGATGGTCTGCCAAGATTCCTGAGCGGTTCCCTACCGGATGATTGGGGCAACAAGGTATTCTCTGCCTGGATAAAGAAGAATCATTTGCGCAGGTCAGAAATAAGCTCTGTTGATAAACTTGCATTCATCGGAAGCCGCGGAATGGGAGCCTTTGAATTTGAACCGCAACTATATAGCCATACTACTGATGATGTCATTCTACTGGAAGAACTCTATTCACTGGCAAGAGCCATCCAGGAATCCAGAGAGGATGTTTCAATTGAACTGTCAACTGATACACGTATAAATGATTTGATGTCAGTTGGGATGAGTGCCGGAGGGCAACACCCTAAGGCTATTGTTGCAATTAATTGGGATACTAAAGAGGTCAGATCAGGACAGGTTCTGCTTCCTGACAGTTTTACACAGTATATCCTCAAGTTCCGTGATTCAGATAACTGGCCGATTGCCGAAGTAGAGTACAACTATTATCTTATGGCCAGGAGTTGCGGAATAACAATGGAGAAATCCCTATTGCTGCCAGTTCAGGGAGTCAATCATTTCCTGACCGAAAGATTTGACAGAAAAAATGGACAGAAACAGCACACTGCCACCCTACAGTCATTGTGCGGGCCTGTTTATTCTTATGAAGATATCTTTAGGATCTGCCGTATGCTGCATCTTCCGGCTGGCCAGATAGACCAAATGTTCCGAAGGGTGGTGTTCAATTACCTTACAGGGGTATGTGATGACCATGACAAGAACTTCTCATTTATCTTGACACCCGATGGCAAATGGAATCTGTCACCAGCATACGATGTGACATTCACCGTAAATCTGCAGAATCCGTTCCGTAGTGACAGACATGCTATGACAATCGAAGAATGCAACAGAAATATCTCAATGTCCCAATTCATCAGATTAGCCGAAAACAATGATATTAGTGGTGCAAAAGAGATGGTGCAGGAAATAGCCGATACGGTGTTGTCCTTCCAAAACAAATCCACTGAGCCTCTCGTAGAGACAGTTTGGAAGGATATAATAACGCCATATATCATGGCTCAAACTGATTGTTTGTAAGATACAAGGTGAAACGTCCCTATTGTATACCTGTTCATTCCGTAACACAATACATAGTTTATATTTATCTTTGTATTCCTTAAAACAGAACAGTATGGATAGACCCACAGTAGCGCTGATGTATGATTTTGACGGAACGCTGTCTCCGTCATATATGCAGGAGTATGACTTTATGGATGCCATAGGATTGACCGATAAGGAGTCATTCTGGAAGGCATCGCACGGACTGGCAGAGAAGCAGCAGTCCAGTACCATCCTGGCTTACATGAAGCTGATGGTGGATAAGGCCAAGGAGAACGGTATCAGCATACGCCGACAGCAGTTCGTGGAGTTTGGCCGCGGAATAGGATTCTTTCCGGGAGTGGAGCAGTGGTTTGAGCTGATAAACCGCAAAGGCGATGAGATGGGAGTAAACGTAGAGCATTACATAATTTCATCGGGCCTGAAGGAACTCATTGAAGGGACATCTGTCGCCAAGTACTTCAAGCAGATATACGCATGCTCATTCATGTATGAGAACGATGCTGCAGTATGGCCTGCGGTGGCTGTGGATTTCACATCCAAGACACAGTTCATTTTCATGATAAACAAAGGCATACATGAAATCTGGAACAATGCCCAGATCAATGACTCCATGCCCGATGAAGGCCGCCCGGTACCTTTCCAGAACATGATTTACCTGGGTGATGGAGAGACCGATATACCCAGCATGCGCATAGTAAAGACCGAAGGTGGTCACTCTATAGCCATATACAAGCCCGGTAATGAGTCCAGCCGCGCTCAAGCCCGCAATCTGGTACACAGAGGTCGCGTGAATTTTGCCTGCCCAGGAGACTACCGTGAGGGTAGTGAACTCTATAATGCCGTGATAGCCACTATCGCAAAGGTCAAAACAGACTCCGATTTCCATTACCTTGAACGCCGCAACCAAAAGTCCATGCTAGAGGACTAAAAGGCGTTCGCCGTTTAGGGTCCGGAGAGGTCCGGAGTAGCCTCGGAACGTTGCGTCCTAAAACCGGATACTCGGCGGAGTTTACAAAATGAGAAAGACTGTGCATTTACCCCCTTTTTGAAGCTTAGTAAAACCGCCCATCGCACCGTTAATCCCTATCTTTGCAGCCTCTATGGATAAATTCAACATAATAGTTCTGGCAAAGCAGGTGCCCGATACCCGTCAGGTGGGTAAGGACGCCATGAATGCCGACGGTACGATTAACCGTGCCGCACTTCCGGCAGTGTTCAACCCGGAGGACCTCAATGCCCTGGAGCAGGCCCTTGCCATCAAGGACCGTTTTCCCGGCAGTACAGTGACAATGCTCACTATGGGTCCTGAGAGAGCAAAAGAGATAGTGATGGAGGGTGTATATCGGGGAGCCGACGGTGGTTATCTGCTTACAGACCGCCTGTTTGCAGGAGCCGATACCTTGGCAACATCATACGCCCTTTCAACCGCAATCCGCAAGATAGGCAAGTACGACATAATAATAGGTGGACGTCAGGCTATTGACGGTGATACCGCCCAGGTAGGTCCTCAGGTGGCCGAGAAGCTGGGCCTGAACCAGATAACCTACGTTGAAGAGGTGCTGGATATGGATAGCAAGAGCGTGACAGTAAAGCGCGTCATAACCGGAGGCGTAGAGACCGTGAAGGCTCCGCTGCCCTGCGTACTCACCGTGAACGGAAGCGCCGCCCCCTGCCGCCCCCGCAATGCCAAGCTGCTTATGGGTCGCAAGAACTATGATGTACCCGCATGGACAGTGGCTGATGTCAATGCCGATCCCGCCAAGTGCGGTCTGTCAGGTTCACCCACCAAGGTAAAGAAGATAGAGAATATTGTATTCCAGGCCAAAGAGAGCAAGCGTTACGGCGATAGTGATGCCGATATTGCAGCTCTTGTAGATGAACTGGCCGTAAACCACATTATAGGATAAGCAATGAACAGCGTATTTGTATATTGTGAACTGGAGGGGGCACAGGTGGCTCCGGTCAGTCAGGAACTGCTTACAAAGGGCCGTTCATTAGCTAACCAGCTGGGCGTTCAGCTTGAGGCAATTGCCGCAGGAAGTAACCTTAAAGGAATTGAGAACCAGATACTTCAGTATGGAGTCGATGTATTGCACGTATTTGATGACAAGTGCCTGGCACCTTATACCACAGCACCTCATTCAGCAATATTGGTCAAGCTGTTCCAGGAGGAGCAGCCGCAGATTGCTCTCATGGGCGCAACCGTTATAGGTCGTGACTTGGGTCCCAGAGTTTCATCGGCACTGGGCAGCGGACTTACTGCCGACTGCACCAACCTTGAGATAGGTGAGTATGAGGACAAGAAGACCGGTAAGGTCTATGAGAACCTGCTCTATCAGATACGTCCCGCATTTGGAGGCAACATCATTGCTACAATCGTGAACCCCGATCACAGGCCTCAGATGGCAACCGTACGTCAGGGTGTGATGAAGAACGAGCCAGCCGGAAAGGGCAAGGGTGAGATAAAGAACCACAAGGTGAGCGATTACGTTAGTCAGGCTGATATAGCCGTAAGCGTGATAGACCGCCATATGCAGAAGCCGTCACATCATCTGGATACCGCCAGCATTGTGGTTGCCGGAGGTTACGGAATGGGCAGCCGCGAGGGCTTTGAGATGCTTTACAAGTTGGCCGATGCCCTGCATGCTGAGGTTGGCGCAAGCCGTGCAGCAGTGGATGCCGGTTTTGTGGATCATGACCGTCAGATTGGTCAGACCGGAATAACCGTTAGGCCCAAGCTTTACATTGCCTGCGGTATTTCGGGCCAGATACAGCATATAGCAGGTATGCGCGAGAGCAGCCTGATTATGTCAATCAACCAGGACCCCGATGCCCCCATCAACGCCATCGCCGATTATGTGATAACAGGCCGCGTTGAGGATGTGATTCCCAAACTGATCCGTCACTACAAAGAGATTTCAAAATGAACAGATATAAAGATACCCCTGAACTTGAAGCCCGCATGCATTCTCCGCTTATGGAGCGCATTGTGGAGCTTAAGGAGATTTTTTACGCCGAGGCCGGCATATATGACTATGCTCCGCAGAACTTTGAGGATGCAATGGACAACTACGACCGTGTGCTGGAACTTACCGGCAGCGTGTGCGATGATGTAATTGCTCCCAATGCCGAGGCTGTGGACCGCGAAGGCTCACATTGCAGCGGTGGCCGCGTACAGTACTCCCAAGGTACTGCACAGAATCTTAAGGTTATGCATCAGGCCGGTCTGTCAGGATTCGGACTTCCGCGTCAGTATGGCGGTCTGAATATGCCTGTAACCGTGTTTAGTGCAGTTAGCGAGATGCTGTCACGTGCCGATGCATCGTTCCAGAACGTATGGGGTCTGCAGTCTTGTGCCGATACCATAAACGAGTTCGGAAGCGCAGAGCAGAAGGAGAAATATCTTAAGATGGCCAGTGAGGGTGCCACCATGTCTATGGACCTGACCGAGCCCGATGCAGGCAGTGACCTGCAGAGCGTGATGCTCAAGGCAACCGAGGATGTGGAGAACGGATGCTGGCGCCTGAACGGTGTGAAGCGTTTCATCACCAACGGTGACAGTGATATCCATCTGGTACTGGCCCGCAGCGAAGAGGGTACAACTGATGGTCGCGGCCTTTCACTCTTTATCTATGACAAGCGTAACGGCGGCGTGAACGTTCGCCGTATTGAGGATAAGATGGGTATCCACGGATCTCCCACATGCGAGCTGGTATTCAATAACGCCAAGGCAGAGCTTTGCGGTGACCGCCGTTTAGGACTCATCAAGTATGTGATGGCCCTTATGAACGGTGCACGCTTAGGTATAGCCACACAGAGCGTGGGTATTCAGGATGCTGCCTGGCGTGAGGCTACAGCGTATGCTGCAGAGCGCCGTCAGTTTGGCCGTAATATAAACAACTTCCCGGCAGTATATCAGATGCTGGCCGTGATGAAGGCCAAGATTGAGGCATCACGTTCACTGCTTTACGAGACCTCACGTTACGTGGATATCTACAAGTCACTGGATGCAATCGCAAAGGTGCGCACTCTCACTCCCGAGGAGCGCCAGGAGAGCAAGCGTTACAGCCGTCTGGCCGATGCGCTCACTCCCATATCAAAGGGTATGACAAGTGAGTTTGCTAACCAGAACACTTATGACAGCATACAGATTCACGGAGGTTCAGGCTTTATGCGTGACTATGCCTGCGAACGCCTGTACCGCGATGCACGTATCACCTCAATCTATGAGGGTACCACACAGCTTCAGGTTGTAGCTGCATTGCGTTATGTAACCAGCGGTGTCTATTCACAGTACGTGAAGGATATGCTTGCCACACTGCCTGACTCAGAGAGCAAGGCTGTCATCGGCGCAATGGTGGAGAAACTGGATTCCATGACCGCTCATGTGATGGAACTCAAGGAGACGGAACTGACCGATTTCTGCGGACGCCGTCTGATGGAGAGCGCCGCTTACTGCGTGATGTGCACTCTGCTGCTTCGCGACTCCACCCAGACACCTGACCTGTTTGACAAGTCACTCAAGGTATTTCTGGACTATGCACTCTCACAGCTGGAAGGTCATTTCTGCGTGGTGATGTCATGGACTCCTGAAAGCATGGAATATTACAAGTAATCTCTGGAGATAATTCCTTAAATATTGACTAATTTTGTCTCCTGTTCAGAGATAAAAGAGGTTGCAAGGAACAAAGAGTGACATACTGAAGAGTGAGGCCCGATACAAGCGTCTCACGGAGACACCGGTTCCAAGGCTGGTTCTCAGTCTGGCTGTGCCTACCATTATCAGTATGTGCATATCGGCCATCTACAATATTGTAGATTCATGGTTTGTAGGCCACATCAGCACCGTTGCCACGGCAGGTGTAGGTGTGGCTTTCGCTTACCAATCACTTATTCAGGCTACAGGCTTTTTCTTTGGACACGGGTCCGGCAACTACATGTCCCGTGCGCTTGGTGCGCGTGACACCGAGGGTGCAGGCAAGATGGCTGCAACGGGATTCCTGTCGGCATTCCTGATGGGACTGCTGTTCATGGTGCTGGGACTCTGTTTCATGACACCGCTATCACGGTTGCTGGGAGCTACCCCTGATGTGGTGCCTTACTCAAATGCCTATCTCAAGTGGATTCTGATAGCCACTCCGTTTCTGGTGTCTCAGATGACCCTGAACAACCAGTTGCGCCTGCAAGGTAATGCCATGCTGGCCATGATTGGAATAGCGGCCGGAGCGGTTCTGAACATTTTCTTTGACTGGCTGCTTATCAACCATCTGGAAATGGGCGTGCAGGGCGTCTCGCTGGCTACTCTCATAAGCCAGTTCATATCGTGGTGCCTGTTGCTGTGGGCAACAACTTTTGAAGGCAACGTACATATACGCCTGCGCAACTTTGCACCCACATTGGACCGTTTCCGTGAGATAGGGGCGGGCGGTCTGCCATCGCTGATGCGTCAGTCACTTTCCAGTATATCGGCCATTTGCATGAACTGGGCGGCTGCTATCTATGCGCTTGACGGACAGGAGGCATCCACCATAGCCGCTTTTACGGTGGTGGCGCGTGTCATGCAGACAGCAATGGCTGTGATTCTAGGCGTGGGCCAGGGATTCCAGCCGGTTTGCGGATTCAACTGGGGTGCCAAGCGGTATGGCCGTGTAAGGGAATCATACTTGTTTACATTAGGCTTGTGTGTGGTGATACTGCTGGTGACTTCCACTCTTGGTTGGATATTCGCCCCGCAGATAATATCGTTCTTCCGTGATGAGGATCCGGAACTTATAAGAATAGGAACTACCGTTCTGCGCTGGCAGTGCGTGGCGTTCCCGCTGGTGGGCCTGACCACTCCCACAAACATGCTTCTGCAGAACATACGCCGTACCGGAAAAGCTACTCTGCTGGCTATGAGCCGACACGGATTCGCATTCTATCCAACATTGTTCATACTGCCTGCAATCTGGGGCTTACAGGGTCTTGAGGCCACCATGGCTACTGCCGATGTGCTCACTTTCGCTCTGGCCCTGCCGTTTGCCATAGGAATGATTAGGGAACTTTCGGCCCGTGAAAAAGGCCAATTTGCATAAAACCCTTAACTTTGCGTCATGGAACAGTCATTCAGTGACATGCTGGCACTGCTAAAGCAGTTGATTGCCACACCGTCAGTTACACGGAGTGAACAGGATGCATCGGCTATTGTCAAGGCTGATATGGTCCGTCATGGCTATATCCCTAAGGAGATAGGTTTGAACCTTCTGCTCTACGGCCACTCTTATGATCCCGCCAAGCCCACACTGCTCCTGAACAGCCATATGGATACCGTAAAGCCGGTTGCAGGATGGACAAAGGATCCGTTCACTCCGGTAGAGGAAGACGGAAAACTGTACGGTTTGGGCAGCAATGATGACGGTGCAGGTTTGGTATCACTGCTATATGCGTTCTATCAGATGGACAGCAAACCTCAGCCTTACAATCCGTTGTTCCTGGCTACGGTAGAGGAGGAGGTGAACGGCACCGGTGGTATGAAACTGGCGGTAAATGAGCTTCCTCATATAGATGTGGCACTGATAGGCGAGCCAACGGGGATGCAGCCTGCGATAGCAGAAAAGGGTCTGATGGTTCTTGACTTTACGGTCCATGGCAAGGCAGGTCATGCTGCACGTAATGAGGGAATAAATGCGCTTTACCGTGCTACTGAACTCATTGAGAAGCTGCGCAGTTTCAAGTTTGACAAGATATCGGATCTGCTTGGCCCGGTTAAGTTTACCATTACAATGATAAATGCCGGGACACAGCACAATGTGATTCCGGACTTGTGTACCTTCACTGCCGATGTCCGTACCAATGAACTTTATTCCAACCTTGAAGTCTTTGATATGATAAGCGCAGTGTTGCCTGAGTGGTGTGATGTCAAGGCCCGCTCGTTCAACCTTAACTCATCAAGGATTGATGTGAACCATCCTATTATCCGTAGGGCGGTGAGTATGGGGCTTGTTCCCTACGGATCACCAACACTATCGGATCAGGCTGTTATTGATTGCCGGTCTTTCAAGATGGGACCCGGTGACTCCGCACGTTCTCATACTGCCGATGAGTACATTGCTATGGATGAACTGGCGCAGGCGGTACCATTATATATGAATTTGCTTGACGGACAGCATATTATTGAATAATTATTCTGTCCTTTGCAGGAAATGGCCTCTAAAAGTGTTATAAACTGCAAAAATCCTTTAAATACCCCTCAAAAATATACAAAGTAAAAAATAAAGAATATCTTTGTACCGCGATTGTGAAACAGCATGTCTGTGGAACGATTGCTCTTACAAAAGTAAGATAGTCCTTTTTATAAATATCATTGGGTATCGTTTGATGTGAATCACGCGCCGCCAAAAAAAGAGAAGAGGTACCGCAAGGTAACTCTTCTTTTTTTATTACTTTTACGGCAAACATAAAGCCAATCATTATGGAAAGCGGATACGCCGACGGCATAAGCCGTATAGAGATCAACTCCCTTTGGGGCAGGAAACACATTGTATGGAACCTACGTCCCGACGTAAACATACTCAGCGGTGTGAACGGTACCGGCAAGAGCACCATCCTGAACAAGACCGTTGCACGTCTGGACTATCTGGCAGGTGAGAGTCAGGATGAAACGGCCGAGGTACATATTGACTATTATCCTGACGGCTGTTCCAAAATCAAGTATGATGTGATACGCAGCATAGACCGTCCGTTGATGCACAGTAACCTGCTTGAAAAGATGAGTGACAAGAGTGTGGTTTCTGAACTTGACTGGCAACTCTACAAGTTGCAGCGCCGTTACCTGGACTATCAGGTGAATATAGGCAACCGCACTATTCAGCTTCTTACATCGGGTGATCCGGATAAGATAAAGGAGGCACAGGAGATTTCAGCTCCCAAGATCAAATTCATGGACTTTATGGATGAACTCTTTGTAGATACAGGCAAGAAGATTGTGCGTACCAGCAATGAGATCCTGTTTGACCAGTTCGGTGTAACCCTGCTTCCGTACAATCTTTCATCGGGCGAGAAACAGCTTCTGGTAATTATGCTTACCACTCTTGTTCAGGACATGACTCCCGGAGTATTGCTCATGGATGAGCCGGAGATTTCTCTCCATATTGAATGGCAGCAGCAGCTGATACAGCGCGTACGTTCGCTAAATCCCAATGTCCAGATAATAGTGACTACCCATTCTCCGGCTCTGATTATGGACGGCTGGATGGATTCTGTTTTTGACGTGGAGGATATTACCGTAAAATGATGGTCGTGCCGTCATGAAGAGGCTTACTGACAACATAAACTCCCGTTATCTTGAGGCTGCCGACAGGCTCTTGCCAAGCAAGCGCAGAGGGCGTATCGTGGCCTTTGTGGAGAGTTATGACGATGTCTCTTTCTGGCGTGTTCTTCTTGATGAGTTTGAGACTCCCGATCATTATTTCCAGATAATGCTGCCTAATCGTGGAGGTTTGACCAAGGGTAAGAAATCGGCCCTGCGTTCCTGTATTGAGCACAGGGGACTGGGCAAGAATCTGATTGCCTGCGTGGACAGTGATTATGACTGGCTGCTTCAGGGTACCACTCAGACGTCGAGAGAGATCATTACAAGCCCATACGTCATACAGACCTATACCTATGCGATTGAAAACTACCAATGCTGGGCCGGAAGTCTGCATCAGGTATGTGTACAGTGTACATTGAATGACCATAGGCTGATTGATTTCAATGCATTCATGGAACTGTACTCAAAAGCTGTATATCCGCTTTTTGTATGGAATGTATGGTTCTACCGCAAGAAACTTCACAACAGTTTCAGCATGCAGGACCTTAACATAGAGATAAGGCTCAAGTCTGTTGATGTGCGCCGCCCACAGACGGCAATCATAAACGTGACGGAGAGAGTCAGGCACAAGGTCAGCTGGATGGAAAAACATTATCCCGATGCTGTCCAGGAGGTTGCTGAACTGCGTAAGGAATTGACAGGGATGGGAGTAAGGGAGGATAACGCATACCTGTTCCTGCAGGGGCATCATCTGGTGGAGAATGTGATTATGAAGCTTCTTATGCCCGTATGCACAGCCCTGCGGCAGGAGCGCGAGGCCGATATCCGCCGTTATGCCGTACACAACCAGCAGTATCGCAATGAAATAAGTGCGTATCAGCACAGTCAGATGGGGCTGGCCGAAGCCATCCGTAAGAATACGCATTATCGTGGCTGTGAACTGTATCAGCACATGCGTGATGACATGCGTGAGTTCTTATCTATGCTTCCAGAAGGAGGGGGTCAGGATAAGCAGGACACTGAAGACCTCAAGTCGTCCAACCAGCATCAGGAAGGTTGAGAACCATTTGCCTGTTACAGGCATGTCACTCCACGGTATATTGCAGCCGTGGTCACCGATGGTAAGACCTATGTTGCTCAGGCATGAAAGTGATATGCCGTATGCTTCGGCTATGTCTATTCCTATGGCCAGGTAGAAAAACCAGCCCCAAAAAACCAACGCAAAGAAGAATATGCTGAATGTAAGCACACTTTGTCTGGTTGCCGGTGGTATTACTTTGCCACTCACGCGCACAGGCAATACTGCGTTTGGATGCAGTATGCGGTTGAACTCGTTACGCATGGACTTGAACAGGATGGCAATACGGATGGATTTCATTCCTCCTGATGTGGAGCCTGCGCAGGCACCGAAATAGAAACCCACCCCCAGCAACATCCATACGAACGGAGGCCACTGTGTATAATCGGTGGTGGTGAATCCGGTCGTGGTAATTATGGCTGTTACATGGAACAGTGCGTTTCTTATTGAGGCGGAACCGTTGTAAGGTGTTGAAATATAGAGGCTGATGGCAACGATTGCCGTAAAAATCAGCGTGATGGAGAGATACCATTTGAATTCCGTATCTTCAAAAAGCTTACCAAGTTTGCCACGGAATGCCACAAAGAACAGCAATCCGTAGTTGATTCCTGAAAGGAACATGAATATGGTTATTACATACTCTATGCTGTGTGAGTTGTAGAATGCTATGCTGGCATTCTTTGTAGAGAATCCTCCCGTTGCCGCAGTACACAGGGCATGGTTGACGCTGTCAAACACTCCCATTCCGCAGAATCTCAGGCATACTGCGCAAAGAATGGTAATAAGCACATAGACTGTGATTATCCAACGTCCGCTGACACTGATCCTGGGGTGTAGTTTGCCGCGTTTGGGGCCGATGGCTTCGGCGGCGAACAGTTGAACCTCGCCGACCCCGAAAATAGGCAGTACGGCTACCGTGAAGAACACTATTCCCAAACCTCCGATCCATTGTGTAAGACTGCGCCAGAACAGGAGTCCGTGAGGCATTGCCTCAATATCATCAATTATTGTCGCCCCGGTGGTAGTGAATCCGGATATTGTCTCAAAATAGGCATCGGTAAAGCTTGGTATATAGCCGCTGATATAGTAGGGCATGGAGCCGAATATGGAGAACAGCACCCAGCTTACGGCTACTACGATATATCCGTCGCGGCGCGTCATGCCCCCCTCTTTATGTCTGGCGCTTTTGCCTATTATCATCAGAGTCATACCGCAGCATCCTCCTATGAGTGATGCCGTGACAAACCCGAACAGGTCATCCTCGCCATAGAACAGTGAGAACAAAGAGCACAGCAGCAAAATCCCTGATTCAATCAGAAGCAGGACTCCCAGTATGCGTTGTATGATCTTGATGTGTATCAATTAAAGTACTTCTCTATAGTTTTGATCATTCCTTCCAGACAGAACACAACCACATGGTCGCCCGGCAGTATCTGGGTGTTACCGGTTACTATGAGGGCTTCCTTGTTGCGGATAAGTCCGCCAATGGTCACTCCGCGTGGAAGTGAGATGTCCTTTACCGGATTACGGGTAATCTTTGCGTTCTCCTTGACGTTGAACTCTGCTACATCGGCATTGGCAAAGGTGAGGCACTTTACATTGGTGACATCAGCATCAAGCATCATCTGGTAGATGTGGCTGGCAGCAATCTTCTTCTTGTTAATGACTGTTCCTATATCCAGTTTCTCTGCCATGTTGATGTAGTCTATGTTCTCAACCTCGGCTATGGTCTTGGTCACTCCGAAACGTTTTGCGGCCAGACAGGCCAGGATGTTGGTCTCGGAATTGTCTGTCAATGCCACGAATGCTTCGGTATGCTGGATGCCCTCGCTCATAAGCAGGCTTGGGTCACGGCCGTCGCCGTTTATTATCATAACCTTGCCGTCAACCTTCTCGGTAAGGGCGTTGCATTTTGCCAGATCGCTCTCAATTATCTTGAGATTCATGTAGTCGGGCATAAGCTGTGCGGTACGTACTGCAATACGGCTGCCGCCCATGATTATCACGTCGCGTACATCCGGCAGTTCCTCCTTGCCGGCAATACGGCGTATATGGGGGATATGCTTTTTCATGGTCATGAAATAGACCAGATCGCCCGCCTGCATGGTGTCGGCTCCGCTCGGTATTATGGTAACTCCTTCACGCAGTATCGCCACTATGTGATAGGGTAGCTCCTTGCCAAGCTCAGCCAGAGGCTTGTTCAGGATCTGTGCGTTGTCGCGCAGCTTGATACCCATCATGACCAGCGCACCTCCGGCAAATTCCCACCATTGGCGTATCCAGCTCAGTTTCATTCCGTCTACAATGTCCCTGGCGGCCAGAAGTTCGGGGTAGATGAGTGAATCAACTCCAATGCCGGTAAAGAACTCCTTGTTCTTGGGTTGCAGATACTCGTAGTTGTTAATGCGTGCTACGGTTTTCTTGGCTCCCAGACTGTGAGCCAGTTGTGCTGAGATCAGGTTGCGGCTTTCATCGGTGGTGACAGCTACGAACAGGTCGGCGCTACCGGCACCGGCTTCTTTCAGTCCGTGGAACGATACCGGCGATTCCTGGATTGTAAGCAGGTCAAAACTGGAATCCAGACGGCTCAGTTTTTCCTCGCTCTCGTCAATTAGAACTATATCCTGGTTTTCACCTGCCAGCAGTTTGGCCAGATGGATTCCAACATTTCCTGCTCCTGCAATTACGATTTTCATTCTTCTGATTTTAGAGTTCCCAAAGTCAGCTCACGTAGTGCGCTGATGACTGCATCCTCGTCAATGTGACAAAGATGCAGGAGTTGAGGCGTGGAGCCGTGCTCTACGAAACGGTCGGGCAGTCCCAGACGCCTGATTACAGGTGTGAAGCCGTTGTCGGCCATATATTCAATGACAGCAGTGCCCAAACCTCCGGTTACGGCACCGTTCTCTATGGTTATGATTTTTCTGAATCTTGTTCCAACCTCATTGAGTATGCCGGTGTCAATAGGCTTGAGAAAACGCATGTCATAGAGCGCGGCGGTAAAACCACTCTCTTTCTCCCAATTGGCGATAGCCTGTTCCGCCAGGTTTCCTATAGGCCCTATAGAGAGTACCGCAACGTCCTTGCCATCGCGGATCTTGCGTCCCGTACCTATCACAACCGGTTCAAAGGGTTTGCGCCAATCGGCCAGTATTCCGCGACCGCGTGGGTATCGGATTATGAAAGGCCCCTGGTCGGGGAGTTGGGCGGTGTACATCAGATTGCGCAACTCTGTCTCATTGTACGGTGAAGCTATGGTAAGGTTAGGGATCGGTCTGAGATATGCAAGGTCAAATGCTCCGTGATGAGTGGGGCCGTCCTCTCCAACCAGGCCTGCACGGTCAAGACAGATTACCACATTGAGTTTCTGAATGGCAACGTCATGTATCAGGTTGTCATATGCACGCTGCATGAATGAGGAGTATATGTTGCAGAAAGGCATCATGCCCTCCTTGGCCAAACCTGCGGAGAACGTGACGGAATGCCCTTCGGCAATACCTACGTCAAAACAACGGTCGGGGTAGACTTTCATGGGGATATCCATGCTGCAGCCTATGGGCATGGCAGGGGTTATTCCTATAATCCTTGAGTTCTCTTTCATCAGCTCCAGCAGTGTCTCGCCGAAAACATCCTGGAAGAGCGGCGGCTGACCATCGCCGTTACGTACTATACGTTCACCGGTCTCTTTGTCAAACAGACCTGGAGCATGCCATATGGCCGAGTCCTTCTCGGCAGGCTCATACCCCTTGCCCTTTATGGTCTTGATATGCAGGAGCTTGGGGCCGTGCATATTCTTTATGTTGTTCAGAATGCGGACCAGATTCTGGACGTTGTGTCCATCCACCGGGCCGAAATAGCGTATGTCCATACCCTCGAACATGTTGTTCTGATGGGTCAGCTTGATCTTGATGCGGTTGTTACGGCGGATGATATTGCGGCGGCGCTGTTCTGTCATGAGTCCCAGTTTGTCCAGAACGCGTGCCACTATATAACGGAACCTGTTGTAGGAGCGTGATGTCTGGAGTTGGGTAAGATAGCTGCGCATTCCTCCCACGCTCTGGGATATGCTCATATCGTTGTCATTCAGTATTATGAGCAAATCGTTGTTTGTGATGGACGCGTTGTTTATGCCTTCAAAGGCCAGACCACCGCTCATGGCTCCGTCGCCTATCACGGCTACGACACGGCGGGATGCATGCCCGTTTCGCTTGCTTGCTACCGCCATGCCCAGAGCTGCAGAGATGGAGTTCGATGCGTGGCCGCAGGTAAAGGTGTCATACTCGCTCTCATAGGGTGAGGGGAAGGGTCTCAGACCTCCCAGTTTGCGGTTTGTCGAGAATCGGTCGCGACGGCCTGTAAGGATCTTGTGGCCGTAAGCCTGATGTCCCACATCCCATACTATCCGGTCATCGGGGGTATTGAAAACATAATGCAGAGCTACAGTCAGTTCCACGGTACCCAGACTGGAACCGAAATGGCCGGGGTTATGCGAGAGTTCATCAATGATCATCTGTCTGAGCTCACTGCACACCTGCGGCAACTGTTCCGGGGAGAGTCTTTTCAGGTCATCCGGAGAATCGATGGACTTGAGCAGGTTTTCAGAATTGTGCTCCTCTTCAGCTTTCTGCATCCTCATTTTGTTGTAATTCAAACGGCAAATGTACCAAAATAGTATGAATATACTTTCTGTTTGTTGATATATTCTCTTTTTTTAATATGGTGTGACATTGTTTTGGGGTGGAAGAGACAAATAACGGGAATAATGGTTATCTTTGGCAAACTGGAAAATGACATGACAAATGACATATTCGATAGATGATATAGTGACCATGACGGGAGCCGAAAGGCATGGATTCTGTCCTGCCGGGATATCCTGGCTTCTTACCGACAGCCGTTCACTCTGTTTTCCTGCCGAGACGCTTTTCTTTGCACTTAAGAGCAAGCGTAATGACGGTCACAACTATATCCGCGAACTTTACAAACGCGGTGTAAGGAACTTTGTGGTCAGTTATCTGCCTGATAACATGGAAGATTATCAGGAGTCTAATTTCCTTCTTGTAAAAGATACGCTGGCCGCACTGCAGACATTGGCCGCGGCACATCGCAAAAAATTTGACATTCCTGTCATAGGAGTGACCGGCAGCAACGGCAAGACTATGATAAAGGAGTGGTTGTATCAGTTGCTGGAACCCGATTATGCGGTGACACGTTCTCCCAAGAGCTACAATTCACAGATAGGCGTGCCGCTTTCAGTATGGCTTTTGAACAAACAGTCCGAGATAGGTATTTTTGAGGCCGGAATCTCCAAAAAGGATGAGATGCGCCAGTTGTGGAAAATCATCAGGCCCACGATTGGTGTAATATCCAATATAGGACTTGCGCATCAGGAGAATTTCCAGTCCCTGCAGGATAAGTGCACTGAGAAACTGCGTCTGTTTCAGGACTGTGATGTGGTTATCTATAATGGTGACAACGACCTGATACAGAGCTGTGTTGACAAATCCATCATAACCGCCCGGGAGATTGCATGGTCACGCCGTAACCAGGATAAGCCGCTTTTTATTTCATCGGTTGTGAAAGGGACGGATTCCACGGAGATCACATATCGCTATATCGGTCTGGAGAACAAGTTCACCATACCGTTCATAGACGATGCGTCCATAGAGGATGCGCTTCACTGTCTGGCGGTTTGCATATATCTTATGTTGCCGCCGGAGAAGATTACCGAGCGTATGGCCGGACTTGAGCCTCTTGCCATGCGCCTGGAGGTTAAGGACGGCAAGCAAGGTTGCATAATCATCAATGACAGCTATAACTCCGATATTTCATCTCTTGGAATAGCTTTGGATTTCATGGCAAGGCGTCAGGATGACAAGTCGCGCAGCCGTACACTTATTCTTTCTGATATCCTGCAATCCGGCTGGTCGGTTCACGAACTGTACCGTAAAGTGGCTCAGCTGGTGGAAAGCCGGGGCATAACCAAACTGATAGGTATCGGCGAGGATATTTCAAGTGAGGCCAAGCGGTTTGAGATTCAGGACAAGTTTTTTTTCAGGACCACCGATGATTTCCTAAAGTCAGAGGTAATGAAGAGTTTCCACAATGAACTGATACTAATTAAGGGAGCTCGCGTATTTGAATTTGACCGTATCGCTGAACGCCTGGAGCTGAAGGTGCATGAAACCATCCTGGAGGTTAACCTGCAGGCTATTGCAGACAACCTGAACCGTTATCGCGGAATGCTCAAGCCTGAGACAGGAATAGTGTGCATGGTCAAGGCATCGGCATATGGTTCCGGTGCGATTGAAGTTGCCAAGACTCTGCAGGACCGTCAGGTTGAATGTCTGGCCGTGGCGGTGGCGGATGAAGGTGCCGAACTGCGAAAAGCCGGGATAACCACCAGTATTATGGTTATGAATCCGGAGCGCACATCGTTTGGTACGCTGTTTGATTACAAGTTGGAACCGGAAGTCTATAACTTCCACTTGCTGGACATGATTATACGTGCGGCCGAGCACAATGGTGTTACCAATTTTCCAATCCATATAAAGATTGATACCGGAATGCACCGTTTGGGATTTGCTCCTGATGATATGCCGGAACTGGTTCATCGCCTGCAGAGGCAGACTGCTGTAATCCCTTGCTCTGTGTTCTCTCATTTTGTGGGCAGTGACAGCAGTGAATTCGATGATTTTACCAAACTCCAGATTGAGCGTTTCAACAAGGCTGCTGATACTTTGCAGGATGGATTCAAGCATCATATCCTGCGACATATATGCAATTCGGCAGCAATAGAGCGTTTCCCGGAGGTCCATTACGATATGGTACGTCTGGGATTGGGACTTTACGGAATCAATCCTATAGACAATCAGCCGCTGGAGACTGTATGTACTCTCAAGACCACCATACTCCAGATCCGGGAACTGGAGAAGGGAGAGACTGTGGGTTACAGCCGTAAAGGCAAAATAACCAAGCATACGCGTATTGCCGCTATCCCCATAGGTTATGCCGACGGTCTGGACCGCCACCTGGGCAACGGAAAAGCCTATTGTCTGGTGAACGGTCAGAAAGCCTATTATGTGGGCAACATATGTATGGATGTCTGCATGATTGACGTTACTGACATTGAATGTCAGGAGGGCGACAGTGTTGAGATTTTCGGCCCCAATCTTCCGGTTCATGTGCTGTCGGATATCCTGGATACCATTCCGTATGAGATCATATCCACTGTATCCATCCGCGTCAAGCGCGTTTATTACACTGAATAACTAACCTAAAACAAATATGACAACTGCAAAATCAACAACAGCTCAACGGATGACAAATTTCCGCTGGGTATTGTGCGCCCTTCTGTTTGTGGCCACAACAGTCAATTACCTGGACCGTCAGGTACTGTCACTTACTTGGAAAGACTTCATTTCGGCCGATTTCCATTGGACTGACAGCCAGTATGGTTCAATAACCGGATTCTTCTCTATTTTCTATGCGGTAGCCTGCCTTTTCAGCGGCAAGTTCATTGACTGGCTGGGAACCCGCAAGGGTTACTTGTGGGCCATATTTATATGGTCTGTAGGTGCCTGTATGCATGCGGCTTGCGGATGGGCTTCATTGAAATGGGCCGGTGTTGAATCAATGGAGGCTGCCCGTAATTCGGCCGATGTAATGCTGATCATTTCTACCGTATCGGTCTATATGTTCATATTCTGCCGTGCAGTGCTGGCACTTGGTGAATCAGGAAACTTCCCTGCCGCCATCAAGGTTACGGCCGAGTATTTCCCCAAGAAGGACCGTGCTTTCGCCACATCCATTTTCAATGCAGGTGCATCGGTAGGTGCTCTTGCAGCACCTGCGTGCATTCCGCCATTGGCTGCCAAGTGGGGCTGGGAAATGGCATTTATCATAATCGGTGCTCTGGGCTTTGTCTGGATGTTTTTCTGGTTCGGGCTCTATCAGAAACCCGAGAAGTCAAAGTTCGTGAACGAGGCTGAGTTGGAGTATATCCATCAGGATGATGCCGCCGAGTTGGCTGCCGTCAAGGCTGCCGAGCCCCAGAAGGAGGAGAAATCAATTCCTTTCTTCAAGTGTTTCACATTCCGCCAGACCTGGGCGTTCATCTGCGGTAAGTTCTTTACTGACGGCGTATGGTGGTTCTTCCTGTTTTGGGCACCTGCTTACTTCTCTGACCAGTATGGATACCGTTCAGATTCCAAGGAGGCTATCATGCTTATTTTCGTGCTCTATCTGATTGTGACTGTAGTGAGCATAGGCGGCGGTTATCTGCCCAAGCTCTTTGTAGAGAAAAAGGGTATGGAACCGTATTCCGGCCGTATGAAAGCTATGCTGATATTTGCATTCTTTCCCTTGCTGGCCCTTTTTGCACAGCCTCTTGGCAAATACAGCGCATGGTTCCCTGCAATCATAATTGGTTTGGCTGGCGCCGGACATCAGGCATGGTCTGCTAACCTCTATTCAACCATAGGTGATATGTTCCCCAAGTCAACCATCGGTACTATCACAGGTGTGGGTACCACAATGGGTGGCCTGGCTTCATTCATGATTAACAAGGGAGCCGGTATGCTCTTTACCAAGAGCGCCGCTCTGGGATCGGCATTCACCTTCCTGGGCTTTGAGGGTAAGGAGGCCGGCTACATGATAGTGTTCTGCATTTGCGCCGTGGCCTATCTCATAGGCTGGACCGTAATGAAACTGCTTGTTCCCAAGTACAAACCCATTGAAGCCTGATAATTACTGATTTAACCTTATATTCTGTATGAAAGACTCTGTTATATCCGTAAGGGAGAAGATTGCATATGCCCTGGGCGATGCGGCTGCCGGTGGCATAACATGGAAAATCATGTCCATTGCCTTTCCGCTGTTCTTTACCAATGTTTTTGGGCTTACCTTTGCCGATGCTGCGGCGTTGATGCTCATTGCCCGACTGTTTGATGTGGTAACCGACCCTATCATGGGCAGTCTGGCAGACCGCACGCAGTCCAAGTGGGGTACTTACCGTCCATGGCTCATATTCGGTGCCATTCCGTTTGGCCTGATTTTCGCCCTGTTGCTTTATACTCCTGACTTTGGCCCCACAGGCAAACGGGTTTATGCATATGTACTCTACCTGCTTATGATGGCTGTCTATACTGCGGTCAACGTACCTTACGGCTCACTGCTGGGTGTAATGACAGCCGATGATAATGAGAAGAACCAGTTCTCGTCATACCGGATGGTAGGTGCATACGCAATGGGATTCATAACGCTGCTTTCATTCCCGTATCTGCAGAAGATGGTGGGCGGGACCGATGCCCATCAGTATGCTGTCCTGGGTTCCATTTTCGGAATCATCGCTGCGGTCATGACTTTGGTCTGCGGTATCATGACAAAGGAGCGTCTCAAACCGGTTCGTGCCGAGAAATACTCTTTCCGTCAATTCGCTGACCTGTTCAAGAACAAGCCTTGGATATATCTTACGCTCATAGGGCTGTGTACCAACTTCTTTAACGGTTTCCGTTATGCAGTGGCAGGTTATATGATCTCATATTGCCTGGGCGGTGACGTGACAGTGGGCGGACTGATAATAAACTATACCGTACTGATGGCTTTCGGTGAGGTTACCTGCATGATATTCGGCGGAGTGTCACCCAAGTTTACCAAATGGGTGGGCTCAAAACATATGGCTTTTGTATGGGCGGCCGTTATCTGCGTGGTATTCTCGGTGGTGTTCTTCTTCATCCCGATGAACCCCAGGTACATCTGGCTGATGGTGGCTGTGGTCATTCTTACATCTGTCGGTGTTGGACTTTACTCTCCACTTTTGTGGTCCATGTATGCCGATGTGGCTGATTTTGCTACCGAAAAATTCGGAACATCATCGACAGGATTGATATTCTCATCGGGAACCATGGCTCAGAAACTGGGTGGTGCCATATCGGGTTCACTGATTGCTCTCCTGCTGGGACTGGCTGGTGCACGCATGATACCCGATGATTTCGGTAACATGTCGATTGATCCTGCATCGGTAACTGACTCCGTACGTACCATGGTGTGGGCTCTTTTCTCACTCATTCCGGCTGTAATAGCCATAGTTATGGGATGGCTTGCATATAAGTTCCCTCTCAAGAAATAGTTGCTATGGCAAAGGAGTACGGTCATTATGATGATAGGGCCCGGGAGTATGTGATTACGGATCCATGTACCCCATGGCCTTGGATCAATTATCTGGGAACTGAAGATTTCTTTGGACTCATTTCAAATACTGCCGGCGGTTACTGCTTCTGCAAGGATGCCAAGTTCCGTCGTATTACCCGCTACCGCTATAACGGTGTGCCGATGGATGCAGGTGGCAGGTATTTCTATATCAAGGACGGAGATACGGTCTGGAATCCGGGATGGAAACCATGCAAGACTCCGCTTGATTTCTATGAGTGCCGTCATGGCATGAACTATACTACGATCCAGGGCCGTAAGAACGGTGTAACTGCCAATGTGCTCTTTTTTGTGCCGCTAAAGACCTGGGCCGAGGTCCAGAAACTGACCCTGACCAACACAACAGATAAGGTCAAGAAACTGAAACTGTTCAGCTTCCAGGAGTGGTGCCTTTGGAATGCATCGACCGATATGGAGAATTTCCAACGCAACTTCTCCACCGGTGAGGTTGAGATTGACGGCTCCGTTATTTACCACAAGACAGAATACAAGGAACGTCGCAACCACTACGCATACTACTCGGTAAATGTTCCTGTTCAGGGCTTTGATACTGACCGTGAATCATTCCTGGGACTGTACAACGGATTCGATGCCCCACAGGCTGTACTTGACGGCCAACCCCGTATGAGCGTAGCTCACGGATGGTCACCCATAGCATCGCACTACCTGGAGATAGAACTGAAGCCGGGTGAGAGCCGTGACCTGATATTCGTTTTGGGCTATGTTGAGAATGCCCAGGATGACAAGTGGGAGAGCAAGGGTGTGATAAACAAACGCATGGCCCGTGAGACTCTGTCCCGCCTGGATACCGTGGCCAAGGTTGATGCCGAGTTCAGTAAACTTAGGGACTATTGGGACAATCTGCTCAGCATCTTCAATGTCTCAAGTGGCGATGAACGTCTGGACCGTACCGTCAATATCTGGAACCAGTACCAGTGCATGATAACTTTCTGTTTCTCCAGGAGCGCATCGTTCTTTGAGAGCGGTATAGGACGCGGTATGGGATTCCGTGACTCCAACCAGGACCTGATTGGATTCGTGCATCAGATTCCCGGGCGTGCTCGTGAGCGTATAATCGATATCGCATCGACCCAGTTTGCTGACGGCGGCTGCTATCACCAATATCAGCCGCTTACCAAGCGGGGCAACGATGGCATAGGCGGCGGATTCAACGATGACCCGATGTGGCTTATATTCGGTGTCTGCGGTTACCTGCGTGAGACAGGTGATTTCAGCATTCTTGATGAGCCTGTTCCGTTTGACAACGTACCCGGCAGCGAAAAGAGCCTGTTTGAGCATCTGACCATATCATTTGACCATGTGGTGAACAACCTGGGGCCGCACGGACTTCCTCTAATTGGTCGTGCCGACTGGAACGACTGCCTTAACCTGAACTGTTTCAGCAATGATCCTGACGAGAGTTTCCAGACCACCGAGAACAAGACCGAGGGTAGTAAGGCTGAGAGCCTGATGATTGCCGGCCTGTTTGTATTCAGCGGCCGTGACTATGTGGAGCTGTGCCGCCACTTGGGCCGTAATGCCGAGGCTGACCGAGCCCAGAAGCATATTGATGCCATGGTGGCTGCTGTAGAGAAATACGGCTGGGACGGAGAATGGTTCCTGCGTGCATATGACTATTTCGGCCGCAAGGTAGGTTCAAAGGAGAATGAAGAGGGCCAGATATTCATTGAGTCCAACGGCTGGTGCACCATGGCTGGCATCGGCTTAAAGGAGGGACTCTGCGACAAGGCTCTTGACTCTGTCCGGGAGCGTCTTGACTCGGAGCACGGAATAGTGCTGAACAACCCCGCGTTCACCAAGTACTACATTGAGTACGGTGAGATATCCAGTTACCCTGCCGGCTATAAGGAGAATGCAGGAATATTCTGCCACAACAATCCCTGGGTCATAATTGGTGAAACTGTGCGCGGAAACGGCAAGGCTGCCATGGAATACTGGCGCAAAATCTGCCCTGCCTACATCAAAGACCAGACCCTGCACAAGGTTGAGCCATACGTCTACTCCCAGATGGTAGCGGGTAAGGATGCCTACCGTCCCGGCGAGGGCAAGAACTCCTGGCTCACCGGCACAGCCGCCTGGAACTGGTACACAATCACCCAGTTCATCCTGGGTATCAAGCCCACCTACAACGGTCTTGAGATTGATCCCTGCATCAGTCATGACTTAAAAGGCTTTACTGTAACCCGAAAGTTCCGCGGTGCAACTTACGAGATCGAAATCAAGAATCCCAACGGTGTTGCCCACGGAATCAAATCTATTTCAGTTAACGGAAAGGAAATATCAGGGAATTTAATCCCCTTATCTTCAGAAGGCTCGTATGTGCACGTCACTGCGGTTCTTCGGTGAGAATTTGGGGTATAGGTATCTGAAACTACGCGCTTCGCGCTATCCCTCCCATCCCTAATAAGACGCTCTGAAAGGCATGAGTAAACTCCTACCTTCCAGAGCATCTTCTTAGGCACGGGCCCCTCCCGTTCACAAACCCACGGGCGGCTATGGTTTCCGATACCTATACCCCAAATTCTTTCACCGAAAGAACCTTCGTTCCTCCTGACTGCAGATGAATGGCTTTATCTCTCAATAGTGAGGATAAAGCCGGATGCTGCGCATGGAGCGCAGACCGGCGGGTTTTCCTTGCAGACTTTTACTGTCAGTGAGTTGATTGCAGGGAAGCTGTCAAGCAGAGCGTTGGCGATGCGGCCGGCTACGTGTTCGAGCAGGGCGGAGCGGATTGCCATCTGCTGTTTTATTATCTCAGTGACTTTCGCGTAATTGATTGTGCCGTTAAGGTCATCGGATTGAACGGCATGTGTGGCATCGGCTTTGATGCTGATGTCAACAGTGTACCATGCACCCACAATGGCCTCCTGCGGCTCTGCACCGTGATAGGCGTAGAACCGCAGGCTGTCAAGTGTTATGGTCTGGTCCTTTATCTTCATATTATCCGCAGCGGGATGAACCGCAGTTCTTGCAGATGAGGCAACCCTCCTGATATACCAGAGATTCGGAACCGCAAACGGAACATTTTTCACCCTTAACGGCAGTGCCGTCCTGAACATATTTCTTAAGGGCACGCTCCACGCCGTTCTTCCAGTTGTTGATGTTCTCCGATCCAAGGTCAAGTGAGCCGATGAGCTTGATGCACAAGTCTATTGGCATCTGGTAACGCAGTACGCCCGATATCAGCTTGGCATAGTTCCAGTACTCCTTGTCAAACTTCTCAGACAGTCCCTCGATGGTTACCTTGTAGCCGCGTTTGTTGGTAAACTGGAAATCATAGCGTTTGTTGCCGTTATCATCAATGTTCTTGATGATCCAGCCCTTCTCCACTGTCTTGGGCAGTACAATTCCCTCTTCGTCATCCTGCAGACCAGTGAAGATCTCATAAGGACGACCATCCAGGATTCCTACGAATGCCACCCACTTCTCCTTGTTGTTCTGGAAACGTACCACATCGGCCTCCAATATGCGCGGACGGGTCTCGACAACCTGACGAGGCTCACATTCACAAGGTACCAGTGTGGGTTCCTTGCCCTCTTTCTTTTCAGGTTTCTTTTCACTCTTGGCATCAATCAGCACACCGTCACGTGAACCGTCGCGATATACGGTGCAGCCTTTGCAGCCGCTCTTCCATGCCTCGACATAGAGTTGGTTGACAAGCTCCTCGGATACATCGTTAGGCAGGTTAATGGTTACGCTTATGGAGTGGTCAACCCACTTCTGCATTGCGCCCTGCATCTTGACTTTGTTCACCCAGTCAACATCCTGTGCCGTTGCCTTGTAATATGGTGAGCGGGCCACAAGTTCGTCAACCTGCTCGGGAGTGAACTTCTGGGCAGGGTTGATGCCGTTCACTACCATCCACTCCACGAACTTGTGGTGGAATACAATGAACTCCTCGAATGCATCGCCGTTCTCATCAACGAATGTTATGTTGGCGTTCTCATCATCGCGGTTAACCTTGCGGCGGCGCTTATAGACCGGCATGAATACCGGCTCAAGACCCGATGTGGTCTGAGTCATAAGGCTGACAGTGCCGGTAGGTGCAATAGTCAGGCATGCAATGTTGCGGCGGCCGTATTTCTTCATGTCTGCATAGAGCTCCGGATCAGCCTCCTTGATGCGCAGTATGAACGGATTCTTCTGTTCGCGTTTCCAGTCAAAGATCTCAAACGCTCCACGCTCCTTGGCCATCTCAACCGATGAACGGTAAGCGGCAAGGGCAAGGGTACGCTGCACTTTCTCAGCAAACTCTGTTGCCTCATCGGTGCCGTAACGCAGTCCCATTGCAGCCAGCATATCACCCTCGGCGGTTATGCCTACGCCGGTACGGCGGCCCATGGTGCTCTTGCGCATTATCTTCTCCCAAAGACGTTTTTCAGTATGCTTTGTCTCATCATCCTCCGGGTCACTGGCTATCTTGGCCTGAATCATGTCTATCTTCTCAATTTCCAGGTCAATGATATCGTCCATTATGCGCTGTGCAATTGCAACGTGTTTTTTAAAGAGGTCAAAATCAAACTTGGCCTTGGGCGTAAACGGATTCTTTACGTATGAATAGAGGTTGATGGCCAGCAGACGGCAGCTGTCATACGGGCAGAGCGGAATCTCGCCGCAGGGGTTGGTGCTGACGGTGCGGAATCCAAGGTCGGCATAGCAGTCTGGAACTGATTCACGCAGTATGGTATCCCAGAACAGCACACCGGGTTCGGCCGATTTCCAAGCGTTATGCACAATCTTCTTCCAAAGCTCCGATGCATCTATCTCTTTTGAATATAGAGGCTTCTTTGAATCAATGGGGTATTGCTGGGTGTATTTTTCTCCGGCAATGGCCGCTTTCATGAAATCGTCATCAATCTTGACCGATACGTTGGCACCTGTAACCTTGCCACTGGTCATCTTAGCATCAATGAAAGATTCTGAATCAGGGTGCTTTATGGATACGCTAAGCATCAGAGCACCGCGGCGTCCGTCCTGTGCCACCTCACGGGTGGAGTTTGAGAAACGCTCCATGAACGGAACGAGTCCGGTTGATGTGAGTGCAGAGTTCTTGACGGGAGAGCCTTTGGGACGAATATCAGAAAGGTCATGGCCTACACCGCCACGACGTTTCATGAGCTGTACCTGTTCCTCATCAATCTTCATGATGGCTCCGTAAGAGTCGGCCGATCCCTCATTGCCAATTACGAAGCAGTTTGAGAGGGATGCAATCTGATAGTTGTTGCCGATACCTGTCATGGGGCTTCCCTGCGGAACAATATACTTGAATCCTTTGAGCAGGTCATGAAGCACAGTTGCCGTCATGGGGTTCTTGTACTTTTTTTCCACGCGGGCAATCTCATTGGCGATACGCCAATGCATGTCATCGGGAGTCTTCTCATAAATATTTCCGAAGGAGTCCTTTACCGCGTACTTGTTCACCCAGACTTTGGCTGCAAGTTCGTCGCCTCCGAAATAATCGATCGAGGCTTTGAATGCCTCGTCAAAAGTGTAGGTCAGTTTCTTGTTGTCCATTTATAATTACTTGTTTGATATATGCGCATAACACAATCCCGATTGGGGGATCGGGATTGGCAGTACAAATATATTAAATGGAATGCAGATAAACTAGTGTTTGCAAAAAATAATTTTCAATTTATGGAAAGTTTTCCATTTTGTTACAGTAATGCATTGATAATAAGTAAAATGACATTTCTGAAATTATAAAAAGTTGTCCAAAACGGAGAATTATTCAGGTTTCTGGATTGTTCAGATAATTGAAAACGGTTTTGACGGATAATAAAAAAGCGGCGAGAGAATCACCGCTTTAATCAACTTAGACATCCTGAAAAATCAGCAGCGGAGTCCGCTTTCTATATTCTCCATATCGGCCTTGAAGTTCTTGTCTACCTGAATCTGGTCACGGACCATGTTGCAGGCATGCAGAACTGTGGCGTGATCGCGCTTTCCGATATAGGCTCCAATCTTTGAAGTTGAGAAATCCAGATATTTCTTGGCCAGATACATACTGATCTGTCTTGCCTGGACGATCTCATGTTTACGTGATTTTGATTGGACGGATGACTCGTCGATGTTATAATAGTCACAGACTTTTGTGAGAATTGATTCAATTGTGATAGGTTTCTGCTCGTGATGCTGGCTCTTGTCTATCACTTCATGGGTAAGATTCAGGTCAACCTCCTTTCCGTAGATTGTCGAATAGGCCATGAGTGATACAATCACACCCTCCAGGTCACGTACATTATCCCTAATCTTGTCTGCAATGTATTCAATTACCGGCTCCGGGAACTGTATGCCGTCACGTCTGGTCTTGTCACGCAGGATTTCTTTGCGCAGGTTCAGGTCCGGACGTTCAAGTTCTGCTACCAGACCCCATTTGAAACGGGTGATCAGACGCTCTTCAAGGTCTTTCATGTCCTTGGGCGGGCGATCGCTCGTCATGATGAGCTGCTTGTGGTTCAGGTGCAGATAATTGAATATGTGGAAGAATGTATTCTGAGTCTTAGTGTAACCTGAAAGCTCCTGCATATCATCAATTATCAATACATCTATTGACTGGTAGAAATGTATGAAGTCATTGACGGTATTGTTTCTGGCTGCGTCAGTATACTGCACCATGAACAGGTGAGCTGAAACGTACAGGACTCTCTTTTCCGGATGCAGTTCCTTGACCTTGCGGCCTATGGCGGTAGCCAGATGGGTCTTGCCCACACCTGATGAACCGTATATGAACAATGGGTTGAAGGCGCTGCCTGCAGGGTTAAGGGCGATTGTCTCACCGGCAGTGCGTGCAAGCTTGTTGCTTATTCCTTCTACAAAGTTCTCAAAGCTGTAGTTGGGATCAAGTTGCGGATTAAGGTCCTGCACCAGCGGGGCATCATTTGCCGAAGGAGCCTTGTTGCCTGAATCTGCCGTTCCCTTAATATTATTAGATAAGGTGTTGGCTGAACTGACGTTTTGGTTTATGTTGTTCTCCTTATCAGTAAGGATGCTGTAGACCAGTCTTGTGCCCTTGCCGAATACCTTGATGAGAGCGGCCTTGATTACGTTGAGGCAGTTCTGCTCAAGGAACTCGTAGACAAACGGACTGGGAACCTGGATGGTGAGTTCTCCGCTTTCCAAAGAGACAGGTTCCACAACAGAGAACCATGTATCGAAGACTGACTCCGATACGTTGTCACGGATAAAATCCAGACATAAGCTCCATTGGTTTTTTAGTTCTGTCCCTGTCATAATTTTGGATTGTCGGGTCGGACTTAAAGTGGTCTTTCCATCATCTGCAATGCAAAGTTGACAATCTTATTCCAATTACACAAACGGCATCCGGGATGTGGAAAAATCCGCTTTTGTAAGGTGTTGGGAATTAGGCACTTGGAAAAGGGTATCAAAAAAGTTGAAAATAGACTATTGATTTATAATTTGATTCTGTAAATCAGTTACTTAGCCTGTTGATAACTATTGCGACGGGTCTGTTTTGAGCACCGCTTTACCCTTTTTTAGAGCCCTCTAAATGACGTTTGTCTGATGGCTTCAGAAAAAACGAGAGGAAGGCTCTATTTAGACAAAATCTAAATTGGGAGGTAAAAATCGAACGTATATTTCAGGTATATTATTTGTTTTTTGAGGTGATTTCCCTGGCTTCTTTTACACTGATTTTTTTGCCTTGGTAGACGGCAATGACGAATGCGTCCTTGTATTTTTTCTGGACCTCAGCCTTCGTCTTCTGGACGGCATCATAATCAGTAGTGTTGCCACAGGTGTATTTACAGACTCCGTCTTCTGTGTAGTAGTCAACATCAGGATAGGCTTTCAGTCTTTTGTCATCTTTCTTGAGAGGCTTCTTAAGACTCATGAACTGAACCTTATATACCGGCAGTTCCTTTTCATTCCCATTGTTGCCTATTGCCTGTGCCGTGGGGACTGCCTTGTCAATGAGTTTGTTGTGATAGTCCAGATACTCCTTGAACGCCTTATACAGGCTCTGGCTCATCTCGTCAATTCCCTTTTGCGATGTAAGATACTTGCATTCATTGTCATTTGATATGAATCCCAGTTCAATCAGAATGCTTGGCATGGTGCTTTTCCATAATACCAGATAACCTGCCTGGTGTACGCCGCGGTCAGGCCGTTTGGCTGATTTAACCATCTGGTTCTGTGTGAATGTGGCCATTTTCAGGCTCTCTTTCTGATACTCGTTCTGCATGAACTCAAAAATGATCATGCTTTCCGGGCTGTTGGGGTCATAGCCCTCGTAATGGGCTTCATAGTCATTCTCAAGCAAGATGGCCTTGTTCTCCTCAAGGGCCGCGTTAAGATTGGCGCTGGTACGGTTTTCCTCAACTCCCAGAAGATATGTCTCGGCGCCGTTGGCGCTCTTGCTTTTGGCTGAGTTGGTGTGAACCGATATGAACATGTCTGCACCTGCCTTGTTTGCAATGTCAGCGCGTTTGTACAGTTCCACAAAGACATCGGTCTTGCGTGTGTAGATTACTTTAACGTCTTTGCAGTTTTCCTCTATGAGTTTACCCATCTTGAGCGCGATGTTCAGGTTTATGGTCTTCTCCTGGTTCTTTCCGTTGACCGCACCCGGGTCTTTGCCTCCGTGTCCGGGATCGATAACCAGTACAAAGCGTCCCTGGTCATCAACAGCGTTGGCCGGTAATCCCAGAGCCAGGAATACTGTCGTGACTATTATGCCGAGTATCTTATATGCTTTGGTCATTCTTCTCTTTTTGATTCATAATTTACTTGTTTGGCATCAGTGCTCTTAATGAAAGATGCCAACATCCTTGCCGAAACCTTTACAGGCTCAACTGTAAACTCCGGAATATTGAACGAGTACATGAACTTGTGCGAGAATTCCGGATCTTTTTGCGGCAGCAGGAACGGTTTTGTAAATGTTCCGTCCTCATTCAGATGTGACAGGTACAAGCGGGTATGTACACCATCTTCACGTCTGGAACTGATTACTACCCATTTACCGTTACTTGCCCATGAGTGATAGCTTTCAGACTTGTTGCTGTTTATTTCATCTACATATCTGCGGGTTCCTTTTTCAAGGTCGAACATTATCAAGTCAGACACCTCCTGGTTGGGCGGGAATACTCCGTGAGTACTGATGCAGCACAGTAACCAGCGGCCATCGGGAGATACTCTGGGCCATGTTACGCTACTGTCAACGGCTGCCGCATCATAAAACATCTGTTTAGGGCTCCACGTCCTGTTTTCAGGGTTGAACCGTTTGGAATAGAGGCTGTACTTGAATGTGGCGTTTGCGTTGGCAGCAGCCGCTCCGCCGGCCTTTTTGAAGTCTGACGGATTTCCGGTATAGGCAGAGACGTAGAATAAGGTCTTGCCGTCGGGGGCCCATGAGGGGTAGCATTCAAATTGGGTTGAATCGTTTTCGATAATGCTTACAGCCTTATCGGACAGATTGTAGAGAATCAGGTCACTCTCATCATCGAATACTTCTATCCTGTTGGTATGGTTGGTATGTATATTCTGAAAAGTCATGTTTGTAGAGTACGCTATGTAGTCATGCGTAGGATGCCATGACGGATAGACTGCCGCGGAGATGGTTGAATCAGTCTTCATGTTGAGTTTTTCAAGTTTCCCGTTGGTGTACATTATGGTTCCGCCCAGATACTGACGGATATGGAACTGCATGTTGTCCGTATGCCAGTTCTTGAAACTGTGACAGTTTATGCATTGGGTCTGGGTACCGTGTGATACCATCGAATTGGCATAAACCACCTTCTCGCTGAAGGTTGTTATGTCGCGTTGGTTGATGGTGAGTCTTTGGTATGATTCAAAGAGGGGAGGAATGACCCTGTACGTGAGATAGGGGTCTATTTCATCAGCGACATTGATGCCGAAAGAGTTCATTCTTATCCACCCCTTTCCTTTCTTTTCAAATATGTTGACGGTTATATTGCCCTGTGACGTAAGTTTTCTCCATTTTCTGATGGGAATGACCACTTTCTTTCCGGTTACCTTGACTTTTACATCGCCCGATTCAAGCAGCGTGATGTACTTTCCTGCCGTATCCAGGATCATGAAGTTGGCAGGAGCGATATTTACAGGTACGGTGATGTTCCTGTAATCGGGGAATATTGCGGCATCTGAGCCGGAAACGGGATTCTGCACTCCTCTGCCGCATGACGCGAGGATCAACACAGACAATATGATATATACTGATATCTTTCTCATAACGGTTCAGAACATTACCAGTTCGTTTACATAATAGTAATAGTAGAAATACGTATGTCTCAGATTGACAGCGAAATTCTGCCGTGCCTCCTCATGATTCATCTTGCCGGTTTTGGCCGCATTCTGTACAAAGGAGTTGTAGAGGGTCTTTACCTGATCGTCATAAGGTATGGCCTCCATCAGCTCCTTGTTGTTCTGGCTGAACAGATATGCGGCTTCCTGATAATACCGGTCTATCTTTTTGGGGTTATTGGAATCCAGATACAGGAAAAACCTGGTCCAGAACAGGGTGGACTGCTTGTTCTTCATTGCAAAGAAAAGAGCCACACGGTCATATAGCGGAGTGGCATTGTCCGGTCTTGGCCCATTGAAATGCTCCAACAGGAAGAACTCGCACCCTTGAAAATCAGAACATACCTGGTCATCATAACACATGAGTGGCAGAATCATGTCATACGGAGCTGTTTTTGCAACCAGGCTTCTGTCTATACATAACTTACGCTGTTCCCTTGCCCATTTCCGGTAGAACAAAGTATGTTCCAGTTTATCCAGATATTTCAGGGCAAACTGAGTGTCATTCAGCAGTATGGCATTCATGGCATGATACTTGTATGTCTGATAGTTGCTTCCAAAGAACACCGTCTCCTCTATCAGCCAGCGGTTGCACAATCCGGGTATTCCGTAGTTAAGGTGCAGTATCCTGCCTATCTGGAAAGACATGGGTAGATTCCAGCTTCTCTTTTGCTCTTTGTCTCCGTCTTCAAAATCAAAGATGCGCTGGCCCTCCCGGCCGGTTTTTATCAGGGCAAGATCCTTAAGGACCACCATGACGCGCGTAGGCTCCCAGGCAGGATCGTCTTCATGTCTGGACTGGACCTGCTCAAGTATCGATATGGCTTTGTCCCACTCAAGATTGTCGGCAGAACGTATCATTCCCAGTTCGGCCTTGAAGTTGTCATCCCTGAACCAGAATATTGAAGGTATGGCAATGGCTGCGGCTAAAGATACACCCTGTATCAGAGAGAGGACACGTGTGCCGCTAATCCGGCTCAGGTGTTTTGAGAAGGGTGCGATAATGAGCAGCAGGAAGGCCGGTATGAGCGGTATCTGCATCCTTGACTGGCTCAGCTCATAAATCTGTTCAGGCATTCCTATTGTCCACCCGTTAGAGATATTATAGGTGGTGGTTCCCACAAATAATATGGGAGCTAGTATGATGACAGCCACCGCACCGGTCAATGTCATTATACGGCATATCCTGCTGTGATCTGAAAGTATGATATCAATGCAGGCGGCTGCAATTCCGGCAAGCGCATAGAATCCTGCAATATAATAACCGGCAAAACCCCAGAACAAGGCAAGCAGCAGTGAGATTACCGGCTTGCGGCTTTTTCTAAATACCTTAATTGTAAGAAGCGCCCATAAACAGCCAAGTACGGGAAGGAAGAAATAGCCGGGAAGGTTCATGACATATACGATATATCCCATTGACAGGTTGTATGCCACGAATATGGATGCGGGCAAGTACGCCAGAACCGAAAGATGTGCGGGAATCCTGAATACAATACGTGTAAGTTCCGCTGATGCAGTAAGTAAAAGTACCCATATCAGAGCGCCAACCCAGGGAATGTGCAGGAACTGGGTAAGGAACAGACCAAACAAAGAGAGAACACCGGAGGGCTTGCACAGGTATTCACTTAACCAGAACAGGTCAAACTCAAAGTATGACCTTTCCTCTACTTTCATCAGATAATCCTTTGAGAACAGGATTAATGCCACCCATAACAGGACGGGTAGTATCCAGCGGGCCTTTGAAAGCAGGTCAGGTATTTTATTCTCCTTTCTTTGATTCATATTTTGATGGGATAGGGTCGGTACTTGATATGAATGAGGCGAATTGTCTGGCAGGGATACGGATAGGTTTCTTCATGAATTCCGGGATGTTGAATGCATAAAGGTATTCTCGGTTGAAATCCGGGTCACGCTGAGGCAGTGCAAACGGTTTTGAGAAATGACCGTTCTCATCAATGTGGCTGAAATAGAGACGGGTGTGTAAGCCGTCTTCGCGGCGTGTGCTGAACATGAGCCATTTGCCGTTTGATGACCAGCAGTGGTAACTTTCGGCAAACGGGCTGTTTATCTCATCAGCATACCGGTATGAGTTGTCCTTCAGGTCATATATCACAAAATCTGAAGCAATCTGGTCAAGCGGGAATATGCCATGGGTGCTTACGCAGCAAACCATCCAACGTCCGTCGGGACATGTGCGCGGCCATGTCATGCTGCTGTCCCGGGCTACTGCATCATAAATGAGCTGCTTCTTTCCCCATACGCGCGTTTCGGGATTGAAGGATTTGCTGTACAGGTTGAAATGCAACTGTTTCCTGTCAAGGAATATCTGGTTCTCCCTGTCAGGGCCGAAAGGCGCTTCATAATGTGCCGACACATAGTAAAGGGTACGCCCGTCGGCGGACCATCCGGGATAACACTCCAACTCGCTTGAGTCATTCTCTATGACACTTACGGTATTGTCGCGGGTGCTGTACAGTATGATGTCATTATTCTCATCTATCACCTCCAGCTTGTCGTGGCTGGCGGCGTGAACAGACTGGTGCGTCCAGTTGTTTGAGAGAGCTATGTAATCATGTGTGGGATGCCATGACGGATAGACGCCGGCCGAAATGGTGGAGTCTGTCTTCATGTTGACCTTGTGCATTTTTCCGTCCAGGACCAGAATGGTGCCGCCTTTGTACTGGCGCACGTGGAACATCATGTTGTCAGTGTCGCCGTTCTGGTAATGATGACAGTTGATGCAGGTGCCATGGGCGTTGTCCTGTATCATGGTGTTTGACACGAACACCTTTTCCTTGAAAGAGGTGATGTCACGTTGCCTTAAGGTCAGTTTTTCATATGACTCGACAGCCACCGGTATGATACGGTATGAGATGTACGGGTCAATCTCATCACTTACCGTCATGCTGAAAGGAGCGTATGCACTCCACCTGCCGTCTTTGCGGCCATAAACCTGAACGGTTATCAGGGGGGCGTCAGTAAGCCTGTTCCATTTTGACTTAGGTATGCGGACCTCATCACCTTTTATGGTTACCTCTGCGGATTCTGATTTCAGAACTGTGATATAAGAATCGGCTCCATCCTCAATCATGAAGTTCAACGGAGCTATGTTGCGGGGTATGGTGACATCGGTATAGTCCGGAAATATGCCGGGTATGGATCCTGTGGTATCATAAGAGGACGGTGCTTTGGGAGTGCATGCCGCTACCATCAGTACCAATGCGGGTATGGTAATCCTTCTCATAAATCAGTATGTTTTGAGATTCCTGATAAAGTAATAAAAGTAATAGAATGTCTTACCGAACTTTTTGCAGTACGGGTATGATGATTCATTCATGTCGCGAATGGGGTTGGCCTGGACAAAACGGTTGAAAGAGTCATAGCTGTTCTCTACCTCTTTGCTGTACGGAAGCTCAAAACCGCCTTTCTCAAGTTTGCTGTAAAGCAGTGCGGCCTCCTGGACGCTACGGGGCAGTTCAACGACTTTGTTGGAGTTGATATAGAGGTAAAGACGCTGCCAGAACAGGGGGATGTTCTGGATTCGCATAGCCCACAGGAGCGCGGCCCGGTCATATTCCGGTGTGGGATTCGGTGGTTCCGGCTCGGTAAAGTGACGCATCAGGAATGTCTCTGTCTTGACCATGTCATTTGTCATGCGGTCTTCAAAACACATGTATGGCAGAATGCTTTGGTATGGTTGTGCTGCCGACATAAGCAGACTGTCAGTTGAGAGCGGTCTCTGCTCTTTGGCCCATTTCCTGTAGAACAGGGTCTTTTCCAGTTTGTTCAGGTATTTGTGCGCGAATTCACTTTCCTGCATGATGATGCAGTGCATTGCCATATACTTAAGGGTACCATAGCTCCAGCTGTGCTCAATCACATCCTCCAGACACCAACGGTAACTCATGTTTACCAGTCCGTACTGAAGGTAGAACTGCTTACCTGACTGGAATGTCATGGGTATATGTGTAAGGGTCTTCTGGGGACGGCCTCCGTCTTTCATGGTGAAGGACTCATCGAGAGCACGGTTCATCTTAAGTAAGGCAAGGTCACGGTAGAGAACCATGGTGCGGGTAGGCTCAAAGAATCTGTCCTGATATTGTTCTACAATCTCCTTTACAGTGTTCTGATCCTTGACTCCTTCCAGTTTCCTGGTGCGTGCCTGATATGCCTTGGCGTCGGATTTGACGCCTGATTCCTGGGCATCCAGGAATATGTCTACAACCTTCTGCCAGTCAAAACGGTCCACTGCCTCCGACATGGCAAGTTCGGTGTGGAAATTGTCATCCTTGAACCAGAATCCCCAGACTGCAGCTATTGATATGAAGTATATGAGAGCCTGGATATATGTTTTCTTGCCTCTCTCCCGGAGCCAGGGTGATGCTAAGGCCATGACCGGCATGAACAGCAGGGCAAGCCATATGGGTGTCCTGATTGCGCGGGTGCACAAATCTTCTGATATGGTGGGAAGCCCCAGGTTCCAGCTGTCGGCAAGACGGTATGACGTGAAGAAATTATAGCTTACAAGCGGTACAAGCAGTATCAGTGCCACTCCGCATAATAGTGTTGTGATGCGGTTTTTCCGTGACGCGCCGCTGTCAGACAGTACCATCAGCGCGGCGGTGAGCGTTCCGGCAAGCGCGAATGTTCCCAGAAGCAGGAATCCGGCTATTGTCCAGACCGTGAGAATGAGCGCCTTTATACCGTAATTATTTGAGCGGTTTGATGCAAAGACCGGAATCAGGGATGCCATATAGCCCAGTGTGGGAGCAAAGAAATGATCCTGTTCCCTCATTATGAAAATGCCGTAGCCAAGATGCATGTTGCCAATCACAAGCAATGCGGCCGGCAGAATGGCCAGAGCCCTTAACTGCCCGGGGATATTGAATGCCTTGACCGTGAGCTGGTAAACCATCAGGAGCATTACCGCCCAGATGAGGGAACCCAGCCACGGCAGATGCAGGAATTGCGTGAAGAATGATCCTGCAACCCCAAGAAAACCTCCCGGAATAGATATTGCTTCCCTGAAATACTGCCAGTCAAACAAAAAGACAGACAGATTCTCCACTTTTGCCAGAAAATAGTGTTCATGCAGTGCAAGCACGACCCAAAGCAGTGCTGCGATTATGTAAGGAACAAACCTGAACAGCTGTCCGTATGACCTTTGGGGTTTGTTGCTGTTGGCGTATGTTTTACTCATTCCAAATTTAATATCGCGCGTGTGCGCACATGTAAAATTGCTCCAAAGATAATATTTTTCTTGCTCTTTTTTATCAAGGAAAGCGTGAAAACAACTATTTTCGCAGACAGTCAATTGAAATCAGATTCCCGATATGAAAAGAATGACCTTTTTGGCAGCATTCCAGCTGATGCTGCTTCCGGCAATTGCCCAGACACCCGTATGGCTTGACCCCAAAGTGAACAGTGAGAACGAGAAACCTGACGTGGCAGACTATTTCGCATATGAGAATATGGATCTGGCCGGAAAGGGTCTTAAGAACAGTTCTTCAAGATTCATGTCTCTGGAGGGCAAATGGAAGTTCAATTTCGTGAAGAACGCTTATGACAAGCCGGAAGGTTTCCATGCCTTGGGCTACGATGACAGCAAGTGGGTGGACTTTCCCGTACCGGGCCTTTTTGAGATGAACGGTTACGGAGACAGGATATATACCAACGTAACCTATCCCTGGAACAACGAACATCCCGTCAATCCTCCAATAGTGGGCGAGAGGGAAAACTACGTGGGTTCATATCGCCAGAGTTTCAATATACCGGCCTCATGGAATGGCGACAGGGTCTATATTCATGTGGGCTCCGCCACCTCAAATCTCTGGGTTTGGGTTAACGGCAGATATGTGGGTTACAGCGAGGACAGCAAGATGGAGGCCGAGTTTGACATAACGGACTATGTCAAGTTTGGCGGCAGTAACCTGATAGCGTTTCAGATAATGCGCTGGTGCGATGCCAGTTACATTGAGGATCAGGATTTCTGGCGCTTTACCGGCATTGCCCGCGAAGTGTATCTGTACTCACGTCCCCAGGCTCATCTGGATGATTTCCGTATAGTTACGGACCTGGATGCAAAATATAAGGATGCCACTCTGAGTTTTGAGGCTACCTTTGAGGGCGCCGACGGAAAACAGCTTGGAATGGAACTTAAGGATGCTGCCGGAAAGGATGTCTGGACCAAGACTCTGGTAGTTGAGAAAGGTAAGGCAAGCGTCTCATTCCCTGTTAAGAATCCTTACAAATGGACGGCAGAGACCCCGTATCTGTACACACTTTACATGACTCTTAAGGAGGCCGACGGCAAAGTCATTGAGGTGGTTCCGCAGAAGGTGGGTTTCCGCAAGGTCGAGATACGTGACCGGCAGCTTCTGGTCAACGGCCAGCCCATACTGATAAAAGGTGCAGACCGTCATGAGATGGATCCTGACGGCGGCTATGTAGTCCCGCTGGAGCGCATGATCCAGGATATACAGATTATGAAGCAGATGAATATCAATGCCGTGCGTACCAGTCATTATCCAGATGATCCCCGTTGGTATGACCTGTGTGACGAGTACGGCATATATCTGGTGGCCGAGGCCAATGTTGAGGGACACGGGATGATGTATGGTCCCAGTCCTCTGGCACGCAACCCGGAGTATGAGCAGGCTCATCTGGAGCGTAACAAGTCTAATGTGATAACATACAAGAATCATCCATCCATAATTGTCTGGTCCATGGGTAACGAGGATGGTGACGGCCAGAACTTCGTGACCTGCTACAAGTGGATAAAGGAGTATGACAAGACACGCCCAGTTCAGTATGAGGGAGCTACCGGTTCGCCTGACCATTGTGACATACACTGCCCCATGTATGCTGACTACGGAGCTATGGAACGTCATGAGCGCGGCAATGACCCGCGTCCGATGATAGAGTGCGAGTATGCGCATGCCATGGGCAACTCTGAGGGCGGATTCAAGGAGTATTGGGATATAATCCGTGCCAACCGTTCTGTTCAGGGCGGATTCATCTGGGACTTTGTGGATCAGGCCGTCTATGGCAAGAATGCCGATGGCAAGACGATTTTCCAGTACGGAGGCGATGAGGGGCGTTATCCCACATCGGACCAGAATTTCAACTGCAACGGACTTATTGCGCCGGACCGCCGCTGGAACCCGCATGCATATGAGGTGCAGTATTTCTATCAGAATATCTGGGCAACCCCTATTGACATAGTCAAGGGCCAGATTGAGATTTACAATGAAAATTTCTATACAGACCTTTCGGCTTACAGGATGGAGTATTCAGTGCTGGTGAACGGTGTTGAGGCCCCGGGTTCACGTGCCGAATTCAAGTTGCCCAAGATAGCTGCCCAGCAGCGTGTCAAGGTGACTGTGCCGGGTATAGCCAAGGCTGTCAGGAATGCTTCTGCCAATGGGGCGGAGATCCTGGTGAACGTGGAGTTCAAGCTCAAGGAGGCTACTGCCTTGCTGGAGAAGGATTTCACTGTGGCACGGAGCCAGATGGCAGTGACGGATTACACATTCCCGGCTATAGAAGAGAAGTTGACTGATACCAAAATGGCTGTCGCCGATGTCGTAAAGGATGAGGCCGTGGCATACGTCATACTTGAGGCTGCAGGCATGAAGGTCACATTCAACAAGAACAGCGGCTGGATAGACTATATTGACGTTGACGGCAGGCAGGTGACCCAGAACGGCACCCAGCTTAAGAGTGATTTCTGGCGTGCCCCCACTGACAACGACTATGGCGCAAGCCTTCAGCGAAGGATGCAGGCATGGCGCGAACCCCAGATGAGACGCACATCGTTTGACTGCAAGGTCCAGGATGGCTTGGGCAAGGTCCATGTGACATATGAAATGGAACAGGTTAACGCTACACTTGACATTGATTATGTGCTGACCCGTACAGGTGAACTGCAGGTTACCCAGAAAATGACGACTCATCCGGTAACCCAGGAGAATGTGGCCAACGCCCAGACCGGCCAGCAGCGTCCCGGCCAGAGAGGAGGCCAGCGCGGTGGTCAGGGCAACGGTATGCCTGACCTTTTCAGGTTCGGTATGACCATGTCCATGGCTAAGGAGTATGACCGCGTGGAGTTCTACGGCCGTGGTCCTGTAGAGAATTACTCTGACCGTAACAGTTCACAGTGGCTGGGCGTGTACAGCAGTTCCGTGGCAGACCAGTACTATCCGTACGTACGTCCTCAGGAGAACGGCAACAAGACCGATGTCCGCTGGTGGCGTGTACTGAATGCCGATGGCAAGGGACTGGAGTTCTACAGCGATGCACCCCTGAGCATGTCGTCACTCAACTATACCACTGCCGATCTGGACGGCGGTACCGAGAAACAGAACATACATGCCGGAGACCTGACTCCACGTCCATATACGGTGGTTCACATTGACAAGGCACAGTATGGCCTGGCCTGTGTAAACAGTTGGGGAGCCACACCTCTGGAGCCGTACAAGCTGCATTGGGGCGATTACTCATACAGTTTTGTCATTTCACCTGTAAGATGACAGAGAGAAGTGATTCCATGTGGATGAGGCTGATAGACAAGTATTACTCAGACAATCAGCCTCTGCGTGACCTTCTCATACTGCACAGCCGCCTGGTTGCCGATAAGGCACTCAAGGTGGCTGCGTTGCACCCGGAATTGAATCTGGATATACGGTTCCTGGAAGAGGCATCGATGCTTCATGATATAGGAATATTCCTTACAGATGCACCCTCTATCCACTGCTTTGGCAAGAACCATTACATCTGTCACGGATATCTTGGCGCGGACCTGCTCAGGGATGAGGGTCTGCCTCTCCATGCGCTGGTGGCGGAACGTCATACCGGTACCGGACTTACCCTTAAACAGATTCTGGAACGTGACCTCCCGGTGCCGCACAGAGAGATGGTTCCCTTGTCTGCAGAGGAGAAAGTCATCTGTTTTGCCGACAAGTTCTTTTCCAAAACACGCCCGGAGGAGGAGAAAACCGTGGAACAGGCGGAATACAGTCTCTCCAAGTTCGGACAGGAGGGTGTCAACATATTCAGAGACTGGTGCAGGCTGTTCCTGTAGAGGTTTCCGGCGCTCTTTTCCGGCCATTTATCAGTGTATTCACTCTTAAAAATCCACAAAACCGCCCTCGCGTATGCGCTAATATGAGCTTTTATAGATACTTTTGCAGTTTGATACAGAGAAAGCCCATTAGCAAGTGACGCTCAGATTCATAAAAACGTGGCTTCCGATCCTGTTCGGACTGCTTTTGCCTGCTTGGAATGCTGCGGCTCAAACCGCATCGGATTCCATAGCATCGGCGGCTTCCTTGTATTCAGACAGTATCCCTACAACCCTTCCGGACTCCATTCTCCGTAATATGCGTTCCCGTGCCGATTCCACGGCAGGAGTCACTGATTCCGTTCCTCAACCCAAGAGAAAGAAAGATGCACTTGACGATCCGGTCATCTATGAGTCAAATGATTCCATGATCTGGAACAATGGCGGATACGCTTCACTGTACGGCAACGGAAAGGTCAATTACCAGAACGTGCAACTGACAGCGGCTGTCATAAAGATGCAGATGGACAGCAGTCTTGTATATGCCGACGGAGTCAGGGATTCGTCGGGGGTATGGACCGGCACACCGGTTTTCGTGGATGGCTCGACTCCGTATGAGTCCAATCACATCAGTTACAATTTCAAGACCGAGAAAGGATACATTAACGAGATAATCACCCAACAGGGAGAGGGTTATATGACCAGTTCCGAGGCCAAGAAGGGTCCCGAGGGTGAATATTACATAGCCGACGGAGTCTATACCACATGTGACCAGCATGACGACCCTCATTTTAACATCAGGATAACCAGGGCCAAGGTGCGGCCGGGCAGGGATGTCATATTCGGTCCCGCCTACCTTGAGGTTATGGGAGTTCCGCTGCCTCTGTTTGTCCCGTTCGGGTTCTTCCCGTTCCTGGAGGGTGACTATGCATCGGGAATAATAGTGCCTACATACGGAGATGAGATGGAGCGCGGATTCTATCTCAAGGACGGAGGCTATTACTTTGCCCTATCAGACTACTTTGACCTTAAGGTTCTGGGAGAGATATTTACCAAGGGCTCATGGGGCCTTTCATCAGAGAGCAAATACAAGAAACGCTATAAGTTCTCGGGAAACGTCTATGTGAGCCAGTTGACCACAAAACTTGGAGATAAGGGCCTTCCTGACTATTCCGTGACCAAGAACTTCAAGTTCCGTTGGACGCACCGCCAGGATGCCAAGGCAAATCCTTACCAGAATTTCTCGGCCAGTGTGAACTATGCCACCCAGAGCTATGAGAGGTCAAATCTGAGCAGTCTCTATAATCCGTCGCTTACATCGCAGAGTACCAGGACATCCAGTATAAGCTACTCAAGAAACTTCCCGTCAATAGGTCTTTCGCTGTCCAGTTCCATGAACCTGTCACAGAATATGCGTGACTCCACATTGTCGGTCAGTTTCCCGTCTCTGAACCTTTCTCTGCAACGTTTTTATCCTTTCAAACGCAAGAAGGTGGCCGGTTCAGACAGATGGTATGAGAAGATATCGGTTACCTATTCAGGCTCCCTGAGCAACAGTATCACAAGCAAGGAAAGTGAATTCCTGGACAAGAGTCTGGTAAGGGACTGGCACAACGGTATGAGACATTCCATTCCGGTAAGTGCCACGTTCCAGATACTTAAGAACATCAATATTACGCCGTCATTCAACTACAACTCCCGATGGTACACTTACAAGGTGATGCAGTCTTGGGATGATGAGAAGATGAAGGCGGTGCGTGATACCGTATACGGATTCAACCGTGTCTACAACTACAGTCTGAGCGTGAGCGCCAACACAAAACTGTACGGAATGTATCTCCCTACGGATTTGTGGAGGAAAATGTTCGGCAGTAAGCTGGTGGCGGTACGCCATGTATTCACTCCATCGGTAAGTTACAGCATGTCACCAGATTTCAGTGCTGCCCGATACGGCTTCTATGACACTTATGTCTATACCGATGCCAATGGCGAGGTGCGCACGGTCGAGTATTCACCCTATTCCGGTTCAATGTACGGAGTTCCCGGAAAAGGAAAATCGGGGACCATCTCCATGAGTGTGGGCAACAATCTGGAGATGAAGGTCCATGGCGACAGGGATACGACAGACCGGAATGTCAGTCTCATAGATGAGTTGGGCGCATCCATGTCATATAACTTTGCGGCCCAGACCAAGCCTTGGAGCAATCTGAACACCAGACTGAGGCTCAAGCTGCCGGGCAATCATACATTCAGCCTGAACGCCACATGGGCCACATACGCATATGAGTTCAATGATGCCGGCAAGGTTATAGTGGGTGACCGCACTGAGTATTCATACGGACGTTTCGGCCGTTTCCAGGGAATGAGTCAGAACTTCTCATATACATTCTCCAACAACACCTTGCGTGACTGGAAAGCCAAGTGGAACAAACTGTTCAACCATCCCGATGAGGAGGCCGAGGATGAAGAAGATGAGGATTTTGATGAGAATCCAAATGCCGACAGACCCGCTGCTGTGGGCAGGGCCGCTTCGGCCCCCGGCAAGAAGGGGGCCGCACCGGTGGATGAGGACGGATATGTAGAATACAGTCTTCCATGGTCATTCTCGATATCATACGGTATCACCATGAGGGAGAACACGTCTGCGCCGATTAATGTCAAGCGTATGCGCTATCCGTGGAAACTGTCCCACAGCCTGAATATGTCAGGCAACATGAAGCTGACCAACAAATGGAATATCAATTTCTCATCCGGATGGGATTTCAACTACCATGATTTCACCACTACTACAATGGGTGTAACGCGTGACCTGCACTGTTTCAATATGTCGTGCAGCGTTGTGCTCAAGCCCTATACATCATATAACTTTACTGTCAAGGCCAATTCGAGCATGCTTTCAGACCTGCTCAAGGTCAAGAAGCGCTCCAGCTACAACAGTTACGTGAACTGGTATGACGATTAAACAATAAATACTATGGGTTACCTGATTATTCCTGAAAACTACAAGCCGCTCATGTCTATGCAGCAGACGGAGCAGGGTATCAAACTTATCAAGGAATTTTTCCAACAGAATCTGTCAACGGGACTGCAACTGAGACGTGTCACGGCGCCGCTGTTCGTACTAAAGGGAATGGGTATAAACGATGACCTTAACGGAGTGGAACGTGCCGTTACATTCCCCATTAAGGATCTGGGCGACGCCAAGGCCGAGGTGGTTCATTCTCTTGCCAAGTGGAAACGTCTTACCCTTGCAGAGTACAGCGTAAAACCCGGCTACGGAATCTATACCGATATGAATGCCATCCGTGCCGATGAAAGCCTAGGCAACCTTCATTCACTCTATGTTGACCAGTGGGACTGGGAACGTACCATAACGGCCGATGACCGCAATATCACATTCCTGAAACGCATTGTACGTAAGATATATTCCGCAATGCTCCGTACAGAATACCTCATAAATGAGACATACCCTCAACTGGAGCCGTTCCTGGCGCGTGAAGTCTTCTTTATCCACTCTGAGGAGCTGCGCCGTCTCTATCCGGGCAAGACACCAAAAGAGCGTGAGGATGCAATCTGCCGTGAGCATGGTGCCGTGTTCATAATGGGTATAGGCGGCAAACTGGGTGACGGTGAGCCGCATGACCTGCGTGCCCCGGATTATGATGACTGGACAACTCCCAACGAGGACGGTTTCCTGGGGCTGAACGGTGACCTGCTGGTCTGGAATCCTATACTGGAACATGCCATGGAACTCTCATCAATGGGTATCCGTGTGGATAAGGAATCCATGTTGCGCCAACTTGAACTCTGCGGCAAACAGGAGCGCAGGGAACTCTATTTCCATAAGAAACTGCTTGCCGGCGAACTGCCCCTTTCCATCGGAGGTGGCATAGGTCAGTCGCGCCTGTGCATGCTGTTCCTCCAGAAAGCCCACATAGGTGAGATTCAGGCCAGCATCTGGCCCGATGACATGCGCTCTGAGTGTGCCAAAGCGGGAATTCAATTGATATAATTTTCAATTATGGATGTCAGGATAGAACAGAGCTGGAAAGAGAGGCTTCAGCCGGAATTTGACAAGCCCTATTTCAAGACACTGACGGATTTTGTCCGGCAGGAGTATGGCTCTGCCACCGTCTATCCTCCCGGAAGACTGATTTTCAACGCTTTTGACCTTTGTCCTTTTGACAAGGTGAAGGTGGTGATCATAGGCCAGGATCCTTATCATGAACCGGGACAGGCTCACGGATTGTGCTTTTCGGTCAATGACGGCGTGCAGTTCCCGCCATCATTACGGAATATTTTCAAGGAGATAAGTGATGACCTGGGCAAACCCGTTCCCGTGAGCGGTGACCTTACCCGATGGGCACGCCAGGGGGTGCTGCTGCTTAACGCAACCCTTACGGTCCGTGCCGGTCAGGCCGGCTCCCATCAGGGACGCGGATGGGAGGAGTTTACCGATGCAGTGATAAAGGAGCTGAATGCCTCAAGAGACGGCCTTGTGTTCATTCTTTGGGGTAGTTACGCCAAAAAGAAAGGAACTGTCATTGACCGTTCCCGTCATCTGGTCCTTTCATCGGCTCATCCGTCACCCCTGTCAGCCTACAACGGCTTCTTTGGCAATCACCATTTCAGCCAGGCCAATGACTGGCTCATAAAACACGGAGAGGCTCCCATAGAATGGTAACCTCTCCTGTGACCCCGTTGGGACTCAAACCCAAGACCTGCAGAACCGGAATCTGACGCTCTATTCAACTGAGCTACGGGGCCAATGCGGACGCGAAGATACGCAATTATTTCGGGATTTATTTTTCCGCTGAATAATATTGGATTATTTTTGCACTGATAAAACTGTAAACCTTAACTAAAAATATTATGAGAAAATTATTCTTACTCTTATTTGTGGCCGGCATGGCTTGCGGTGTTTCGGCACAGGATAACATGGAAGCTTTCCGCCATCTTTCCATAGGCGGTGAAGTAGGTCTGCACGGTTTCGGTGTAGAAGTGGCAATACCCATTCAGAAACATTTCGTTCTAAAGGCAGGATACAACTGGGCTCCTGCAGGCGATCTGATCAGCACTGATCTGTCCCTTGATACTGAAGAACTTCGTGAGGCCCAGGAGCAGTATACAGCTGCTACATCATATGAGTTCCAGAACAAGTTCGGAGATGAGGCTATAATCCACGCCGGATTGCAGATGGGTCTTACCAACTACAAGGCAATGATCAACTGGTATCCCTTTGCATCGGGCCGTCTGTATATTGCCGGTGGTATCTATTATACCCCTGATGACAAACAGAACGATCCTTTCCTGAGAATAAGCGGTAATACCACTGAGAATGACTGGGCAGCTTTACAGGAACTGAATGAGAAGTATCCGGATCCATCTGGAGAAAGGGAGATGGCACTTGAGATAGGCGAAGAGAAATATGCCGTCATTGAGAAGGACGGTTGCGGCTATCTTCAGGCTGATTACAAGTTTGATCCTCTTAAATACTATGTAGGTTTAGGTCTGGGTCGCTGCATCCCCAACGGCAGGTTAGGACTGCAGCTTGAGTTAGGCGCCATGATTTATCAGAACTCAGTGCTTTCATGCCAGGACAAGGAGGTAGGCTCCATAACTGATGCCGCCGACGGACTGGGCAATGACGCCAAGGAGATACTGGAGTATGTGGACAAGTATCCCATCTATCCGCAGCTTACTCTGCGCCTTTGTTTCCGTATGTTCTGATATCCTTTAACCAAATATAGCACGAAAGAAAACTTACAACCTTGAATTAGAATTATGAGAAAAGTTATAGCATATGCAGTTGCAATGGCACTTGTGTGCCTTGGTATACAGGCTCAGGAGAGCTCCGTAGTACCTGACCTTAAGAGCCCTGACGGCCGTCTGGTGGTGTCATTCAATCTTACGGGAACCGACAGCCCTACCTATTCGGTTAAGTATGACGGCAAGCAGATGCTTGAGGATTCCCCCATAGGCATCATGCTTGATATGGGGTCCAAACCCACTCTTGAGGGATTGCCTCAAGGGCGAGAGGCCGCCAATGGTGACTTTACCAGGAATCTCAGTCTGGTAAAATGCAGCACTGAGAGCTCTCAGGTGGATTATACCATGGACCGTATCAAGACGGCTCATGTCAGTCACGCATACAACGCTGCCGTGATAGAGTTGCAGAATGCCGCAAACCAGAACATAGAGTTTGAGTTCCGTGTAAGCGACAATGACATAGCTATCCGTTATAACATTCCCAAACCGCGTCAGCGTGCCAGCACGCGTGTGCTGTTTGAGAACACCGGTTTCCGTTTCCCCGACGGCACAACCACATTCCTCACTCCGCAGAGTGACGCAATGATTGGCTGGCAGCGCAGCAAGCCCAGTTATGAGGAGGGATATTCTCGTGACGGTGAGATGAATGTACGTTCACAGTATGGTCACGGTTACACATTCCCCGGTCTGTTCCATGTGGGACAGAACGGTTGGGTGCTGCTTTCAGAGACCGGTGTGAGCAGCAGCTACTGCGGTTCACGCCTGGGCGACTGCAAGGACAATACCTACAAGATTGAGTTCCCCATGCCCGATGAGAACAACGGCATTGGTACCGTATGTCCCGCATTCCGTCTGCCGGGTTCAACTCCATGGCGTACAATCACCGTGGGTGCTGACCTCAAGCCGATAGTTGAGACCACGGTAATGTGGGATTATGTGGAGCCGCTCTATGAGGCACACCATGATTACAAGTACGGCCGCAGCACCTGGAGCTGGATTGTATGGCAGGATGCTTCATGCAACTGGGACGATCAGGTCAAGTTCATAGACCTGGCCAGCGAGATGGGTTGGGAGTATATCCTTATTGATGCCGGTTGGGACCAGAACATAGGCTACGAGCGTATGGAGCAGCTTATCAAATACGCCAATTCCAAGAAAGTAGACGTGTTCCTTTGGTACAGTTCAAGCGGTTACTGGAATGATATAGTACAGAGCCCCATCTGCAAGATGGATAACTCAATCATCCGCAAGCAGGAGATGGCCTGGCTTGAGAAGGTTGGCTGCAAGGGAATCAAGGTTGATTTCTGGGGCGGCGACAAGCAGGAGACCATACGTCTCTATGAAGAGGTGCTTTCTGATGCCAATGACCATGGTATCATGTGCATATTCCACGGCTGCACACTGCCTCGCGGCTGGGAGAGAATGTATCCCAACTACGTAGGTTCTGAGGCTGTCCTGGCATCGGAGAACATGTACTTTGGTCAGGGCGCATGTGATGAGGAGGCATTCAAGGCCACTCTCCATCCGTTTGTACGCAACACAGTGGGTTGCATGGAATTTGGCGGCTGCTTCATGAACCGTATCCTCAACAAGCAGAACAGCGGACGCGGATCACAGCTCAAGACCACTCCGATATTCCAGATAGCTACAGAGGTTATATTCCAGAACCCAATCCAGAACATAGCCATCTGCCCCAACAATCTGGAGGATGCCCCCAAGATATGTATGGACTGGCTGCGTGACGCTCCCACCACCTGGACCGAGACACGTTTCCTGGACGGCTATCCCGGCAAGTATGTGATTCTGGCACGCAAGAGTACTGACGGCCGCTGGTTCGTGGCAGGCCTGAACGCTACAGGAGAGGTTATCAAGAGCAAGATTGACCTTTCATTCCTGAGTGACGGCGATGTTCAGTTATATACTGATGACAAGAAAACTATGGAGCCTACGTTGAGCACACTCAAACTCAAGACCAGAAAGCCGTACGAGTTTGTAATGCAGCCCAGCGGCGCTACAATGATAATGAAGTGACTATCTGTTAAATAAAAATGTATATGAAAAAGGTTTCAATTATTCTGACTGTGGTTGCACTATGCGTGCTCACAGCATCATGCGGTGTTCTTGGAGCAGGCGGTAACGGTTCAGGTTCCGTAAACGGTCAGCAGTCCGGTGCAGCTCTTAAGAGTCTCTATTCACAGTACAAGACTGACGGAAAGGTTGACCTGACCAACTTGAACAATGTGATCAGTATGGCTCAGCTTGTAAACGGAATACAAGGTCTCAAGGGTATTGATGACAAGAGCCGTTTCTATACGGATTTTGCTACCGGACTGATACTTGGATCAAACAATCTGGTTACACAGCAGACCTCAAATCCTGTTACCAATACATTGCAGACATTGGTTTCGGGCACTGACCTTACGGCAATTGCAGCTGCAGGACTGGCTGCCGCAGCCCAGACCCAGCAGGCTCAGCAGGCCGCCACTCAGACCCAGCAGGCTGCAACCCAGACTCAGCAGGCAGCTGCTACAACAGGCAACAATGTGGCAAATACGGTAGCTGCAATATCAGAGACTACAGCAGGTGTATCAAACACCCTGTCATCACTGGCTACCATATTCAGCCTCTTTGGCGGTGGTAATTAATCTGACAGCCAATAGCTGACAGCAAAAGTAATAGCGGCGCTGATGTGCCGTTATTACTTTTTTTTATTAACTTCGCGGGTTGAAAATAACGCACTGAAAAATAATGGAATTAAGTGATCAGGAACAATTCAGGAGAGAGAGTCTGAACGAGTTGCGCGCCATGGGTATAGACCCCTATCCCGCAGCAATGTATCCCACCAACGCTTTCGCCGCCGAGATAAAAGATAACTTCAAGGATGATGACGCTGAACCGCGTCAGGTCTGCATAGCCGGACGTATGATGAGCCGCCGTATCATGGGTAAGGCTTCGTTCATAGAGCTTATGGACTCTACAGGCCGTATTCAGGTCTATGTTACCCGTGATGACATCTGTCCCGATGAGGAGGACAAGGAGATGTACAACAAGGTATTCAAGAAACTCCTTGACATAGGTGATTTCATTGGCATAGAGGGATTCGTGTTCCGCACACAGATGGGTGAGATCACCGTTCACGCCAAGAAACTGACAGTACTCAGCAAGTCGCTGCGTCCGCTGCCTATAGTAAAGTACAAGGACGGCGTGGCATATGACAAGTTTGATGACCCGGACCTGCGTTACCGTCAGCGTTACGTTGACCTGGTGGTAAATGAGGGTGTAAAGGAGACTTTCCTTAAACGCACCAAAGTAATCCGTACCCTTCGCTCGGTTCTGGATGAGGCCGGTTACACAGAGGTTGAGACCCCGATACTTCAGCCCATACCAGGAGGTGCAAGCGCACGTCCGTTCATTACGCATCACAACACCCTTGACATAGACCTTTATTGCCGTATAGCAACTGAGCTATACCTTAAGCGTCTTATCGTAGGCGGCTTTGAGGGCGTTTATGAAATTGGCAAGAACTTCCGTAACGAGGGTATGGACCGCAACCATAATCCTGAATTTACCTGCATGGAGCTTTATGTAGCTTACAAGGACTACAACTGGATGATGGATTTCACAGAGAAACTGCTTGAGAAGATTGCCATTGCCACCAACGGTACCACCAAGGTCAAGATTGGTGACAATGAGGTTGATTTCAAGGCACCGTACCGCCGTCTGCCTATCCTGGAGGCCATCAAGGAGAAGACAGGATATGACCTGGAGAGCATGAGTGAAGATGAGATGCGTGAGGTTGCAAAGAAGGTTGGTGTTGAGGTAACACCCTCCATGGGCAAGGGCAAGCTCATAGACGAGATATTCGGTGAGACCTGTGAGGGCACATTCATCCAGCCCACTTTCATCACTGATTATCCGGTTGAGATGTCACCCCTTACCAAGATGCACCGCAGCAAGCCCGGACTGACCGAGCGTTTTGAGCTCATGGTAAACGGCAAGGAGCTGGCCAATGCCTACAGTGAGTTGAATGACCCCATTGATCAGTATGAACGTTTCCAGGACCAGCTGCGTCTTAGCCAAAAGGGTGATGACGAGGCTATGTTCATAGATCAGGACTTTGTACGTGCATTGGAATATGGCATGCCTCCTACAAGCGGAATAGGTATTGGCATAGACCGTCTGGTTATGCTTATGACCGGACAGCAGGCAATCCAGGAGGTGCTGTTCTTCCCGCAGATGAAACCCGAATCAAAAGACTGACAATATAGAATCATGGCAATTCCACAAGGTAAACTGGCTATAATGGGTGGTGGCAGTTGGGCTACGGCCATTGCCAAGATTCTGCTCTCCACCGAGGATTCCATCAACTGGTACATACGCCGTGATGACCGCATAGCTGATTTCAAGCGGCTCGGACATAACCCGGCATATCTTACCGGCGTTCAGTTTGATGTGAACCGCATAAACTTCTCATCGGATATCAACCAAATTGTCCAGGACTCTGACGTGTTGGTTTTTGTGACTCCGTCACCTTATTTCAAGAGCCACATGAAAAAGCTAAAGGTTAAGCTCAGGGACAAGTTCGTGGTATCGGCCATTAAAGGTATCGTGCCCGATGACAACCTGCTCATGTCGGACTATTTCCACCGTTACTACGGTGTTCCCATGGAGAACATTGCTGTGGTAGCCGGTCCTTGCCATGCCGAGGAGGTGGCGCTGGAGCGTCTTTCATACCTTACTGTAGGATGTCAGGAGATTGAAAATGCGCAGGATATTGCCCGCAAGCTGACCAATTCATATGTAAAGACATCGGTATCACAGGATGTGGCGGGAATTGAGTTCAGTTCCGTGCTCAAGAATGTATATGCCATTGCCGCAGGAATCTGCAGCGGACTCAAATACGGTGACAACTTCCAGGCGGTGCTTATGTCAAACGCCATACAGGAGATGAACAGTTTCCTGGCTACGGCGCGTCCCATGCCTAACCGTGCGGTCAATGATTCAGTCTATCTGGGTGACCTGCTTGTTACCGGTTATTCAAATTTCAGCCGTAACAGGGTGTTCGGAACAATGATAGGCAAAGGCTACTCCGTAAAGGCCGCCCAGCTTGAGATGGAGATGATTGCCGAGGGCTATTACGGAACCAAGTGCATGAAGGAGATAAATGAGCATTACCGTGTCAACATGCCCATACTTGATGCCATATACAACATTCTGTATGAGCATATTTCGCCGGTAATTGAGATAAAACTGCTTACTGATTCATTCAAATAGAAAAAATTAAAAGGGACTATGATAAAGGTTGATATTTCAAAGATTCAGGGTTTTATTCCCTGTAACGCTATCAAGGCGCTTGAGCAGGAGATAAAGGACTCCATCCTTATGCTTGAGAAAGGCAATGGTGCAGGCAATGATTTTATCGGTTGGATGAATCTGGCCTCAGGGATGGACGCAGGTCTGCTTGATTCCATAGAAGATGCCGCCCGTGTGTTGCGTGATAACTGTGAGGTGGTCATTGTGGCCGGAATAGGCGGCAGTTATCTGGGCTCACGTGCCGTAATTGAGGCTTTGAGCAATAGTTTTGGACAACTTATCCAGGACAGTAAGAACCCGCAGATACTCTTTGCCGGTCATAATATCAGTGAGGATTACCTGTATGAACTTACAGAGTATATCAAAGGAAAGAAGTTTGGCGTAATCAACATATCAAAGTCTGGTACTACTACTGAGACCGCCTTGGCATTCCGTCTTCTCAAGAAACAGTGTGAGGATCAGCGCGGCAAGGATGTGGCCCGCAAGGTCATTGTGGCTATAACCGACGCTAAACGCGGCGCCGCACGTGTATGCGCCGATAAGGAGGGTTACCGCAGTTTCATCATACCTGACAATGTGGGCGGACGTTTCTCGGTGCTTACCCCTGTAGGCCTGCTGCCTATAGCTGTTGCCGGTTTTGACATCAGGCAACTGGTCAAGGGTGCCGCCGATATGGAGGCTCGTACCACCAGTAAGGTGGCATACGCCGATAATCCGGCTGCCATATATGCAGCAGCCCGTAACGCTCTTTACCGCAGCGGCAAGAAGATAGAGATACTGGTTAACTTCCAGCCCAAGCTCCACTACCTTAGCGAGTGGTGGAAACAGCTCTACGGAGAGTCAGAGGGCAAGGAGAACAAGGGTATATTCCCGGCATCGGTAGATTTCTCTACAGACCTTCACTCCATGGGCCAGTGGATCCAGGAGGGCGAGCGAACCATATTCGAGACAGTCATATCGGTAGAAAAGGTGCAGCACTCGGTTCTTGTGCCGTCCGATGACGAGAACCTGGACGGTCTGAACTTCCTGGCCGGAAAGCATGTGGATGAGGTGAACAAGATGGCCGAACTTGGCACGCAGTTGGCTCATGTTGACGGCGGCGTACCCAATATCCGCATCACCATACCGGAACTCAGTGAATACTGGATTGGCCAGCTCATCTATATGTTTGAGAAGGCTTGCGGCATAAGCGGTTACGTACTTGGCGTGAACCCGTTCAACCAGCCCGGTGTTGAGGCATACAAGAAGAATATGTTTGCCTTGCTTAACAAACCCGGCTATGAGGAGGAGTCAAAGGCCATTCTTGCCCGTATTGGAAAATAAGAATCATGTCATTCTCACTTAAGAATAAAAGCGCCATCCTGTTTGACATGGATGGCGTTTTGTATGATTCCATGCCCAACCATTCCAAGGCCTGGAGCCAGGCTATGGCCAGGTTCGGAATGCACATGACCCCACATGATGTCTATCTTAATGAGGGGGCCACCGGTCATGATACCGTAGTGCGCATCAGCCTGCGTGACCGTGGCTATGAGGCAACGGCAAGTGAGATTGATGACATATACGGTTATAAGGCGCAACTTTTCCGCTCCATGCCCGAGGCCCAGGTCATGCCCGGGGCAAAAGAGGTGTTCCGTAAAGCTGCCGCCGCCGGTCTAAAAATACTGATAGTGACCGGCTCCGGGCAGAAGAACCTGATTGAGCGTGTGCAGAAGGATTTTGAAGGCTACATAACACGTGACCGTATGGTTACCGCTTTTGAGGTGACACGCGGCAAACCCTATCCTGATCCTTATCTTAAAGGTTTGGAGATTGCGGGAGTGACGGCCGCCCAAGCCGTGGTCGTAGAGAACGCACCTTTGGGTATACGTGCGGCCGTTGCGGCAGGAATAGATACCATAGCGGTCAACACGGGCCCGCTTGAAGATGAGATTCTCCAGGCTGAGAAACCTGTACTGCTGCTTCACTCCATGCAGGAGCTGGCAGACAACCTTGAAAACCTATTTGCTTGAAAGGTACTGGTCCAGCAGAACCAGTGCTGTGAGTGATTCCACTACCGGAACCGCACGCGGAACCACGCAGGGGTCATGACGACCCTTGGCGGCAATCGTTGTCTGGCGTCCGTCACGTGTCACGGTATTCTGCTCCTTACCTATGGTGGGGGTGGGCTTGAATGCCACACGAAACCTTATGGGCTGGCCGTTGCTTATGCCTCCCTGTATGCCCCCGCTGTGGTTTGTGGCAGTACCAATCTGACCGTTTTCAATGCGGAACGCGTCATTATGCTCTGATCCGCGCTGTGATGCGGATGCAAATCCGTCACCATATTCAAACCCCTTGGCGGCGTTTATGCCCAGCATTGCCTTGGCCAGCGATGCTTCAAGTTTGTCAAATACGGGATTGCCTATGCCGGCAGGTATTCCGCGGACAACGCATGTCACGCAGCCTCCTGTGGAATCCTGCTCCTTACGCAGCTCTTTAATGTACTCCTCCATTTTTGATGCAAGTTCCTGTTGCGGACATCTTACAGGGTTGCTGTCGGCCATATCGGCAGAATAATCCATATCCTTGGCCGGATCAGTGGAGTAGGGGCCTATCTGTGACGTGAACGCCGTTATTTCCAATGCAGGAACCAGCTTGCGGAATGCCAGCATGGCCAAAGCTCCTGCCACGCATATGGGGGCGGTCACCCGGGCCGATGAACGTCCGCCGCCACGCCAGTCACGTATGCCGTAGCGTTGCTCCCAGGCATAGTCTGCATGTGACGGACGGTACAAGTCCTTGAGTTCGTCATAATCGGATGAGTGCTGGTCTGTGTTCCTTATGATGAATGCAATGGGGGCACCGGTGGAAACTCCGTCCAGCAGTCCGGACAGGAATTCAACCTCATCCTGTTCCTGGCGTCCGGTGGTAACATGGCTCTGTCCGGGACGGCGGCGCTGCATCTGCCTGGCAACAAACTCAGTATCAACGGTTATTCCTGCCGGAAAACCGTCCAGCACTCCACCTATAGCCGGTCCATGGCTCTCGCCGAACGTGGTCAGCGTAAGTATCTGCCCCAAAGTATTCATGTTTTATTGTTTTTTGCAGTCACCGTCGCAGTTGCAGTCACTGTTGCAGTCACCTCCCTGACAACCGCCGCCGCAACCCTTGCATTTGGGATGCAGTATGGCGTCAATCTCATCCTGTGTGGCGGGATGTGATTCCAGAATCACCCCCTTGAATGTAAGGTCCTCGCCAGCCAGCGGATGGTTAAGGTCAACCGTAACCTTATCATCGGTAATGTTCGTAACGGTGGCGTTGAAAGTCTGCTGTCCGTCACTCAACGGGATTATTGCACCTACCTTTACGTGCTCGCTGTCAAACACGCCGTCACGCAGGAATATACCCTTGTCAAGGTCCAGCACGTTCTCCTTGCTGTATTCTCCGTATGCCTTATCGGCAGGTATCTCAAACTCAAAACTCTGACCTACAGCAAGTGATCCAACGTTGCTCTCAAACAGGTCAAGAGCATAACCTATTCCTGATATAAATGTGAAAGGCCGTTCACGAGTGGCGCTCTCATATTTGTAGAGTTTGCCGTCAGCATCTTTGAGCATCAGGTCATAAGTCAGACTGATATATTTCTTCTCCATTTTCAATATTTTCGGCAAAGATACTTGTTTTTTTACCAATGACCAAGGGCACAAAAAGAAGGTTTAGCTCGACGAAGTCAACCGTCCCTATTGTGCCCCTACTTGAGGTTTTTGAGGGGGATGGCGGAGCAGGCGTTGGGGGGATCGTTGCGGGTGATGAGGGAGATGGTGGGGGCCAGGACGCTGATTGAGATAGGTTCGTGGTTAACCTCCGCCCTGATGCCGTTCCCGTACAGGATCATGGGAACGGGCTTTGCCACAGGCTTGCGGTAGAGAACCGTCCCGTCTTTCTCGTCCGATATCCCCCAACCCGGGATGGCATCTATGATGATGTCACCGGACCAGGTGGCATTCAGGCCGTTGCGTTTGCGAACAGCCTCCAAGTCCGGAACGTTTGACATAAGGTCACGCATAAGCAGTACGCTCCTTATCCCGCTCACCTGTACCAGCAGGTCCACACAGCTTTCCAGTATCTCATGCAGAGCCATATTCTTTTCTTCTATCAGGTCATGATTAAGATAGATGTGGTTGCGATGGAATGCCTGTATCCAGTTCCCGCCGCCATATTTTGCGGATAGATATAGGTTTAACAGGGCAGTGGCACGTTCCATACTCACCTGACCCGTTGGGATCCTTGTACCTCCCAATTGGGGGGTGGTGTTCTCCACATATCCGGTTGATGTAACAAAGAACAGTACATTGTCCAGTCCTATCCTGGCTGTTATGGTGTTTACCAGTTCCGCTATTGTCTGGTCCAGACGTACATAGATATCCTGTTGTTCAAGTGACCAGATGGTATTGGGGGTGTGCCTGAAATTACCTGCATAGTATGTAAGTGCCAGCAGGTCGGGGGTATCATCATTACCCAGTCCCAAACCTTCAACCGATGCGATTGCCATCTCTGTGATACGGTCATTGGCAAAAGGGGTGGTGCGCCAGTCCCAGATGTCGTTCTTGCGGAACGTGTATGAGAACGGTTTGAACCGGTCATGGTCAGAAACGGGTATGTATGAACTTGTGGCCAGCGCAGGACGCCAATCCACATTCTTCCAGGTGCTGTCATTACGCACATTGACCCATTCGGGCAACGCCCCGTAATAGTCGGATGAACTCCAGCGTCCGTCATTTTCGTTTATCCACATCACCATGTCAGGATCATGTCCGCCCGCCAGTATGGCGGCATCACGTTCAATGGCTAAGGAGCAGACCTTGGAGCGGTTTGAACCCAGTTTCATCTCATCCGCCAGGTTGGTGGCCATAAGTTTACCGGGTGATGACAGTTCTATGGTGTTGATGCCACTGTAATTGCTGTCATCAACAGGCGATGAGGGCAACAGTGTCTTGGGATTCAACCATCGTCCGGCCACAATGCCGTGCTGGAAAGGTGACGCTCCCGTATGGATCGATGCCACAGCCGATGCCCTGTCCATATCATCATAGTCAAATGTGGCGTTGGTGCGGTTGTATCCGTCGGTCCAAAGGCGTTTAAGGCCGTCGGCACCTATTACGGGCAGCATCTTTTCCAGATACTCTTCATCAAGCTGGTCAATCACTATGCCAACCACCAGTTTGGGGCTTTTTTCAGGTTTGGAGTGGGCGGTTGCAGGAACAGAGAGAACAGCCAGGAGTATGAGCGGTAGCCGTACGTCCTTTACCGCCGGTGCCCTGCGTATCCTGGAATGAATCTGATATATTGATGTGCTGAGCGCCCTCATGGCAAAAGTTCCTATAAGAATCAGTACCGCCGGTTCTATCTTTTGGGGAATGAGAGGGTAGAGGATAAGGAAAGCCGTGCATACAGCGAATTCACATATCATGAATACGGATATTCTCCCTTTTCTTGTCTTGTGTATCATGAACGGAAGAAAGACCAGAGGAAGGGGATTCAGACAGGCAATCAACCAGTTGGTGCCGGTAGTGGGGTGCTCGGAGAAGAAGAACAAAAGCGCTATTACGATACCACCGATACCCTGGAGTCCGAACAGGATCAGGTCAACCAGCCAATAGGGCCTGTTCCTGTACCATCCTATAAGCGTGAACAGCAGTACAAGAAGGAATATGATCCACATGGTCTGGACCGGAGTGAGTACGGGCTTGCCGAAATCCACACCATGATCCGGTTTGACAAGGCGGGTGCATGAAAGAACCAAAGGTTTCTGTACGCCGGCAGTATCTGTTATGACTGCATTCCGGGCCATTCTCATAAGGTATAAAGGTGCAAACGCATCTTCCTTGTAGCCTATTGGCCTGTCAGCCTGGGCACCTATGATGAGGTCAACCCCAAACCGGCTCCAAGGACGCACTTTTGTGTGCTCTGTCAGTATATCGCGGAACGTAAGGTCAGGATTAGGCCGGTCAAACCTGACGGTACCGGTAATGCTCTCTTCTATCTTGTCCAGTGCCATTGTAGCACAGTTGTTGAACAGGAAGTTGTAGCGATAAACCCTGTTTTCAGGTCTGCAGTTCTCAATGAGCAGTTCATAGAGTCTCTTTGTCTCATCAGGACTCAGATTCAGTTCCTGGGCAAACACCTCCGAACCGCGTTCGCCGTATTCCCTAAGGAATGACCTTAAACGGGTGGCTCCCAGCAGGTAATCGGTCTTACCAAGCGTGAAACGCCATACAAAATGAGGTGTGTCAAAGTCAAACAGCCCGTAGTTGAATATCGCATCGGTCCCGTTGCTGATATCCTCTATCCATATGGCGGTATGCCCGTACAATTCATAAATGGCTTTACCCGGCTCGCAGGTAAGAAGGTAGGCTTTTATGCTGTCATTCTGTGCCTTTACCCCCTGGAACAGGAACATAAAGGAGGCCAGAAAGATGAAAATGCTCTTATTCATGTCATTATTGGTGTCGTTTGGTACAAAGTTAAAGAAAACTTGTTTACTTTTTAAGTAATTTTGCGCTCAGTATGACACTATTGCTCGATTTTGGAAACACCCGTGTCAAAGCTGCCGTCCTGGAAGACGGTATGCCGCGTCAGGTCTATTGCGGTCCCGTGCATGTACGGCAATTGTCGGATGCCGTTGCCGGAATGGATATAGACGGCGGCATGTGGTGCTCAGTCCATAAGCTGCAACCGGAGTTGACGGAGTGGATGACAGGCCTTGGGCTTGTACCGCTCACATATGCCACGCCCGTACCCATAGGCAGTTCATATTCAACTCCGCAGACATTGGGTATGGACCGTCTGGCAGCAGCGGTAGGGGCCTGGTCCATGTATCCCGGCCATGACCTTTTGGTCATAGACGCGGGCACGGCCATAACCTATGACCTTGTATCATCTGACGGTGTATACAGGGGCGGCAATATAACCCCGGGGGTACATCTGAGGCTTAAGGCGCTGCACGAGCATACCGGAGCATTGCCCCTGGTGGACCGGGACGGTGATATCCCATTGCTGGGGTATGATACAGAAACGGCGATACGGAGCGGCGTGCTGAACGGAATAAGGCATGAATTGAATGGCTATATTGAGGATTTGGCCGCTGTATATCCTTCACTTTTGGTTTTTTTAACCGGAGGTGATGCTGAATTCTTTGATATAAAAGCCAAAAGCAGTATTTTTGCAGTTCCGGATCTGGTTCTTCGCGGATTGGCCCGGATAGTTGAATATAATGAAAGGTGTATTTAGGTACATAGCGGTTTTACTGGCATTGTCATTTACGCTTTGCTCCGGCCGTGTCTTGGCTCAGACGGGGGTAAATTCTCCCTATTCCAGATACGGATTGGGTTTGCTGTCAGACCAGTCAACCGGATTGACCCGTTCCATGGGTGGCATAGGGGCCGGTTTCCGTTATCCCAACACGCTTAACCTTAAGAACCCGGCATCTTACTCGGCAGTAGATACGCTCACGTTCATAGCAGATATTGGCTTTTCACTCCAGAACGGCAATTTCAGTGAGAACGGGGTGAGGGTCAATGCCCGCAACGCATACATAAGCCACATGGCCATGCAGTTCAGGATCCTGCCTAAGGTGGGTATGACTGTGGGGTTCATGCCTTTCTCCAATGTGGGTTATTCATTCTCAAACACGGAACTGATACGCCGGGATGAGGACGGTGAGATAACAGCCACAAACACCTATTCCGGAACCGGCGGTGTAAGGCAGTTCATGGGAGGCCTGGGATGGCGTCCCACCCGGTGGCTTTCGGCCGGAATCAACGCCTCTTATCTTTTGGGTGACATAACCCATTCGGTGAGCAACACCTATTCCACATCGGATGTCCAGTCCAGATACAAGACATATTATGCTGACATGGCAGCCCTCAAGCTTGATTTCGGTCTGCAGGGAACTCTGGCATTTCATGATGACAACAGTCTGGTGCTGGGCGTCAGTTTTACCCCGGCGCAGAAGCTGGAGTGTGATACCTATGTCACCGATGAGCATTCCAGGAGTGATACTGTCTGGATTGATAATGCATTCTCGCTGCCGGAACTGCTGTCTGCCGGTTTCACATACAAATGGAAAAACCGTATGATAGGCGCTGACGTGTCATACCAGACATGGTCCAAGGCCAGTTTCTTTGGCCGCAAGACAGGCAGTGACAGGCTTTCGGTGGCTGCGGGTTTCATGATAAAGCCCGAGGAGTTGGGCAGGACTCTGCTTAAACGCACCTCTTATCAGGTGGGTTTGAATGCGTCCCAGTCATATTACAGTGTGGGTGGCGCTAAAGGACCTATGCAGTTCGGAGTTTCGGCCGGATTCTCAATGCCTATCACCACTTCTTACAACAGCATGTCATATCTCCATGTGTCGGGAGAGTACGTCAGGGTGCAGCCCATGGAGAAAGGAATGATAACAGAAAATTATATAAGACTGAACCTTAGCGTAACATTTATGGAACGCTGGTTTATGAAACTTATGGTGGACTGATTTAACCAATATGTGTTTATTATATCTTATTATTGAGAACTAAAGTTATGGAAATATGAAAAAGATTGGAATGTTAGCCCTTGCGCTTGTCACAGTGATGGGCGTAAACGCACAGAAAGGCGTGGAAGACGGTTCCCGTTACGGTCACGGGGCAGATAGCATCAATACTCTCAAGAACATCAGCATCTATTCAGAGTATTACAAGACCAACAATTTCAAGGATGCTTATGAACAGGGCTGGAAGGAGGTGTTCCGTGACGCTCCTCTGGCATCGGTCAACACATATAACTATGGTATCAAGATACTGCGCTCCTTGTACAAGGATGCCAAGACAGCTAATGATGCCGATCTGATGGCCCAGTATTCCGATGAGCTGTTCCAGGTTTATGAGCAGCGTCTCAAGTATCTGGAGCCCCTGAACGCACAGTCCAAGAACAAGACCACAGAGTTTGAGGTATTGGGCCAGTACGGTCATGACTACATGTCTTACAATCCTAAAGTACAGATTTCGAGGGCATATGAGATCCTTAGAAAGGCTGTTGACCTGGGCAAGGGCCAGAGTCAGTACTATGTACTTGATGACCTGATGAATGTATCCGCTCAGCGTTTCAAGAACAAGAAGGACAACGATGAGTTCCGTGACGCCCTTATGCAGGACTATGTTGACTGCGCCAACTATATTGATGAGTTCATAGCTCTGCAGACTGATGACAAGGTTCTTGAGCAGGCAGTCAAGGTTAAGGAGAGAATAGACGGACTTTTCATAAACAGCGGTGCCGCTGATTGTGAAAAACTGCAGGAGATCTACGGTCCCAAGATTGAGAACAACAAGGACAATCTTGAGTACCTGAATAAGGTTGTTAAGCTGATGGCCATGTTTGACTGCAAGTCAAGTGACGCCTATTTCACTGCTGCCGAGTATGCACATCAGATTTCTCCGTCAGTACAGACAGCCAAGAGTCTGGGCAGACTTTATCTTACCCAGCGTGAGGATATGGACAAGGCTCTTGAGTACTACAACCAGGCAATAGAGCTTGATGATGACAACAAGAGTGCCGGTGATACCTATTATACTATGGCTACCATCTATATGTCAAAGGAGAAATATGACAACAGCCGCTCTTGCGTCCAGAAATGCTTGTCCAACAATCCTAACAAGGGTGACGCCTACATCCTGCTGGCTCAGCTCTATGCCGTTAAGCATGACTGGTCAAATGAACCCGCTCTGAACCGTTGCGCATACTTTGCCGTTATTGACAAGCTTGAGCAGGCCAAGAAGGTTGATCCTTCTGTAGCAGACAGGGCAAATGACCTTATCTCACAGTACAAGAAGCAGACTCCTCAGGTTGAAGACCTCTTCATGCTGGGATATAAGGCTGGTGACCAGATTGAGATCAAGGGCTGGATAAACGAGAAAGTCACTATCAGATAAATGATATATACCACCGGTCCTGAACCGATGAGAACAAGAATGTACCTGGCAACCGTCATACTGGCGGTTGTCTCGTCGTTTTTCTGCTTGTCATGCAGCAATAAGGACAAACAGTTGGGGCCGGCTGTGACAAGCCGTGACTCCACATCGGTCATAACCACACGTGGCGTTGACATGTTTATCTCTGAAAACGGGATCATACGCTATCATGTGATTGCCGAGGAATGGAAGATTTTTGACAAGATGAAACCTCCGTTCTACAGTATGGAACAGGGAGTCACGCTTGAGATACTGGACTCGCTTATGCAACCCGAATCCATGCTGAGGGCGGATACGGCCTATTATATGATGGAATCCAAGATATGGCATCTTATACATGATGTCCATGCTCAGAATATCAAAAACGAGGAGTTTGATACGCAGGAGCTGTTTGTGAACAACAACACTGACCGTATGTATTCTGACAGCCTTATCCGCATAAAGCAGGACCGGCAGATTATCACCGGTCACGGATTTGAGTCCAACGGCAATCTGACTGAATATACGATACGCCGGACAGAGGGCGTATTCCCTGTCACTGACACCAAATGAGCCATACCCTGGTCATAATGCTTGTGGCTTTGTTCTTCTCGGCCTTGTTCTCAGGGTTGGAGATTGCCTTCCTTTCGGCCGACAGGCTCCGGTTTGAGATGGATGCGGAGCGCAACACATTCAGTTCCCGCCTTCTGGGACGTTTTTTCCGTAATCCCAATATCTATATATCCACCATGTTGGTGGGCAACAACATTGCCCTTGTCCTGTACAGCACCATGATGGCTCATCTCATTGAGATGCTGCTTCCGGACGGACTTATTGCCAATGAGTTCCTGCTTATTGTGATTGAGACTCTTGTATCGACCGCGATCGTGATAGTGGTAGGGGAGTTCGTGCCCAAGACCATATTCCGTTACAACCCCAACGGCAAACTCAATTTCCTGGCGTTCCCCATCTATCTGATCTATATCATTCTCTATCCCATATCACTCTTTACCACATGGCTTTCAAGGATAATTCTGAGGATGTTCGGCGTAAGGATAGACAAGGAGAATACCGCCAAGGCATTCTCAAAGGTTGACCTGGATTATTTCGTGCAGTCCGGCCTTTCGGGATCTGAGGAGGACAGCCAGCCGGATTCAGAGGTCCGTATATTCCAGAATGTGCTTGATTTCTCAAATGTCAAGACACGTGACTGCATGGTGCCGCGCAACGAGATATGTGCCGTAGAGAAAGGCGTGTCATGGAATGCGTTGAGAGAGAGGTTTATAGAGACCGGATACTCCAAGATACTTGTCTATGAGGAGAATATGGACCATATCATAGGTTACATACATTCGTCAGAACTGTTCCGTTTCAAGAATGACTGGCCTGAGCATATACAGACCGTTCCTTTTGTTCCGGAGACACTTGCCGCGCAAAAGCTGATGAAACAGCTTATGGCCCGAAAGAAGAGTATTGCGGTGGTGGTTGATGAGTTTGGCGGCACATCGGGAATGGTCTCTCTGGAGGATATCATTGAGGAGATATTGGGTGACATAGAGGATGAGCATGATGTGACCAATCTTATTGCCAAGAAGACCGATGACGGTTATCTGCTGTCCGGACGTATGGAGATTGACCGTGTCAATGAGATGTTCGGTCTTGACATTCCGGAATCTGATGAATACATGACCGTGGGCGGTCTCATTCTGACCAAGGCCAAGGGATTCCCCAAAGTCAATGAGAAAATATCGGTTGGTGATTACTCTTTCAGGATACTCAAACGCGGCGAGACCAAGATAGAACTGGTTGAACTTACATTAAATAAATAAGCGCATTTTGGATTTTAAGAACATTTTTTTGTAATTTTGTGCGCTTTTAACCGCATTGGCGGCTTTTTGAACTAAAAAACGAATAAAACAACAATAAGAAATGGCAACATTACAGAAAATCAGAAGCAAAGGACCACTGCTTCTTATCGTTATCGGCCTTGCTATGCTGGCCTTCATTCTTGGTGACGCATGGAAGATCATACGTCCTAATCAGGGAATTCAGTATGTGGGTACCATATCAGGAGAGGATATCTCCGCCATGGATTTCCAGAGGGAACTTGAGATTTATACCGATGTGGTCAAATTCGCCAATCAGATTCAGGATGTAACTGAGGAGATGCAGAATTCACTCAAGGATGAAGTGTGGGCAACAATGGTACGTAACCGTATCCTTGACAAGGAAGCCAATTGTATAGGTCTTGTGGTGACTGATGCCGAGGTCAGGGAGGTGATAGAGCGTGGAACAGACCCGATGCTTGCCAGAACTCCGTTCAACGATGCAGAAGGAAAGTTTGATACTGATCTTCTTAAGAATTTCATTGCTTTCTATGCCGAGCTTGACCCGGAGATGGTTTCGGCCGAGGAGTATGCATATTATCAGAGCATGTACAACTACTGGTTGTTCATAGAGAAGAACATCAAGAGCAACCTTCAGTATGACAAGTATTCCGCATTGGTAAACGCCGCTATCGTGTCAAATCCGATAGCCGCCAAGAACGCTTTTGAGAACCGTATCATGAGAACTGATGTGCTGATGGCCTCTCTGCCTTACTCATCAATCTCCGATGCTGATGCCAAGGTTTCAGCCGCAGACCTCAAGTCTGTATATAATGAGAACAAGCCTGCTCTATACAACTATTCAGAGAACCGCGATATCGTTTACATTGATTATGAGATTACTCCCAGTCAGGCCGACAGGGCTGCTCAGCTGGAGGAGATGAATGAACTGGTTGACCAGCTTGAGTCTGACATTGATGACTACGCATCATTTGTACGTCGCTCAGGATCTGACGAGCCGTACAGTGAGGTTGCCCGTTCAGCTAAGAATCTGCCCGAGGATGTTGCCATCAGACTTGATTCCGTAAAGGTAGGTGGTGTGTTCGGTCCTTATTACAGTGACTATGATGATTCTTACAATGCATTCAAGCTTCTGGGTACTGTAAGCGGATATGACTCCATACAGTTCAGCGTGATGCAGGTTATTGGTGATGATGAGGCTGCCCAGGCTACACGTAGAGACAGTATTATCAATGCTCTCAAGAAGGGTGCTGATTTTGCTGAGATAGCCTCTAAGTACGGTCAGACCGCCATTGAGCAGTGGCTTTCGGCCGATTCATACGAGCCTGCTGTCGTTAACGGTGACAACGCCGCATATATCAATAAGCTTAACAGCATGAAGAAGGGTGAGGTTTCCGCTCTTGAACTGAGCAATGCCAGCCTTATCATCAAGGTGTTTGACGTAAAGACTCCTGTCACCAAGTACAACACCGTTGTTGTAAAGCGTCCTATTGAGTTCAGCGAGGAGACCAGCAATGACGCCTATAACAAACTCAGCGCATTCCTGTCACTCAATACAACAGTCGATGACCTTAGGGCAAACGCCGAGGATTCTGATTTCCGTCTTCTCTATTATCCCGGATTCCAGAATTACAGCCATAACGTATCGGGTGTGGCCAAGTCTGTTGAGGCTCTCCGTTGGGCGTTTGAAGCCGAGGAGGGTGAGGTATCACGTATTTATGAGGTTGGCAATGCCAATGACCATCTGCTTGTGGTAGGTGTTGAGAAGATCCATCCGCGCGGCTACCGCAGTCTTGAGGATGCAACTCCCACACTGTCACTCAGAGCTATCAAGAGCAAGAAATATGAATTGCTTAAGGGACAACTTGCCGGAAAGAGTCTTGCAGAGGTTCAGGCTATTGCCGGAGTCAATATTGATACCATCAAGTTCGTGAACTTTAACAATGACGCATTCGTTTCATCTCTGTATGCAAATGAAGCCATTGTAGGTCCCAGCGTATTCAATCTTGAACAGAATGAGCTTACACTTCCCATGAAGGGAGAGAACTGCGTATTCGTGGCAGAGAAAATTTCTCCCGATTCATACTCTGCAGAGTTTGACGACAAGTCAGAGGAGCTCCGCACACGCAGCATGTCATCAAGCCGTATCATGAGCGCCCTTATTGAGGAGCTTTACTATCAGGCTAAGGTTATTGACAACCGCTACAAGATTTTCTAATGTGACCATCAGAAAATCGCTATTGGCTGTTGGCTGTTGGTTTCAATAAAAAAATGACGGAATTTATTTTCCGTCATTTTTTTTATTGTTATCCGCAGGATGGAGGCTAACAGCTAATAGCTAACAGCCTTAGGCCTGAGAACAATCAATTGTTTTCAGGTCTAAGTTTACGGACAACAGCACCTGTCTGCCACATCTCGCTGTCACGCAGGGCAGCCAGCTCTTTCTCAAGACCCTCGCGATAGCCGGGCTTTGAGTTGCTGTCAATTGAGATCTGAGCCTCGTTACCGCACTTGACGCTTGCATAGAGCTTCTGTACAACGGGCTTTATGGCATCGTGGAACGGACCCATCCAGTCAAGGGCACCGCGCTGTGCTGTGGTTGAGCAGTTGGCGTACATCCAGTCCATGCCCTTCTGGGCAAACAGAGGCATAAGTGACTGGGTGAGTTCCTCAACGGTCTCGTTGAATGCCTCACTGGGAGTGTGGCCGTTTTCACGCAGAACCTCATACTGAGCCAGAAGCAGACCTTGGATAGCACCCATCAGTGAACCGCGCTCACCGGTAAGATCGGATGTGGCCTCACGGATGAAAGTGGTCTCGAACAGATAACCGGAACCTATACCGATACCGAATGCCAGAACCTTATCCAGAGCATGACCTGATGCATCCTGATATATGGCATATGAGCTGTTCAGGCCGCGTCCCTCGAGGAACATGGTACGCAGTGATGTACCTGAACCCTTGGGAGCAACCATGATGACATCGATATCCTTGGGAGGAACAACGCCTGTGCGGTCATTCCATGTGATTGCGAATCCGTGTGAGAAGTATAGAGTCTTGCCTGCGGTCAGGTAAGGCTTGATGTTGGGCCACTGCTGCATCTGAGCTGCATCAGACAGAAGCATGCAGATGATTGTACCCTTCTGGGCTGCCTCCTCTATGGAGAACAGAGTCTTGCCGGGAACCCAACCATCGGCAACAGCCTTCTCAAAGGTCTTGCCCTGACGCTGGCCAACTATTACGTTGAAACCGTTGTCGCGCAGGTTGCAAGCCTGTCCAGGACCCTGAACGCCGTAACCGATAACTGCGATTGTCTCATTCTTGAGTATCTCGCGGGCTTTTTCCAGCGGGAACTCCTCACGTGTCATAACCTCTTCTATGACACCGCCAAAGTTCATTTTCATAGTTTTCTTGTTGTGTTTATATAGTTAATATTCCATTTACTTCTTTCCGTATCTGGCTTCCATCTTATCCAGATACTCGTTTACGTGCTCAATGCGGGCGCGTGTGATAGCTACGCGGCCGGAGCTTACAAACTGTAGCATACCACCCTGAGCGGAGAGCTCGCGGTTCAGTGCCGTGATATCCTCGGTGCGTCCGGTCTTCTCAATGACTGAGAAAGTGGAGTTTACTTCTATCAGTTTGGCGCCATAACGGCGTATGATCTTGGACATCTCGGGGTTCTCGGTCAGTACGCTGGTAACCACCTTATACAGGGCAACTTCCTGCATGAAAATCTCATCATCGGTAAAGAACTGGCACTGCAGCACATCTACCTTCTTCTCTATCTGGTCCACTATTTTGACAATAGTTTCGCGGTCTGCCATTGCGGTGATGGTGTAGCGGTGAACTCCCGGTATTGATGAGGCCGATACGTTCAGACTCTCAATGTTTACCTGACGGCGTGTGAAAACGGCGGTAACCTGGTTCAGGATACCGGCTATGTTCTCGGAATGAACTATCAGAGTGTATAACTTCTTTTCGTTCTCCATATTATATTTCAAAAATCATTTTGTCAACGGGGCTGCCGGGTTTGATCATAGGCATGACATTCTCCTCATCCATTACAGCGGCCTCAAGCAGGAACGGTCCCTTGGCACTGATAAGCTGCTTGACAGCATCCTTGAGCTGTGCGCGGTCCGTAACCAAAACGTAGGGGATATTATAACCTGCGGCAATCTTGCTGTAGTCGGGGTTCATCATGTGAGTGCATGAATATCGGCTGTTGAACATCATCTGCTGCCACTGGCGTACGTTGCCCAGATAGGTGTTGTTCATCAGGATCATCTTTACGGGAGCGCCGGTCTGCATTATGGTGCCCAGCTCCTGGATGTTCATTTGGAAACCTCCGTCGCCCATAAAAGCCAGGATTGTACGGTCTGGTGCACCGAATGTGGCGCCTATGGCTGCGGGCATGCAGAATCCCATAGTTCCCAGTCCGCCCGATGTCACGATGCTGCGGCGTGTGCGGTACTTGAAATAGCGTGATGAGAACATCTGGTTCAGACCTACGTCATTTACAAGAACAGAATTGGCCGGAGCAGCTTCACTTACTGCCGTTACAACCTCGCCCATCTTGAGAGGACCGTCATAGGGATGAATGGCGCTGTCAATGACCTTTTCATACTCCTCCTTGTCAAGCGGCTTGAAACTCTCAATCCACTCTTTATGGTCAGCCTTAGCCATACGCTCGGTTATGAGTCTGAGCGTGATGCGGCAGTCACCCAAGACCGTTATATCGGGTTTGACGTTCTTACCAAACTCTGACTTGTCAATGTCAAGATGTATTATCTTGGCCTGCTTGGCGTAAGTATCCAATGTGCCGGTCACGCGGTCATCAAAACGCATGCCTACGGCAATCAGGACATCGCACTCATTGGTCTTTACGTTGGGGGCCAGGTTGCCGTGCATTCCCAGCATTCCCATGTTGAGCGGGTGGTCACTGGGCAGGGCCGATAGTCCCAGCAGCGTACGTGCTGCGGGCAGATTACCCTTCTCTATAAATGCGGCCAGCTCTTTCTCGGCATTACCAAGCTCTACGCCGTGACCAACCAGAACAAGCGGCTTTTGGGCATTGTCTATAAGCTGTACTGCATCGTTTATCTGGCTCTCAATGGGATCGGGAGCAGGTATGTAACTGCGTACGTAGTCTATCTTGGCGGGCTTGAAGTCTATCTGTTGCATCTGGGCGGTCTTGGTAAAGTCAAGCACCACGGGGCCCGGACGTCCTGAGCCTGCAATATAGAATGCGCGTGCCACTGCCCACGGGATATCCTGGGCGCGGCGAATCTGATAGCTCCATTTGGTGATAGGCTGGGTAACGCCCACCAGGTCAATCTCCTGGAACGCATCTGTACCCAGGGCATCGGTTCCAACCTGGCCGGCAATCACAACTATGGGAGTGCTGTCCAGCATTGCATCGCTGATGCCGGTTATGGTGTTGGTGGCTCCCGGACCGCTGGTAACTATAGCAACACCGGTGCGGCCCGATACGCGGGCGTAACCCTGTGCAGCATGAGTGGCACCCTGCTCATGACGGACCAGAATCTGCTTTAAATCCTTCTGGTGGTCATACAGGGCATCGAATACCTTTATAATAGAGCCTCCGGGATAAGCGAATACGGTATTCACATCCTCGGCAAGCAATGCGCGGAGCATTGCCTCGGCTCCTGTTATCATATTACTCATAATCTGACTTAATCTATAATCCTAACGCCACCCTTATCGGCCGAACTTACCATATTGGCATATGCCTTTAGGCTCTTGGCAACCACGCGCTTGCGTGTGAGCGGACGCATGGGGCGGGCAGCCAATTCTGCATCGCTCAGACGTACGTTTATGCTGCGTGCAGGTATGTCTATATCAATTATGTCACCGTCCAGCACCTTGCCAATGGCACCGCCGTTGGCAGCCTCGGGTGATATGTGGCCGATGCTCAGGCCTGATGTACCGCCGCTGAAACGGCCGTCGGTAATCAGTGCGCAGGCCTTACCTAAGTGGCGTGACTTGATGTAAGAGGTGGGATAGAGCATCTCCTGCATTCCGGGACCACCCTTGGGGCCCTCATGTGTGATTACCACCACATCGCCGGCCACAACCTTGCCGCCAAGTATGCCGTCTACGGCATCCTCCTGTGAGTCAAATACCTTGGCGGGACCAGAGAACTTCCAGATGCTCTCGTCTACACCTGCGGTCTTTACCACACAGCCGTCAACTGCAATGTTACCCTTAAGTATGGCCAGACCGCCGTCCTTGGTGTAGGCGTGCTGCAGGTCACGGATGCAACCCTCTGCGCGGTCGGTGTCAAGAGTGCTGTATGTGCAGTCCTGTGAGCCAAGTTCGTTGCTGAACTTGCGTGCGGGAGCGGTTGAGTATATACGTTTGGCTTCAGGGTCGATATCGGCCTTGAGTATGCTGTATTTGTCAATAAGTTCTCCGTATGAGAATCCGGTTACGTTCATGGCATCGGTATGCAGAAGGCCACCTTTGGCAAGTTCGGCCAGTATACCCAGTACACCGCCTGCGCGGCCTACATCCTGAACGTGATACTTCTGGGTGTTGGGAGCTACCTTGCACAGACAGGGAACGTGGCGTGACAGACGGTCTATATCGTCCATCTTAAAGTCCACACCGGCCTCATAGGCTACAGCCAGAAGGTGCAGTATTGTATTTGTGGATCCGCCCATGGCTATGTCAAGGTTCATGGCGTTCTCAAAGTTCTTCTTCTTGGCTATGCTCAGAGGCAGTACGCTTTCATCACCATCCTGATAGTACTTGAATGCGTTCTTTACTATGAGTGCAGCGGCATCCTTCATCAGCTGGACGCGGTTCTTGTGTGTAGCCAGAATGGTGCCGTTACCGGGCAGAGCCAGACCAAGAACCTCAGTGAGGCAGTTCATGGAGTTGGCGGTGAACATACCCGAGCAGCATCCGCAACCGGGGCAGGCAGAGCGCTCAATAGCCTCTACGTCGGCATCCGATACGCTCTCATCGGCCGATTTTATCATGGCGTCTATAAGGTCCAGATGAGCACCTCCCAACTCTCCGGCCTCCATGGGACCGCCGCTTATAAATACGGTGGGGATGTTAAGGCGCATGGTGGCCATAAGCATACCCGGAGTGATCTTGTCGCAGTTGCTTATGCATACCAGCGCATCGGCCTTGTGGGCGTTTACCATATACTCTACGCTGTCGGCAATTATGTCGCGTGAAGGCAGTGAGTAGAGCATTCCGTCGTGGCCCATTGCAATACCGTCATCCACGGCAATGGTGTTGAACTCGGCAGCAAAGCAGCCCAGACGCTCAATTTCCTTCTTTATTATCTGACCGGCCTCATGAAGATGTACGTGACCCGGCACAAACTGCGTGAATGAGTTTGCAATGGCTATGATGGGCTTGCCCATCTGCTCCTTCTTCATGCCGTTGGCAACCCAAAGTGCACGGGCTCCCGCCATTCGGCGACCCACGGTACACTGGTCACTTCTTAATGGAATCTTCATAATATTCAATCTTTTCTGTATATATATTCACAATTAGCCTATCGGGCGTAATTGAACTGCAAAGTTACCTATTTAATAGGTAGTGCAAAACATTTTTATGCAAAATATGCAAAATAGAGCAATTGGGAGATAGCCTATCAACACAAGTTTGTGTATTCAAAAAATATTGTCCTATTTTTGCATAAAATGAAGTGTGTGCAAAATCGCTGAGTATCAGGCATAATACTTTCAGTAGCTGAGATATTTAAAAAGGAATCAAAATATGAACGTGAAATTCAAAATACCCATGTCGGCCCGCAAACTGAAAGAAGGCGGCATGTTGAAGGAACTGCTGTTGACCATTCTTGCTACCACTATTTCTATTGTCCTCACTTTTGGTACATCGCGTATTATTGAAAAGCGCCAGGCCGACCGGGACAGGCGCTTGTTGGCTATGACCATCATTAACGATATGGATGAGACGATTACTTGTGTCAGAGATTTCTTGGAGGACGAGAATAACGGATACAATATCACTATCTGGCTGATGGAAAACATGGATTGCTTGGAGAGTGTCTCTGATGATACGCTTCAGGCGTTCTTTGATTATGTAACCCCGTCATCGTTTACACAACAGAGTCAGTTTATGAAAAACGATGAGAATATTTTGACCATGAGTCAGGATTCCTGGCGCACTCTTAGTGACCGGAAGTTTTTTAGTAATGTGCAGGACTTTTATAATTATAAGGCCCTTCTTAACAGGCAGTTTGAGGAGTCTGTCATTTTCCGGAAGCCCTTTACGGATGAAGAGCAGTATCAGATGATGATGGGTACCGATGAGATGAGTACCCATGAAGGTTATGTGGAGGTGTGTCGCAGAATGCTCAAGTCCGTCAGGGTAAAGCGCTACACAGATTTCTATGTATATCGTGTATATGATTACGAGTATTTTCTTTTGAGTACTTACAAATCGAATGAAGAGAACAAGTTCCTGATGAACATAGCCGAGCAGGATATGGAAGACTTTATAAACGGGAGCCACATGAAGGTACGCAAGGTTAGAGAGAGTGACTTGGTGGGCACGTGGGAATCGGCATATGCAACACAAGACTACCGGATTGTATATGAATACAGGAAAGACCACACTTTTACCATAGACTATTTCTCATACTGGACTGATGTCGCATTCAAGGGCCATTTGATGCAACGGTACTCGATAGCGGGGACATGGGCCATTGCAGGTGACTCTCTGATTAAGGTTTTTGACATGGACAGCTATAGGATGGCAATTGATGATAGCGGAATCACTTATCAGCCTGAAAAGGCCGATGAGATAGAAATAATCAAGAAGGAAATGTTACAGATGCCTGAAATCATAGAAAGCCTTAAACCGAATCCCCGCATATCGCAGGCTATGAACATAGATGAGTCAGGTACACGCCTGCAGCTGAAAGAACCAGGTAGGAGGGCGGGACATTCCCGGAAAATAAAGTAAAACTACAGAGGTTCAATATGTCACATATTCTTTTCAAATAAACATGAAAAAACGTATCTTTGCATTTTGGCACGGGATTTGCCGTGTATATTGCATTAGTAACAAAACATAATACCGCATAATGGGATTTAATGAATTTATAGGTAAGCTGTTCGGTAACAAGCAGACCCGTGATATCAAGGAGATTCAGCCGTGGGTGGAGAAAATCAAGGCAACTTATCCTAAGTATGAGAAACTTTCCAATGATGAACTGCGCGCCGCAACACAGCAGATTAAGCAGAAGGTGCGCGATTTTGTCATACCTGAGAAAAAACGTATTGAAGAGCTTAAGGCTAAGGTAGAGCAGACTGAGCTTGAGGATAGGGAACCGCTGTTCAATCAGATAGATAAGTTGGAGAAGGAGGTTTTGGACCGCTACGAGGTGGTTCTGGATGAGGTCCTGCCCGATGTATTCGCTATAGTAAAGGAGACTGCACGCCGCTTTACGGAGAATGAGCAGGTTGAGGTTACGGCAACTGATTTTGACCGCGACCTGGCAGCTACTCATGATTTCGTGATTATAGACGGTGACAAGGCCTTGTGGCAGCAGCACTGGGTAGCCGGCGGTAACGACACCGTATGGAATATGATCCACTACGATGTACAGCTGTTTGGCGGCGTGGTACTGCATAAAGGCAAGATTGCCGAGATGGCTACCGGTGAAGGTAAGACCCTTGTGGCCACCCTTCCGGTATTCCTTAACGCCCTGACAGGCAACGGTGTACACGTTGTGACAGTGAACGATTACCTGGCCAAGCGTGATGCCGAGTGGATGGGCCCGCTCTATATGTTCCACGGACTTTCTGTGGATTGCATAGACAAGCATCAGCCTAACTCAGAGGCTCGCCGTAACGCATACCGTGCCGATATCACATTCGGTACCAACAATGAGTTCGGTTTTGACTACCTGCGTGACAATATGGCCGGTCATCCAAACGAGCTGGTGCAGCGCGGTCATAACTATGCAATCGTGGATGAGGTTGACTCGGTGCTCATTGATGATGCCCGTACACCTCTTATCATATCGGGTCCCGTACCCAAGGGTGATGACCAGCAGTTTGAGCAGCTGCGTCCGCAGGTGGAGCAGCTCTTTGAGGCTCAGAAGCGTCTGGCCACGCAGTTCCTGGCCGATGCACGTAAGAAGGTGCACTCAGAAAACCAGGATGAGGTGGCCGAGGGATTCCTCTCACTTTTCCGCAGCTTCAAGGCTCTGCCCAAGAACAAGGCTCTTATCAAGTTTCTGAGTGAACCGGGCATGAAGGTGGGCATGCAGAAGACCGAGGAGATTTACATGGAACAGCAGAACAAGCGTATGCCCGAGGCTGTGGAGCCGCTCTACTTTGTGATAGATGAGAAACTTAACAGCGTTGACCTGACCGATAAGGGTGTGGAGCTGATAAGCGGCACCAACAAGGATCCCGATTTCTTTATACTGCCCGATATAGCAAGCCAGCTCTCTGAACTGGAGAATGAGACTGACCTCACCCAGGAGGAGCGTCTGGCCAAGAAGGATGAACTGCTTACCAACTACGCCGTAAAGAGTGAGCGCATTCATACCATAAACCAGCTGCTCAAGGCCTATTGCATGTTTGAGCGCGATGTTGATTATATAGTGACCGAGGACGGCAAGGTAAAGATTGTGGATGAGCAGACCGGCCGTATCATGGAGGGCCGCCGCTGGAGCGACGGACTGCACCAGGCTGTCGAGGCCAAGGAGCGTGTAAACATTGAGGCCGCAACCCAGACTTTTGCCACCATCACCCTGCAGAACTATTTCCGCATGTATCACAAGCTGGCCGGTATGACCGGTACGGCCGAGACCGAGGCAGGTGAGTTCTGGGATATCTACAAGCTGGATGTGGTGGTAATCCCCACCAACAAGCCCATAGCCCGTATAGACCAGAATGACCGCATATACAAGACCAAGCGTGAAAAATACAAGGCCGTAATCGAGGAGATTGTACGTCTGGTCGAGGCTGGTCGTCCGGTATTGGTAGGTACTACATCGGTCGAGATAAGTGAGCAGCTTAGCCGTATGCTCACCATGCGTAAGATTGAGCATAACGTGCTGAACGCCAAGCTGCACCAGAAAGAGGCCGATATAGTAGCAAAGGCAGGTCAGAAGAGTATAGTGACCATTGCCACCAATATGGCAGGCCGTGGTACCGATATCAAGCTGTCGCCCGAAGTTCGTGCCGCAGGCGGTCTGGCCATAGTAGGTACGGAGCGTCATGAGAGCCGCCGTGTTGACCGTCAGCTGCGTGGACGTTCAGGACGTCAGGGAGACCCGGGTTCATCAGTATTCTTCATCTCACTTGAGGATAACCTGATGCGTCTGTTCGGCTCAGAACGCATTGCTCCGCTCATGGACAAGTTGGGACTTGAGGAGGATGAGATGATTGAGAACAGCTTCATCACCAAACGTATTGAGCAGGCACAGAAGAAAGTTGAGGAGAACCATTTCGGTATCCGTAAGCGCCTGCTGGAGTACGATGACGTGATGAACAAGCAGCGTACCGTAATCTATGAGAAGCGCCGTCACGCCCTGATAGGTGAGCGTATAGGTATGGATATAGCCAATATGATCTGGGACCGCTCTGCCGGTGCCGCCGAGAATTGCGCTGACTATGAGAGCCTGCAGATGGAGGCATTCCGCGTGTTGGCCATAGAACTTCCGTTTACAGCCGAGGAGTTTGACAAGATGAAGCAGGATGAGGTGTCCGAGCGCATATTCGCTGCCGCTATGGACAACTTCAAGCGTAAATGTGACCGCATGGCCCAGATAGTGAATCCTGTCATCAAGAAGGTGTTTGAGGAGCAGGGTGACCGCTATGAGAACATTCTTATACCTATAACTGATGGCCGTAAGGTATATCAGATTCCGTGCAACCTTAAGGAGGCTTATGAGAGTGAGGGTAAGACCGTGGTGACATCATTCCAGAAGGCAATCATGCTGCACACCATAGACGAGTGCTGGAAAGAGAACCTGCGTGAACTTGATGAACTCAAGCACTCCGTACAGAACGCCAGCTATGAGCAGAAAGACCCGTTGCTTATATTCAAACTGGAGTCAGTGACCCTGTTTGACAACATGGTCAACAAGATGAATGACCAGACCGTATCAATCCTGATGCGCGGTCAGATTCCGGAGCCCGATCCGGAGCGGGTACGTGAGGCTCCTGCCATGAACCGTCAGCAGCGCCGTCAATACACTGAGAACCGCACCGATATGTCTGACCCCAATCAGCGTGCAGCCGCTGCCCGCGATACCCGTCAGCAGGTGCGTGAGCCCATCCGTGCCGACAAGACTCCGGGCCGCAATGACCCGTGCCCGTGCGGAAGCGGCAAGAAGTTCAAGAACTGTCACGGCCAAGGCCTGTAAATAAAGGATTTACTAAACTACGCAAGCTATGAGACTGAGCGAATCATCATTTCAGGGAATCAAGACACTCATCAATGAGGCCTTGAGCGAATTCCGTCATCCGCAGGAACAGTCTGTTGTAACGGACATACATATCATGCCCATACGCGAGACGGGCGAGGTAACCGTAAGTGATGATGACCGCGACCTGGTCACCACCCAGCTGCCGGATCTGGCCGAGATACCCGAGGAGGATTTCTACCAGGTTATGGAAAAGGCCCTGCGCCGCATCCTCAAGGATATTGACGCAGAACAACCGCTTGAGAACCTTGCTATCTGGAAGCCGTTCTCATTCGTATTGGTGGACGATGACCGCGAGACCGTAGCAGAACTGATGCTCTTTGATGAGGACAACACCCTCTTGAGCCAGAGCCTGATGCAAGGCCTTGATGAGGAACTGGACGCCTTCCTTAAAGACCTTCTCTCTGAGTAAACGGGTTAGTACCAACCGACTACAATCTTTTTTTCTATATCTATATCTTTCCAATAGTAATAGTCTTTGTAGTCTTTTTGATATGAAACCTCCGACCATGCCCATGGAGTAGTTTTGCCTATCTCATAAAAATCAACATGAAACTTGCCTTCGTAGTTGATGATACCTTCATCAACCGTGAAAAGGTGTACCCAGAAGTCATTGGAAAATCTGTAACCATCAGTCTTGACAATAATGGAGTCTCCTATCTGTGTCAAAGTAGAGGTCACATTTACAGAATCTGATGTTGGCTCGTTTATGTCATATTTGAACTCGACAAACAACGAATCAGTCAATTTTGATTTTGCTATAATCTTTATCTTTTCATTCTTATATGTTAAGGTATCATCTAAATCTACCGAATATGACATAACATCTTCAACAAAGTATAGCCAACTGTATGTCAGTTCCTTCAATTCCTGTTCAGTGTCCCATTCTTTTCCTTTACAGGACACAAAACCTGCTGTAATAAGCATCATAGTATATAAAGCAATCTTTTTCATAACAATCAGAATTTATAGCTTAAACCTGTCCTGACACCTGGAATTATAAATAAATTACTTAATGCATATTCAGATCCAAATCCTAGTTCAACCATTGCTCCCAGCCTACTTTCCCTACGTCCCAGTTTCACGTTAAAGCCAAGAAACGTTAACTGCATTGTAGGACTACCTGAGTCAGACCATTTATCAGACATCATTTTCCAGTAACCCGATTTGGCGCCAACAGCACCTCCTGCCAGAAATTGAGTATACATATTGAAATAGGTCTTCTTTACAATGTTATATCTGATTCCTACCAGAATATCCAGTTTTGTAGCAGTTTCTTTGCTGCTGATATTATTGACTATGTCAAAATCTTCATAAAAGACATTATGCAAACCTACAAATCCAACCAGATCCAAACGTTTAAAGAAACCAGAATCAGCCAGTTTATAGGCAGTTTCAACCGAAAGACATGGATACAATGTTGAATTATATGATTCTTTATCCAATTCGCTCAACGGCCTATCATGATAATAATCAAAATACTCAAAACCAAGATCAGACAATTCAGAATCTTGCATTTCTGTCATTCCAGGTGTGGAGATTCCCACATTGATTTCAAATTTGCGTTGCTTCTCCTGCGCCTGCACCCAGGAGGGAATAACGGCAGCAATTATTGCAAGCATCAGCAGTTTTCTGTTAAGTAACATATCGGTAATGTTTTTAATTAGGTCAAATATAGTTACATAATTTCATTTAGCTCTGATTGCGGGAAAGATTTCAGTTTTGGAACAGCAGTTTGTTCCAATCCTGGGGTATCTTTTTTAGGATATACTGTTTAAGGCGTCCGGAGTAGCTGGGGGAGCGGTTTACAAGTTCCATGCATAGACGCCAGTTCACGCCAAGATAGCGGTATATGCAGTACATGACCTCAATTTGGGATAATGAGGGAACAACGGCTTTCATTATGGCCATTGGCTTTTCAAAATAGAGTTCGGCGTTGTGGCGGATAACCGATAGTTCGGATGATTCGGGCATGCGGTCAACACTGGACAGTTGCTGCAGCATGGTATATCCTACACTTTTCATGAAAAGCTGGCGGGATGATGCCAGCGCGGTCTCAAGTGAGTCTTCAGTAATCTCACTGGCTATCTGGCGACGTATCAGAGAGTCACACAGTTGTTCATAACGTCTGCGCCTACGGTTGTCCTGATATTGGTAAAGCAGTATGAGTACAAGCAACGCTACCGATATGATTGAAACGGTCAGAATGAGATAGCGTTTCTTCTCCTCCTTGTGAATCATCTCAGTCTTTTCAAGGTTATGCCTTAGTTGTAGTGCGGTTATGGTATTCTGGTTGTAACGTTCATGTTGTCTCTCAAGGCATTCCTTGTATCTGTCCATGTAGTAGATGGTGCTGTCCTCATGGCCTAACATGAGCGATAGTTCCGGCAGGCGGCTGTAATTGTTGCTCTCCGTACTCAACTCAGTATCACATTCAAGTGACCTTAAGTAATAATGGTAAGCCGAATCATACATGCCGGCCGCGTATAAGGCATCGGCCTTGATGCTGTAACCGGCCCCCGATGCAAATCCCACTCCGTTTATATAGCGGTTAATGTACTGAAGCGCCTTGTCTGTGTCTTTGTGATAATGCAATTGTATCTTGGACAACTGCAAGTTGGTCTCTGTGCGTAACAAATCCGGCAGGTAAGGATTAGATGCTAGTTTAGTGAAAGCCGATTCGGCCTTTTGGAACCGCCGTTCATACAGGTCTATCAGCGCAATATTGTATCTGGAGTAGGCTACGGTCACATCATCGCCTATGGTCTGCGCATTCTTAAGGCTCAGTTCAAGCATATTCAAAGCCTCATCATACAGATGCCTGGCCAGATACTGCTTGCCCAGATTGTGCTCACAAATCACGTAATAGCGGCTAAGCGTATCAGGGAACAGGTCCCGTGCTGTAAGATAGGATTTTATGGCCCCCAGGTCATCATCAGTAAGTGAAAGCACGCATGCACGGCTGTACCAGGCCATGGCAGCATGATAGCTTTTCTTGCGCGTACCGTAATAGTTGCAGGCATCAGTTATCAAGGCGTCATCAGGTATATCCTTGTAATTCTTGTAGTCAGCCTGTGTCCGGAGTATCGCATACAAGGCCCGCATGCGCTTTCCCTCCGGTATGCTTATGGTGCCGAGCAAGGAATCAGCCTGTGCGGTATTGGTCTCAAGCAGCCTTTCCACTTGTGCGAGCTCACTGTGGCGACCGCCGCACGATACGGCAGCCAAAACGGTAAGCAATAATAATGAATTGAAAAACCTTATCCTGCTCATGGCTCTAAGATTAACGAACCAAAGCCTTGACTACAGTACCGTCCCTGCGCTTTATCAGATGCAGACCAGGGGTATCGGCCTTAATCCGCCGTCCATCTATACCGTAGTGGATAGTTCCTTCTGATAGCGGGAAGGGGTCCAATCTCTCATCGTCGGGATCCATCTCCTCATCGCCTTTTTCTCCGGCCATTATCACTTCAAGCTCTGTCCCGCATCCCAGGAATGCGGTCTCATCTATTACAGGATTACCCTCAATAACGACTCGTTTTAAATTGCTGCAATAGGCAAAAGCATACTTGTCTATCAACTCAACTCCTGCCGGGATTGTAATCTCAGTAAGACCGGTGCATTCCGCAAAACCGGCATAGCCAATTTGTTTGACGCTGTTAGGGATGGTTACTGATTCAAGCTCATTGCAGCCCTGGAACGCAAGGTATTTTATTCCTGTGACTGTGTAGATTGTGTCAAAGACAGATACGGATTCCGGAATCACTATATTACCGCGATAAGTGATATAATCTAATGAATCATTGGAAGTTTCTTGTGCCCTTGTCCTAATAGGTACACGTGGTTGTTGACCACCTGATTGGGGGTCACGAGGGGTTAGAGGTCCGTCACCACTATAATCCTTGCGTTCTCTAATGTTCCTTGCTGCCGCATATACTCCATCTGTTTGGAAAGTATAATATATGGAATCCTTCTCAAAGTCTGATTCATATCTTTCTTCATCAGTATTAAGATATATGGGATTCCTCTCATAATCAGGCTCGTATTCATCAGTGTTATTAATAATTATGGAATCATCCTCTGAATCCGACTCATAATCGCCGTCATAAAATGTACTGATTTTACTAAAAAAAGACCAAAAACGTGAAGACATATACTCACTTAATGAACTTTCAGGTACTATAAGTTGAGCATTCTTATATGGTTCTTCAGCAAAAAAAACTTCATGAAATCCATCTAAATATCCGTACGCCGTATTTGTACGGTCTTTCACAATGGGAGGTATCCGGCTTTTTAAGATTATTGTATCAATAAGAGGACACATTACAAAAGAATGTTCATATATAACAGGACTGCCTTCTATCACTATTTTTTTAAGATTTTTACAGGCCGCGAATGCACCTGCATCTATATATTCAACCTTTTCAGGAATGATTATGGAAGAAAGAGAAGTACAATAATTAAATGAGTTTGAATATATATTAGTTACCTCATCACCTAACCTGGCATACTTTAAAGAATTTTTACATTGCCAGGTTGTAGGATGAGGTGATACATCAGAAGTATTCCAAAAAAGAGAATCTATATTACAACAATTTGCAAAAGGATCTATACCAAAGTATGATACACTTGCAGGAATACTTAACAACTTCAAACCATCGCACTCCAAAAATGCAAAAGAATCTATTCTGTCTAATTCATCTGGAAAGATTAATCGCTTTAGTTTCTTACAATGGGCAAAAGATTCGGTACCTATTACTCTAAGTTTTTCTGGAAAAGAAATTGAGTTTAAATTTAAACATCCGTAAAAAGCTGAAGCACCTATGTATTCAACAGATTTAGGAAAATAAACGCTAGATAAGTCAACGCATCTTTTAAAAGCAGCAGCATCTATTCCTATTACATTATAGACGGTATCACCAAAAATGACTGTTTCCGGAATTGTCACCACTCCCTTATATGAATTGTTTACAACAATTTCCCATGGTATTGTAAACAAGGTCTCAATAATATCCCACGGTATTGGTGAACTTGTCAACCATGTTTCTATTTTTGCTGAGTCACACAAGTACTTCTCGGCCGATACATAAACACCTTTTTCCTGAATTGTATAGAATATGCCATCAACCTGAAAGTCGCTCACATAACCTTGCGTATATGTAATTCCGTTATACTCCTCGGAAGTAATAACTCTGGCAGACAAACTGACCGGAAGAAACATCAACAGCAATTGTAATATCAAACGGCAGTAACTTCTCATAACTCAAATCAGGCTTTTTACATGGTTCAAATATAGGTTTTTCTTATTCATATCTTTGTGCTATTTTGTGCTATTTAACCCCAAAATAAGTATTTATTTCAAATACTATTATATAAACAGAAATCGGCAACTTCTAGAAGCTTAATAGCTATATCCACAAATCTAACAACTTCAAATCATATAAAAAAGTATCATATAAGAATATTTGATACAAAAACGCAGGATATGGGGATCCCATATCCTTAAGCGTCCGTTTAACTGTGGAATTAATCCGGATTTTCTAGACTACCTTTTTATGTTCAGGAATCCTATGTACCCTATTTCCTGAAATAGTACACCAGACCGGCGGTAAATCTATTTAAATTAACGTCAAGCACCTGATAATCCTCTTTTACCCATTCGGTTTCACAGCGCATATATGATATGCTGCCCAACTCTGCTTTTACTGCAAAATGGCGGTTCTTTTCAAAGCGGTGTTCCAATACAAACGGAGTAAAGGAAATCCTGTACATTCCGGTATTGAAGTTGCCGTACCAATAATCCGGGTCGTCGCCATAATGTGACCGGACTGCATAATCAAAACCGGCAGTCAGCCTGGGCTCCAGTATGAAACCTCCGCCCAGATTCATCCGGCGTATCAGCGATATGTGTGCGGACAAAAGCCTGGCACGGGTATTATACCCATTGTCGCTATTAAAGTGTCCTTGATCATCTGAATCTCTATGATCCGTGTAAGGATAATAGAGTTTGTCAGGATCAAACGTATCTCCTCTCTTGCTGTATTTGTACTTGGTCAGATTGCCTCCCAGGCCTACACCAAGCTCTATGGCAAACCTGGCGCCTTGTCCCTTGTCGCCGAACATGAATCCGGTTCCGACAGAAGCTTTCCAGTCTGAATTGTTCCTGTAGGGCTCTCGCCATTTGATGTCTCCACTTGTCCTTACCTGGACATAATCCCTATCGTTGGAGTCATATCCGTACTGACCGTTAAAGCCGTATGACCCGTCAGCCACTAGATAAAAACCTTTTTCTTGAGCAGACAATCCTGTAAACGACATGAGCGACAATACTGTAAACACTAAAGCAGTTTTTTTCATAATAGGAATCATGTGTGTCCTGTAAAAATACCGGTTCACTTTTAATTTAAAGTTAAACATTTAGACCATAAAGGTAGTTTTAAATAAACCTATTCTCTGTGCTTTTTTGTGCTATTTGTTCATACTGTATTAATTGTTGTTAAATCGGAGTGCCAAGGAGAAATAGCATAAAAAAGCACATTTCGATAACTCTTAAAATAATAAATTTGTGATCGTTAACACACACAGGTTTATTTGTAATACAATAAAAGCAGATTTATGAAACAAATAGTTTCTTTGTTCTTTGCGATGCTACTGTGCGTGCCATCATTTGCACAGCAGGTTGTGACCACTGATTATGATTTATCGGCAGAGTACAATAAGTGTATGAGGTTGAAGAAAACGGGTGTGGCAGGAATAGTTGTGTTTGGCGCCACTTGGCTGGCCGGCAGTGCTATATGTGTGGCGGAACAGAACAGTTATATTAATGAACGCTGGCAGGACGGTGATGATATGGACGAATATTTGCGGCTGTATAACGAGTCCAAGGAACTGCCTGCGTATAAACGTGGTGTCGTGATGTCTGCTGTGGGTTGCATAGGGACAGGTGTGTCCATATTCCTGACAGCTAAGTACGGTACTAAAGCCAAGAGAATAAGGAATTCTCAAGGCGATATTGTGGCCACGCTCGGCATGGATCTGGGGCCGCAGGGGGCATCTCTTAAACTGACGTTCTGACAACGTGCTATAAGTTGAATAATCAGCTATTTTTGTGACCATAATTAAAACCTTGAACGTTCGCCCTGTTTTCAAACCTTAATTATATATTTCATATATGAGAAAGACCTTTTTTTGTGTCCTAGTAGCAGGTTTTGCATTGGCATCCTGCAATAGTGGTGATTCTATTGAACCAGAAAGAGCTAGCCAGTATGATATTGACGGTGCTCTTATAGTTCACGTTTCAATTCCTGCACAGATTAAGAATCCCGAGTCGGGCATTCGTTTCGGCGACGGCCGCGAAGTGTATCTGATCAATTCTGACAGGCTCGCTGTGGCGTGCGATAAATACGGCAAGATGCAGGTGCTCAAGCAGACGCGTATTTCGGCTGATAGTCTGTCATGTACTCTTGAGGGCGACGTGACATTCTACCATGAGGATAATACTCAGGATGAGATTGTGCTCACACCTGAGCGCAGGAATGTTAACAGCCACTTTAAAATGATGCTTTTGTATGGCTGGAGCCAGAGTTCCAAAGGAGTGGAGGGTTTGTACTGTGATTACACACGGCAGGACGGATCGGCACTTCAAATGCTTGAAAGCCGACATGCCTGGACTTACTTGACTTTACTTAACCTGAAGGAGGGCGATGAGATAGTGATTCAGGACACTCTGAAACTGCGACCGGTTGACTCTGGGCTGGAGATTGATATGCAGTTCGTCGATGAGGACGGAACGACTCCTGTTGAGGGCATAAAGGTCCAGAGCGCAGTTTTGTCCACCCAGTTGGATGGTCTGGTGCGTGAGTATCGGTTGTCTTCCATTAAAAGAGGTAGTCTGAGAATGGGACCTATTAGGGGCTCAAAACTTTATGCGTCAATTAATTACGGTCCCGAGTTGACGTATGGCCGGAAGTCCGATGTTTTCACGCTCACTGCTGTTGACAGCTCAACCTGGGATACTTACAAGGCCAGTTGGACGGTTAATCTGGATAAGTTTGCGGGCGGATTGTACACGCAGGAGTTGGTAATGCAGAAGCAGCCGTTGCTGGTCCAGACTCTATATCGTAGTCCGGTTACTGTTTATACTCCTGAGAACGGCAAGTATCGTTTGGGAGATATGGGCGATGTTGCTGTTTACAATGGAGGTGCGGCCGATATTGAGGGATACACTGTGCTGAATGTGCATCTGTTCGATGCGCGTCTGGACGGCCAGATTAAGTTGATGGGCGAAGTCAGCGATCATATGGCACTCTCTTCCAAGATTTTCTCGGAGTCAAGCCTTATCAATAATCCCGACGGGGTAGCAATCAAGAATGCAGGTGAGATTCCTATTACCATAGCCGAGGGCAGCACTCTGACAATTAAGGGCGATATCGATGGCGATCTGAGTCTTCAACCGGGTTCTCAGGTGATCGTAGAGGGTGATATTAAAGGTTTGATCCGAATGGCGGTCGGTTCCAGCATGAAGGTCAAAGGCGATGTCTCTAATGCGTCCTTCTTTGCCACCGAGGGTTTAATTGTCGATTTCACCGAGTACGATCCTGCATCGGACTATAGGATCAAAACCGGCTTTACTATTTATGAGGCCCGATACCCGATTGGCGGCAGGTGAAAATGACACAGTATGAAACGATTTACAAATGTTCTATTGACAGACCGCATTTTTGTATGTACTCACAAGCATTTTTAGGTAAGGATTTTAGGGATAATTAGCTATTTTTGTGACCATAATCAGAACCTTATATATATGAAAAGTTCAGTTTCAGTGATTGTTATTGCCGTGATGGGGGCTATGGCTTCCTGCTCTCCTAAGGTTACATCAAACATTATTCATACATATCCGCCTCAGAAGTCACTGGAGGATGTGGTATTGCTCAAAGAGAAGGAGCAGCTTCCGGCCGATGCCGATTGGATGGGAGGCATTGAAGTTAAGGGAAAGGCCGGTTATGACAGGATGTCTGAGATGACTCGTTTCAAGGCATGGGAGTCTGGCGGCAAGTATGTCAAGGTAAAGAGTTTTGGCAGCGATGGAGTTCGTTCAGACATTCATCTGATGCAGTCAGATGTTTATCGTGCAGATACGGCAAAGGTGAATCCGCGTGATGTAAAAACAATTGAACAGGCTGTCAATCCTGCAATTGGAGCTACCGGAACAAGTGCAATGGCATTACAAGACAATGAAAAAGAAGAACCTTCTGCGTTTGACAAAATGGATAATGTTAGGGTATATGCAGGATACGGACGCAGACTGAACAAGATTGATCCGGATCTGAACGTATATGAGAGAGAACATATCAAGAGACTTACAAACGGTATTATGTTTGGCGTTGAATTTATCCAGTATTTCAAGAAAGCCAGAGGGGCAGGTTTGGGATTGAGATATCAGATAATGCATGCTACATCGGCCGATGCGGCTACCATAACATATGATGACGAATCAACTAAGGATGGTGTCCTGGATGAGATTGTTAACATTAGTTTTATAGGACCTGTATACTCCGGCAGAATGGCATCACAAAACAATAAACATCTGTTTGTGGCCAATGTAGGTATGGGAGCCCTCTTATGGAATGACATTCAAAAGTTTGATAATGAAAGGGCTACTGTATCCGGTAGAACACTTGGCTTGACGTATGATATTAATTACTCTTATTTTATGAGTGAACATTTTACCCTTGGTGCCGGTATCTCATACACAACAGGTGTAATCACGAAAGCAACTTATTCTAATGGTGAGCAAACTCAAACTGTTGAACTGGAAGAAAATCAGTATGAGGGTCTTGTACACCTGGGAGTCTGCGCCCAGCTTATCTATACGTTCTGAAAGACTGATTATCTGGCATAGAAATGCTAAAAATGGCTAAATGAGCCATTTTGGTCGGGAAACTCTGCACGGTGTGCGGAGTTTTCTTGTAACTTTGCGGCCTGAAACAAAGGACGCATCAATGATTATCAATCCTACAAACAGGGACGATATACGCGAGAGGGCTATCGAGACCACCTCTGAGATAGTTCTCAAGTGCGGTAACCTGTCGGTCAGGATGGATGATGTGGCACAGGAGCTGTCGGTTTCCAAGCGTACCCTCTATGAGATATTCGGCAGCAAGGAGGAGCTTCTTGTGGAGTGCATGAAAAGACACATAGCCCGCATGTCAAAGATTATTGCCGATGAGATGGGCCGTGAGGAGGATGTCCTGACCGTCTTTATAAAGCATCTGGAGGTGCTTATTGCCGAATCTCGCGAGAGGGACCACAATAAGTTTGAAGATATGGACAAGTATCCCAAGCTTAAGAAACTGTTCCATGAGCACTTGGCTGATATGGCATGCCGCATGCGCGGTTTCATGGAATTGGGAGTCAGACAGGGGGTGTTCCGCGATGACCTGAACATGGATGTGCTGATGAAATCTTTCAGCGCTATGGGCACTATGGCCAACAAGGAGTCCGAGAGCGGCCAGTTCCGTTACGATGAACTGATAGACGGAACAATAGTGGTGCTGCTCAGGGGTATAGCTACGCCCAAGGGTATGGAAAAACTGGATAAGTATAGGTATAAATCAAACAATAGATGATGAAGAGAGATTTTTTTAAAAGGGCAGGATTCCTGGTTGCAGTTGCACTGATTGCGGTTGCCGTCAACGCTCAGGAAACCGGCGGTGCACTGAAACTCACGCTTGACGATGCCCTGAAGATTGCCTTGAGTGATAACCCGACCATCAAGGTGGCCGAGCAACAGATTGAGGTTAAGAAAATCAGCAAGGATGAGGCCTGGCAGGCACTCTTGCCCAGCGCTGATTTTAACGGAACGGTACAGTATACCGTGCTGGCAGCCGTGATGAAACTTAACGGAATGGAGTTCAAGATGGGTCAGGACAACACCAGTACATGGAACGGACAGATACAGGTAAGCCTGCCGCTGTTTGCTCCTACGGTTTATGCAACCATGAACCTCACCAAGAGTGACCTGGATAATGCAGTTGAGCAGAGCCGCAGTTCCAAGTTGGATCTGGTAAACCAGGTTACAAAGGCCTATTATCAGGTTATACTGGCTCAGGACAGCTATGACGTACTGTGCAAGAGCCTGGAACAGGCCGAGAAGAACTTCAATGTGGTAAAGTCACTTTACGAACTGGGCGGTACCAGTGAGTATGACAAGATAAGTGCAGAGGTCCAATTGCGCAGTTTGAACCCTACTGTACTGCAGGCCCGTAACGCCGTAACGCTGGCCAAACTGCAGCTGATGATCCTTATGGGAATGGATCCGGAGACTGATATAGAGGTTGAGGGCAGCATGGAGGATTATGAGGACCAGCTATATATTGAGTCACTAACGGCCGGAGACTACTCTCTTGAGAACAATACCAATATGCGTCAGCTCAAGAATAATGAGACTATGCTCAACCAGACTCTCAGGGTGCAGAAGATGAACTTTATGCCTACTCTTGCGCTGGCAGGTACCTATTCTTTCCAGTCTCTTTACAATGATAACTGGAACGTAGGCCAATATACATGGGCCAAGAGTTCATCGATAGTTCTGTCACTTTCAGTGCCCATATTCCGCATGGGTAACTTTACCAAACTGCGCAGTACCAAGCTGCAGATTAGCCAGCTGAGCCAGAATATCGATTACACTGAGAAACAGCTGGGCATGCAGGTGCGCAGTTACGTGGACAACATGAAGGCCAATGCCGAGCAGGTGGCCAGTAACCATGAGGCCATTGAGCAGGCCGAGAAGGGACGTGAGATAGCCAGCAAGCGTTATGAGATAGGTAAGGGTACCATACTTGAACTGAACAACAGTGAGGTACAGCTTACTCAGGCCAAACTGACATACAGCCAGTCCATATACAACTATCTGGCCGCCAAGGCAGACCTGGACAAGGTGCTGGGCAATGACGAGGGTATTCCTGCCCCGGACAATAATAAATAAGGTTATAATAATAAAGACAAGATAATATGAAAGCATTCAGAATTACAGGAATCGCTCTCTGCTCCATGCTGATTATGGCAGCCTGCGGGCAGAAAAAGTCAGAGACAACCGTACAGGCACCATTGGTTGATCCCAACGCCAAGCCGCTGGTCAAGTTGGCCAAGGTGGTAGAGGAACCGGTGGACCAGATACAGGTCTACTCAGCTACCATAGTAGGTGAGATTAAGAACAACATTGCTCCGGCTACCCCGGCACGTATAAGCAAGATAAACGTTGAGGTGGGTGACAATGTACGTCGCGGCCAGATTCTGGTTGAGATGGATGAGACCACACTGAGCCAGCAGGAGATGCAGCTCAAGAATCTGGAGACCGAATTCAACCGTATAGACCAGTTATATAAGGTGGGCGGTGTCTCCAAGTCAGAGTGGGATAACCTGAACCTGCAGCTTGAGGTGGCCCGCAAGTCACTCAAGACACTTAAGGAGAATACTCAACTGGCAAGCCCCATAGACGGTGTGGTTACCACCCGTAACTATGACAACGGTGACCTTTACGGCGGACAGCCTATTCTGGTGGTGCAGAAGATTGCTCCCGTAAAGCTGACCATCAATGTATCTGAGCAGTATTACTCAAAGGTCAAGAAGGGCGATGAGGTTAAGATTGAGCTGGATGCCTATCCCGGTGAGACATTTACCGGCAAGGTGTCACTGATATATCCTACCGTGGATGCCATGACACATACTTTCCCGGTCGAGGTCAACGTGGCCAACCAGGACCTCAAACTGCGTCCCGGTATGTTTGCCCGCGCTACGCTGAATCTGGGTACCCTGAACCATGTGGTTGTTCCGGACCTGGCTATCGAGAAGCGTGCCGGATCGGGTGACCGTTTTGTATATGTATATAATAATGGTAAGGTATCTTACAACAAGGTTGAGCTGGGCCAGCGTCTGGGTGACCGCTATGAGCTGATATCGGGCGTACCCAACGGCGCTCAGGTGGTTATTGAGGGTCAGGCCAAACTGGCTGACGGCAAGGAAGTAGAAGTTAAGAAGTAAAAAGCAAGCTACCATGAGTCTATACGAAGGATCGGTCAAAAGACCAATATTTACCGCTCTCTGTTTTGTGGCAGTGGTGGTGTTCGGCTTGTTCTCATACTCCAAGCTGCCCATTGACCAGTTGCCCGACATTGAGTCCAACACCATCATGGTGTTTACGTACTATAACGGTGCCAATGCGTCGGATATAGAGAATAACGTGACCCGCCCGCTGGAGAATACACTCAACAGCTGCAGTCACATCAAGCATATTACATCACGTTCATCGGAGAACGTATCGGTAATCACGCTTGAGTTTGAGTTCGGCCACTCCATTGATGACCTTACCAACGATGTGCGTGACAAGCTGAGTATGATATCCAACTCGCTGCCTGACGGTGCGGGACAGCCCATCATATTCAAGTTCGATACCAGTATGATGCCTATCATGCTGCTCTCCGTTCAGGCTGGTGAGAGCCAGAGCGCCCTGTACAAGATTCTGGATGAGAATGTGGTTAACCCGCTGGCACGTATACCGGGTGTGGGTACCGTATCTGTAACCGGTGCCCCGCAGCGTGAGATTTACGTATATTGCGATCCCGCCAAACTGGAGGCTTACAACCTGACCATCGAGGCCATTGCCGCTATGATTGGCTCCGAAAACCGCAGTATTCCGGGTGGTAACCTGGATGTAGGTAACGAGACCTATGCTCTGCGTGTGGACGGCGAGTTCAAGGATCCGCGTGACATGGCTCACCTGGTGGTGGCATCAATAGGCGGACGTAACGTATATCTGAGTGATCTGGCCGAGATTGTGGACCGCACTCAGGAGCGTGCTCAGGAGTCTTACAACAACGGTGTTCAGGGTGCCATGATGGTTGTCCAGAAGCAGACCGGTGCCAATACGGTGGAGATTTGCCGTAAGGTGAACGCCGCTCTGCCGGCACTGCAGAAGAACCTGCCCAGCGACATCAAGATAGGTATGATCCATGACGGATCGGAGGATATCATACAGACAGTAAACTCTTTGGCAGAGACTATTCTCTACGCCTTGCTGTTTGTAGTGCTGGTGGTATATTTCTTTACCGGTCGCTGGCGTGCCACAATGGTTGTGGCTATCACCATCCCGCTGTCACTGATTGCATCGTTCATCTATCTTTTTGTAACTGACGGTTCACTCAATATCATATCACTGAGTTCACTGACCATTGCCATAGGTATGGTTGTGGATGATACGATTGTGGTATTGGAGAACATCACCACCCACATTGAGCGCGGCGCCAATCCCAAGCAGGCCGCCATACACGCTACCAATGAGGTGGCCGTATCGGTTATGGCATCCACAATGACCATATTCGCGGTGTTCTTCCCGCTCACCATGATGTCGGGTATGGCAGGCGTAATGTTCAAGCAGTTGGGTTGGATGATGTGTATCATCATTGCCATCTCTCTGGTGGTGTCACTGACACTGACCCCGATGCTCTGCTCACGCATGCTCAAGCTGGAGAAGAAGGGCAGCCGCCTGCATACTTTCCTGTACCGTCCCATCCAGAAGGCTCTGGACGGACTGGACCACTGGTATTCACGTCTTATCAATGTGGCAGTGCGTCACCGCAAGACCATCGTGCTCATTGCCATAGTACTCTTCGTGGCATCACTGTTCACTGCCGGAAACCTCAAGTCCGAGTTCTTCCCGTCCGATGAGCAGTCGCGTATATCGGCCACCATCTACATGCCAATCAACACCAACACCAACCGTTCAAGGGCGGTGGCTCAGGAGTTGTCGGATACTTGGATGGAGCGTTATGCCGATGACCTGGTGACCTGTAACTACCGTGTGGGTGCTGCCGATGAGAACAATACGTTTGCTTCAATGCAGACCAACGGTACTCACATCATATCATTCACCATATCTCTTAAGGAACTGGGTGAGCGCAGTATTTCATCGGACCAGGTTGTGGCCGAGATGCGTGCCGATTTGAACGCGCGTCCGGAGATAGAGCGTTTTATGGTTGTGGCCGGCGGCGGTATGAGCATGGGTGGTCAGTCAAGCGCCGAGTTTGAGATTTACGGTTATGACTTTGGTGAGACCGATAAGGTGGCCGCCGATTTCCTGGCAGCAATGAAGAATGTGCCGGGTGTTGGTGAGGCCTATATAAGCCGTGACAACTATCAGCCTGAGTATGAGGTGGTGTTTGACCGCGAGAAACTGGCTCAGCACGGTCTGAACCTCTCTACGGCCGCCACATATCTGCGTAACCGTATATACGGTGCTACGGCATCATATTTCCGTGAGGACGGTGAGGAGTATTACATAAAGGTCCGTTATGCTCCGGAGTACCGCACCCAGTTGGAGGACATTGAGAACATTCTGCTTTACGGCAGCGGTACCAACGCAGTCCGCGTCCGTGATGTAGGTCATCTTGAAGAGGTATTCACTCCGCCTACCATCCAGCGTAAGGACCGTCAGCGTATCAATACCGTTACATGCGTCATTGCCGGCGGTGCCGCCCTGAGTGATGTGGTGGAGGCCGGTCAGGATGTGATAGCCGGAATGGAGTTGCCCGAGGGCGTAACAATCCAGATTTCCGGTGACTATGAGGACCAGCAGGAGTCATTTGCCGATATGGCCACTCTGGCACTGCTTATCATCATGCTTGTGTTCATCGTGATGGCTGCCCAGTTTGAGTCTCTCACACTGCCGTTCATCATCATGTTCTCAATACCGTTCGCACTTAGCGGCGTGCTGATTGCACTTGCACTTACCGGTACATCCATCAACCTGATGAGTATGCTGGGTGCCATAATGCTTATAGGTATCGTGGTTAAGAACGGTATCGTGCTCATTGACTATACGGGTTTGTGCCGCGAGCGCGGAATGTCGGCCATTACGGCTACAGTAACTGCCGCCCGCAGCCGTCTGCGTCCTGTACTTATGACAACCCTTACCACTATCCTGGGTATGATTCCTATGGCTCTCAGCCATGGACAGGGATCGGCCTTGTGGCGCCCGCTGGGTATATCGGTAATAGGTGGTCTTACCGTATCAACCTTGCTGACCCTGATTCTTGTACCTACCCTGTACTGCATGTTCCAGAGCACCGGAATCAAGAAGGCTCGCCGCAAGCACCGCAAACAGTTGGAGCTGGCTGCTTTCTGGGCTCAGAACAAGGATCAGTTCATTCATGACAAGACTGCAAAACACTAATCCGGTACAATTATGAAAGCAATATTTATAGCATTTGACCAGTCATATACGGAACGTATCATTGACTTGCTTACCACAAACAACTGCCGCGGCTTCTCCATGGTGGAGCAGCTGCAGGGCAGGGGCTCGGTCAAAGGTGAGCCTCACTACGGCAACCATGCCTGGCCCTCAATGTGCTCGGGCATAATCACCATGGTTGATGACAACAAGGTGGATATAGTCCTGGAGAAACTCCACGCAATGGACGTAGCGACAGAGAAACTCGGTCTGCGCGCCTTTGTTTGGAATATCGAAAAAAGTATTTAAAGATTGGAAGTCCAACCCTGGGCTTTCAACTCGACTTCCTGCCCGGATTTGGTAACCAAGTGGCGACCAAGTTCGGGCTTTGTCATGTGGCCGATGAGTTTTACGTCCTTGAGCTGGATGACTTTGTCGTGGTCGGTCAGGGGTACGGTAAAGAGGAGTTCGTAATCCTCACCGCCGTTCAGGGCGCAGGTGTAGACGTCCATATTCAGCTCTTCGGCCATTACTGCGGTCTGGTAATCTATGGGGATGCGCTCCTGATATACGCAGCAGCCGGTACCGCTCTGCTTGCAGATGTGGATGAGTTCCGATGACAGACCGTCCGATATATCCATCATGGCTGTGGGCTGGATGCCTGCCTCACGGAGTTCCTTAATGATATCGCCGCGGGCCTCGGGCTTGAGTTGGCGCTCAAGTAAGTATTCCTTACCGGCAAAGTCGGGGTTGAAGGGCTCGCCGGCACTGTGCGGGGTGCTGTTGAATACGGCTTTCTCACGCTCCAGCAGCTGCAGACCCATATAAGCGGCTCCCAGATTGCCCGATACGCAGATAAGGTCATTCTGTCCGGCTCCGTTGCGGTAGACAGCCTTACCTTTCTCTGCCTCACCTATGCAGGTAATGCTTATGGCCAGTCCGGTAAGGGATGATGTGGTGTCACCTCCCACCAGGTCCACTTTGTGGCGCTGGCAGGCCAGCAGGACGCCTGCATAGAAATCCTCCATATCCTCTACGCAGAAACGCTTGCTCAGGGCTATGGATACGGTCATCTGGCGGGGCGTGCCGTTCATGGCGTAAATGTCAGAAATATTGACCATGGCACTCTTGTAACCCAGGTGCTTGAGCGGCACGTAGGTCAGGTCAAAATGTACGCCCTCCATAAGCATATCAGTTGTTACCAGCACCTCTTTTGCAGGGTCTGAATAGTCCAGTACGGCACAGTCATCACCTACTCCGTACAGGGTTGAGGCGTTCTGCGGTTTCAGTTCTTTTGTGAGATGGTCTATCAGACCGAACTCTCCTAATTCTGCTATCTGGGTACGTTTGGTATCTGCCATTGTTATTCTGTTATTTCTTTTTCCGGAATGATTCCACATGTTCTATGATGGCCTGGCTGTATTTGTCGGCATCGCGCAAAAAACTTACGCCTACAGGCAATACATATATCCTGGAGCGCAGGTCAGGATCCAGATTCATGTCTTTAAGGCGCGCCGCATCTTTTGCAGTGGTCATTATTATGGCTTGCGGCCCCAGGCTTTCCAGTCTTGAAGAGATGTGTTCTATCTCTTTCTTGCTGAAACGGTGGTGGTCCGGGTAGTTCATAAGGGTAACGCTGTGGCCCATCCGTTCCAGTTCCTGAATCATGAGACAGGGTGAAGCGATGCCTGTCACGGCCAGTACCGGCACCTGGCTCACGGTAAGGGTTTGCCCAGGGTCGTCAAGCAGGTATGGCCGGCCGTAATCCAGGGTGGTAAAGAATACCTGCTGCTGTGGCTGCACCCTGAGCCTTTGTGCCATGGAGTCCATCTCTTGGGGCGTCAGGTCACTGGGGCATTTGGTTACTATTATTATATGCGCACGGCAACGGCCCTTGGCACTTTCACGCAGGCGGCCTGCGGGCAGCATGGCGTCACGTAGTATGTCACGATGCCAGTTTACAAGCAGGATATTGAGTGAAGGGGTGACCTTGCGGTGCTGATATGCATCGTCCAGGATGACTACGTCAGGATGGCATAATCCGATAATGCGGTTTATGCCTGTGGTGCGGTCCTCACACACTGCCACATCAAGGTCCGGGAAACGGCTCTTTATCTGCATGGGCTCATCGCCTATGAGACCGCTGTCCGAATGTTCATCGGACATGATGAACCCCTTTGTGTGACGGCCGTAACCGCGACTTAGTACAACTGTCCTGTATCTGTCCTTGATGAGTGAAGCCGTGTATTCCGTGTGCGGGGTCTTGCCGGTGCCGCCCACAGTGATATTGCCTATGTTTATGACAGGAATGCCGAACGATGCGCTTTTAAGTCTTCCATTGTCATATAAACGGTTCCTTGTGCGGGTAAAAATACCGTATATCCACCCTAATGGACGAAGAAACTGATAAATTCCGGGCTCAGGCTTCATTTTATCGTGATAATACCTTATCTTTGAATGATAATTGATACAAAAGTACACAAAATATGGGATATTGGGCACTTTTGTGTCGGTTGGGTTTATTACTGACGCTCTTAAGACGGCATTTTTACATGTTTTAATAACCTTTGGTTGTTATATTAACTAAAAATGTTGTAATTTGCGCCCGTTTTAGACGCTATGGGAAAATAGTGCCTGAAGGGAAAGATGCTCGAGTGGTTGAAGAGGCACGCCTGGAAAGCGTGTATACGCCAAAAGCGTATCCGGGGTTCGAATCCCCGTCTTTCCGCGTATTGATGCTTAATAGGAGAAAGATTAATATAAAAACGATTAATATAACTAACTTAAAATTATCTCAAATGAAAAAGGTATTTGCATTTGTTGCAATGATGGGACTCCTTACTTTCGGAGTAAACCAGACAATCAATGCTCAAGAGACAGAAGCACCTGCCACAGAGGAGGTTGCTCAGGACGATTCAGCTTCAGTTGCTGCAGCTGATGAGAATGTAGTTGAAGAGGCTGCTCCCGAAGAGGAAGAAGGTGAGGGTCTGCACAAGACTATCAAGGTTAAGTTCATCGAGGGTAGCGCAGGCTTCATGTCACTCGTTGCCATCGCCATGATCTTTGGTCTTGCTCTTTGCATTGAGCGTATCATTTTCCTCAGCCTTTCAGAAATCAACAGCAAGAAGCTTCTTGAGGATATCCAGACAGCTCTTGAGAATGGTGATGTAGAAGGTGCCAAGTCAATCTGCCGCGATACACGTGGTCCTGTGGCTTCAATCTGCTATCAGGGTATGATGCGTATCGATGAGGGACTTGATGTAGTTGAGCGTTCTGTAGTTTCTTACGGTAGCGTTCAGGCTTCAAACCTTGAGAAGAACCTCTCATGGATCACACTGTTCATTGCAATGTCTCCTTCACTCGGATTCCTTGGAACTGTGATCGGTATGGTACAGGCATTCGATGATATCCAGAAGGCTGGTGATATTTCACCTAACGTTGTTGCCGGCGGTATGAAGGTGGCTCTTATCACAACTATCTTCGGTATTATCGTAGCTCTTATTCTTCAGGTATTCTACAACTACATTCTGAGTAAGGTTGAGGCTCTTAACACAGACATGGAGGACTCTTCAGTCACTCTGCTCGACATCATCATGAAGTATAACCTGAAGTTTAAAAAGTAATTAAAAACCGATTATGAAAACTGAGAATAAACAAATAAAGGCTCCTTCCTGGATTCTGGGTATTCTCTTCGTGATTTCTGCCGTTGTTCTGGTATTGTTCTACGGCGTGGGTTACGGAAATACTACATACAGCAACGGAAAGAACCTGACAGATCCTGAATATACCGGACTGTTGCTGATCTGGCTCTATGCTCTCGTGGGCATCTGTGTTCTATCAGTTCTCGGATTCGGTATCGTTAACGGTTTCAGGAATCTTAAGACCAAGACAAAGGGACAGCAGAGAACAGGTTTTGCCGGCTGGGTATTCCTGTTTACATTCATCCTGATTGCAGTTTCCTATTTCATGTCAAGCACAACTCCTGTCCGCAAGGGTGACGGCGAGCTTGTCAAGACTGCATGGGAACTTCAGATCACCGATGTGTGCCTGTACTCAATCTATGCTCTTGTGGTAGTGTCAATAATCTGCTCTATTCTTTCAATGCTGGGCGTTTTCAAGGCCAGAGTAAAAGACTAAACAGAAGAGAATCTGAGTTATGGGAAAAGGTAAAAGAAAAGTTCCCGGACTTAACCAGTCTTCGACAGCGGATATATCGTTTATCCTGCTTATCTTCTTCCTGGTGACCACATCAATGGATATTGACTCGGGTCTTCCCCGTCGTCTGCCGGAGTGGAACCCGGATGAGATGGAACAGGAAATGAAGATCAAGGAGCGTAACGTAATGACGGTCCAGGTCAACAAGAACAACGAGATCCATGTCAAGAACGGTGTCATTAACAGAGTGATTGATGTCTCGGAACTGAAGGATATTGCTAAGGAATTCATAGCAAATCCCGATAATGATGAGAAACTCCCTATCAAGGAGGATTATGATATTGAGGGTTACGGTGTAGTTGTCACAACTGTAAAGCATGTGATTTCACTACAGACTGACCGTACTACTAATTATGAGATTTATTTCCAGGTTCAGCATGAGCTTTCAAAGGCTTATACTGAGTTGAGAGACGCTTGGGCCAGGAAGACATTCGGAAAACCGTATGAGCAGTGCGATGACAAGACTGAGCAGCCGGTTGTAAGAGGTGTCTACGCAAACAAGATCTCTGAGGCTGAACCTAAACAATATGGTACTGCGCAATGAGTAAATTCAGAAGTAATGGAAAAAGGGAAATGCCGGAGTTGAATACTTCGTCACTTCCGGACCTTATCTTTACCGTATTGTTCTTCTTCATGATGGTAACTTCAATGCGTGACGTTGAGGTTAAGGTCCAGGTTAAGACCCCTGTAGGCGGATCAGAGATTGAGAAGCTTGAGAGGAAATCACTGGTGTCGCACATCTACATCGGTTCTCCTTCAAAGCAGTATCGCGCCACTTATGGTGTGGCTCCCCGAATTCAGCTTAACGAGTATTTTGCTGAGCCGGAAGCTATCCGTGAGTTTGTGATCTCTGAGCGTGAGAGCATGTTTGAGAAGGATAAGCCTCTCATGAAGATGTCTCTTAAGATAGATGAGAATGTTCAGATGGGTATTGTAACTGACGTTAAGCAGGAGCTTCGTAAGGCCAAGGCCCTGAACATAGTCTACTCTGCCGGTAGGGATAAGTCAAAAGACTGACAAACTTTTAATAAGTGCTTATAAAGAAAGGTCTCTGAATAATCGGAGACCTTTCTTGTTTTCAGTTCCTTCTGAAAGTAAGGAAAGAGTAGGGGAAGGGGTTCCTGTCATCCGCATCATGGTCCTCACGGTTAACCAAATGCCAGCTTTCATCACTTCCAAACTCCGGAAAGAATGTGTCGGCCTGGACAGGTGTGTCATGAACCAGTGTTATCTCCAGTTCATCGGCCAGTTGCAGAGCCAGAATGTAGATCTGTGCGCCACCTATTATATATGTCTTTTCATCACGGGTGCAATGCGTCAGCGCCTCGTCCAGTGATGAATAGACCTCGGCGCCGGGAAATGATAAATCCTTCTGCCGGGTAAGCACAATGTTACGGCGATTGGGCAGGGCGCCCTTGGGCAGTGACTGGAATGTCTTGCGGCCCATTATCACCGTATTGCCTGTGGTGAGTTGCTTAAAACGCTTAAGGTCTGCACTCAGGTGATAGATCAGGTCTCCCTTATAGCCTATGGCGCCGTTCTCTGCTATTGCAACAATTATTGTTATCATACTGATACGTCGGCTTTGATGTGCGGATGAGGATCATATCCCTCAAGTTGGAAATCCTCATACTTGAAATCGAATATGCTCTTTACATCAGGGTTGATTATCATCTTGGGCAACGGGCGCGGTTCACGTGTAAGCTGCAGACGAGCCTGCTCCAGATGGTTCAGATAGAGATGGGTATCGCCTGTGGTGTGGATGAAATCACCGGGTTTTAGTCCGGTTACCTGTGCCATCATCATGGTAAGCAGCGCATATGACGCTATGTTGAACGGCACGCCCAGGAATGTATCGGCGCTGCGCTGATAGAGCTGCAGGCTGAGCTTTCCGTCTGCCACATAGAACTGGAAGAATGCATGGCAGGGCGGCAGGTTCATGTTCTTGAGGTCTGCCACGTTCCAGGCGCTTACGATTATGCGGCGTGAATCGGGGTTGTTTTTGATTGTGTCAACAGCTTCCGATATCTGGTCAATGAAACCTCCCTCATAATCGGGCCATGAGCGCCACTGATAGCCGTAGATATGACCCAGGTCACCGTCGGGGTCTGCCCACTCATTCCAGATACGCACTCCGTGCTCCTGCAGCCACTTGGCATTGGTGTTGCCGTCAAGGAACCAGAGCAGCTCATATATGATAGACTTAAGGTGCAGTTTCTTTGTGGTAAGAAGGGGGAACCCCTCCTCAAGGTTGAAACGCATCTGATGTCCGAACACGCTTATTGTGCCCGTGCCGGTGCGGTCTCCCTTCTGCACTCCTTCACGGAGTATCCTTTCAAGCAGGTCCAGGTACTGTTTCATCTGTTATTCTTTTTCTTGTCTGCGAATATACTGATTTTTTGGCTTAAATTCGCGGTAGATTATAGGTAAGGTTATGCCGTTTCCGCAGGAATTTATCAACATATTGGATGGGGCATTGTCGGCATCTGAGAGGGATGCTCTGCTGAATGCCCTTGAGCGTAATCCTGAGGTGAGCATCAGGTTCAATCCCGCTGTTCCGGATGCGGAGCGGTTGGTTCTGGAGTCACTGGGCTGCCGGAGTGACGGAAGTGTGGAGTGGGCGGAGAATGCTGTTTATCTGGACCATAGGCCACAGTTTACACTGGATCCCATGTTGCATCAGGGCTCCTACTATGTGCAGGAGGCGTCATCTATGTTTCTGGAACAGGCTGTACGCAGATGCGTGAGCGGTCCTGTGCGTGCGCTTGACCTGTGTGCCGCGCCTGGCGGCAAGTCCACTCTGCTGGCATCTGTACTGCCCAAGGGTAGCCTGCTGGTATGTAATGAGATCCAGCGGGGGCGTGCACAGATATTGGCCGAGAATATGGCCAAGTGGGGCAAGGCAGCCGCAATGGTTACCTGCAACACCCCTAAACAGATAGGTGAATCCAGCCTTATGTTTGACCTAATTGCCGTTGATGCTCCCTGCTCGGGCGAGGGTATGTTCCGCAAGGATGAGGGTGCGGTTGCAGACTGGAGCCTGCAGAATGTAGAGATGTGCGCTGCACGCCAGCGTCAGATCATAGAGGATATTTGGCCTGCGCTTAAGCCGGGCGGATATATGATATACAGTACCTGCACTTTCAACCGCAGTGAGGATGAGGATAATGTGCGCTGGATTATGGATAAGTATGGTGCAACGCCAATCAGGATTGATGTTAATCCTGATTGGAATATACTTGGCTCACTTACCGATGATGAACTGCCGGTTTATCATTTCATGCAGCACCGTACCCGTGGCGAGGGCTTCTTCATTTGCCTGTTGCAGAAACCAGATGGTACTTTCCGTGATGTCAGCCTGCGCCCGTTCAGGACTGATCCTGCCGTTCCCGCCCAATGCAGGGACTGGCTTTTGCCACCGTATGATTTTGAATACTTTATAAAAGGTGATTCGGTATATGCCCTGCCAGCCCCGCTTGCAGCAGATATGAATCAGGTGAACAGAGAACTCTATACCCTGATTCCTGGAGTTGAGGTTGCCATGCGCAAGGGACATGACTGGGTCCCGGCACATGCTTTGGCCATGTCCGATGACCTGGACAGGTTTGCTTTCTGCAATGTAGAGGTTTCCAGGAAACAGGCGCTTGACTACTTGCATTGTGATGTCCTGCATCTGGATGACGCCCCGCGTGGCATTATTCTGCTCACTTATAATGGCATTCCTCTGGGTTTTGCCAAGAATCTGGGAAACCGTGCCAATAACATGTATCCCCAGGAGTGGCGGATAAGGATATCGGTAAGTTAATTACCGCCAAACAGACCGTAGGTGGTACGGATTACACGGAATTCGGTGCGGCGGTTAAGCTGGTTGCAAATCTCCTGCTGCGCATCAGGAAGTGTAGTTATGAATTTCTCGGTCAGGACTGTGCCCTCTTTCAGGAAATCATATTTTTCGGCAGCTTTCTTGGTAATTGTCTGGGGAGTAGTCTCTCCGTATCCGCGTGCGGTAAGGCGCTTCTTGTCAATCCCGTGATTGATAAGGTAGTCCACGACACTTTCGGCACGCTGCTGTGACAGGCGCTTATTGTAATCGTCATCACCCTTGTAGTCGCAGTGGGCACCTATCTCTATGGTTACACCGGCATTGTCCTTGAGCAACTGTACAAGTTCATCAAGTGACTCCGCCGATTCGGGACGCAAGGTGGCGCGGTCAAAGTCAAAGAATATGTTGTCTATAAGGACAGGCTTGGATATGGATGAAAGCGGGAACTGCAGTACATATTCGCGGTCCTGGTCAGTGCTGTCGGCTGTCATCTCCTGCTTATAGTTCATGAATCCCTTGGCTGTTCCCAGCAACACATAACTTACTCCGGGATTTATACGTTGGGTGAACGAGCCGTCATCCCTAACGTTCAGTTTCATGTTGGTGCCGTCATTACCTACCAGGTAGACAAGGGCATCGGGCAGTTCATAGCCGTCTTTCTCATAGACCCAGCCTACTATGTTGTGGACAGTTTCGGGCAACTCGAATGACCAGATATGGTCGCGGCCGCGTCCGTCATTACGGTTGCTGCTAAAGAATCCGCGTGTGTAGTCACCCTCAAAGGTCATGCCAAAGTCATCGGCTATTGAGTTTACGGGTGTGCCTATGTTGGTCACCGTCCATGTGCTGTCACTGGTGCTTATGGCGCGGAATATGTCCAGTCCGCCCATTCCCGGATGGCCATCGGATGAGAAATAGAGTTCTCCGTTGCGGCGGAAAGTGGGGAACATCTCGTTGCCGGGGGTGTTGATGTCAGGACCCAGGTTCTCAGCTCCTATCAGACGGCCTCCTATAGGTACGCGCCACAGGTCCATGCCGCCGTAGCCGCCGTCCATATCGGATACAAAATAGAGCCACTTGCCGTCGGGCGATGCCGCTGGGTGTGCGTAGTTGTAGATTGAGTCCGATGCCGAGCTGTATGGCTTGCCTGCCCCCCATGCGGCGTCACTGCGGGATGATTCATATATGGTGGCGGGGCGGGGCAGTTGGGGGTCCGATGCACAGTAGGTGTAGTACATGGTCCTGAAATCAGGGCTGAAAGAACAGGTTCCGTCCTCAAAAGCGGTGTTGGGGCCGCCTTCTATAAGTTCCGGTTTCTGCCATTTGCCTTTCTCGTCCTTGCGTATCACAAAAAAGTCACAGCTTTTCATGCCGGTTATGCCGTTCAAGTCATCGCCTGTGCACTCCTTACGGGTTGAGGTGAATACTATCTGGTCATATTCGGCGCTTGCATAAACCGGTGACCAGTCAGCGTAACGGCCGTTCATCAGGTTGTCTTTCTTTACGTTGTAACGGGTGGGGTTGTCCTTAAGCTCCTGAATCAGACTGCATGATTCCAGCCCGTTTTGTGCCAGACGGTCATCGGGGTCATACTCCAGCGCAATCTGATAATTCTTTTCGGCATCCTTGGTCTTGCCGCTTATGCGCTGCATATCGGCCAGATGGCGATAGACAATGCTGTCGGGGTACTTGTAGCGGACTGCGTTCTGATAGGCGGCAAGGGCGCGCGGCACATAATTGATGTGACGGTAACTCTCGCCCAGCTTGAAAGCTATGTCGGCGCGCAGCTCTTTCTCCTTGGACGGTATGCCTGCGTATGCTTTCTTGTATTTGGCGGCGGCTTCGGAATACTCGCCCAGAGCATAGCTCTGGTCACCTTTGCGCATACTGAGTTCAGCCCCGCAGCCGCAAAACAGCAACAGGGCCGCAACTATCACGTATACAGCCGTTCTCTTCATGTATTGTAATAACGTAAAAAAGTATCTGTTATTGCGGTGCCAAAGGGGACGGTTCTATTTGGCACTATAGTCTTGAGGAGTTGTCGGAGAGGACATCGTGTACAAGGGTTGTGACCATCTGCTTGAGCTCATCCATGAACTGGGCTGGCTGATATTGGCCGCGCTCTATCTCGCGCAGGTGTTTCTCCCAGATTCCCGTAAGTTCGGCGCTCTTGAGCAGCTCCTCATGGATAAGGTCTATCAGGCCGATGCCCGTGGGTGTGGGAAAGAGGTTCTTTTTCTCCTTGCGCATGTACCCGCGTTTATATAAGGTTTCTATTATGGCGGCACGGGTTGAGGGTCGGCCTATTCCGTTCTCCTTCATGGCGTCTCGCAGTTCCTCATCATTCACCAACTTGCCGGCGGTTTCCATTGCCCGCAGCAGGGTGGCCTCGGTGTAAGGTTTGGGCGGGGTGGTCCATTTCTCCTGCAGTTCAGGGGCGTGCGGTCCGCTCTCATCTACAGTGAACTGCGGCAGGATACGCTCCTCATCATCTTGCTTGTCTTCCTGTTTTTCCTTGTCAAACAGTACGCGCCACCCGGGTTTGAGTATCTCGCGCCCGGTGGTCTTGAACTCCGCGCGGCCTGCCTTGCCCAAGACTGTAGTCTGGGCGTAGAGGCAGTCGGGGTAGAAGACTGCTATGAAGCGGCGGGCTATCAGGTCAAACACGGCACGCTCCTGTTGAGTCAGGTTGTTTGGATATACTCCGGTAGGTATTATTGCGTGGTGATCAGTCACCTTGCTGTTGTCAAAGACTCGCTTGGTCTTGGGCAGTCGTATCCCCTCAAGCGGTGCGGTAAACTGGGCGTAATCCTTGAGGCCCTTTAGTATTCCCGGACATTTGGGATATATGTCATCACTCAGGAATGTGGTATCCACACGGGGATATGTGGTTATCTTCTTCTCATAGAGTGACTGTATGGTCTTTAAGGTGTCATCGGCCGAATAACCGTATTTGCGGTTGCACTCCACCTGCAGTGATGTGAGGTCAAACAGGCGCGGGGCATAGTCCTTTCCCTCCTTGCGGGTTACATCGGTAATGACAAAGTTCAGTGGGTGGATCTCCTCAAGCAGAGCCTGGCCGTCCTCAATCTTGGTGAACTTGCCTTTTGTATAAGAAAAGGTGGTATCCCGATAAACGGTCTTGAGTTCCCAGTACTGTTCCGGCTTGAAATTGTCAATCTCCTTCTGGCGGTTTACTACAAGTGCCAGTGTTGGAGTCTGTACGCGGCCGATGGAGAGCACCTGGCGGCTGTTCCCGTTACGATACTTCATGGTGTAGAGTCGGGTTGCGTTCATGCCAAGCAGCCAGTCACCGATGGCGCGGCACAATCCGGCTTCATAAAGAGACTTGAACGCATCCTGGTCCTGCAGACGGCTGAATCCCTCGCGTATGGACTCCTCGGTCAGTGATGAAATCCACAGACGCTTTACGGGGCACTTGGCGCCGGCTTTCTGCATCACCCAGCGCTGTATAAGTTCACCCTCCTGGCCGGCATCACCGCAGTTGATAATGCCATCGGCCTTCTGCATGAGTGACTCAATTATCTTGAACTGTTTCTCAATACCCTTATCCTCAATCAGCTTGATTCCAAACCGGGGTGGAATCATGGGCAGGCTGCCCAGGCTCCAGTTCTTCCAGTTGGGAGTGTAGTCATGGGGTTCTTTCAGGGTACAAAGGTGACCGAAGGTCCAGGTTACCTGATAACCGTTACCCTCAATGTATCCGTCGTGTTTTGTCTTGGCGCCCAGCACATCGGCAATATCCTTTGCCACGCTGGGCTTCTCGGCTATACAAACTATCATATGTACAAATTTACGTAGAAATTGAAAAAAAGTGGTTCCTTTGCGAAAGGAATCCTAGAGTTTGGGTACTAATTGTATGAACAAACTCCAAAACAGATGGATAAACAAGAATTAGAATTCACAAAAATGGTCCGGGAGTACCGTAAGACAATATATACGGTATGCTACTTCTTCTCGGACAATCCTACTCAGGTAGATGACCTTTTCCAGGAAGTACTGATCAGCCTGTGGCAAAGTTTTGCCAGGTTCCGCGGGGACTGCAGCCCCAAGACGTGGATATGGCAGGTGAGCCTTAATACCTGCTGTAACATAGACCGCAACAATAAAAGGCGTGTTGCGACTGTCCCGCTGGCAATTGACAAGGATGTGATGAATGATTCCGATGAAGTGGGTCAGCAGATCAAGATGCTGTACAACCGCATCAACAAGCTTGAATTGTTTGACCGCGCCATTATCCTTCTGTGGTTGGAGAGTATGAGTTATGATGACATTGCCGCAATTGTGGGCATATCCACATCGGCTGTAACAAGCAGACTGTTCCGCATCAAGGAACAACTCAAATCAATGTCTAACAATTAATACTTTAAAACTATGACACAGAATAATAACGAACTCCTTGAACTGGAGGAACTCAAAACCGCATACGACCTGATGGACAAGAGGCTTGACGGCCAGGAGATAGTGTCCGATGAGCAGTTGCGCAAAGTAATGGAACGCAGACTGACCGGCGTACGTTCAGCCACCAAGGGATATCTCATAGGCGTGAACCTTATAGCAGCCCCGCTTGTGGCAGTGTGGATGCACTTTGATAACAGACTGACAACGGAAAATGTCATCGGCCTGTGTATCTTATGGATTATATCGTTTCTGTTCGGATACTTCTTTCTGAGAAAAACCGGCAGAACCAATTATGCCGATTATGATATGACCACCGTATGCACTAAGGATGCCAAGTATCATAAACTTCTCAAATGGTACTCTTACGCCACCGCCATGTATTGGATGATATTCACATTCATCACTGCCCTGTTTGATCTCAGTTCATCCGGCAATTTTTCATCGGCCCACTTTATAGTATGGCTGGTATTGTTTGCACTCGTGATAGCTGTCAGCATTGGGGGCTTCAAATTAGGACTGTATATAGTAAAGACTGGTCCGGTAGATCCCATGACCGGAGAGCATAAAGCTCCCAAATGGATCTATGTAGTGTGTATCATTCTACTCCTTATACTGATTGGACTGCGTGTTCTGCGAATCATCACGACATAAGCAAAGGGGGACGGTTTCCTGACCGTCCTCCTTTGCTTTATGAAAGTTCCATGAATGGTTCGTCACCAAACAGTTTCTTTAGGTTCTCAAACTCCTCCACCAGATTATAGCAATTTGTGTTCTTTTCGGGAGAACAGGTTTTGGCCATTTTATCGGGCAACATGAAAAAGTAAGTTGTTCCGTCAAAAACTAATCTGTCCAAGCCATTAGGTTTTACAGCCTTGTCAATGGCATCGGTAATTATTCCGGTCAGACGGTCAGCTTCTTCAGTGCTTATTCTTACGGTATCACTGGATACCTTTATGTTCTCCTCCTTTTTACTACGTTCACGCCTAGATACAGAATAATTGCTCTTGAATCTGTTGTACACCAGCATTGGGCCATCATCGTCCCAAATAAGGAATATGCCGTACTGGCCTGATAAAGAAGGAGAAGCCAAATACCCAATTGACCATTCTTCTGGAAACAAAGACAGAATACGCTCATTGCCATATTTATCCTGATATTTACCGTCTTTATCATTTACAGTAAAGCGGTCACTCGGCTCCATATAATCCTGTGCCATTACATCAGAACTGACAGCCGATGCACAGAATAAGGCCAATAGGAATAATAAAATATGTAGTTTCCTTTTCATAGGTCCACCTTATATTTTTTCAGTTTTCTTTTCAGCTTCCTTTCAAACCTTTCAACTCTCATACCTTTCGGTCTGATATGAAGAGTTCTAATCATTAATTCATTCCAGTTTGTGAGATTCTCGGATACTTTCCCATTGTTTATTTTAAGGAATCTACTATAACATAGTTGCCCGTATTTGTTAATTCTGAAATTAATAATGTATTCTTCACCTTGATTTAGATACCATCCTGTTTCAATTATTGGATCGTTATTATTCATTCCAGTAGTATCGGGTAATAATACTAATATGTCACTAATTCCAAAATCATAATCATTCAAGATCTTAATTGTAGGAGAATAGAGATCGACATATGAAGAGTGATAGAACAAATCATTCTCAATAATTATTCCTCTAACCACGTATTGGGAGTTAAAATGAGGAAAATACGGAAGATATCTGCCCTGAAAAGCTTTTGCATGCAGGCTTGACATCAGTAATATGATTACAGCGGTGATTCTTATTTTGTTCATTTCTATTTATTATTTATGACAAAAGTATACAGCCTGTCTTACCTCATCAAGCAAATGACGTTGCAAAACTGTCGCATTTTGGAGAGTAGGCCTGCTAAGAGAAACATTTATTTAACTTTACATTTACGAGGATTATACAATGTATTAGGAATCCAAAACTGTTGAGTTTTATATGAATAAGATCCTATTTATATTACTTGCACTGATAAGCTTTACCGAATTGTCGGTAGCTGGTCAGACCAAAAAGATAGGAAATGACCGCCGTATTAAGAATGCAATGACATTTGAGAGGAAGCTCAGAGTTGATGACCAGATGGAATGGGAGTATGTGGTGGAACCGTCTTTCTCCGGACCTTATTCCGTAGGTTGTATCAATAATAAAAGACCAAAGCTCATTGCAACTACAACTACCAGACCATTTCTACAGTCAAGATTGTTTAGTTTCAGCAGGAATTATTACAGGACCGGAACAAGCCGCATGAAAATAAGCCCCTCTCAGGATTCCGTAATAGCCTGTTATTTTAAACTGGCTAATAAAGCTGCACAATTAAGAGAATCACTGTCACAGGTTGTAATGTTCGACGGGACCAGTTATTGCTATTATATAAACGGACAGCCATCAAGCACCGTATCACCATCAGACCAGACGTTTGTATATGTAAACCAGACCTGCGATTCCCTGTATTATGCGACAAGGCACAAGGACAGGGAAATGTTTGAAAGAGTACTGGAAATGATTCAGGTTTCTACAGACCAACTGAATGAAATTATGCCTTCATTGATAGATGGTACCTATTATGTTGGGCAAAACATCATAAAAGTGAAACCGGCAGAGTGAGCAAAACTTGAAGGGCATGGTCTCGGAAACCGAAAAGGTTTCCAGTTGCAGTAGCCGGACTATCCTATTTGGGGACCATCAGTGAAGTGGCGTTAAGCGTAGCCCTCCGGAGGATCCCGTTAAGAACGGCGCATGTCTGACGAACGTTCGGCCCGTAGGGACGATAAGGAGGAGTTCGACGTTTAGGGTCCGGAGGTGGGGCGGAGTAGCCACGGAACGTTGCGTCCCCAAAGAGGATAGTCCGGCGGTGCTTAAAAAAAGAACAAATAAGGGACGGTTCTGCTTGTGTAATGCTACACAATCAAAACCGTCCCTGTGAAAAGAACTGGCTTTTTACTCGGCGAGGAGCAGTTCCATGATCTGGCAAGCGGCCTTGGCTACGCTGGTGCCGGGGCCGAAGATAGCAGCTGCGCCAGCCTTGTAGAGGAAGTCATAATCCTGTGCGGGAATAACACCGCCCACGATAACCATGATATCCTCGCGGCCCAGTTTCTTGAGTTCCTCAATCACCTGCGGAACCAGAGTCTTATGACCGGCGGCAAGAGATGAGACACCCAGTACATGGACATCGTTCTCAACAGCTTCGCGGGCAGACTCGGCAGGAGTCTGGAAGAGCGGACCCATATCAACGTCAAAACCGCAGTCGGCGTAACCGGTGGCTACAACCTTGGCGCCGCGGTCATGACCGTCCTGACCCATCTTGGCAATCATGATACGGGGCTGACGGCCCTCCTTCTTAGCGAACTCTGCTGTAAGCTGGCAGGCTCTCTCAAAGTCTGCGTCTTTCTTGCTTTCTGATGAATACACGCCTGAAATTGTTCTGATTACTGCTTTGTAACGGCCTACGACCTTCTCGCAGGCATAAGAAATCTCACCCAGTGATGCACGCACCTTGGCAGCCTCAACGGCAAGAGCAAGCAGGTTACCCTGACCGGTCTCAACGCACTTGGTGATGGCATCAAGAGCCTTCTGTACATCGGCCTCGTTGCGGTTAGCGCGGAGCTGCTTTAAGCGCTCAATCTGCTGGTTACGTACGGCGGTGTTATCGACCTCAAGGATATCGATGGGATCCTCGTGGTCCAGACGGTACTTGTTGGTACCTACGATAGTCTGTACGCCTGAGTCTATGCGGGCCTGAGTGCGGGCTGCAGCCTCCTCGATACGCATCTTGGGCAGACCGGTCTCGATGGCCTTGGCCATACCGCCCAGCTTCTCAATCTCCTGGATGTGCTCCCAAGCCTTGTGGGCAATCTCGTTGGTCAGTGACTCAATGTAGTATGAGCCTGCCCACGGATCAACCTCACGGCATACGTTGGTCTCCTCCTGGATGTAGATCTGGGTGTTACGGGCAATACGGGCACTGAAATCGGTAGGCAGTGCTATGGCCTCGTCCAGAGCGTTGGTGTGCAGAGACTGGGTGTGACCCAGGGCTGCTGCCATAGCCTCGATGCAGGTACGGCCAACGTTGTTGAACTGTTCCTGCTCGGTGAGTGACCAACCCGATGTCTGGCAGTGTGTACGCAGAGCCATTGA
>JAGCPB010000021.1 GCA_017642425.1 Bacteroidaceae bacterium
CGCAGGCGGACATCTGGCAGCCACAGCCGCCACCCACTACAACGGTCCGGAGCAGCGTCCTGATTTCCAGATTCTGTTCTATCCGGTCATCACTATGGACAAAACGTTTACCCACATGGGTTCACACAACAACCTGCTGGGCCGTAACGCATCGCAGGAGCAGATAGACCTCTACTCAAACGAGAAACAGGTTACCCGCGATACCCCGCCCGCATTCATCATGGCCAACTCCGATGACAACCTGGTGCCCGTGCGTAACAGCATAGAATACTACAACGCCCTGCAGGCCAACCGTGTACGCTCCGCTCTGCACGTCTATCCCACAGGCGGTCACGGCTGGTGCGCCAATGAAAACTTCGTCTACCGGCAGCAATGGATGAGTGACCTCAAGCAGTGGCTGTCCCAACTGGCCAAATGATATAAAAAGAGAGGGTTCACAGTCGGAACCCTCTCTTTTTTTGCTAATTGTTATCAGCGTACTGCAATCTCCTGAATGGGCTGCTGCGGGAGCAGGAGTTTCTCAACCTTCCAGCTCTTGGCCTTGCCGCTGAATGTTGCTGTAGCGCGGATATCGGTTGCGCTGGCACCGAACTTCACGGTGTACTTGCCGGCTGCGGTCTGCCACTCGGATGCCTCCTCGTTGAAGCTGGCCAGCGTGTATGCATCGGCCTTGAAGGTCAGGGTCTGGCTCTCACCGGGCTGCAGCAGACGGGTCTTGCCGAATGCCTTGAGCTCTGACTCGGGCTTGACAAGTCCGCCGCCGGGAGCGCTCACGTAAATCTCAACGGCCTCCTTGCCGGCTACCTTACCGGTGTTCTTTACGGTGATAGTTGCCTCAAAACCGCCGTCCTTGGCCTTTACCGTGGGCTTGCTGTACTCAAATGTGGTGTAGCTCAGTCCGTAGCCGAACGGATAAGAAACCTCCACGCCTGCGGTATTGAAATAACGGTAACCTACCCAGATACCCTCGGCATATGTGGTATAGTCTATGTTACGTGTACCAGCATTCTGCTGTCCTCCGCGACCTCCGCCAAAGCCACCGAATCCGCCCTGCTGCTGACGTGCCTGCTGGCCGGTGTAGGGGAAATTCTGTGATGAAGGTATGTCCAGATATGAGAGCGGGAATGTCATGGAGAGCTTACCTGAAGGATTTGACTTACCGGTAAGTATATCGGCCACTGAGTTGCCTACCTCCTGTCCGGGAGTCCAGGCCAGCAGGATGGCATCGGGCTGTGACTTCCATGAAGCGGTCTCAATGACACCACCTATGTTCATTACCACAGTGACTTTTTTGCCGGCCTTGTGGAACTCGTTGCAGACGTCACGGATAAGTGAGCGCTCTATGTCAGTAAGCTCAAAGTCATCGACCATACGGCGGTCATCACCCTCACCTGCGTTACGGCCTATCACAATGACGGCAGCGTCATTTCGCTGTGCGCAAGACTGAATGGCAGCCTGGTTGATGGCCACCTCGGGGAGTACAGCCTCACCCAACATCACGTTGCGGCCTCCGCCCATGCCCAGGGCACTCTGGCTTGCCACATAGTCACGGTGTTTGGCATAGAAATCGGCCAGACGTGAATCAAGCGTGAAACCGGCACCCTCCAGACCTTCGCTGATATTGCGGATATAGGGCTTGTTCACGTTACCCGATCCGGTACCGCCTGCTATTGACTTATATGCGCTCAGGCCAAAGAGTGCTATGTTACCCTTGGCCTCCATAGGCAGGTTGCCGTTGTTCTTGAGCAGAACCATACCCTCGGGGGCTGATTCGCGGACCATTCTTGCATGACCGTCCAGGTCTGGCTTGTTAGAGTACTTGTAGCCTTTGAAATTAGGAGTCTTTACGATATACTCCAGCATACGGCGTACATTGCGGTCCAGATCGGCCACGTCAAGGGTTCCGTTGTTCACAGCCTCTACTATACGCTGTGTCTCGGAAGCTGCACCCGGCTCCATCAGGTCATTGCCTGCATGTACGGCATTGACTGTTCCGGCCTTGTTGCCCCAGTCGGTCATCACTATGCCCTGATAGCCCCACTCGTCACGCAGGAAACCTGTCAGCAGGTCATGACTCTGCTGGGTATATGTGCCATTAATCTTGTTGTATGATGACATAATTGTCCAGGGCTTGGCCTCACGGATAGTGATCTCAAAGTTCTTGAGATAGAGTTCACGCAGAGCACGCTGACCTATACGGGCATCGTTCTCGCTGCGGTTTATCTCCTGGTCATTACCGGCAAAGTGCTTGACCGATACACCCACATCGTTTTTCTGGATACCCTTTACGTATGCGGCCGATATCTTGCCGCTCAGCAGCGGATCCTCGCTGAAATACTCAAAGTTACGGCCGCAGAGAGGGTTACGGTGCAGGTTCATGCCTGGAGCCAGCAGCACATCGACACCGTACTCATGAACCTCCTGGCCCATGGCGGTGGTAAGCTGCTCCACAAGTTCCGTGTTCCATGTACAGGCCAGAACCGTGCCTACGGGGAATCCTGTGCAGTAATAGGTCTGGCTGTCACCCTGACGCGTAGGCGATATGCGCAGTCCGGCTGGGCCATCGGCCAGAACCGTTCCGGGAATTCCCAGACGGGGTATGGCCTGGGTTGCACCGGCTGCTCCGGGCACACTGTTTCCCCTGCCACCTACAACCAGGGTGGCTTTCTCCTCAAGGGTCATTGCCTTCAGGACTTCGTCAATGTTGTCTGCACTAAGTTTGGGCTGTGCCCATGCCACTGCACCGCATATCACGGCTGTGGCTGTCAATAAGGTTTTTTTCATAAGAATAGGTTAATAATCAGACTGTTAAATTGAAAATGATACAAAAGGGGTCAGACCCCAATTGTACTATTTTTCGCCAAAGCAGAGGTCACCGGCATCTCCCAGACCGGGAATGATGTAGGCGTGGCTGTTGAGCTCGGGGTCAACTGCGGCGCACCAGAGTGTGGTGGTATCCTGCGGGAACATCTTGCACACGTAGTCAACACCGGCCTGAGCTGCAATCACTGAGCACAGATGTACCTTGGCCGGGGTTCCCTTGAGCAGCAGGGCGCGGTATGCCAGATACATACTGTTACCGGTAGCCAGCATGGGATCAACCAGAATCAGGGTCTTGCCGTCCAGTTTGGGCGATGCCATATACTCAATGTGCACATCAAAATTCACCTCATCCAGATACTTACGGTAAGCTGATACGAACGCGTTCTCGCAGTGGTCAAAATAGTTGTGGAAACCCTGATGCAGGGGCAGTCCGGCGCGGAATACAGTACCAAGAACTATATCCTCTTCAGGCACATTGATGGTTGTAGAACCAAGCGGAGTAGTAACCTCCTTGGTAACGTAGTTGAGTTTCTTGCTCACCTCAAGTGCCATGATCTCACCTATACGCTCCAGGTTGCGGCGGAAACGCATCTGGTCCTTCTGAACGTTCACATCGCGGATTTCGGCGATAAACTGGTTAAGGATACTGTTCTGTTTGTTAAAATCTATTACTTCCATATAGTAGTTGTTTTAAGTCTGTTCACTCTACTGTTTATGCTTAGGAAAGAGCCGTTCCCAAACGGAGCAAAATTGAACAAAAATACATAATTTGCGGCAAAAACAACCATTATTAGGATAATAATAGGTATCTTCAACCGCCGAAAATAATTTTACACAAAAATATTGATTATGAGAATTATCAAGCTTTCAACTCTCCTGCTGGCTCTTGCCATGACAGGATCAGTCATCGCCCAGCCGGGCGGAATGGGACAGCAGGTTCCGTCAACAGTCATCAACGCTGATGGTACTGTAACTTTTAACTTCTCAAACCGTAACGCCAAGTCCGTTCAGGTATGGACCCAGTTCAGCAACAACGTGGATATGACCAAGGGTGCCAACGGAGTATGGACCGCAACCATCGGACCCGCAGAGCCCGATATCTATCCCTATCATTTTGAGGTGGACGGCATAAGCGTAATGGACCCCCAGTGCGCCGAGTGGTTCCCCAACGAGACCTTCAAGAACAGCCTTCTGGATATGCGCGGTGACAAGCTGAGTGCACTGAAGGATGTTCCCCACGGCAGCGTGGATTACCTGAACTACTGGTCACCCGGACTGAACATGTTCATCCCGGTAATAGTTTATACTCCGCCTTTCTATGACGACCCCAAGAACAAAGACAAGAAATACCCCGTCATGTATCTCATAAGCGGTACCACTGATACCGAGGAGGTATATTTCAAGGTAGGTAAGATGAACCTTATCCTTGACAACCTGATTGCCCAGGGCAAGGCCAAGGAGATGATCCTGGTACTCCCCTACGGTAACGCAACCCTGCTCAAGACCGAGCGTCAGCCCCAGCAGCAGCGCCAGGGCGGTGGCGGCGGATTCGGCGGAATGGGCGGCGGAATGGGTGGCTTCGGCATGGGCGGAGGCTACAACTTCAATGCCGACTTCACCGATGTCCTGATGCCATTTGTTGAGAAAAATTACCGCACGATAAATGATGCTGACCATCGCGGCATAGGCGGTTTCTCACGCGGCGGCAACCAGGGTCTGTCAATAGGACTGGCCAATCTTGACAAGTTCACATATCTGTGCTCTTACAGCTCATTCACAGGCGCACGTGACAGCCAGTTCGAGGATTCCGATGCCTTCAACAAGAAAGTGCATCTGTTCTGGCTTGGTATCGGTACTGATGATTTCCTCTATGGAAACTCAAAGGACCTGATGCAGATGCTTGACCGCCACAACATCAAGAACGTAAAGGTATTCACACACGATAAGTTCGGTCACACCTGGATGAACGCCCGCTACTGGCTTGAGCAGTCATTCCCGCTCTTGTTCCAGGACCAGAAGGTTATTGACGCAGCCGTTGCCAAGAGCATGAGCCTTGAGGAGGCTGAGAAGGTACGTCTGGAGAAACTGGGCGGTGCAGAGCCTTCACGTCTTACCGGCTCACTCATGTCAAGCCTCTTCCCCGCAGGTGTAAAGTCACCCGAGTATAACGCTGACGGCACTGTAACATTCCGTTGCCAGGCCGCCAATGCCGAGAAGGTTGAACTTGAGTGCCAGATGTTCAGCGGCACCAAACCAATGGAAAAGGATGACCGCGGCGTATGGACAATCACCGTTACTCCTCCTGCTCCCGATATCTATCCTTATGCATTCCAGATTGACGGCACACAGGTTGCAGACCCCAACAACATGCACATATTCCCCAATGAGAACTTCAAGTACAGCCTTGTTGACGTTCGCGGTGAGGCTCCAAGCGTACAGGACATCCAGGATGTACCGCACGGCAAGGTTTCATATCGCTACTACTTCTCAAAGGCTTGCGGCATAGAGCGCCCCATGTGCGTATATACTCCCGCCGGATATGATCCAAACGGCAATGAAAAACTGCCGGTTCTCTACCTTATCCACGGTATGACCGATACATATGAGACCTGGTTCAAGGTAGGCCAGATGAACAACATCCTGGACAACATGATTGCCAAGGGAGAGGCCAAGCGCATGATTGTGGTTATGCCTTACGCCAACCCTTATCCTGAGATGATACAGCAGGGCAAGGCCCAGGCTTACAACTCAATGGATGTGGTACTTACCACCAAGGAGTTTGTAGAGGAGGTAATGCCTTTCATTGAGAAGAACTACAATGTCATTGCCGATGCCGACCATCGCGCAATAGCCGGATTCTCACTGGGCGGACGCCAGACTCTGGCCGCCGGATTCGGCAATCCTGACAAGTTCCACTATGTAGCAGCCTACGCACCCGCCATTTTCGGCAACGAGTATGAGACCAACTTCCAGAACGGCACATACAAGCCCATCAGTGACCTTAAGAAACAGCTCAAGTTCATGTTCCTGGGTACAGGTAAGGAGGATTTCCTTATTTCAGCGTCACAGGGATTTGACAAGTATCTGACCGACCAGGGCCTCAAGCATACCTTCTACAACCCCGGAGGCGGCCACACCTGGATGAACTGCCGTGACTATCTTGAACTGACCGTTAAAGAACTGTTCAAATGATGAAACGCTCACTTTTCCTTTCAACATTGCTGCTGGCCGCTCTGCCCCTGATGGCACAGCAGTCAAGAGTGAACATACAGTATGACCCTCAGCGCACTGAGCCTGAGGGCATACTTCCTTATAATGCCCGTGTACTCTCACCCGAGGTACATGATGACCATACGGTTACGTTCCGGGTTAATGCTCCGAATGCCACCACCGTCCAGCTGACAGGATCCATGTTCGTAGGCAACAACCGTCAGCGCCCCAATTTTACCAAGGGTGCAAATGGCGTCTGGGAACTGACCATAGGCCCGTTGGCTCCCGAGATTTATCTCTACTACATCATCATTGACGGAGTACAGAACATCGATGCCAACAACCAGTTCACAGGACATGCGGCAATGCCATCGTTCAGCATGCTGTTCGTACACGGTGACGAGCCCGCATGGTATGACCCCAAGCCCGATGTACCTCACGGCTCATGGACAACCCATTACTATTATTCTAACGTAACTAACGGTCTGCGTGACCTTATTGTCTATACACCGGCCAACTACAACCCAAAGAAAAAGTACCCAGTACTCTATCTGATGGGCGGATCGGGTGACCTGACTGAGACCTGGATCATGCACGGACGCGCCAACTGGATACTGGACAATGTGATTGCCGAGGGTAAGGCCAAGGAGATGATCGTGGTATTCCCCAATGACCAGATGGTAACCCGCAGCCATCCGCAGCACACAGAGCTGGCATTCCCCATGATTGAAAGGGACCTGATAGACAATATCATCCCGTTCGTGGAGTCTCACTACAGCTGCATCAAGGACAAGCATGCTCGCGCCCTGAGCGGTCTTTCAATGGGTGGCCGTATGACACAATATGTGGCATTCCGTAATCTGGACGTATTCGGATCGGCCGGTCTGCTTAGCGCGGCCATCGGTCTTGACGAGACTCCCGCCATCAAGGAGCCCGATGTCAACAAGAAGATTGACTATCTCTTTGTGGGCGGTGGCCAGTATGAGACCGGAATGATGGGCCGTCACACCACCCTGCACAACCAGCTCACCGAGCTTGGCGTAAAGCACGAGTATGATGACGATGCCCCCGGAGCCCATGACCTGGTAACCTGGCGTCACCTGCTCTACTACCATTTCCTGCCCGGACTGTGGCGCAATAATTACAAGTGGAAATGATGCAATTGGGGTCAGACCCCTTTTGCACATGCTAAAGTATGTGATTATTGCGAACTCAACACGTGCAAAAGGGGTCTGACCCCAATTGCATCATTTGTTAAATAATGTGAGCCTTGCAGGAAAAAGGCTTTTGGGATTTTTCTTTCCTTTAAAAAGAAATTAATTTTGTAGCCGGTTTACAAGGGTGCATTCAAAAAAGCCCTTTAAACCGGCTTAATTACGGAAGTTTAGTAACAATCAAAAATATCTAAGACAATGGCAAAAATCGATTTAAGCGTGTACGGAATCAACGGTTCAACCGTGATTGCACACAATCCTTCTTATGAGGAACTGTTCAAAGAGGAGACCAAGGCTGGTCTGACCGGTTATGACAAGGGTCAGGAGACTGAGCTTGGCGCAGTTAACGTAATGACTGGCGTTTTCACAGGCCGTTCTCCTAAGGATAAGTATATCGTTGACAACGACGAGAGTCACAACAACGTGTGGTGGACATCCGATGAGTACAAGAATGACAACCACCCCATGAGTGAGGAGGTTTGGGCAAAGGTTAAGGAGATTGCCATCAAGGAGCTTTCAAACAAGGAGCTTTATGTAGTTGACGCTTTCTGCGGTGCCAATGAGGCTACCCGTCTTGCCGTCCGCTTCATCGTTGAGGTTGCTTGGCAGGCTCATTTCATCAAGAACATGTTCATCCAGCCCACAGCCGATGAGCTTGAGAAGTTCCAGCCCAACTTTGTTATCTTCAACGCCAGCAAGGCTAAGGTTGAGAACTACAAGGAACTGGGTCTGAATTCAGATACATGCGTTGCTTTCAACACAAAGTCACGTCAGCAGGTTATCATCAACACCTGGTACGGTGGTGAGATGAAGAAGGGTATGTTCTCAATGCAGAACTACTACCTGCCTCTGCAGGGTATCGCTTCAATGCACTGCTCTGCCAACACCGACATGGAGGGTAAGAACACCGCTATATTCTTTGGTCTGTCAGGTACAGGCAAGACCACCCTTTCAACCGATCCTAAGCGTCTGCTCATCGGTGATGACGAGCACGGATGGGACGACGAGGGCGTGTTCAACCTGGAGGGTGGCTGCTACGCCAAGGTTATTAACCTTGACAAGGAGTCAGAGCCCGATATCTACAACGCTATCCGTCGCAACGCTCTGCTTGAGAACGTTACAGTCGATAAGGACGGTAAGATTGATTTCGCCGACAAGAGCGTGACCGAGAATACCCGCGTATCATATCCTATCGACCACATCGAAAAGATTGCCCAGAAGATAAACGGCAAGAGTGCCGGTCCCGATGCCAAGAACGTTATCTTCCTGTCAGCCGATGCATTCGGCGTTCTGCCTCCCGTATCAATCCTGACTCCCGAGCAGACCAAGTACTACTTCCTGTCAGGTTTCACAGCTAAGCTGGCTGGTACTGAGCGCGGTATCACCGAGCCCACTCCCACATTCTCAGCTTGCTTCGGCCAGGCATTCCTTGAGCTGCATCCTACCAAGTATGCCGAGGAGCTGGTCAAGAAGATGGAGAAGAGCGGTGCCAAGGCTTATCTGGTCAACACCGGTTGGAACGGCACAGGCAAGCGTATCTCTATCCGCGACACC
>JAGCPB010000004.1 GCA_017642425.1 Bacteroidaceae bacterium
CGAGGAGCTCTATCTGAGCGGGTGGGCATTGCTATTCTCGTCCCAACTCATTCACGGTACGGACCTTGAGCCCAGTATGAAGGATTACCGTTTCTTCTCATATTTTGCCACCGAGACGCTGGTGATGGAGACATCGGAGTGAGGCAGGATTACCCAGTTGCTTACACAATTGCGGCACGAGTTGCAGGAAAATGTGGATTCGCCTGCGCTGCGTACGGTGGTACTGGGATACATACGTCTGATATTGGAATACTGCAACAGGATATATCTGCGTCAGCTTTCCAAGGAGGACAAGAGCTCATCGGACCTGCTTAAAAAGTTCAACAGCCTGCTCAGGGAGTATTACTTTGAGCAGCGGCAATTGGATCTGGGGGTGCCAACGGTACAATATTGTGCCGACCAGTTGGCGTATTCGGCCCGATACCTGGGCGATGTGGTGCATAAGGCCACCGGCGGCACGGCCATCGGCTACATACATTCATTCGTAATTGAGCAGGGCAAGAACCTTCTGATGAACGGCCATAACATCAATGAGACCGCACACCTGCTGGGTTTTGACTATCCCCACCATTTTACACGTCTGTTCAAGAAAATTACCGGCATCACACCCCGCCAATTCACAAAGTGACGCATTTATTTGATTGATTCCAGAAGCTGGTCGCAGATGGCTTTCATTCCGCTGATTGAGGGATGACCGTTCTGCTTCTCTATGTCGTGAAGTTCAATGAGCTGAACATTGTAGTGCTTGCAAACCTCACGCATTGACTCGTTTACATCCTCATTAAGCTCTGAGTTCAGGATTGAGTATAACTCTGCCTTGGGATACTGTTTCTTGAGCATATCCAACAGGCAGGCCAGGGCAGGACGGAAGTTCTTGCAGTCATCCTTGGTCCAGTCTGAATACTGGTATTCACCTATAGGAGCACGGGCCCATGCATCATTGGTACCGCCAAACACGAATATGATATCGGGATTACCAAGCTTGTCAACACGTGAAATGAAGTTGTTGCGTGATGCATCCATGCGGCCGTAACCGGTACCGCATATGGTGGTACCGCCCCATGAGTCATTCTTTTCCAGCTGATAGCCCTTGGCCTTGATGTAAAGGTCCCACCAGGTCTGTGAAACCTCGGTGACATCATTGCGGTCATTGGGATAGAACGGATTATAACCCTCCGGGTTTACGCCCTGGAAAGTTGAGTATGAGTCTCCAAGAATTGAAACTTTCTTTGTCTGAGCCGATGCCGGCATAACGGTAAGTGCAGCAAGCACTACCAATGAGAATAATTTCTTCATAATAAGGTCGTAATTTAAGTTGACGCAAATGTACGAAAAAAACCCGAAAGAGCAACTCTTGCACTTGTTATTCCTGGAAGGAGTAACCGTAACCGGCGCGGGTGATGAGATGATCTGCGTAAGGCTCGATTTTCTTGCGGATGCGGGTGATGTTGACATCAACCGTGCGGGCATTGACAACGACGTCATCGGGCCAGACTGACTGGAGCAACTGCTCACGTGAATAGACCGTGCCACGGTTCATGAGGAACAGTTTGAGCATCTCATACTCAGTCTTGGTGAACGGGACCTGCTGTCCGTCAATGGTTACGGTCTTGCTGTCCGTATCCAACTGTATGCCTTTGTAACGTATGCCGTTACGTGTGGCGCGCAGACGGGATTCAACTACGTTGATGATGTAGTCTCCGTTCTTTTCGCACTCTATGATAAGATCAGCGAATACGGTTCCGTTATCGTAGTCGTAAATGTGCTGGTCAAGATTGCTGATGTTCCATTGCTTGAGTCGGTTGCGGCAACCGTTTATGCTGTTCTCAATCTCCTCGGACAGGGTTATGTCATACTCCTCACGACGTCCGGCCAGAAGTTCGTTCATACGGGTCAGGGCCTGATCCAGGAGTCCGAACATCTGCTGAACTCCGGCTTCCTGCTCATCGTTGAATACAATGCTGTTCTCCCTCTTGCGGCGCATGATTCGTGCCAGTCCGAAGCAACTGTCACCTATTGACTCCAGTTCACCTATCTGACGGAGCATGGCGCGTATCTTCTCTTTGGTGTCATCCGATAGGTGTGCATCACCCACATCACCCAGGTACTTGCCAATCTCCTGTTCCATGCGGTCGCTAATGTCCTCGGTCTTCTGGATGCGTTCAAACAGTTTCTTGAACTCCTCATCCTGCGTGGTGGCATATAGTTCCTTAACCATCTGGAACATGTGCTGCATCTTCTCGCCGAATATAACAATCTCCTTCTGTGCCTGCAGGACCGATATTTCCGGAGTCTTCATGATACCGCCGCGTATGAACTGCAGACGGAACTCGTCCTCCTCATCTGTCTTGCGGGGTTTGATGATATTGCATACCAGTTTCTCAAGTTGAGGTATGAAACCTATCAGAAGTGATGTGTTTATCACGTTGAATGCGGTATGGAACGTGGCAAGCGCAAATGTGAGTCGTGCCGGGTCAACTGCATCGGCCGTAACATCAATGCCTACTACGCGGCATACCATCCTTACAAACGGGAAGAAGAGTATCAGCACCCAAACCACGCCTATCACATTGAACACCAGATGGGCCATGGCTGCGCGGCGTGCCTGTGTGTTGGCCGACATCGCGGCCAGGTTTGCTGTCAGGGTGGTACCTATATTTTCACCCATAACCAACGCAATGCCTTGGAATATGGTTATTACTCCGGTTGAGCAAAGCACCATGGTGATAGCCATAAGTGCGGCCGATGACTGTGCAATACAGGTAAGTATAGTGCCTATAAGAAGAAACAACAGGATAGTCCAGTAACTGCCTGAGTCAAATGATGCAAAGAAGTTTACGACTGCAGGATTGTGTGCCAGATCCATGTCGCGGCCGGTCTGGTTGAGCATACCTAAAGCGAACAGCAGGAAACTTATACCGAACAGGAAATCGCCTATATAACGGTGCTTACCTATCTGAATCAGAATTATACCTATTAGAAAAGCCGGCCAGACCAGATTTGCAATGTTGAATGAGAATCCTGCCGACATAATCCAGGCGCTCAGCGTAGTACCGATGTTGGCGCCCATTATGACCGATATGGCCTGGCTAAGAGTAAGAAGTGCCGCGTTTACGAATGACACAGTCATTACGGTGGTTGCTGCCGATGACTGCACGGCTACTGTTACAAGTGCTCCTGTTGCTACCCCTGAGAAACGGTTGGTGGTCATTGCGCCCAACAGGTGACGCAGTTGCGGGCCTGCCATCTTCTGCAACGCCTCGCTCATGACCTTCATACCGTAAATGAGCAGGGCGATAGAGCCCAATAGTTTCAATACAACTAACATCTTTTTCTTTTTGTTTTCATGGCAAATATAAGGCAATTCTCTCGTTTCAAAAAGACCTCAGATTGATTGTAACATAATCTTAATATCGATATAAACTACATCAAATATTGCCATTCCGAACATGACAACGCCAAGCAGATAGTTTATGACCGTGGGGCGTATTTTGGAGAGTGTATCGGGAAATACAAATGCCAGCACTGCAGCTGCAAATACCAGCACGCCCATGTACTTGGAGATGAACTGACAGAGTTTCTTCATTTTTATTATTCGCAGTAGTTGTGGTCAACTACGATTGTTACCTGTAATCCAGGTGTCAAGGGTTCAATCTGTGCTGTCAGTTTGCTTACTAGTGCTGCATCATCGTGTGTTGTATCATCGGGCACTACATCTACAGTAAGCATATTGTCTTTTTCTGAGTAGTAGAAACCATGTACTTGCACAATCTCCTTATTTGCAGCCAGCGTCTGAATAACCTTGTTCTGCAGTTCTGTGCGTTTATTGTCGCCGGTGGCTGCGGCATATACTCCAACCGTCATTATGATTCCGTGCCGCTCAAACATTATAGTTGATATCCTGCGTGTAAGACCATGAATATCATGTGCGTTCATTGTGTCATATACGCTGATATGCAGTGAGCCTATCTTTACATCGGGACCGTAGTTGTGGAGAATCAGGTCATACACTCCGTGAACGCCTTCAAATTCAGAAACCTCTTTCTTTATCTGGCTGGCAAGCTCTGCCGGTATGCTTGTGCCCAGCAGGTCATTCACTGGCCCTGCAAGCATCTCAATACCAGCCTTGATGATAACTACCGATATCAATGCGCCCAGAATACCGTCAAGAGATACATTCCACAGCAACATAACTCCAGCCGATACAAGTGTGGCCAATGTGATGATAGCGTCGAATAGGGCATCGGCCCCGGAGGCGGTCAGGGCATCGCTCTTTAGTTGCTCACCTTTGCGCTTTACATACAGTCCCAGCACAATCTTTACAGCAATAGCTACGATGATCACGATAAGCGTAACTGTTGTGTAACTGGGCTTTGTGGGCTCGATAATCTTCTTTACGGATTCTATCAGTGACGTAATACCTGCCGATAGCACAATCACCGCAATGATGATGGCGCTGAAATACTCAATCCGGCCAAACCCAAACGGATGCTTGCGGTCAGCAGGGCGTTGTGACAGTTTTGTACCAACTATAGTAATAACGCTTGACAGCGCATCGCTCAGGTTGTTAACCGCATCCATCACAATAGCCACGCTACTGGCCAACACGCCAACCGCAGCCTTGAAACCAGCCAGCAGCACATTGGCCCCAATACCAATCCAGCTAGTCCTTATTATCTGTTTGCTTCTATCCATATCCTTTTATTGCATATGTCTGATTTGAAATTATTATCTTTTAATACAGGAACCCGAACATCCATATTGGTATGGAATGTCCCGATGCGTATTCCAGATTATCTTTCACTAGGTAACCTGATTGAGCCTCCTTAATCTGCTGGCCTTTCTTGTTTTTGCCA
>JAGCPB010000022.1 GCA_017642425.1 Bacteroidaceae bacterium
GCTGATTTGAAAGCATTAGCAGAAGAACTGGTTAACCTTACCGTTAAGGAGGTCAACGAACTCGCAACCATCCTGAAGGATGAATATGGAATTGAACCCGCTGCCGCAGCTGTAGCTGTTGCCGCTGCTGGTCCTGCTGCCGCTGCTGAGGCTGCAGAGGAGAAGACTTCATTCGACGTAGTACTCAAGGGCTTCGGCGCAAACAAGCTTGCTGTCGTTAAGGCAGTCAAGGAGGCTTGCGGTCTGGGTCTGAAGGAGGCTAAGGATCTTGTAGACGCTGCTCCTAGCGTAGTTAAGGAAGGTCTCGCCAAGAACGAAGCCGAGTCAATGAAGAAGACTCTGGAAGAGGCTGGCGCTGAAGTAGAACTTAAGTAACTTCAGGGAGACCTGCCTGGTTGCAGGAAAAAACGGTTAAGTAATCCCGATGACAGTCCAAATGGGGCTGTCTAGGGTACTTAACCTTTTTGTGCGTTAAAGAATCAAGTTTCCAAATAACCTCCCTTATATGTCTTCAAACACTGATAATCAGAGAATTAATTTCGCTTCCGTAAGGAACCCGATGCCGTGTCCTGATTTCCTTGAGGTTCAGCTCAAATCATTCAAGGATTTCCTCCAGTTGGACACACCACCTGAAAAGCGCAAGAACGAAGGACTCTATAAAGTTTTTTCAGAGAACTTCCCCATAGCCGATACCCGGAACAATTTCGTCCTGGAATTTCTGGACTATTACATTGACCCGCCCCGTTACACCATCGAGGAGTGTCTGGAGCATGGTCTGACCTATAGCGTACCTTTGAAGGCCAAGCTGAAACTGTATTGCACCGATCCCGATCATGAGGATTTTGACACTGTGATACAGGACGTGTTCCTTGGCCCGATTCCGTACATGACAGCACAGGGTACATTCGTAATCAACGGAGCCGAGCGTGTCGTGGTTTCACAGCTGCACCGTTCACCCGGCGTGTTCTTCGGACAGAGCGTCCACTCTAACGGAACACAGCTCTATTCGGCCCGTATCATCCCGTTCAAGGGTTCATGGATCGAGTTTGCAACTGACATCAACAACGTGATGTATGCATACATCGACCGTAAGAAGAAACTCCCTGTAACAACACTGCTCCGTGCCATCGGCTTTGAGACCGATAAGGACATCGTTGACATCTTTGACCTGGCCGAGGAGGTAAAGGTAAACAAGACCAACCTCAAGAAGTGCATAGGCCGCAAGCTTGCCGCAAGAGTCCTTAGAACCCGCATTGAGGATTTTGTTGATTCAGATACCGGTGAGGTTGTTTCAATTGACCGTCACGAGGTCGTTGTTGACCGTGAGGCCGAACTGAATGAGGAAAACATCAACGATATTCTGGAATCAGGTCTGGAGACCATCCTGCTCCATAAGGAGACCGAGGGTCAGTCAGACTACTCAATCATATTCAACACCCTGCAGAAGGATCCGTGCAACTCGGAGAAGGAGGCTGTTCTCTACATCTACCGTCAGTTGCGCAATGCAGATCCTGCAGATGACTCCAGTGCACGTGAGGTAATCAACAACCTCTTCTTCTCAGAGAAGCGTTATGACCTGGGTGAGGTAGGCCGTTACCGCGTGAACAAGAAGCTGGGTCTTACCACCGACATGAGCATCGGTGTACTGACCAAGGAGGATATCATTGAGATCATCAAGTATCTTATAGAACTTGTCAATTCACACGCTGTGGTTGATGATATCGACCACCTGTCAAACCGTCGTGTACGTACCGTTGGTGAGCAGCTCTCCAACCAGTTCGCCATAGGTCTGGCCCGTATGGCCCGTACCATCCGCGAGCGCATGAACGTACGTGACAACGAGGTCTTCACTCCTACAGACCTTATCAACGCCAAGACGGTATCGGCCGTGATCAACTCGTTCTTCGGTACCAACGCACTGTCACAGTTCATGGATCAGACCAATCCTCTGGCCGAGATCACTCACAAGCGCCGTATGTCCGCCCTTGGACCTGGCGGTCTGTCACGTGAGCGTGCCGGATTCGAGGTCCGTGACGTACACTATACGCACTATGGCCGTCTCTGCCCGATCGAGACTCCTGAAGGACCTAACATCGGTCTTATATCATCACTTTGCATCTACGCAAAGATCAATGACCTGGGATTCATTGAGACTCCGTACCGTAAGGTTAAGGACTGCCATGTGAACCTGAACAACGATGAGGTCCAGTACCTCACCGCAGAGGAAGAGGAGGGTGTAATCATAGGTCAGGGTAACGCTCCTTACGATGAGAACGGTAAGTTTATTCGTACCCGCGTTAAGGCACGCCGTGACGCTGACTTCCCAGTTGTTCCGCCAGAGGAGGTTGAACTCATGGACGTATCGCCCCAGCAGATTGCTTCAATCGCTGCCGCTCTGATTCCGTTCCTGGAGCACGATGATGCCAACCGTGCCCTGATGGGATCAAACATGATGCGCCAGGCAGTTCCTCTGATGCGTACCGAGGCTCCTATCGTAGGTACCGGTATAGAGAAGCAGCTGGCCGAGGATTCACGTACACAGATTACCGCCGAGGGTGACGGTACCGTTACATACGTGGATGCCGCTTATATCCGTATCCTCTATGATCGCACAGAGGATGAGGAGTTTGTAAGCTTTGAGCCTGCCGAGAAGGAGTACAAGCTGCCCAAGTTCCGCCGTACCAACCAGAACATGACCATTGACCTGCGTCCTATCTGCGAGGTTGGTCAGCGTGTCAAGGCTGGTGACATCCTTACCGAGGGTTATTCAACCCAGAACGGTGAGTTGGCACTTGGTAAGAACCTGCTGGTTGCCTACATGCCTTGGAAGGGTTACAACTATGAGGATGCCATCGTGCTTAACGAGCGTGTGGTTCGTGAGGATATTCTTACTTCCGTGCATGTTGAGGAGTTCATCCTTGAGGTCCGTGAGACAAAGCGCGGAATGGAGGAACTTACCAATGATATACCTAACGTGAGCGATGACGCCACCAAGGATCTGGATGAGAACGGTATAGTACGTATCGGTGCCTATATCCAGCCGGGTGATATCCTGATCGGTAAGATCACTCCTAAGGGTGAGTCAGATCCTTCACCTGAGGAGAAACTGCTGCGCGCCATATTCGGTGACAAGGCCGGTGATGTCAAGGATGCTTCACTCAAGGCATCTCCTTCACTCAAGGGTGTCGTGATTGACAAGAAGCTGTTTGCCCGTGCCATCAAGACCCGCAGTTCACGTCAGGCCGACAAGGCCCGTCTGCCCATGATTGATGTTGAGTTTGAGGATAAGGTAAACGAGCTCAAGGGTATTCTGGTCAAGAAACTTGTCACTCTTACCACAAACAAGAACTCACAGGGCGTGTTTGATCTGCTGGGTACTGAGGTAATTGCAAAGGGTCAGCGTTTCAGCAAGCAGATTCTTGAAGCTGTTGACTATTCATCAGTACAGTCTGACAACTGGACATCCGATGCTCATACCAATGAACTCATATCCAAGCTGATTGTAAACTTCCTGCGCAAGTACAAGGAGTACGATGCAGAGAACAAGCGCAAGAAATTTGCTCTCACCATCGGTGACGAACTGCCTTCAGGTATCATACAGATGGCTAAGGTTTACGTTGCCAAGAAGCGTAAGATCGGTGTAGGTGACAAGATGGCCGGTCGTCACGGTAACAAGGGTATCGTGTCACGCGTGGTCAAGCAGGAGGATATGCCGTTCCTGGCCGATGGTACTCCCGTCGATATCGTTCTGAACCCGCTGGGTGTGCCTTCAC
>JAGCPB010000023.1 GCA_017642425.1 Bacteroidaceae bacterium
AAGAACCATCGGTAAAACCAGACTGTATGACATAAAGAAATGGAGGGCCGACAACCTGCTGCCTAATCCCTCCATTAAAAGACTCAATCTGCTCAAAAAAGTGAGCTAAAATGAAAATGTTAACTTAACACCCTAGGTCAGACCCCAATTGTATCATTTCTTTACCACAACCTTGATAATGCCTTGCTCCTTGCCGGGAATAACCTGCATCTCCAGGTATCCGGTGTTGTTGGTGCCCTCACCCAGCAGTGTCAGCTTGGCGGTCACGGTTGGCTTGGGATTGGCCTCATTTGAGATGATCTCCTTCTCTGTAAGCTGACCGGACCACAGAACGGGACCGTATGAGTGGCTCAAAGTCCATGTGCCGGGCCCTACCTCACCGAACGAGTACTCGGTTACACCATCCTTGAGCATGATATACCTGGTACCTGCGCCCTGGGCGTAACCGGCATTGCCGCCACCTCCACGCTGTGCAAGCTGGATTTCGGCACCCAGGCCGATGGTCTCAAGCGGGTTCTCATGATACTGGGGCAGACCGCTGCTTATTGCCTCAACCTCAAAGTAATACTTCTTGGGAGCGGTATTCAGGCTGTGCATGTAGAGGTCATTCTTGCCGTAAACGATGTAACTGTTGTAGAGTTTCTTCTTCTCAATGCCGTAGCGTACAATGTAGCCGTCAGCACCGGGAACGGGCTCCCACATCACATTGGCCTCACGGAGGTCATCCGGATTACGTACAGCCATGAACTTCTTGACCTTCTGGGTCTTCATCTGCGGAGTGGTGCCGAATATGCGCAGGTCCTTGATTGAGAACTTGGCATTGTCATAGGTAGCCACATTCACAACCTTCACGTAACGTGCCTGTACCGGACTTTCAAGCTCGTTGTAGTCATGCTTGAGCTCCATTTTGTTCTGGGGCTTGCTAATAACCTTTTTCCAGTTGGAGTTATCGTCCGATACAAACACCTCATAGCACTGGTAAAGCTGCTCGGCCTGGGCCTGCTGCGTCCTGCCGCCGCCCATCATACCGCCGAATCCGCCCATACCGCCACCTCCGGCACGTGCTGCACCTATGTGATCCCAGTTGATCTGTATGGCGTTGATTGAAGCCTTGGCGCCCAGGTCAACGGTAAAGAACTCGCCTGCATCGCCTGTTGCGGCCACCCAGCAGGTCTTGAAATCCTCATCCAGAGCCTGTGCCGGAGCATAGTTCTCAAAGGTTGAAGAAACAATGGCTTTCTTGTTCACTGACAGCAGTTTCCAGTCAACGTAGTTGTCTACGCCGCCCGCCGGACGCTCATCGGGATAATACTGCGGATAGTCACCCAGAGCGGTGTTGGAATACATCACGCCCTTCTTGTCGACAGCGGTTGGATATATGGCCAGCTCTGATCCGCGTCCGCCTTCACCGTACTGTGCGGGAATCATGCAGATGGTCCACAGATTACCCTTCTTGTCATGGAATGTGCTGCCGTGTCCGGCGCCCACCTGGAATCCGCTGGTCTTGAATGTAAGCGGGTTGTGCTCACTGTAGGTAAACGGACCCATGGGGCTGTCACCCACATAGATACCGTGTGAATATGAAATGAACTCAAGGCCTATGGCAGCGTACTGCAGATAGTACTTGCCGTTATGCTTGATCATGTACGGGCCTTCAATCCATGGCAGTTCCTCGGGACCGTATTCACGGCGTCCGTTAAAGATTGAATAGATCACATCCTCGGGCTTGCGGACCTCGAATCCGTGGTTCTTGATATCGCTCCAGAACAGCTTTGTAGGCTCACCTTTCTCCTTGAATGTCTCCTTGTCAAGCTCCACAACCTGGAACGGCATAATCTGAGACCATCCAAAATACATGTAAAGCCTTCCGTCATCATCCACAAACATGTTGGCATCGCCGTAGCGGTCACTTGACAGCTCGCCTATCTTCTCCCACTCGCCCTTGTACGGGTCAATGGCGCGATACACGTTACGGTTGTTCATGGAGCAGCCTATCAACTTGCCGTCCATCTCCACTACCGATACCACGCCGGCCGGATAACCGGGAGCGTCCACATAAGTCCAGTTGCGGAAATCGGGAGAATACCAGTATCCGCGTCTGTGCGATACAAAGAGGAAATAATTGTCCTCATAGATGATAACTACGGGCTCACCGCCGCGTACTGCACGTTCATTACCTACCACCACGTCAAGGGGGTTGCAGAAAGTGTGCCTGGTCTGTGCAGGCGCATTAGTCACTGCCAGCAACAATGCCATGCCGGCCAATGTCCATTTTAGAATCTTTTTCATATTGGTTGTAATCAGGTTAGCAATGCAATAATGCAAACATAGTAAAAAAACACGCTTTTACACTTCTAATTCAAGAAAAAAAGTGCCAACTTTACACTTTGTAACAAGACAAACAAGAACAAAACTTTCGATATGAAGAATTCAACCAATTTCTGGGGACTGCTGGCACTGGGTGTCTGCATTTTCCTTTCTGTCGGCAAGTTTACCGGCACAAAGCGTGTTGTTAACGTAAAAGGTCTTGCCACACAAGAGGTTATGGCCGACCATGTTATCTGGCCTCTGGTAATCCAGGACGTTGACAATGACCTGATCAAGCTCTACTCTACGATGGACAGCAAGGCCAAGGAGATTGTAAAGTTCCTCAAGGACGGAGGCGTCCAGGAGAGCGAGATCAGCATAGCCGCTCCCACCGTTTATGACCGTAACGCCAACCGTTACTCCAATGAGTACATTGCATACCGCTATCAGATGCAGCAGGTTGTAACCGTCAGTTCAAGCAATGTGGAACTTGTACGTCAGCTTATCCTCAAGCAGGGAGACCTGCTCAAGAAAGGCATCGCCATCAGCGGCAATGACTATGAGCACCAGACACAGTATGATTTCAACGGCCTGAACGAACTCAAGCCCCAGATGGTAGAGGTTGCAACCCGCAACGCCCGTGAGGTTGCCCAGAAGTTTGCCGATGACTCCGGCTCCAAGCTGGGTAAGATCCAGACCGCATCGCAGGGCCAGTTCTCCATCTATGACCGCGACAGCAACACCCCGTGGATAAAGAACGTAAGGGTTGTGACATCGGTCACCTATTACCTTAAATAAATGGAGCTGATTAGGAAGTACTTTCCTGACCTGACGAGCCTTCAGTATGAGCAGCTGGAGGCTCTCGGTCCGTTATACACAGACTGGAACAGCAAGATAAACGTCATTTCACGCAAGGACATAGACAATCTCTATGAGCATCACGTGCTGCACTCTCTGGCCATAGCAAAAGTGATAAAGTTTGCCGCCGGCACAAGGATTGCCGATGTAGGCACAGGCGGCGGACTGCCCGGAATACCTCTTGCCATACTGTTTCCGGAGTGCAGTTTCACGCTTATAGACAGCATAGGCAAGAAGGTGCGCGTAGCGCAGGACATTGCGGCTCAGATAGGTCTCAAGAATGTAGTCTGCCGCCATGAGCGCGCCGAGGATGACAAGGATAAGTATGAGTTCATACTGTCACGCGGAGTGATGCCCCTACCCGACCTCTGTGCAGTAGCAGGCCGTCTTTTGGACCGCAAGGTTCAGCGCAACGCCTACCCCAACGGAGTCATCTGCCTCAAGGGCGGTGACCTTAATGCCGAGACTGCAAAATTCAAAAAGGTTGCCGAAATCACTGAGATAAGCCGCTACTTCAGTGAGGAGTTTTTCAATGACAAGAAAACCGTTTACGTGCAGATATGATGCAAGTCAAGTGCTTTGAGTTCAACTTTCTCCCTGTAAACACCTACGTTATCTGGGATGAGACAAAAGAGGCTGCCGTTATAGACCCCGGCTGCTTCTATCCCGGTGAGACCGAGCAGCTGGCTGCATTTATCCGCGACAACGGCCTTACGGTAAAGCTGCTGCTCAACACACATCTGCACTTTGACCATGTATTCGGCAACCTGTTCGTAGAGGAGACATACGGACTTAAGGCACGCGCCAATGACCTGGATATGGCATGGATAAGGACCATGGGTGCCAGGATGGCCGTTTTCGGAATCAACTATGAGGGCCATGTCAACCCTATAGAGCCGCAGAATGTCCTGAATGAGGGTGATACGGTAAGCTTTGGCAACACCACCCTGCATGTACTGCATATTCCCGGCCATTCACCCGGCAGCATCGTTTTCTGGAACAGGGAACAGAAGTGCGTATTTACCGGCGATGTCATTTTCCAGGGCAGCTACGGCCGCACTGATTTCCCCGACGGCAACCATGAGGCGCTTATGACGGGTATCCGCACCAAACTGCTCACCATGCCCGATGAGACCATCGTTTATCCCGGCCACGGACCGGCCACCAGCATAAGACACGAAAAAGCATATTACTGACATGAAAGCAAGATTACTGTTAACCTTATCGGCACTGTTGGCCACCGTATTCATCTGCGCGCAGGATGAACCCACATCGGCAATGGTGTTTGACAGCTATGAGTGGGATTTCGGCCAGATAGATGAGGCCGACGGCCCTGTCATGCACACATTCCGTTTTGTAAACATTTCCAACAACCCCATACAGATAGACAACGTGGCAACCAGCTGCGGCTGCACCACCGTACAATACTCCACCGAGCCCATACATGGCGGCGATGAAGGTGAGATTACCGTAGTATTCGACCCGTCACGCACCCAGGGCCAGGTTTTCCGCGAGGTTGAGATACTCACCAAGGACCGCCACAACTACGCCCACCTTTCAATCTTTGCCGATGTCAACCCCATTCCCATGGGGCTGGAGCAGATATACCCTCACCTGCTGGCAGGAACAATCAAGACAAATGCCACGGGATACCCGTTCGGCTATATAGCTCAGGGAGAGAGCATGACGAAGGTCATGAGGATAGCCAATGTGGGTGACAAGACCGTAAACCTGTCGGTCATAACATCGGGAAAACGTAACGGAATGAGTGTGGAATGCCCCAAGAGCATAAATCCGCAGGAGGTTGTAAGCATCCGTATCACCTATGATATCCCCAAGGGAAAGAGATACTTCGGATTGGCCCGTGACACAATCTGGCTGGTTGCTGACGGCGTCAAAAGCGATAAACCGGTTACGGTAAACGCCAAGCGCGTAGAGAAGTTCTCACAGGATGAGAGCAAGCCCAAACCGGTAATGAGGATTGAGCCCAGTTACGTTGATTTTGGTGAGAAATCTCCAGGCAAGATTTACAAGAAGACTATAGTAATAGGCAATACAGGCAACGCCGACCTCATTTTCCGCAACATTGAGCCAATGGAAGGTACGGCCATCAGCATAGAGAGCGGCCAGGTGATCAAACCCGGCAAGGAGATGAAAGTAACGGTAGCTGTAACCAACTCGCGCCAACCCCACACCACGACGATGGGCTCCATCAACCTTACCACCAATGACCCCACCCGCCCGTTCCGCGAGCTCCGCCTCCAAGTCGATACAAAATGATACAATTGGGGTCAGGCCCCTTTTGTATCATTTTGTAGAAAAAACACTATATTTGAGGACTGAACTAACCAAATAACCAACATAATCCTATTTTATGAGAATCCTAAAAGTTTTAGCCGGAGCGGCGGTAGTGCTGTCACTCACGGCTTGCGGAGGCGGCTCAGGCAAGTATGAGTACCCCTTCCAGAACCCCAATCTCAAGATTGAGAAACGTGTAGAGAACCTTCTGTCACTGCTTACCCCCGAAGAGAAGGTAGGCCTTATGATGAACGGTTCTATCTCTATCGACAGCCTGGGCATTCCAGCCTACAACTGGTGGTCAGAGGCCTGCCACGGTATTTGCATGAACGGTGCAACCGTATTCCCGCAGGCAATAGCATTGGCCGCCACATTTGATGACGCCCAGCAGTATGAGGTTTATACCGTAGTGTCCGATGAGGCCCGCGCCCACTGGAACACCAGTGACCACAACCAGTTCGGCAAGACCCGCGCTACAGGCGGTGCCTGGCATCAGGGACTCTCATTCTGGTGTCCCACCCTCAACATCTTCCGTGACCCGCGCTGGGGACGCGGCCAGGAGACCAGCGGCGAGGACCCCTACCTGACCGGCAAGATGGGAACCGCCCTTGTAAAAGGTATGCAGGGTGACAATCCCAAGTACTACAAGACCCACGCCTGCGCCAAGCACTACGCAGTACACAGCGGTCTTGAAGCCAACCGTCACCGCTTCAACGTAAGTGTGAGCCAGCGTGACCTTTGGGAGACCTACCTGCCTGCATTCAAGACCCTGGTAACCGAGGCCAATGTACAGGAGGTAATGTGCGCCTACAACGCTTATGAGGGCGAACCCTGCTGCGGCAGCGACCGTCTGCTAACCGACATACTGCGCAACAAGTGGGGATTCAAGGCCCTGGTGGTATCGGACTGCGGCGCCATCAACAACTTCTACAACCGCGGCCAGCATGAGACCCACGCCAACGCCGTAGAGGCCAGTGTTGATGCAGTACTGTCCGGCACCGACATTGAGTGCGGAACCAGCTACAACGCACTGGTACAGGCCATGCAGGAGGGTAAGATTAACGAGGCAGACCTGGATGTTTCACTGCGCCGCATACTGCGCTCACGCTTTGAACTGGGCATGCATGATCCCGTTGAGATGGATCCCTGGAAAGACCTTGGTGCCGATGACATAAGCAGCCCAGCACACGCCGCACTGGCCCACAAGGCTGCCGATGAGGCTATGGTACTGCTCAAGAACCAGGGCAACATCCTGCCCCTTAAGAAAGAGGGCCTGACAATAGCCATCGTAGGCCCCAACGCCGACAACGTATCAATGCAGTACGGCAACTACAACGGCACTCCCACCCGCGAGAACCAGATCTCAATCCTTCAGGCCATCAAGGCCAAGGCTCCTAACGCCAAGATAATATATGACCGCGCATGCGAGCTGGCCGATGACTACCTGACCGTAAACCACATCCAGGACCTGAACGGCGGCAAGGGCCTCTATGCAGAGTTCTGGAACAACACCACCATGAGCGGCACTCCCGCAGCCAAGGGTTACTATGATGAGATCAACATGCGCACCATGGGTGACTACCGTTTTGCCGAGGGTGTTGAAATGACAAACTTCTCTGCCCGCATGACCGGTACATACAAAGCTGACTTTACCGGTGACCTGAGCTACAACCTGCGTGGTAATGACACATGGAAACTGACCGTGAACGGCAAGGTGATAGCCGAGCAGAAACAGCCCGCACAGGGACGCGGCGGAATGGGTCGCGGCATGCAGCAGCAGACCCCGTCATTCAAGGTTGTAAAGGGCCAGACCTACAATATCCAGCTTGACTTTACCAAGGGTGAGAGCGGATCGGCCTACCTTACATTCGAGCTCAGCCAGCGCAAGCTTGCAGAGTTCAACTCTGTAGCCCAGAAGGTTAAGGATGCCGATGTAATCATCATGGTATCAGGAATCTCCGCCCGTCTGGAGGGTGAAGAGATGCGCGTAAACTATGAGGGATTCTCGGGCGGTGACCGCACCAAGATCGAGCTCCCCCAGGTTCAGCTCAATCTGCTTGAGGCCATGTACAAAACCGGCAAGCCCGTCATCCTGGTCAACTGCTCAGGTTCGGCCATCGGATTCGGTGCTGTAGAGAACCAGTATCAGGCACTCCTGCAGGCATGGTACGGCGGTCAGGCCGGTGGTCTGGCTGTAGCCGATGTCCTGTTTGGTGACTACAACCCCGCAGGCCGTCTGCCGGTAACCTTCTACAAGAGCACCGACCAGCTGCCCGGCGATGTTGAGGATTACAACATGGACCACGGTTTCACATACCGCTATTTCAAGGGCGAGCCTCTGTATGCATTCGGCTACGGCTTGAGCTACACCACCTTCAGCTATGGCGATGCCACCCTGTCCAAGCAGAGCATAAAGGCCGGCGGCACAGTCGATATCACCGTTCCCGTAACCAACACTGGCAAGCGTGACGGCGACGAGGTAGTACAGATCTACATCAAGTCACTTGACAACCCGCAGGCTCCCATCAAGTCACTCAAGGGATTCAAGCGCGTGAACATCCCCGCAGGCCAGACCGCCCAGGTTAAGATAACTCTTGAGCCCAAGGCATTCGAGTACTACGATGAGAAGATTGATGAGCTGGCAGCCATGCCAGGCCGCTACAAGATCCTGTACGGCCCCTCATCACTTGACAAGGACCTCAAGTCACTGGACTTCACTGTAAAGTAAGAACTTAAAGTCTGTAAAAAACATTATACGCAGAGGCGTAAATAATTGATTAAATATTTGGTGGTTTAACTAAAAGTGATTTCCTTTGCACTCAGATGTGAGTTGCATATAGGCGCGATTGTATCAAGCTCCGCAACCATCAGTATATTAGAGCCGTTGGTCGAGTACCTACGGCTTTAATTCGTTTATAAAGGATTCTATCTCTCTACGTGTCTGTTCATGGGCATTCACTACTACAGCATTCCCATTAAAAACAATATAACAGGCCTCCATCATTCCACTTACAAAATCAGCCCTCCTTCGGGCTATATACTTGGATAATTCAAAAGGACGAACCTGACACACGTGTTCATCCAGATCTATAACAACAATTTTACAGCCCTGTTTCTTAGCCGATTTAAAGCCTGCCGTTACTCCTTTTTCTGTCATTATCCCTTTGCGATCACCCAACATACCATCAATGATATATTCTGGATTCTTATGCCTAAGTTCCAGATAATGTGCGTTTATGACTATAAAAACGTCAGGAAACGAATTAAGTATGGCTCGTGCTGCGCGTATATTGCCAACCAAATCCCGAGAATCTGCATTAGTGCTAATCAAAAGCCTTTCATGGTATATCTCATCTTGAATAAAAGGGCCGATGCTTTCCATATCAACAAGTATGTAAAATGTTTCAAAAAGGACTAACAATAGTGTTCTGGTATAATTCAACACAGCAAACACAAAGTATCAGCAAAGATAATAATTTTATATATTCGCAGAGAAAAAAACTGTTATGGAAGTAACAAACCTGCTTGACATACATACCCGCCAGGAGCTCTACCAGTGGTACAAGGACAATCACGACAAGGTGACCGATTTCTGGCTGCGCATAAACCGGGCCGAAGCTGACTGCCCGGGCGTTGTGCGGTACGTTGATGCCGTAGAGGTTGCGCTGTGCTTTGGCTGGATTGACAGCACCCAGAAGCGCATTGATGACGGCAAGCCCATCCAGCACTTCACCCCGCGCCGCAAGCGCAGCAACTGGTGTGAGCAGAATCTGGTCCGATGCCGCCGTCTCATCAAGGCCGGTGAGATGACTCCAGCCGGCCTTGCCGTAACCCCAGACCTCAACCCCAAACTCTTTGTCTATGAGGACTGGGTAATCAACGCCATTAAGGCCGATGCCCAAGCCTGGCGTTTTTACCGCTCCTGCCCCGAGAACTACCGCCGAATCAAGGTAGACCGGATCCAGCACTACCAGCACACCAACCGGCCGGATTACGCCCAGAAGACCCTGCAGAAATTCATTGAGGACTGCCACAACGGCAAAATGCAGTCCGGGTGGAGTGATTTCGGTAGAAATGACACCACAATAGCCGCCATAGCTGAGGCCAAAAACACTTGATTATGTATATTTGCTATTGAATCATCAACAAACCTAATTATGGCCAAGATCTACGTAGCCTCCAGCTGGAAAAACCCCTACCAACCCCAAGTGGTAAAGAAGCTCCGCGAGCAGGGACACCAAGTGTTTGATTTCCGCAACCCGCCCGACGGCAAAGGCGGCTTCTTCTGGAAAGATGTGGATCCTGATTGGGAAAATTGGACCACCCAGGACTACATAAGCAAACTGGACCACGAATGGGCCCGATACGGATTCCAGCGCGATTTTGACGCCATGCGCTGGGCCGATGTCTGCGTCCTGGTACTCCCCTGCGGCCGATCCGCCCACACCGAGGCCGGCTGGATGGCCGGT
>JAGCPB010000024.1 GCA_017642425.1 Bacteroidaceae bacterium
ATGACAAGATGATGATAAACTTTGAGGAGCCCAAGATTCCTTATCGTGAGACCATCACCAAGGCAGCCCGTGCCGATTATCGTCACAAGAAACAGTCTGGTGGTGCCGGTCAGTTCGGTGAGGTTCACCTTATCGTTGAGCCTTATGAGGACGGCAAACCTATGCCCGATATGTTCAAGTTCGGCAACCAGGAGTTCAAGATGACCGTTAAGGGCGTTGAGGAATATCCGCTGGAGTGGGGCGGTAAGCTCGTTTATGTAAACAGTATCGTCGGTGGTTCTATCGATGCACGCTTTATGCCCGCTATCCTCAAGGGTATCATGCAGCGCATGGAGCAGGGACCTCTTACAGGTTCATATGCACGCGATGTACGCGTTATAGTATATGATGGTAAGATGCACCCGGTTGATTCAAATGAAATCTCCTTCCTGCTCGCAGGCCGTAACGCATTCAGCGCAGCCTTCAAGGAGGCAGGTCCTAAGATTCTTGAGCCTGTTTATGATGTTGAGGTTCTTGTACCCGCAGAGTACATGGGTGATGTAATGAGTGATCTGCAGGGTCGTCGTGGTATGATCATGGGTATGGAGAGCGAGGGTAACTATCAGATCCTTCGTGCCAAGGTACCTCTCAAGGAGATGTCCACCTACTCAACTTCACTCAGCTCCATCACTGGCGGTAGCGGTTCGTTCGTAATGAGCTTCAGCAGCTACGAACTTGTTCCTACCGATGTTCAGGACAAGCTCATCAAGGAGTTCGAGGCCAAACAGAAAGAAGAAGAATAATCGTAGTTGTTGTTTTGATAACTTCAGAAGGCGGAATCATTGCGATTCCGCCTTTTTTATCTAAAAAATGCACAAAAAATTAAGTTAATTGATTGCATATTTAAAAACATCAGTATATTTGTCGGTATGAAGAAGCAAGTTGTTTGGATACTAAGCGCGGTAATGTGCGTCTCTTTTGTTATTCTGCTGTTGTTACAGGTCAGATACATGAAAAAGATGACCACAATTCGTCAGCAGGAGTTTGACAAAGCTGTAAAAACCAGTCTGTATGCTGTGGCTCATCAGCTTGAAATGGATGAGGCCAAGCGCTATCTGGAGGAGGATATCCGTGAAATGGCGGAACGTAACTCCAACTTTGGAAATCTTCCGTTGGATGGATTCTACAGCCAGACTCAGACGTTCTCATTTCAGAACGGAACCTTCTCGTTCAGCCAAACCATTCAACCGCCCATGCAAGCGCCGGGTTCTTCAACTCAACCTCAATCTCCGTCTTTAGAGACTACACCCACCATGCCGTCGTTGCAGGTGCCGCGTCCTCAGTCCGATCCCGGTAGCGGTGTCGTAACTGAGCGTTCCAGGGAATTGCAGCAGCGTCAGTTGGAGCGTTATCTGGCCAACAAGGAACTTGTTGATGAGGTTATATATAACATGCTCAACAGTTCCAGCTCCAGACCTTTGTCTCAGCGAATAGACAATGCTACATTGGCCGAGCAACTAACTGAGAAATTGACCGGTAATGGCATAGAAATTCCATTCCATTATGACCTCAGGACCAATACCGGACGTGTCGTATATACATGCTGTAAGGACTTCAACAGCAACTCGGTTGCCAATAGCTATTCTCAGGTAGTCTTCCGTAAGGATTCTCCAAACCGAATGGGCGTCATCCGTGTCTATTTCCCCACTCTGGATGATTATATAGACCAGTCGGTTGACTTTATGATACCGTCTCTTATTTTCATAGCCATTCTTATGATAACCTTCGTCTTCACACTGATAATTTTGACCCGTCAGCGTAAGGTTACCGAGATCAAGAATGATTTCATCAACAACATGACTCATGAGTTCAAGACACCTATATCCACTATCTCGCTTGCTGCCGAGATGCTGAATGACCAGTCACTCAACAAATCACCCCAGCTCTTGCAGCACTACTCCAAGGTTATCACCAATGAGACCAAACGTCTGCGTTTCCAGGTCGAGAAAGTGCTCCAGATGTCTATGTTTGAACGTCAGAGCAACACCATGAAACTCCAGGAGATGGATATTGATGAACTCATCTATGGCGTCATCAACACCTTTAAGCTTAAGGTAGAGAATATAGGTGGAACCATCGATGCCCAGTTTGAGACGGAAGATCCGTTTGCCATGGCCGATGAGATGCACTTTACCAACGTCATCTTCAACCTCATGGATAATGCCGTCAAATATAAGCGTTCCGATGTACCTCTCCATCTTGAAGTAAGGACATGGAATGAACCTGGTAAACTCATGATATCAGTGGCTGATAACGGTATAGGCATAAAGAAAGATGACCTCAAAAAGATATTTGACAAATTCTATCGGGTCCATACTGGCAATCGTCATGATGTCAAAGGATTTGGCCTCGGATTGGCATATGTCAAGAAGGTTATTGAGAACCATAAAGGCACCATTAAGGCCGAGAGCGAACTTGGCAATGGAACCAGGTTCATCATAACATTACCGCAAAAGAATGAATAACCCCAAAACAATAATTATTATGGAAGAGAAACTGAACATCCTGTTGTGTGAGGACGACGAGAATCTGGGAATGCTCCTTCGTGAGTATCTGCAGGCCAAGGGCTATAACGCCGAGTTGTGTCCTGACGGTGATGCTGGCTACAAAGCTTTCATCAAGAATAAGTATGATATCTGCGTGTTTGATGTCATGATGCCTAAGAAAGACGGCTTTACTTTGGCTAAAGAGATCCGTGCCATCAATTCCGATGTGCCCATTATGTTCCTCACAGCCAAGAACCTTAAGGATGATATCTTTGAAGGCTTCAAGATCGGTGCCGATGATTACATCACCAAGCCGTTCAGCATGGAAGAACTCACACTCCGCATGGAGGCTATCCTTCGTCGCGTTCATGGCAAGAAGAATCGTGATGTCACAGTCTATCAGATAGGCAAGTTCACCTTCGATGCCAAGAAACAGATTCTGTCCATTGGCGACAAGTCCACCAAGCTCACCACTAAGGAGTCCGAATTGCTCAATCTGCTTTGTGCACATCAGAATGAGATCCTTCAGCGTGACTTTGCCCTTAAGTCAATCTGGATTGATGACAACTACTTCAATGCCCGCAGTATGGACGTCTATATCACCAAGCTGCGCAAGCACCTCAAAGATGATGAATCCGTAGAAATCATCAACATCCACGGCAAGGGCTACAAACTCATAGTCCCCGAAGCCGAGTAATCACACGCGCACGCGTATATATAAGAGGTGAGGTCATCAGGCCTCACCTCTTTCTTTTCGGGGCCGGTTCGGGTGACTCAATGGCGGCGGTTCTTGTTGTGCCCCAGCTAGTTATATATATTAACAAAATATTCCAAAAAATATTTGCCAATTTGTTTGGTGGGACCATCCATAAGCACTACCTTTGCATCCGCTTTCCGCAAGGAAGGCATGACAAGAACGATCTTTGATACGATTTCATACAGACAAGTAGTACGACGGGCGTGCTCTTTATTAGAGTATGTCCAAGGGTAATACGAACCGTCAATTTTTAAGACTTTAGACAAGGAAACTTGAGACGGA
>JAGCPB010000025.1 GCA_017642425.1 Bacteroidaceae bacterium
GCTGCCTTGGCGGGATCAAAGCTGCCGGGAAGAACGGCATCGGCAAACACACCTACGTTGTCAATCATGGCGTCGCAGATGTAGGGGTTGGCATCCTGACCGCATGACTGCTCGTCACGTCCTATGCAGAGTGACAGAGGCAGATTGCGGATATTGCCCGATGCGGCCTGTGATGCAACCTGTGTGCCGTCAATGAAGAGCTTCATCTCACTGCCGTCATAGACTGCCGTCACGTTATGCCAACGGTTCTCCCAATCCTCGGGCAGAGGTGCCGACAGGGTCTGCTTGCGGCCGTTGTCTATATAGAAGTCTAGACGCTCCGATCCCTGCTGTTTAAGACCATACTGGTTGCTGCCCTTGCAGATCAGGTAACCGCCGCTGCGGTTGAACAGGCGCGGATAGATATCTAAGGTGAGGGTAAGCTTGTTTCCGCTTATCTCAACATTATCGGCCCTATAGACCTGAACCCACTGCTCCTGCTTGTGCAGGTCAAGTGCCTTACCTGTAGGTCCTTGCTCAAGAGTAGCACGACCCATGATATGGGCGGGAGTCTTGTAAGGTGACTGATCCTTGAGCAGTCTTACTGGCTCCTCCAGACCGGGGCTTACAAAATCCCAGATGGCACCGCCCATCAGTTTGGGATATGAGTAGATTACGCGCCAGTATTCATCCAGACCGCCGCCGCCGTTTCCGGCCACAGAGAGATACTCATCCATGAATGATGGACGCATATCGCGGGTGTCGCGGCCGTAGCGGCGCTCATGCTCCTCGGGTGAGGGGTAACGGGGGCCGATGATATCCTCGGCAGGATGAACTGCAGCATTGCCGCCATACATCCAGTAGCGGGTGGAGTCATATTTCTTACCCTCGGCTACAACCTCGTTTATGTCGCTGCCTTCGCCGCTCTCATTACCGGCACTCCAGAACAGGACGCAGGCATGATTGCGGTCACGCAGCACCAGCTGGCGCACGCGCTCGCGGTACATCTCAATAAACTCCGGCATATTGCTCACATACTCGGTGGCATGTGCCTCATCGCCGGTCTCATCAATGATATATAGACCGTATTCATCGGCCAGGTCAAGATACTCGTTTACAGGAGGATAGTGCGATGTGCGCACACCGTTGAAGTTGAACTGCTTGAGTATCTCCATGTCGCGGCGTATGGTGGCCTCGTCCATAGCGTGACCCAGTATGGGGTGCTGCATGTGTGAGTTCTGGGCGTTTACCTTGAGCGGCTGGCCGTTCAGATAGAACACGCCGTCACGTATCTCGGTCTTCTTGAATCCCATGCGCTTTACGATATGATCTACAGCCTTTCCGTCAGGGCCGATAAGCTCCATCGTGAGGTCATAGAGTTCAGGGGTCTCGGAGGTCCATTTCTTGGGAGCCTTAACCTTGGCGGAGAGGTTGATGGTGCTGGTGCCGTCCTTAACGTTGAACGGTCCGTTCTCCATACTTGCAACCTCACGACCATCCTTTGAAACAGTGGCCTTAACCTTGTAGCCGCTGCCCTCAAGTCCGTATGAGCGTACGTCCATAGCCAGTTTGAGGTCCGAATCAACAAAGTCGGGACCGAAATCAGTGGTGACATACCAGTCATAGATTCTTACCTTGGGTGTAGAGTAGATGGTAACGTCGTCGAAAATACCGGCCAGACGCCAGTAGTCCTGTCCCTCCAGATAGTATCCGTCGCAGAACTTGAGCACCATCACGGCCAGAGTGTTCTTGCCACTCTTAATATAAGGTGTGATATCGTACTCGCTGGGCTCCTGTGCGCCTTCGTTATAACCTACCTGCTTTCCGTTCACCCATACGAACGATCCGGATGCCACTTTCTCAAAGCGCAGGAACACCTCATCGCCCTTCCAGTCAGAAGGTATGGTAAATTCCGTGCGGTAAGCTCCGGTGGGGTTCACATCCATCGGAACATTGGGTACGCGTACGGCAAAGGGGTTAGACAGGTTCATGCGGTTTTGGGCCATACGTTTCTGCTGCTCGGATGCATCGGGGTCATCCAGGATCTTCTGGTAGCGCTCCAGCATGGACAGAGGCTGACCGTTGGGGAATGGGGCCGATACGTTGCGGAACATGGCCTGGCCGTATCCCTGCATCTCCCAGTTGGACGGCACCTCTATGGTACCCCAACTGCGGTCATTGAAAGAGCTCTTATAGAAGTTCTTTGGAACCTCCAGCGGATTCTCATAGAGGTTGAACTTCCAGGTTCCGTTAAGCGATATGTTACTCTCCGGAATGTGGAATGCGCGTCCCGGCTCCTGATTGAGCCCGAAGACTTCAAGGTTCTCAACATAGTAGGGCAGGTTATCCATGAACTTGGGATCCTGCTCCTTTGTACCGTTACAGCAACACAAAGCCCAAATCAGGCTTACAGTAATCAGGTTAACAGCTTTTTTTCTCATATTGCAACAATAATTGTAGTACAAAAGGGGCCTGACCCCTTTTGTACTATTTTAGGAATCTGATATCAAAAATGCGGGGAGCCTGCTTGCCCTCAACCGAGCGGAATGTAACGCGAATCTTCTCCTTGCCCAAGTAGAAGCCTACCGGTACATCATACTCCTTGCGTACAATCCCGGCCTCACCGTTTGCGGGGAATTCGGTCTCGGTAATGAACGGCATATCCTCAATCAGTATCTCGATGGCGCGGTTCTGGTTGTTCTCGGCACCCCAGTAGCCTATGCACAGACTCAGGTTGGTGTTGCCTTCAGTATAAAGGTCATAGCTGAACGAACCGTTGCGGCGGATGGTGCGGTAGGGCTTGTTGTCCTGATTGCCGGTCATTGAGTTCTGGCTCTGTATCTTGTGGTCGGCCTCTGGCTGCTGCTCACCGGGTACTATGGCATCCACAGTGCGGCGGTCCAGCTCCAGCATTGCGGCCTCATCGGCCTTGATCTTATCAAGCATCTGCTTGTAATCACTCTGGCTGAGTGACAGGAAGTAGATGGCGTAGCGGCTGTCATGCAGGCTGTAGAACGGCTCCAGCTCTACATTGGGGAACCTGCTGCTGTCAAACAGGCCTGATGCTGTGTAGTGCAGGGGCTTGCCGGGTACTGGTTTGAGTGCAGCCACCTTCTGGTCCAACTGCGCGCGTGTACCTATCATAATAGGAGTCTCGGTAACGGGTACTAAAGGTCCGTGTGCTATGTGGCTCCAACGGCCGTCATCGGCTATGAGACCGCTCATGCCCTCAGTGCCTGTGCGGGCAGCCAGGACAATGGGGCCGTGCTTTACTGCCAGATACTCCGGCTCGTTGTCAAGAGCCTCGATGGTGGTGTTCATGGGCAGGCTTATCTCAACCACATCACCGTTCTTCCACTTGCGCTCTATGGCTACGTATGATGACGGCTGTGCGCCTGCAGCATACTCCTTACCGTTCACCTTTACACTGTAGCCGCCGGCCACCCACTCCGGGCAGCGTACCATAAGGCGGAACTTGCGGGCTTTCTTAAGGTTGACGGTCAGTTTTGATGACTCGGAGTAGGGGAACTGAGTCTCCTGTGTGATGGTGGCCTTGTTATCGGTCCAGTTCAGCTTTGATGCCACGAACAGGTTTACCCAGAGTGTCTGTGCACCGTCGTGGGTGTAGATGAATTCACCATACTTGCCGTGGTTCTCCATACCTGTACCAACGCAGCACCACATACCCTGGTTAACTGCGGAGTAAACGCGGTAGTGAGCCGGGCGCATGGGGGTGAAATATACATAACCTCCGTGCTCGGGGTGCTGGGTTGAGAGGATGTGGTTGTACATGGCCTTCTCATAGAAATCGGCATACTCGGCCTTGGGGTCTATTGCAAAGAGGAACTCGGTAAGCTTGAGCATGTTGTTGGTGTTGCAGGACTCCGGTCCCTCACGGTTCTCCACGTAGCTCTTGTAGTCTGTCGCTGCGGGGAAATGCTCGCTGCGGCTGTTTCCGCCTATTACCACTGAGCGGTGGTTGGCTACGCGGTCCCAGAAGAACTCGGCAGCCTTGCGGGCACGTGCATCGTTGTCCAATGCAGCCACGCGGGCGTAACCTACAGCCTTGGGTACCTGTGTGTTGGCGTGCTTATTGTCCAGGTTGTCGCGGCCATCGGCCATGTTCTCAAAAATGTCTTTGTGACGGAAACGCTTGGCGGCCTCAATGTACTTGCGGTCACCGGTAATCTGGAAAGCATCGGCAAAAATCTCGTTCATGCCTCCGAACTCGGTGCCTGTCATCTGCTCCATCTGGTTGTCATCCAGATCGGCAAAGATTGTCAGACCCCAGTCACAGAACTTGATGAACATATCCTTGGCCTTCTCAATGCCTGCATACTGCCACGCGTCGCGCAGGCCCGCGTACATCTTATGTACATTATACCAGGGCACCCAAGCGCCGCGAAACAGACCGAAGTCTCCCTTCTTGAGATTGCCCCACAGTTCCTTGCTGTTGGGTACACCGCCTATGTAGCCGTCACCGTTGGCTATCTGGCAGCGCTCCAGCTCATCAATCATATAGACCAGGCGGTCATAGCACTCCTTGTTGCCGGTAGCGGCGTAGTGTATGGCCAGGGCCGATACGTAGTGTCCGCCCACATGTCCATCCAGACCGGCCCAGTTGGGGAAATACTCCGCCTTCTTGGGCACTCCGGCCTCATGGAGGAACGGAGCCAGCAGACGGTCGGTGTCATACTCCAGCAGAACCTTCACGTTAAGGTCCATGGCGTGCTTGAACGGTCC
>JAGCPB010000026.1 GCA_017642425.1 Bacteroidaceae bacterium
GGCGACACCTCGTCGTAATGTACGATACTTACCAGCGGATGCAATACCGGAGCGTTCACGTATCGGCCGTAAACATTAGGATCTGAGACCTGCAGGATATTCTTCATAACGCCCGTAAAGGTAGAAATTTTGTGCAAAATAAGCAATAATATGCGAAATTGGTAGAAATCGGGTAAAAATCGGTAAATTACTCTCTTTCTTGTCCGTTACCTTTGCATCGGTAATCATAACTTACAATCGTATGAGACAGATCCTTATTATTATGACCGCAATGCTTATGGCATGCTGCTCCAAAGAGAGTGAGATGACAGCCCAGGATACATTAGATTATAAGATGAATATTACAATTTACGGACAGACTAAAAGTGTTACTCTTGTGGATAATGCAGCCACTAAAGCACTGGTAGAGAAACTGCAGCAAGGACCTGTAACTGTGACTCTTAACAGCAGCGGCGGTTTTGAGATATGGGGTGCGCTGGGATTCTCATTACCCGCCAGCAACCAGCAGATTACGGCCCAGCCCGGCGATGTAATACTCTACAACGGCAGTAACATCTGCATATTCTACGGCTCCAACTCATGGAGCTACACCCGTCTGGGTAAGATTGACGGTCTGACAGGGAATGAGCTGAGCACGTTCCTCAAGGCAGGCCAGAGCAATATCAGCGTTACGCTCTCGCTTACATCGGGTGTGACGGCAGTCAATGACGTTTCAGGTGTAAAAGAAAATAGTGAATACTATTCACTCAATGGCCAAAAAGTGACCATGCCATCAAACGGTATATTCATTAAAAACGGTAAAAAAGTAGCATTATGAAGAAGGTTATAGTAATCTCCACGAGCCTGCGTGGTGGTTCCAACAGCGATATGCTGGCCGACAGGTTTATTGACGGCGCCAGGGCCGCCGGAAACGATGTAGAGAAGATATCTCTGGTGGGCAAGAACATCCAGTTCTGCAAGGGCTGCCTGGGCTGCCAGAAGTTGGGCCGATGCGTGATCAAGGACGATGTTAATGACATCATGTCCAAGGTACTCAAGGCCGATGTCATCTGCTGGGCCACCCCTATCTACTATTATGAGATGAGCGGCCAGATGAAAACCCTCATTGACCGCATGAACGCAATGTATCCGCTGGACTATCAGTTCCGTGACGTCTATCTGCTCACAACCGCAGCCGAGAATGAGGAGCAGACTCCCAAGCGGGCCGAATCGGGCCTGACGGGCTGGATAGAGTGCTTCCCCAAGAGCCGTCTGGCCGGAACGCTTTTCTGCGGCGATGTCAACGACGCCCGCGAGATTGAGGGCAACCCCAAACTTGATGAGGCTTTTGAATTAGGCAGGAAGGTATAAGTACATTCACCTTGAGTCCGTTGTTCTATATTAAATATTACTTCAGACCTCTTACATCGTTTCACATGTTCTTGTGGGATATGTAATTGTATAAAGCCAATCCTTTTACCGTCAGCAGATATTTCTGTCGCGGATGACGGGGAGAATCAGGATAGAGCATGCGGACATAGCCCTCGTTCATAGAAGGATTAAGAGAGTATTCAAGGAAGTTTTCCCTGTCTTTCAAGCCGATTCTCTCCATAATCACTTTGACGGAGAGTTGTTCTTCACCCAAAGCCTTCACTAATCTGATAATATTTTTATTGTCGGTGTGGACTAAACTTGTCGGGGTACTTGTCGGGGTACTTGTCGGGGTACTTGTTGGTTTCATTGAAGGAACTGTAAGGTTGGGCTGTTCTTTCCATTCTGCAGGCGGATTAATATGCAGATAGCGATTGCGCAAGTCCCATTGTTCCCCCAATATCAGATTGCGGAAAAAACGCTCCAGAAAAACAGGGCAATAATCGATACCCTTTATGGCATTTTTGTAGTTAGCCCTCACAAGTGCATTACGGAAGTACCAGGAATGTTTAGCGAACAAGTCGTTCTCCACATTGAAACCCAATGAACGAAGATACTGAATAGTAAAGACGGCTGTAGTGCGTGTGTTTCCTTCACCGAAGGCATGAATCTGCCACAATCCAGAGACAAACTTGGTTACATGAGCTACCAGTTCATCGTTGCTAATGCCCCTATAACTGAAATCGCGTTCCTGCTGGATGTCATAATCAACAGCCCTGCGCAAATCTTCCCAATTCAGGTAGCTCACGGTGTCACCCTCCAACACCCACTCACGTTTGGTAATGTCGTATTTACGTAGTTCACCAGCGTGTTTCATTACGCCTTCGAAAATCCTGCGATGCAGGGATATGTAGCCATTAGTTGAAAAGTCGCATGTCTTTGCCGACAGTATGCGTTTGATATTCTTCGAAGCTTTGTCTGCCTCCTGTTTGCCTTCATCGTCAGCCTCACGAGTCGTTTTACTCTCATAGTAACTATTGAGCAACTGATCCACTTCATCAATAGTGATTTCACCCTCAATGTTTCGGCGTGCCAAATCGTTCAGATACTCAGACGTTTTCAGCCCATCCACCGCCTGAAGTCCAATAGCCGTACTCCACGCGTATGCTGCTTCACGTTGTGACGGCTCACCCTGACGGATATACTCGTCAAAGTTTATGTATAGTTCCTTGTCGTATTTTTTGGTCATATCTCGTCTCTACTTAATTTTAA
>JAGCPB010000027.1 GCA_017642425.1 Bacteroidaceae bacterium
AATGCAATGGAGCAGCTTAGCTCAGGCAAGTTGAGACATCAAAAAAACACTCATACGGTCAAAATCCACAAAGTAAAAATGAGAAACAAATCATACGAACAAAAAAAGAGACCGGCTAAAAAATGCTTTTTAGTCGGCCTCTTCTTTTTATCTTTGTAGACACAATACAAAAACCAATTAATGCAATAACAATATGTACAGTAACGATAAAGGACTATATGTAGCCCATGGTCCCGAGGGCCCCATTTCTATTTGTGGTAAAATGGCCAATCGCCATGGACTTATAGCCGGTGCTACCGGAACAGGTAAAACCGTAACCTTGCAAGTACTGGCAGAGACATTCAGCCAGGCCGGAGTACCCTGTTTCATGGCCGACATGAAGGGTGACCTTAGCGGCATAAGCCAGCCGGGTGCCATGAGCGCCTTCATTGAGAAACGCTGCGCTGAGTTTGGAATCGAGAACCCTCAGTTTGACAAATGCCCTGTCAGGTTCTTTGACGTATTCGGCGAGCAGGGACACCCCATGCGCACCACGATTTCCAATATGGGACCTCAGTTGCTCTCACGCCTGCTTGGACTGTCAGATGTTCAGGAGGGAGTACTGAACATTGTGTTCCGAGTAGCCGATGAGCGTGGTCTTCTGCTCATTGATATGAAAGACCTACGCTCAATGCTCAATTACGTGGCTCAGCACGCACCTGAACTGACCACCACATACGGAAACGTAAGTTCAGCCAGCATAGGCGCCATACAGCGTGCCTTGCTTACTCTGGAGAACCAGGGTGGTGAGATATTCTTTGCAGAGCCGTCATTTGATATATTTGACCTAATGCAGACTGAAGGAGGCCGCGGCGTGATGAACGTGCTTGCAGCAGACCGTCTGATGCTCAATCCCAAGCTCTACTCCACATTCCTGCTCTGGCTGCTTTCAGACCTCTATGCCCAGCTCCCGGAGGTAGGTGATCTGGAACTGCCACGTCTGGTATTCTTCTTTGATGAGGCACACACACTGTTTGAGGATACATCGAAAGCTCTTGTAGATAAGATTGAACAGGTGGTACGCCTTATACGCAGTAAGGGTGTTGGTGTATATTTTGTTACACAGAGTCCTACCGATATTCCTGAGAACATACTTGGCCAGCTTGGCAACCGTGTCCAGCATGCCCTGCGAGCATACACCCCCAAAGACCAGAAGGCTGTGCGCACCGCAGCACAGACATTCCGTGCCAATCCCGCATTCAAGACAGAGGATGCCATTATGGAGATGGGTACCGGCGAGGCTCTTGTATCTTTCCTTGATGAGAAGGGTGTGCCCGGAATGGTTCAGCGCGCCAGGATACTCTTCCCGCTCAGCCAGATTGGTGCCATAAGCGAGTCACAGCGCAAGCAGTGCATCAATGCTTCAAGACTGTACGGCAAGTATGACCGCGTGATAGACCGCGAGAGTGCATTCGAGGTTCTTCTGGCTCAATCAGAAAAGGAGCAGGCGGAAATACAGGCTGCCGCCGAAGAGGAAGAACGTGAACTGCGCAAGGCCAAAGAAGCGAAAGCTGAGAAACCTGTCAAGGAGAAAGACAAGAAGAAATCAAACGGACTGGGTTCAAAGATATTTGCCGCCGCAGTTGGCGCAGCAATTTCATCGGTAAGCCGCAGCGTAGGAACAACAGTAGCAAACAAGGTAACTGGCAAGAAAACCAAGACCGACGGCAAGAGCATTGCCAACAAGGCTATAGGCAACGCCACATCCACCGCTACCCGCACTCTTACCCGCTCACTCCTAGGGAACCTACTGAAATGAAATTGAGAAATTGAAAATTATAAAAAGCGCTCGAAAAAATTCGAGCGCTTTTTATGTCACTGGAATTAACGCACGTGGATGTAATTCTCAATTTTCAATTCTCAATTTTTATAGTGTCCAGGTAGTCCTTGATGGCAAGGGCGGCAGAGCGTGCATCGTTGATGGAGTCTGATACGCTCATGGGGCGCTTGCAGGTGCCGGCAGCGAAGAGGCCTGGTTTACCGGTCTCGTTGTCATAGAGGTGGGGATTGACGGATTTGATAAAGCCGTAGTCTCCACTGATATCACAAGCCTTGCCCAGCACCTTTGTGCCGCATGATGCTTCCATGCCCACCATAAGTACCAGCAAGTCTGTATTCATCTTGAGCGGTAGGCCCATCAGTGTATCCTCACTCTTGAGCTGGACACGGCCATCGAACGTACCGGCTGCTTCCGATATTCGGCCGCGAACAAAACTTACACCGTACTTTTCCTGTGCGGTGCGGTACATCTCCTCAAATCCCTGACCCCACATACGCAGGTCCATATAGAATACCGATGCCTCACATTTGGGCAGTTGCTTACGGACCTCAATAGCCTGCTTAACGGCGGTAACGCAGCATATCTTGGAGCAGTAATGGTTGCCGCTCTTCTCGTCACGTGAGCCCACGCACTGCAGGAAAGTAACGCGCTTGGGCTCATCGCCATTTGCGTTGAGTATCTTGCCGTGCTTTATCATCTGCTCCATATCCAGCGATGTGATTACGCCCTTGTATATGCCGTAACCCAACTCCTCCTTGCGGTGAGCGTCAAATACCTGATAGCCGGTTGCAATAAGCACTGCATCGGCTACGTATGTCTGTTCCTTGGAGTCGACAAGTTTCCATTCTGCACCCTGCCACTTGACATCGGCAATATCAACACCGAACGCAGTTGTGATACGATCAGTAAGCAGTTTACCACTCAGGTCATCAATAATCTCCTGTGCCGACTGGAAATTGGGGAACAGGAACGCCTTGTCCTGAAGGTTCTTGAGCGGAGTCTCTGATTTCTCAAAAAGAGTTACTTCAACACCATTCCTGGCCAGTATTGATGCGGCCTCTATACCGGCGGGGCCGGCTCCTATAATTGCAACTTTCTTCATATCACACTAACAGGTTTTCGGGTTTCTCAGGGGCACGCAGAATCTTGCCCGATGCGGAATTGTATTTCTGTTTGGGATCATACGGGATGCCTATCTTGTCAAGCAGGCGCTCACACTGTACCTGATGTATCTGCAGGCCCAGTTTCCACGGGTCATAACCCAGAAGCAGACCGGCCATCTCCTCATATGTGAGCACAGGAATGCCGTAACCTTCACGGTCATATGTCTTATGCTCCATCTCGGCAATGGTATATTGCCAACGGTCCAGGAACATAGAGCAACCGGGACAGTTGGATACAATGAAATCAGGCTCGTACGGCTCCATTGATTCCAGTTTCTTCTTGGTGTTGGAAACTGAATAGCCTCGGTTTTCCTGAACCAGGTACTGGCGGAATCCGAATCCGCAGCAGTGGCGGCGCTCGGGATAATCCACCACATGACCGCCCCATGCCTCAATCATACCGGCCAGAACATATGGGAATTCTGCCTTGCCCACGCCCTTATCAGGGAACAGTTTGGCATAATGGCATCCTATATGCTCAACTACATTCAGAGGCTTGCCTGTAAAACGGTTCACCAGACGGTATTTCATCTTTTCGGCCAGTTCAAAGCGGTACTTGAAGATAAGGTCCGATGGATGGGCTATGTTCTTGGGCATGTCAAACTCACGTTTGCAGGCCTTGTAAAGATTCTCACGGGTCTGCTCCAGAAGTTCAGGATGTTCCTGCCACATATGGCACATCTCAGTAAATACTCCGAACGATGTGATGCATGAGGGTACCAGATTCTCATAACCGCGCTCGGTCATAAGTGAGAATATACGTGCCACCACAGTCATTGTGGTCTCAAGTGGAACCACATCGGTATGATAGCCTATTCCGGTGCAGGTATGAAGACGGAAATCATCAAATATATCCTTGCCCAGTTCCTCACTCATTATCTTGAGGAATGCGGTCTCAGATCCCGGGAAGAAGGTCTGACGTATGCAGCTGCGCTCATAGTAATAATGATCGTCAGCTATCGTCTTCTGATATTCGTTCCAATAACGGTTTGCCATAACTAGGTTCAATTTATAAGATTCTCTGCCACCACCTCGGCTATATCGCGTACAGGATAGTCATTCGTGGCGTGCTGGAACGCTTTCTTACACATAGGGCAAGCGGTAACGATTGCATCGACCGGCTTGCTGGTCAGATTCTGGAGCGATGCATTACGGATTGCGGTCTGCTCCTCAAGACTGAGTTTGGTGTTGCCTAAGTTGAATCCACAGCAGACACTCTTCTCACGCTGGAACCGTGTCTTCTGCAAATTGGTCACAGCGCCCAACACCTCACGAGGCTCATCATATATCCCGCATCCGCGGCCAAGTTCACAAGGATCATGGTATGACACCTTGCGGTCATCATGACGTACCTTCAATCTGCCCTGCTTTATCAGCATATCGATATACTCGGTATGGTGCATGATTGGGATATTCAGATTATACTCCTTCTTGAATGACTGATAACAGATGGGGCATGATGTGACAAGCATGGTCGAACCTGATTTCTCAATCATCTCTGTATTCTTCTGTCTCAACTCCTCAGCCTGCTTAAGGAATCCCTGCTGCTGTAACGGACGTCCGCAGCAAATGGTCCTGAGTTTGTCCATATACCAATACTTCTGACCGGCAGCATTGAATATCTTCTCCATAGACTCCGTAATACCGGGAGTAAGATGAGACATACATCCGCCAAAGTATGCCACACGACCTATGGCATTGAACGGAGTCTGCTTCTTGGCAAGATACTCATAGTTGCCCGTAGTATCAAGCTTTCCCTTGTCACGGGTCATGCGGCGCAATGAACTCAAATCTATTCCTACCGGGCAATCAACCGTGCATCGGTCACACATCAGACAGTTGTCGGCAATCATTTTTAGACGGCTGACACGTTCCTGGTTACGCAGGCTACGGATCAGATAGACAGACTGTATCTCATGATTCTCCAACACCTTGTCCATGGGACAGCCAGATATGCAGACACCGCAGCGTGAACAGGCGTTAAGTTCAAAGTATGTATATCCGGTCTTCTTATCCCCTTCAGTCACACCTATCTTGCGGAAATAAATCAGCAGCAGTTCCGTAAAGATATGCATGTAACGGGTAAACGGCATGGTCACAAAGAATACTCCCAGCATCAGTGAGTAGAGCATCCAGACCGATGTCTCCAGACCGCGGACAATCATCGGGTCGAACAGATTACCCACCGCCTGCGTAAAGAATCCTCCGTTGCCGTAAAGACATGCAGTGACAGACTCTGCCAGCAGACGCATGGGGAATATCATCCAGAGCGAGAACTTGGCAAAACGGTCAACCAGAGTATGCTTGGTGGTGCGGCGCATTCCCAGGATCTTGGACCAGAATATCTTGACCATGGCCATAGTAAGTCCCAGGAACACATAGAGCAACAAAGCATCCATAAGATCTGAATATGCCTTGTGCTGACGGAACGATGCCGGTGCTTTATGAACGAAATAGCGATAGAATATGCCTACGTAGAAAGGACGTTTATACTCTATCCTGGCTATTCCGCCTTCTGTTTCCACACGATATCGACGCTGGTTCAGATATTCAGGATTCTTGTCCTCACCCGTATTATATACATGCCATCCGTTCTGCTGCTGCAACTCGCGTACGTACTCTATTGACTGCTCATGCTGCATGGTAAAGAAAGCGTCACGGCTCTCAATGGCTCCAACCACGATAAGCAGGAACCAGCCCAATGCAAATGCCTGGTGCATTATGCCAAGCAACAGATTCTTCTTTATGATGCGTACATGTATCAGGCCCTCACGTATCATCTCCCAAATGGCCGGGAAGATCTTCCATGAGTACCAGTTGCTGCGTATTACCTTACGCTGCTCATCGCTGAATCGCCTTATCCATTTTACATACTTGAAAATGATGATGGCAAACAGCAGCACGGTTCCGATAAGGAACGGTATGACAAAGTCATTATATGGATATGCGTGTATCTTCATCCTGCCTTACTTTTCTGTCTCGTCAAGAATCTGACGCATATTGATAATCAGTGAACGGAGGTTTACTCCACGCGGACAAACCAATGTACATTTGCCGCAGAGCATGCACTTGCGCAACTCCTGGGCAAGTCCGTCATACTCACCACGACGGAAAGAGGTATGTACACGGCGTATGCTGAAATCAGTGAACTGACGGGCCGAGCATGTGGCGCTGCAGTTTCCGCACTGGAAACAGCGCTTGAAAGACGGCTCAAGTTCCAGCAACTTGTGGTATTTTTCAAGCGACACCTTGTCCAGATTCTCCTGTCTGGTCTGCTTTAAGGCGAATCCGAAATCAATCATCCTACTTACCGTTTTTAACGGCATCATGGAAATCCATTCCGCCTGTAACCTTGAATATGTTGCGCAATTCCTCCATAGTCTCGGGACATATCTCACGCAGTGCACCAGCACCCTTGCCATGATAGTTAGCTCCGAACTTGGGTGATACCTCCTTAATATTCTTGATATACCATTCCCATGCAGGACCCTGCTCAGGATGTTTCTCGGGTATCACTTTATCGGGATGGACGCAATAACCTATCTCAAGAATATTGTCTCCTATACCCTCCATTAAAGCAATTTGCTGACGGCCCATGCGACTCTCCTTGTAGTAACCCATCTCCTGTGAAACCCTTCGCAGAATATTGATGACAGCACCGGGCACATTGCCGCGCGGACAGCGCGGTTTGCATGACATGCACTGTCCGCAATACCAGATGGTATCCTCACGCAGCAGTTTCTCCACCTGTTCCTCATCGCCGCGCTGCACGGTATCGCATATACGGCGGGGGTCATAGTCATAGAACTCGGCAGCCGGGCATATTGCAGTGCAGATGCCACAGTTCATGCATGCTTTGAGCGAGTCCTCATAGCGGACATCTGACCTTATTAAATCAATGAGGTTTCCCATAAGCTGTTGATTGTTATTTTCAAAGTTAGGTTATTAGACAAAACAAAAATGACCTATTTTCAACTAATTGACAAATTGTTACAAATAAGTTCACCTTATTTTACGTCACCTCACCTGTCAAACTTCTTACGGTTCATCTTCATGGCGCGGAACAGCAATTTTGAGAGAGGTTTCTCACGGTTGCGGTATACCAGATTGATGTACCAGCCCAATTTCTTGGCTACCGATATGCGGTATGTCTCCACAAACTCTATAAGCGTGCCGTCCTGATCCTCAATATATGTGAAACGGCCCGATGCATCACCCATGGCAAACTGCTTGCCGTCCGGGCAGCTGTCAACCGTAAAGGGATGTCCGTGGTCGGCGCACCACTTGCCAAGAGCATCCATACCGGTCACGTCAAAGCATATCTGGATAAATCCGGGATCACCCCAGTAGCGGCCCTCATAAATCTTGCGCGGCTCACGGTCACGGCACTGTACAAGTTCTATCTGGCCCATGGGGAATATGGGGGCAAACGGGCCCTTGTTAGGCTTGGAGCACTTTATCAGCACGCGGCGGAATTCACCGTCACCACCGGCCAAAGGAGCCAGGTCATCAAACTTGCCATACTCGTTATAAACCAGCTGGTCATAGCCCAGGATATCGGAATATACGGTGCGGGCCTTGTCCATATCGGTCACGCCAATCATGCATCCCAGCATTCCGCCAAACTCCTTACCCTCATCCAGGAGCAGGTAGTCATCCTGAACGGCTTGGAACCAGTTACCCTCAGGGTCGGTTATATAGAATGTCTTGTTTCCATCAGGTGTGGTAACTACAGGGCTTACCTTATCCCAACGCTCCGATGCGTACTTGTGAGCGTTCTCCACGTTGCGGCACTTGACCTTGGCACAGAATATACCCAGGTCACCCACCTGTATCTGGAAATCAACCGGTTTGGGCTTACGCTCTGAGTATTGCCAGATCTCAAATCCGCCACCACCCTGCAGGCTTACAGCAATGGCGGCGTGACGCTTGCGCGGATGACCACCTGTATATGGAAGCATACGCTCAGCCACGGTATCATCCTCCAAGACCCTTATATCTACACCGAACATCTTTATGAACCATTTCCATGAGTCATAAACCGATGTGGTACCTACTCCTACCTGCTGTATTCCTGTTATAAAGAAACCGTTATTGTACATATTTGTCAGTTTTGCCTATTAAGATGCAATATTAGGCATTTTCTGCGGTTTCTGCAATCCGCATCAACTCAAAAAGCCCCGTCTGAACAAAAAAAACACAGTACATTCCGGCATATTGAGCAAATATGATTACTTTCGCACATTACAGCAAATCAAAACAAACCAAACGCAATGAAACTTTATCCGCTTTTACTCGGACTTGGAACCGGTGAGATAATACTTATAGTTCTTGTATTCCTGCTTTTGTTCGGAGCAAAGCGCATTCCTGAACTCATGAAAAGCATGGGCAAGGGTGTAAAGAGCTTCAAGGAGGGCATGAAAGATGTCGAAAAAGAGATCAATGCCCCCGATGAACCCGCAAAAGAGACCACTAAGGAACCTGAGAAGGAGCCTGAATCAAAGTAATCCGTTATTTTAGTCATGGCTGCCCATCAAGACAAGCCAATGACATTCTGGGACCATCTGGACGCTCTCCGGAATGTCATTCTTCGCATACTCGCCGTAGCGGTAGTGGGATTCATTGTCGCATTCTGTTTCAAGGAGACTTTATTCCGGCTGATTCTGGCCCCAAGCAGTCCTGATTTCATACTCTACCGTTGGATTACAGCTGTAGCCGGCGCTATGGGCATAGATGCTTCAGCATTGCAGGATTTCAATGTTGACATGTTCAGCACCACCCTTACCGCCCAGTTCATGATTCACATGAAAATGGCTTTCTACGTAAGTCTGGTTGTTATAATGCCATATACGCTCTATGCCCTGTTCGGGTTCGTATCGCCCGCCCTGCATCAGAATGAGCGTCAAGGTTCTACCAAGGTAATAATCTGGTCCTACATCCTTTTCATGGTGGGAATAATACTGGACTACCTTATTATATTCCCCCTTGCTTTCCGTTTTCTGGGCACATATCAGGTAAGCTCAAGCATACCCAACGTGATTACATTGGAATCCTACACAGACCTGCTCATCACACTTACCCTTCTTATGGGCATTCTTTTTGAACTGCCCATCCTGGCATGGTTCTTAAGCAGGATGGGAATAATAGACGCCGCCTTTATGAAGCGTTACCGCCGCCACGCAATAGTGGTAATTCTGATAATCGCTGCAATTATAACGCCAACAACTGATATATTCACTCTTACAATAGTAACCCTGCCCATCTACCTTCTATATGAGCTGAGCATAGCGATAGTTCGCAAACCAACGTGAATAAAAGAAAATGGCTTGCCGATAAGCAAGCCATTTTTTTGTTCAGATTGGAACAACTCAGTTTGCCGTTGCCTCTATAAAGTTATCACCTTTAAGCGATGAAACCTTTTTTCCGGCAGACGGAGCTCCTTCCCTCTGCCGGGCGGCGGCACGGGCAGGTGCCCAACCCATGGAATAAGGCTCCAAATATACCTGACCTTCTGACCAGTCTAAATATCCCAAACTGTTACCTTCACTGTCTGCTGCCCAGAAGCCAAAGGCAACCTCTGAATCAGAAGTATTTGTCTTGGCAAAACCGTTTGATGTGCAATAGAATGTCAACACATTAGAATCTATTGGCCTCAAATATATATAATATGTTCCGCCATAAAGACCTAAATACTGAATGTCTTTTATCACCAATGTACCTTCCACCTCATCAAACTCAGCCTCAATCTCACTTCCATCAAACAACAGGTCCCTGATAATCAATGAAGAGGATTCACCTTCAACAATTGAACAGGTAAGTGTATCCATTGAAGTTGATGAAGTATCACGAGCACTATGGTAAATGAACATATAAGAGCCGGTCATCATATCCGGGGTTATACCTGATGTATAATCATCAACCGGCTCCGGAGCATTAGCCTCGGGGTTATTGTCATTCTCGGATATAAGAGGATTTGTCTTTATCTCAGAAACAGGGATTCTCCACAAAAGGATATCGCTTCCGGCAGGAATATTGAATACCAGATGGCTTTCATAACCTGCTCCGCGACGGTCAACATCCTTGCCCAGTCTCATGATGTCAAACCATGAAAGACCTTCTCCCCAGAATTCAATCCTACGCTGTCTCCATATTTCATCCTGCAGTTCAGTTCCGGTCACATCGGGACATGTGTAATATGTATCTCTATATCTTCTTACAAAAGATTCAAGAACCGATTTGGCCGATGCGGCATCACCGCTCATTGCCATTCCTTCGGCCAGAATCAGATACATCTCCTCTATACGCATCAGAGGTATATCATTGGCATTGGTATCTGTTCCAAGTTCATTTAAGTAAGGAGCGAACTTGACCTGGGTGTACGCTTTGTAACCGGCATTATAAAGATGATTCAGTTCTTCCAGACTGAGATTTGGAGAATAGCGGTTTGCATCAATCCACCATCCCTTACGGACATCGGTGCCGCTTATTGAATTAAAGAGAGCCTTACTGATCTGACGTCCACCGTTAACCTCGCAGTATCCGTAATTGAACGAACCCATGTGAGACGGATAGTTCACAAGACCGGATAGAACCACATCATCATCCTCGTTAATGATTATTCCCCACATCCAGTCCGGTTCATCGGCGGTCCAGAAAGCAGGACGTGAAGCCTCGGCCATTGTAGAGGGACGTGCGTCGGATGCATCGATGGCAGCCTGTGCATCAGCCGCAGCCTCATTCCACAATCCCATTGTCAGGTTGACTCTTGCTCTCAATCCGTAAGCCACCGCAACGTCAAAATGATTCTTGTCTGAACGCGTCAAACCGGATTTTTTTGCAGAAGCCAATAAGCCGATGGCATTATTGAGGTCACTCTGTATCTGTGCATAAACCTCCGCCACAGTAGCCCTGGGGCAACCATTCACAATGGCATCTTCTGCATTACGCTCTGTAATAAGAGGTACGCAAGGCTTGTTCTCGTTGCCTGCATAGTTGAACTGGAACAACTGAGCCAGATTCCAGTAACTGAATGCTCTCAAGGCAAGCATCTGGCCAAGGTTATACATATCAGCAGGCTTATCGCTATCGTAGCCGATCCTATCGATCATACTGTTGCTTGATGTAATCAGCACATACAGGTTGTTCCACAAAACCTTTGGTGCAGCGTAAGCATTGTTCCTGTCAAGCAGGCCGAGGCTTGTGCTAAACCAGTTATAACCAACGTCTGTCTGAACTTCATCCATACCGTTTGCATCGGTGAACATCATGACTGAAGGATAGCCAAAATCATCAGCCCTGTTACCCAGAGCTTTCATCTTGGCAAAGACCTCATCAACCAGCATGTCTGTCGTCTTCTCAAAGACCGTTATCCTGCAACTAGCCTCAAAGCCATTGTATCTGGCTGTGATCGTTGCTGTTCCTATGGTAGAGAATGTTATCACATTTCCATACTCATCAACCTGAGCCACATCAGGATTGTCAGAACTCCAGACCACATCTGTCATATCCGCCATGAATGAATAATCCTCACTGCCACTCATAAAGTAGCACCCGATAGATATTGAATTATCTGTTGAAACAGACACCGTGTCATACTCCAGTCTTATTGAAGTTATTCCCGGCCATTTGTCTGACGGGCAAACCGGACGGACGGAGAATCCGTACTTCCTTGAGAAAGAAGACATCCCATAGTAATCTTCTCCCTCACCAAAATAGAATCCATATGCGCCTGTAGGATTATTCCGGTACAATGAGTTGGTCCAATAATAACCATAATAGTCCTTATCTGAAACACCGTCTCCTTCTACAAACACTCCGGCTGCCGGCAGGAATATTGAACGGTCAGTATAGCCGTCCACATTACTTGTAACCTTATATCCCGGCACTCCGTTTATCTCAACCCACTCCCAGGAGCACAGGAACAACAACTCATATGATTCCAGGTAAGTTGGCATACGCCAGTCTCCTGCCCATGTTACAGATGCAACATCGTCTTTTGTCTCAAGGACAAGCTTATTGTCAGGCACGCCAAATAAACCATTGCTTATGTCAGTCACATATTTTGAGAACTGTGCATAACCCGTAGAATCATAACCTGTAAAGAACCGGTAGTTCTCCATTGCGTAATCGGGAGTAACCTCTACAGAGCCCCACGAATAATAATCACCAGCCATGTCCGGCCTGTAAGCACCCACATTGAAAGTAGCCCAATTCACGCTTAAGCCCAGATCAACATACTCGGGAGTTACGTCGGCCGGATTAACTACAGTAACCTGACATGAAACAGTCTTGTTTTCATAGATGGCCGTAATGGTGCATTTACCCTCACCAAGAGCATATAATTCACCGTTCCACACAAAAGCCACGCTGTCATTGCTTGACATCCACTCTATGTCTTTCAGATTCACAGTCCTGCCGCTTGCAGTCATACCCTTGACGTCCAGTGTACAGCTTTCGCCAATAACCAGTTTCAGTTCTGTTTTGTCTATTACAAGGACATCCACATCGGGTGAAACAAAGGATTTGACAGGACGGATGGTGCGGCCCTGAACACGATAATGGTGCCATATTGAAACCTCGCCATCACCATCAAAGTACAGATATTGGGATTTATCATCATTATCCGATAACCATGAGGTCCAATAGTACGCACAGTAACCTTGATCATATGGATATGAGCCGGAATTGAATCCAGATGCAGGCAAGAAGATGGAGTTGCCTTCATAACCTTTCACCAGACTGGTTACCTCATAACCTTCAACACCATCTCTGATTACCCAATTCCAATTACAGTTCTCCATAAGTTCCTCGAACTCATTGGGAGTAGGCATTCTCCAGTCATCTCCCCATAGCTCATGAGCAGCGTCATCCTCCAGATCCAATACTATCTTGCCATCCGCTTTACCGTTGGTAGCGTCAGAGGTGTATTTGGTATAGACACCTGATGCATAATCGAACCATTTGTATGTGCTGTATTCGTATATTGCCTTGGGCCTGGTCTCACCCCAGGCATAATAGAAACCGTATTTTTCGGGAGAATCGGCACCTAAGTTACAGGTAGCCCACATAACGCTCAATCCCAGATCGACAGGTTCGGCCACAATCTCAGGCTCAAGAACTGTTACTACACATTCTGAGGTAAATTCACCAACCTTTGCTATAACCGTCGCGGTTCCGGGAGCGATAGCCTCAATCTGATACCGGTGCATTCTCAGGCATGCATCACCTGTAATTGTGATTACGGGCTCCACCCAGAAACTGCACCATATTTCAGGATTAAAGGAATGATACTCACCCAAAGACAATGTCACAGACTCCTCATTCAGACTGAAACCGTAAACTTCGGCTATGTTTTCGGGCGTATCGGAAGAATAGACAGGACGTATCAGTTCTCCGAACATACGCCCTTCGGCAGAAATTTCAACAAACTCTGAACTAAAATCTATTCCGTAGGCATGACCGTTATAATTAGGATTCAGTGAAGCTGAAAGGTAACTGGTACAAGTACCGCCAATACCGGCCTGACTGTCATCTCTGTAATCTCCCGACGGCAGGAATATGCTGTTGCCGTTAGGGCCGGTAACCGTATAGCCGGTCAATGTGGAATCTATGACAGTCCACCGCCATTTGCAGTTATAGACCAGTTCCTCCATCTCCTGGACGGTAGGCATACGCCAGTCACTACCCCAGTTGACCCGGGCGGCATCATCCTCCATGTCCAGTCCGTGCTTATAATCCACAGCCCCGTAATCAGTCCAATAGTTGTATTTGGTGAATCCGTTCAGGATTGAAGGATTATAATACTTGTAGTTTTCACGTGTATACGTATCCTTAGTCTCCGTCTCACCCCAAGAGTAATAGTCACCTGCATCATAGGGACTTGTGGCACCGATGTTGCAGTTTGCCCACATCACGCTCAGACCTAAGTCCACATACTCCACGCCTTGAACAGGAGCCTTCTCATAAGAGAATTTCACACTGTCTACATCAGTGACAAGAAACTTGACTTTCTTTCCGTCTTTCTGATAGACATTGATATAATATGCCTGCGCTGAGGCTGACAATGTGCCAACCACCAGCAAAATAAGGGCGGCAAAACCCTTCAATGTATGAAATGATGAAACGCGTCTCATTGTTTCTGGATTTTAACTGTTAGGTCTTCGGAACTGATAATGTAAATGCCGTCAGGCAGTTCAGCGATGCTGAATGAAAGCGACCCCTCCTTGTCTGTCTTGTATGAACCCACAACCTTGCCGTCCGAAGCAATCAGGCGAACGGCCATTTCAGCCTTGGCTCCGTCTATGCTCACGTTGTATTCATCAACGGAGAATGTCACTTTACGTACATCATCCTTGATTTCATCAACATCGGTCGGGCCCGGAATATCCTTTGCGCTGAATGTAAACTTGGTCAGTTTGGCCAGAGGATATGTTATTCTCAGACCATTTGCAGTTGTCAGGACGACATCAGTCTCAGTGAATGTCACGACAGGCTGATATTTGAATGCAAAATCAATGAGACTACCATCCTTAAGATGAATAGTCATCACTTCTTCAGAAAACAAAGCCATTGGCGCAGCCATCAGCAACGCCAGGGCAGCAATCAGGAATTTTCTCATAATCTATAAGTTAGTTTAACAAAGTCCTTTTTGGGATTTTATGCAATCAATTTTCAAAAATATCAGTTTTATTTTTTATTCACAATTTTTTTGCAGTTTTTATTTCATCCGCCACCAGTCAAAGGCAAACATATCCTTTTCAGCTCCTGTGAACACAAAATAGAGATCATGTACTCCACGTATACGACGCTTGAATTTTTTGGTGAACTTCCTGAATTCCGTCTTTCCGCCGGTAGGCGTCACTGAAATCAGTGCCTGCAACGGTCCGTCAGGACTGTCCAGACGCACTTCCATACATCCTATTCCGTCTGAGCCTATTGACGCGATTATCTTCCTGGCCCCCTTGCCGCCAAAGTCAACACCGCGCAACAATATGTATTCACCATTGTCGATATCGTGTACATACATGTTTCTGGGCTTATATCCCACTGCATCATCAAAATCGAACTCAGTATCCAGATAACTTGTCTTGAGTCCATACCCCCATGCCATTGTCTCGGCCTCCACACGGTGATCCGGATATTCAGGACCGCGACGGTACGGATCAAACGGTTTCAACTGCTCCACCACATTGTCCAGGAAATAGGGAACCTCCTGAATGGTACCATCCGGATTGTAATGCATCTCTGCCACCGAAACGGAACGCTGCTCCGCATGAGCGAATGTCTTTAGGTGCATTATGTCATAGTTCAACCCGAACACATAGCTTCTACCTTTGTACTCTATGATACCCGGATGGTTGCCACGCGTACGGACGGTATGGTCCATTATATGTCCTTTGTACTCCCACGGCCCTTCCGGACTGTCACTCATGGCATAACCTATACCCTCAGGGCAGCAGGTGGATGCAAACGCCATGTAATAGTGTCCGTCATGTTTCCAGAACCATGGGCCCTCCTGATAATCCTCTATCTTGGGATGTTTCATGATTGGACCTGCCAGTGAAACCATATCCTTGCCCAGCTTTACGGAGTAGAGCTCCGGGTTACCCCAGTACATATAGGCCTGGCCGTCATCATCAATCCAGACAGTGGGGTCTATGTCATTCCAATGCTCTTTCTGCCATACCAGAGGCTCTCCCAGAGGATCACGGAACGGACCGTAAGGAGAATCTGATGTAAGCACCCCTATGCCGTGTCCGTGAATCGGACAGTACATATAATAAGCGCCGTTGGCTTCAACCACCTGTTCTGCCCACGCACCGTTCCTGCCGTCAAAGTACTTAAAGTCATCAAGCGATGCCACCGGGCCATAATCCTGCCAGTTGACCATATCATCCGATGTATACAGCAGCCAGTCAAACATCTGGAAACCGCGCGCACCGTCCTCATCGTGAGTGGTGTAAAGGAACACCTTGCCGTCAATTACAACAGGTGCGGGATCGGCAGTGAAACGGGTCTGTACAACCGGCATGTTCGCATGGGCGTTGAACTGCCACCAGTCAAGAGTGAAAGGTTCAGGCGTCTCGCAACGGAATACCAGATATACATCGTGCACGCCCGTAATGTTCGTATCAATCAGATATGTGAATGCTGCTGTGCGGAAACCGGCATTGTCAGTGTTTACGGGGACCTTGCAGAAAGGTTCACCCTCCATCTTGTCAGTATAGAACTCTATGGTTCCCTTGCCCTTCTGCTCACCTACCACAACTACTACAGCCTTCTGACCGCAAGTCTTGAAATCAACTGAGCGTACCCGGATCCAGTCACCATCGCTTATGTCAGTCACAAAATGGTCCTTGCCGCCACGACGGTCAACCTTGAGTCCGCGTGACTCGGCCTGTGTCTCAGCCTCTACACGTGTATATGGATCCAGATTCTTTATGGGAGTTATTACACCCTCCTTTGTAAACGGAATGAACGGGAATGAGCCGTCGGCATTCCACTTGAACTCCTCCACGCAGGCAGAGCGGTTGTAACCGCCGCCACCGGGCAGTCCGCCGTTATGATAGAACATAAAGTCACGGCCCTTGAACGTTATGTTTCCGCCATGAATGGTAAAGCTGTTCTCAGCCTCATCCATGATACGGCCGCGATAGGTCCACGGTCCGTTTATGGTAGGAGCTGTAGAGTAAGCCATGTGTTCCGGAACACCGCCGGCGGGATATGACAGGATATATGTGCCGTTGCGCTTCATGAGCCACGGACCCTCCTCATACTGGGTCATCATCTCATTCTGCCCCTTTGCCCAGTTCATCTTAGACTGGAGTTCGCCAAAACACTCGGGATCGTGATAGCCCGGAACCTCTTGCCAGCCGTTCTTGAATGATACCATATCATCATTCAGTTCACCGTACCAGAGACCCTTGTTTCCCCAGAACAGATAAGCACGACCGTCATCATCGACAAAAACTGTAGGATCTATGAATCCGAAACCTTCGGCCAGAGGTCCGCCTATGCCGTCGGTCCACGGTCCCTGCGGGTCATCGGCTACAGCAACGGCCAGAGCGTCACCGCCGTTGGCCTTGTTGCAGCATACGTACCAGTACCACTTGCCGTTACGCTCCACACCCTGGCTGGCCCAGGCGCGCTGTCCCTGACGGGCCCACTTGAAAACTGAAGTAGTTACCTGGGTTCCCAGATAGGTCCAGTTCACCATATCCTCGGTGCTGAACAGCGCCCAGTCCTTCATATTGAAGTCACGGTTACGTCCGTCCTCATCATGGTCAACAAACAGATATACCTTGTCACCATGCACGAACGGTGCAGGGTCAGGTGTGTACATTGTACTGATTATAGGATTCTGGGCAAAAACCAGAACAGGCAATGCTGCCGTCAAGGTCAGTAATGATTTTAAGGTTTTCATACGTTTATGGTTTTATTTGTCTTTGTAAAAGTTTATAAGTTCGCGATAGAGTCGCTGCACCGGCAGGCCCACCACATTGAAATAGCTTCCCTCAATGGCCTCTACCCCGACATATCCTATCCACTCCTGGATTCCGTATGCTCCGGCCTTGTCCATCGGCAGTCCGCTCTCCACATAACTTTTTATCTCATCATCCGTAAGATTGCAGAACTTCACTTTGGTGGTCACGGCAAAGCTGTGTTCACGCCTTGCAGTCATCAGTGTCACACCTGTTATCACATCATGCCATCGGCCCGAAATCAGACGGAGCATACGTACGGCATCGGCCTTGTCCTGGGGCTTGCCCAGAACCTCTCCGTCAACATAGACTATGGTATCGGCTGTAATGACAAGTTCATCGGTTGCAATTGCGGCTTTATACGGAGCGGCTTTCTCTTTTGATATGAAAAGGGGTATCTCCTCACCTTTCAGGCTATGGGGCCATGATTCGTCTATTCCGCCAATAACCTTGACGGTAAAGTCTATACCCAGACCGCCCAGCAGTTCACGGCGGCGGGGTGAGTTAGATGCGAGTATTATTTTATAAGGCAACTCCATTATTTTTACCAGCCGAATGCGTGTTCATCCTTCATCCACTTGCCCTGCACCTTGAGTACATGTTCCAGAACATCACGGACACAGCCCTCACCGCCATTATACGGTGAAACATATTTGCAGAGTGACTGAATCTCGGGGCATGCATCGGCCGGACAGCAGGGCAGTCCGCACTGGCTCATCACCTGCCAGTCAGGGATATCGTCACCCATATAGAGAATCTCCTCCGGTTTTAGGTCATACTTTTGGACAAAGTGGTTGAAATCATTCATCTTGACGCTTGAGCAGATATAGACATCCTTGATACCCAGCCCCTCGTAGCGCTTGCGGACCTCCTCAACACGGGCACCTGTAATGATGCACAGATGCAGGCCCATCTTAACGGCCAGTTGCATGGCATAGCCGTCCTTAACGTTTACGGTTCGCACCGGGTCGCCGCTTGGCGAAAGGTTCATTACGGGTTTGCTCAGTACCCCGTCAACATCAAAGATCAGGGCACGGATAGAGTTAAGGTCGTAGTTTATCATTTCAGGTCCTTGTTTATGTCAATTGAAATAAGTTTGTATAGCTCAGCATACTCGGGATTGTCCTTGAGCAGTGCCAGATGCTCATCAATTATCTTGCGGTCACCGCGGACTGCAGGTCCGGTCTGGGCATCATGGGGGTTTATGCTCTCTACCTTTCGGGCGGTCTCACGCACCAGCGGCAGCATCACACGGAAAGGCACGCCTTCGGTTGCCAGCAGCTGCTCTGCGATTGCGTACATGTGGTTGCTGAAATTGCAGGTAAACACCGCTGCCAGATGCAGTTTCTTACGGCCCTCCGAACTCAGCGGAGTGACATCGGGAGAGACGGAAAGAGCCAGTCCCCTAATGCTTTCAAGTACCGGAGCCGATGAGCCCTCAATGAACAGCGGCACCTGGCTCCAGTCAATCCTGCTCTCTTTTGAGAATGTCTGCATTGGGTAGAGCACGCCATACTTAAAAGCACCGGCCTCACGCCAGATATCCATAGGAACGCTTCCGGCGGTATGCATAAGCAATGCACCTTTAAGAGTGTCAGCAATTGCAGGAGCCAGCTCCTTAAGGGCATCGTCCTTAAGCATCACTATTGCGGCATCCGATGCCGGAACCGCTTTAATATCTGTTGTATATATAGTGCCAAGACGGTCTCCCAGAATACATGCAGATTCCACCGTACGGCTGTAAACCACCGTTATATCATGCCCGGCCTCCTTGAGTCTGGGACCCAGGCACGTAGCTACTTTTCCAGCTCCTATCAGCGCAATCTTCATCTTAGAACTTTCCCCAGTGAACCTTACTCCACTCTATCTTATCATCCTCATAGGGTTTGCGGTCCATATTCTTATGACCGAACCCCACTATGCACAGAGGCTCATACTGTTCCGGTACGCCCAGCAACTCGGCTAGGTACTGCTTGGTGGACTTGCCGTCGGCACCAAAGCGGCCGCGCTGATGGCACCAGCAACTGCCCAGTCCCAGGTCCTCGGCCTGCAGCTGCATATCTATGGCTGCAATGGAGCAGTCCTCAACCCAGCAGTCACTCTTGGAGGAATCACCCAGCACCACTACCGCAAACACGGCCTCGGCCAGGAAACCGGACCCCATCTCACGGCTCTTGGAGAGTGCCTCCAGTACGGCAGGGTCATCAACTGCCACAAACTCCCACCCGCGGTTGTTCTTGGCGGTGGGTGAAATCAGGGCCGCACGCAGGATTGTCTTCTTCTGCTCCTCGGTCAGTTTCTCTGTGGTGAACTTGCGCATGCTCCTGCGCGTGGCTATAAGATTACTGAACTTATCCATATACTGCAAATATTTTGGTTTTGCGAATATAATAAGAAAATCCCGCCCGACATATACTTTGAGAGGTTATTTTGCGTTTAATGAATGAATGGATTCTATACGACGTACATTCTCCAGGGAGTGCCGCAAAACGCTCCTTCTGTTGGCTGTCTGCATTGCAATACCGGTGCAGGCACGCCGTGTGCATATCTACGGACGTGTCTATGACGAATCGGGCCAGCCGGTAGAACTTGCCACAATCAACGAGGAAAAAACACTTCACTCCGCCATGACAAACCTCAAGGGCGAGTATTCGTTCAATGTCAACACTCAGACCGATACGCTGAACCTGATATTCCGCATGGTAGGTCACGAGACGCGCCGCCGCACACTTATCAGCCCTCCCGATACCGTACGGCTGGACATGTTGCTACCCACATCAAATTATACCCTCGAGAACGTTGACATAAACGCCACGCGACGCCAGACCGACGGTATGCAGCAGATAAACTCCGAAGAACTCCGTTTTACTGCCGATGCAAACGGCGGCTCCGTGGAGTCTATCATAGCCACCCAGGCCGGCGTAAGCACTCACAATGAACTGAGCAGCCAGTACAACGTGCGAGGCGGAAACTTTGACGAGAACAGCGTCTATGTGAACGGAACCGAGATACTGCGTCCGCTGCTGGTACGCGCCGGACAGCAGGAGGGCTTGAGCTTTATCAACCCAGATATGGTAGAGTCCATAAGTTTCTCCACAGGCGGATTCAGCGTAGCCTACGGCGACAAGATGTCATCGGTACTGGACATTACATACCGCAAGCCTAAAGGATTCGAGTCTGTCCTGACCGCCAGCTTGCTTGGGGCAAGCGCATATGTGGGTACCGGAAATGACAGGTTCAGTTTCTCCGGCAGCATACGCTACAAGACCACAAGCTACCTGCTTGGTACTCTGGACACAAAAGGTGAATATGACCCTTCATTTACAGATTATCAGGCATATCTGTGCTGGACACCCGACAGCAAATGGGAGATTGGAGTCATAGGGAATGCCGCAGTCAACAACTATAATTTCACTCCTACAGACCGCAATACGAGTTTCGGCACAGCCAAGAACCCCAAGCATTTCAAGGTATATTATGATGGCTGGGAGAAAGACCGCTTCAACACACTGTTCGGGGCACTTGACATAAAGCGTCTGGAGGAAAGGTCTGTCTATCGTTTCAACCTGTCGGCATTCAGGAGCCACGAGAGTGAATCATTTGACATACTGAGCCAATACTGGCTTGACGAGGGCAGTTCCAATGAAAGTCTGGCCGTTGGCTCGTTCATGCAGCATGCCCGCAACCGGCTCAAGTCTACAGTATATACCGCGTCTTTCAAAGGCAGTCACACAACAGACCTTATGGGTAGCATAAACTGGGGGCTTGAATACCGCCACGAGAGTGTCGATGACCACATGCGTGAATGGGAAATGCGTGACTCTGCGGGCTATACACTACCCTACACCCAGACCGGTCCCATGGAGATGATATATTCCCTCAAGTCTGACCACGGCGTTTCCAATGACAAGGCCGCCGCATATATCCAGGACACATACCGCTTCAGCACATCGGCAGGTCTCTTTACCCTGAATGCAGGAGTAAGGGCGTCATGGTGGAGCTGGAACAGGGAGGTCACCCTAAGCCCCAGGCTGATGGTTGGATTCACACCAGCCTTCAATGAAGATTTCACCTTCCGTTTCTCTACCGGAGTCTACTACCAGACCCCGTTCTACAAGGAGATAAAGGATACGGTAAACACAGGAGGCATCTATCAGGTCAACCTTAACAAAGGGATAAAAGCCCAGCGTTCCGTGCAGTTTGTTTTGGGCGGCGATTATGATTTCAGGGTGTTCAACCGGCCATTCAAGTTCACCACAGAGATTTATTACAAGAAGTTGGACCGACTGATTCCGTACAACCTCGATAATGTAAGAATAGTTTACTACGGAGAAAACTGCGCGCACGGCTATGCGGCAGGCATCGACATGAAACTATACGGAGAGTTTGTACCTGGCACCGCATCGTGGCTCACATTCTCGCTCATGAGTACAAAGGAGAACATTGGCGGCAAGTGGCTGCCACGCCCCACGGACCAACTCTATAACCTGTCATTATACTTCACTGACTATTTTCCACGCAAGGAGAGCTGGAAAATGTCACTGCGTTGCACAATGGCTGACGGTCTCCCCTTCGGTCCCACTCACAGCGGCCGTGAAAAGCAGGTGTTCAGAGCCCCCGCATACAAGCGTGTGGACATAGGGCTCTCATATAAAATCTTTGATTACAGCAAGCATCCGCACGTATATGGTAAGTCAGGATTTTTCAAAGACATTTGGACCGGTGTTGACTGCCTGAACCTTCTGGGCATCAACAATGTCAACTCCTACTACTGGATCACCGATATCCAGAACACCCAATTTGCCGTACCCAACTACCTTACCGGCCGTCAGCTCAACCTGAGAATAATCGCAAATATCAGCAGATAGCGCCGTCTCACTTGGAAAGTGAGGCATGCATTGAAGCTGCGGCACGGCGGCCGTCACCCATGGCTAGGATTACTGTTGCACCTCCGCGGACGATGTCACCACCTGCAAATATGGTAGGTATTGATGACTGCATGTTGTCGTTTACTGCGATGGTGTTCTTGCGGCCAAGCTCCAGACCCTCGATTGACTTGGGAACAATCGGGTTTGGTGATACACCAACTGCTACGATTACCATATCAACATCGATTGTGATGGTCTGGCCGGTGGGAACCGGGCTGCGGCGGCCGCTTGCATCGGGCTCGCCAAGCTCCATCTTCTCCAGGACAGCCTGCTTTACGCGACCGTTCTCATCGCCGATGTAACGGATGGGGTTGTGCAGTGTCATGAACTCTACACCCTCTTCTTTGGCGTGCTTGACCTCCTCCAGACGGGCAGGCATCTCCTCCTCGCTGCGGCGGTAAACGATCATGGCGCGCTCGGCACCCAGACGGAGGGCGGTGCGGACAGAGTCCATAGCGGTGTTACCGCCACCTACTATCATCATCTTCTTACCGAAGGTGACAGGGGTATCGGAATCCTGGCTGGCGGCATCCATAAGGTTGACGCGGGTCAGGTACTCGTTTGATGACATTATATTGATAAGGTTCTCACCCTCAATGTTCATGAAGTTGGGCAGACCGGCACCTGAGCCAACGAATATGCCCTTGTAGCCCTCAGCCTCAAGCTCGCTTACCTTGATGGTCTTGCCTACGATGCAGTCCTTAACGAACTTGACACCCATCTTCTGCAGGTTCTCGATCTCGACGTCAACGATCTTGTTGGGCAGACGGAACTCAGGAATACCGTACTTGAGCACACCGCCGATCTCATGCAGGGCCTCGAATACGGTTACGTCATAACCGAACTTGGCCATATCACCAGCGAATGAGAGGCCCGAAGGACCTGAACCGATTACGGCAATCTTCTTTCCGTTGGGTGCTGCAACCTCAGGAACCGATATGTTGCCGCTCTCACGCTCGTAATCGGCAGCAAAGCGCTCCAGATAACCGATGGCAACAGGCTTCTTACCCATTTTAAGGTGTATGCACTTGCTCTCGCACTGCTTTTCCTGGGGGCAAACGCGGCCGCAGACGGCGGGCAGGGCGCTGGTGTGCTTGAGCACCTTGGCGGCAGCCAGATAGTTACCGCGCTCTATATTCTTGATGAATGAAGGAATCTCAATGTTTACTGGGCAACCCTCCATGCAGGACGGATTTGCGCAGTCAAGACAGCGCTTGGCCTCAAGCAAGGCCTGTTCCTCAGTCAGTCCCTGGTTAACCTCCTCACGGCGGCTGTGACGACGGTAGTCAGGTGCCAGCTCGTTCATCACGCAGCGCTCAATGGCTGTGCGGTCCTTGGGTTTCATTGTGCCGCGCAGGTCAACTCTCCACTGGGCGTTGCGGTCAGTCAGGACCTCAATGGGCTCTACCTCTGCCTTAGCCTTGCTGTCACAGCTGCAGGCAGCCTTATCAACAGCGGGAGCGGCAGCAGCAACTGACTCCTCGAGCTTTTTCATCTCCTCACGCTCAATCTCCTTGAATGCGCCCATACGCTTCATCATTCCGTCCCAGTCAACCTCATGACCGTCAAATTCCGGACCGTCCACGCATACGAACCTGGTCTTGCCGCCTACGCTTACACGGCAGGCACCGCACATACCGGTACCGTCCACCATGATGGTGTTCAGGGATACATCGGTAGAGATCTCATATTTCTTGGTGAGCAGGCAGCAGAACTTCATCATAATGGCGGGGCCGATGGCAAAGCACTTGTCAACCTTCTCGCGCTGTATGACCTCTTCCATGCCTACGGTTACCACACCCTTGTTACCGTATGATCCGTCATCGGTCATGATGATGGTCTCATCGGCATACTTGCGTACCTCATCCTCAAGAATGATGAGCTCCTTGGTACGGCCTGCAAGAACGGCTATCACCTTGTTGCCGGCCTCTTTCAAAGCCTTGATGATGGGGAGCATGGGAGCTGTTCCCACACCTCCGCCGGCGCACAGGACTGTACCGAATTTTTCAATATGGGTAGCCTGGCCCAGAGGACCTACCACGTCAGTGATCATATCGCCAACCTCCAACTTGCAGAGACGGTTGGTTGAAAGTCCGATGCGTTGTACAACCAGTGTGATAGTGCCGCGCTTGACATCAGAATCAGCAATTGTGAGCGGAATACGCTCACCTTTCTCACCGATGCGGATGATTACGAAATGGCCGGCCCTGCGTGACTTTGCAATGAGCGGAGCCTCAACTTCAAACTTGAAAACGTTCTCTGAAAACTGCTGTTTGGATACAATCCTGTTCATATATAGGTTATTTTTTATGCATTCCGCTTTTTTGTCGCGCAAAGTTACCAATTAAAGTTTTTTGTGATTATATTTGTGTTTACTAATTTTGATAAAGGACTGATATTTTGCATTTATTTGCAAAAACATCGGATAACAAATAAGTATTTATACAAAATCAATGAGCTATCTGCGTTTTGAAAAGACCCTGATGACCAATCTGGAAGAGACGCTTCCAAGAGAGATCCTGCGCACCAACCGGTCGGGCGCCTACCACTGCACCACGATAGTGGACTGCAACACCCGCAAGTATCATGGCCTGCTGGTGGTCCCACTACCGGAACTGGACGATGAGAACCATGTGCTGCTGTCCTCATTGGACGAAACGGTCATTCAGCACGGGGCAGAATTCAATCTGGGCCTGCACCAGTATTGGGGGTATAATTTCAGCCCCAAGGGTCATAAGTATATACGTGAATTCAACTGTGACAAGGTGCCAACCACCATATACCGTGTAGGTGGCGTGCTGCTCAAGAAGGAGAAACTCTTTGAGCATAATGAAAACCGCATACTTATACGATATACACTTCTGGACTGCCATTCAGAGACCACTCTGCGTTTCCAGCCGTTCCTGGCTTTCCGCAGCGTTCGCCAGTTCACTCATGAGAACAGCAACGCCCGCCGTGACTATGAAATGGTGGAGAACGGCATAAAGACCTCCATGTATCCGGGATATCCGGAACTCTACATGCAGTTCAGCAAGGAGAATGAATTCGTATTCCGCCCCGACTGGTACCGCAAGTTTGAGTACTCCAAGGAGCTGGAACGTGGTTATGAGTTCAATGAGGACCTGTATGTGCCCGGTTACTTTGAGATGCCGATAAAGAAAGGTGAGAGCATAGTCTTCTCAGCCGGCTTATCGGAGGTAAAGACCAAAGGACTGAAGCGTACGTTCACGGTTGAGGCCAATGAGCGCACACCGCGTGACAATTTCTATCACTGCCTTAAGAATGCCGCACACCAGTTCCACAACAAGGTTGGCGGTCACCATTACGTGCTGGCCGGATATCCGTGGTTCAAGTGCCGCGCACGCGATATGTTCATATCCCTGCCCGGTCTTACCCTTTCGCTAAAGGAGGTGAATGAGTTTGAAAGTGTAATGAATACCGCTCAGGAGGCTATCCGTGACTTTATCAAGGGCGTGCCCGGCAAGCTCCAGATTTATGAGATTGAGCATCCCGATGTGCTGCTTTGGGCTGTTTGGGCCATTCAGCAGTATGCCAAGGCGACATCACGTGAACAGGCATGGAACAAGTACGGCAAACTGCTCACTGAGATCATGGATTTCCTGCGCCACAACCGTCACTACAACTTCTTCCTGCACAGCAACGGCCTTGTTCATATAAACGGCAAGGAGAAAGCCTCCACATGGATGAACTCCACAGCAAACGGTGTTCCCGTGATACCGCGTACAGGTTATGTAGTTGAGATAAACGCCCTCTGGTACAACGCCCTAATGTTCGTGGCTGACCTTACAAAGGAGTTCGGCAAGCCCGATTACTCAAAGCGTCTTGAGACTCTGGCCGCAAATGCCGGCAAGGCATTCGTCAAGACATTCCTGAACCAGTACGGTTATCTGTATGATTACGTTGACAAGGATGCCCCTGATTGGAGCGTACGTCCCAACCAGATATTCGCCGTAGCGCTTGATTATTCCCCTCTGGACCTGAAACATCAGAAGGCTGTGGTGGATATAGTGACCAAGGAACTGCTTACCCCAAAGGGACTGCGTTCTCTCAGCCCCAAGAGCATGGGTTACAACCCCAACTATGTAGGTCCGCAGCGTGAACGTGACTATGCATACCACCAGGGAACGGCATGGCCCTGGCTGGCAGGTTTCTACTTTGAGGCATACCTTAAGGTGTTCAAGATGAGCGGGCTCTCATTTGTGGAGCGCCAGATGATAGGATATGAAGATGAGATGACATCTCACTGCATAGGTTCTCTGCCTGAACTGTTTGACGGCAATCCTCCTTTCAAGGGACGTGGTGCCGTATCATTCGCAATGAATGTGGCCGAGATACTGAGGACAATAAAGATGATTAACGAATTTGAATGACAACAATATGCGAGTACTGATGTTCGGCTGGGAGTTCCCTCCCCATATCCTGGGAGGATTGGGAACAGCCAGCTTCGGATTGACAAGAGGACTAGCCAACCAAGGGGACGTGGATATCACGTTCTGTCTGCCCAAGCCATGGGGTGATGAGGACCAGAGCTTCATGAAGATTGTAGGCATGAACACCGTTCCGGTGGTGTGGCGCAATCCTGACAACAGTGTGCTTAAGGAGCGTTATCCGTGGATGGACAGCGAGGACTATTACCGCTTCCGTGACCATATATACTCGGATTTCAGCAACCTTTATACCAATGACCTGGGTTGCATAGAGTTTTCGGGCCGCTATCCGGATAACCTTCATGAGGAGATAAACAACTACTCCATAGTGGCAGGCGTAGTGGCACGCACACAGGAGTTTGATATAATCCATTCGCATGACTGGCTCACATATCCTGCCGGCATACACGCCAAGCAGGTAAGCGGAAAGCCGTTGGTGATACATGTTCACGCTACAGATTTTGACCGTAGCCGCGGCAATGTCAACCCCACGGTCTATGCCATAGAGAAGAACGGTATGGATTATGCCGACCACATCATGTGCGTAAGCGAACTGACCCGCCAGACTGTCATCAACAAGTATCATCAGGATCCGCGCAAGGTATCTACCATGCACAATGCCGTTGAGCCGCTGCCACAGGAGATTCAGGATATCGTGCCGCAAAAGAAACCGCATGAGAAGGTGGTCACCTTCCTGGGACGCATCACCATGCAAAAAGGTCCTGAGTACTTTGTCGAGGCTGCCGCATTGGTGCTTAAGCGTACTCATGACATCCGTTTCTGTATGGCCGGAAGCGGTGACATGATGAATGCCATGATTACCATGGCAGCTGACCGCGGTATTGCCGACCGTTTCCATTTCCCGGGATTCATGAAAGGCAAGCAGGTTTATGAGTGCCTCAAGGCAAGTGATGTATATATCATGCCTTCTGTATCGGAACCTTTCGGCATATCACCGTTGGAGGCCATGCAGTGTGAGGTTCCCACCATCATCTCAAAGCAGTCAGGCTGTGCCGAGATCCTGGACAAGTGCATCAAGGTTGATTACTGGGACATCCACGCAATGGCCGATGCAATATACTCCATCTGCAATTATCCTGCTCTTTATGAATATCTGAAGGTGGAGGGCAAGAAGGAGGTCGATGCCATAACCTGGGACAAGGTAGGCGAGCGCATTCTGGCACGCTACAAGAAACTGCTGGGAATCAAATAATGTGGAATAAATAAAGAATCACGATATGAAAACAATCTGTCTGTATTTTGAGATCCATCAGATAATCCATCTCAAGAGATACCGCTTCTTTGACATAGGTACTGACCATTACTATTATGATGACTATGCCAATGAGACAAGTATTTCAAACATAGCCGAGAACTCCTATATACCGGCTCTCAAGACCCTGATTGACATGGCCCGCAAAAGTGAGGGTGCATTCAAGGTGGCCCTTTCACTTTCGGGCGTGGGACTGGAGCAGCTGGAACGTTATGCCCCGCAGGTGATTGACCTGCTGCAGGAACTGAACGGGACCGGATGCGTGGAATTCATTGCCGAGCCTTACTCACACGGCCTGGCATCATTGGCTCCTACCGGAGAGCAGTCGTTCCGCGAGGAGGTTAAGCGTCAGGTTGACAAGATAAACCAGCTCTTTGGCCAGAAGCCCAAGGTTTTCCGCAACTCCAGCCTTATCTATGACGATGAGATAGGCGGTCTTGTGGCCGATATGGGATTCAAGGGAATGCTCACAGAGGGTGCCAAGCATATTCTGGGTTGGAAGAGCCCGCACTATCTGTACCACTGCGCCCTTAACCCCAACCTCAAGGTATTTACCCGTGACTACAAACTGTCCGATGACATAAGCCTGCGTTTCTCAAATTCATCATGGGAGGCATATCCGCTCATGGCAGACAAGTACATGGACTGGATTGCACAGAGCCCCGAGGAGGACGGTGTATTCAACATATTCATGGAACTCTGCGCGCTGGGCATTTACCAGCCGCTCAGTTCAAACATCCTTGAGTTCCTGAGCAACCTGCCTGCTGCAGCCAAAGAGCGTGGCATTGGATTCCAGACTCCATCGGAGGTAATCAAGACACACAAGTCCGTATCATCCATCGAGGTGCCCTACCCCATGTCATGGAACGATGAGGAGCGTGACATAAGCTGCTGGCTGGGCAACGTGATGCAGCGCGAGGCATTCAACAAACTCTATTCAATAGGCGAGCGTGTAATCCTGAGTAATGACCGTCATCTGCGTCAGGACTGGGATTACCTGCAGGCAAGCAACAACTTCCGTTTCATGACAACCAAGAACAATGCGGTGTCAATGGATCGCGGAATATACGAATCACCTTACGATGCATTCACCAACTACATGAACATTCTGGGTGATTTCCTGCAGAGAGTAAATTGGGCACTGCCTCTGGATATTGACACTGAGGAGCTTAACGCTTTCCAGACTACCATCAGCAATCAGGACAAAAAGATTCAGGCTCTTGAAAAGAAAGTGGCCAGACTCAAGGCTGCGGCCGAAAAGCCAAAGAACAAGTGATTTAGCAATAAGAAAGGGGTTCGACAAAAATCGAACCCCTTTCTTAATTTTCAATTCTTCAGAATCTGGAGCGTATTGTCTTGATCTTGATAGGAGTGTCACCGCCAATCAGTTTGACCTGATGCATCCATAGGTCAAGATTGTAGCTGATGGCCGAACTTCTGGAATCAAGGACAGGACTTACCGGAATCAGGTAGACCTTGTTCCAGTCCGGGTTTGCACTCTCAAAAGCGGCGTTATCGCCGTTAAACTGATCAATCCAATCCTCCCTGTCACTGTAAATCTTCTCAACCATAGCTGCAATATTCTCATACGTGTATGTTCCGTACTTGGATGAATATGTGGCTATGTAAGATTCAGTATTGTCAACATTGCTGTTTTTTGAGAAGAATTCATTGATTCTTTCCTTGCGGATGAGCAACAGGTATGTAGGTATGGAAGGCTTGTACTCGTTTGCAGGAGTAACGGCGGTTGATATCCTCAACTGAGCTGCATTCAGCACATATTCCCGGTCTCTCATATCATCAATGGGGAGAGATATCTCAGTCAGGACTCCGAACGGGCTTCTTATCCATGTGCAAGTGTTGTCGGCAAGTTCATTATCCAGGCCTGTCCATTTAAGGACATTCAACTGAAGCACCTCACTGTTACCGGCAAATTCGGCCATAAGGGATTCCATTGCCGGTTCATCGTCATCATCAAGCCCTATGCATTTGAAGTTTACCTCAAGTATGGTACGGTCTATATAGAATATGGTGCCGTCACCTTGCGAGCATCGGATGTAGAAACCTTTGAAAAGGTTCTCCATGAATGATTTGGAATCTGCAAAATAGTGCCTTGTTTCCGGATTGATATATGATTCCAGTATAGTCTTGGCTATTGAATCTGACAATGGGATTGTTATGCTTGGATAATAGCTGCTGGTACTACGGAGTGAATCATTATCCTGTAGATTAAGCCCTGAAACGGTTATGCTTGCCAGCGGCTCGGCACTTGCGTCATAAAACAATGACGGATCCGTATTTGGATAGTAAGGCGTCCATTCATCAAGCATCCTGTTAAGTGGATACACCTCTATCTTTATAGGGTTTGAGGGATCACCAAAGTAATTCGTATAATACAGTTTAAGATTGGCGTAATAAGGCTTCTGGCCGGCTACCGCGCTGTCAAACCATTGCGGGAATACGCTGTTTCCTATGCCATAGAGTGAATCTGCCAGGAACAGGTTCTCCATACATCCTATCTGAGTAAGATAACCTGCCTCATAAAGTGCACCGCTGCCTTGTTCCGTAAATCGGCCCAAACTGCACTTGGTATTCATTACAATGAGTGAGTCCGGAGACAGAACGGTACGGGATGATGCAAAGCACGAATCGGCTGTTACCGTAATCACATCGTCCGCAGGAGTGAGAGAACCTCCCAAACCGGATGTCTCTTCATCGCATGATATAAGAAACAGAACTGCAAGAAGACTGCATACTGTCGCTTTGAAATTCATATAATGCTAAGTCAGATTTTGTTGTAGAACTCATTTATGATTTCTGCTCCCATGACGCTTGCGTCGCCCTCCAGGACGGGGATGCCTTTCTCTTTTGCATATGCAGAAAGGCTGGCGTCTACTGAAGGTGAGTTGCATATAACCCCATCAGAGAAATCTATAGCCTTTTTCATTACTGAATTGTAGTCAATGGGGGTTTCAAAAGTGCCTACGTCACTCAGTTGCATATCCTTATTAGGTATTATTTCAGGATATCTTTCACTGAATATTCTGTCAAATGCCTTGTCATAGAGAGAATAAACCACCTTTGAATCGCGGAAAGCCGGCTCCTCACGATAGGCGGTCTTGATATAAAGGGGTATCAACGCTGAAAGCCAGCCGTGACAATGAATGATATCCGGATTCCAGCGCAGTTTCTTTACTGTTTCCAGTACACCTCTGGCAAAAAAGATTGTACGCTCATCATTATCCTCATATTCCACGCCATCGCTGTCCGTTACCTGCAGGCGGTTCTGGAAATAATCTTCATTGTCTATGAAATAGACCTGAATACGGGCAGACTGAAGTGATGCCACCTTTATTATGAGCGGATGGTCCGTGTCATCTATTATCAGGTTCATTCCGGACAGGCGTATGACCTCATGAAGCTGATTCCGGCGCTCGTTTATGTTACCCCACTTGGGCATAAAGGTACGGATGTCATTACCCAATTCCTGGATGCTTTGAGGCAGTTGCCTGCAATAATCCGCCATTGGAGATTGAGCCACAAACGGTGTGATCTGATCGGCAATGATAAGGATTTTCTTTTCGCTCATAGAGTGTAACTTTCAATTAGTATGCGAAGATACTAAAAAAAAATATGAATTTGGCAAGCAGATTGGCCTAAACTTTTGAAATACCATAAATATTCACTTATTTTGCGGACTTTTTCAATTGTATTATGATAAAGGTAATAACGACAGTAAAGGAACTGAAAGAGGCCCTTAAGGCTGGCCGCAAGGCCGGAAAGACGATAGGTCTTGTACCTACTATGGGTGCTCTTCATGAAGGCCATGCATCACTTGTACGCCGCTCGGTGGCAGAAAATGACATAACCGTAGTAAGTGATTTTGTCAATCCCACCCAGTTTAACGATAAGAATGACCTGCAGAACTATCCCCGCACCATGGAGGCCGACTGCCAGTTACTTGAAAAGGTTGGCGCGCAGTTCGTATTTGCCCCCAGCGTTGAGGAGATGTATCCGGAACCCGATACCCGTACGTTTGATTTCACCCCGTTGGATAAGGTTATGGAAGGCCCCAACCGCCCGGGACATTTCAATGGCGTGGCACAGATTGTAAGCAAGCTGTTCTACGCTGTGGAACCTGACCGTGCTTATTTTGGAGAGAAGGATTTCCAGCAGTTGGCCATTATCCGAGAGATGGTACGCCAGTTGAACCTCAAAATTGAGATAGTAGGCTGCCCCATTGTCCGCGAAGAGGACGGCATGGCACTCAGTTCACGCAACATGCTCCTGAGTAAAGCCGAGCGTAAGCTTGCAGCCAACATATCACGCACACTCTTTGAGAGCCGCTACTACGCTCGTCATCATACTCTCAATTCAACACGCAAGTATGTGATTGACACCATCAACTCATTCAACGGACTTGAGGTTGAATATTACGAGATCGTGGATGGCCGCACCCTTCAGCCTGTAGACAACTGGGATGCCACCGATTATATTGTAGGCTGCGTTACCGTACATTGCGGTAAGGTACGTCTTATTGACAACATCAAATACAAGGAATAATGCTGCTTACAGTTCTTAAATCAAAGTTGCATAGGGTCAAAGTGACCGATGCCAACATAAATTACATAGGTAGCATAACCATTGACGGAAACTGGATGGACGCAGCCGGCATCATTGACGGCGAACAGGTTCATGTGGTTGATGTGACAAACGGCGCACGCCTGGTAACATACGTAATCCGCGGTGAGCGCGGTTCCAAGTGTATCTGCCTTAACGGCGCTGCCGCTCGCCTGGTCTCAATAGGCGATACCGTCATAATCATCGCCTACGCCCAAGTAACCCCAGAGGAAGCCAAAACCTTCAAACCTACAGTCGTCATCCCGTAAGTTTACCATTTGATACCGTAAGGTTTCCATTTGCAGTAATAGAAAAAATAGCCCTCGTAATTGCGAGGGCTATTTTTTACGCGACTGTAAGGAGCGCCGTTTGGCTTTGCCAAACTAAAAAAAGGTCGGGGAATCCACTTACAATGCTCAACCGAGCATTGTAAGCAGGATTCCGGCAGCAACTGCTGAACCTATTACGCCTGCAACATTCGGGCCCATGGCATGCATGAGCAGGAAGTTGCTGGGGTTCTCCTCCTGGCCTACCTGCTGCGATACGCGGGCAGCCATAGGAACGGCCGATACACCTGCGGAGCCGATAAGCGGATTGATCTTCTCTTTTGAGAACACGTTCATCAGCTTGGCAAGCAGGATACCGCCTGCGGTACCGCAACCGAATGCCACTACGCCCATAACCATAATCTTGATGGTGCTCCAGTCAAGGAATGAGCTGGCGGTAGCGGTTGCACCTACGGTAAGACCCAGGAATATTACCACGATGTTCATCAGCTCGTTCTGCATGGTCTTGCTCAGACGGTCCACAACACCGCACTCCTTAGCCAGGTTACCCAGCATGAGGCAGCCTATCAGAGGAGCGGCATCGGGCAGGATAAGAGCCACGATAGTTGTGATGGCAATCGGGAATATGATCTTCTCGGTCTTGCTTACGGGACGCAGCTGGCTCATCTTGATGGCACGCTCCTTCTTGGTGGTCAGAGCACGCATGATGGGCGGCTGGATCACGGGAACAAGGGCCATGTATGAATAAGCGGCAATGGCGATAGGGCCAAGCAGCTCAGGAGCCAGTTTTGATGTAAGGAAGATTGACGTAGGACCGTCAGCACCACCTATGATACCTATTGAGCCGGCCTGAGCCTCGGTAAAGCCCATTGAATTGGCTGCAAGGAATGTAAGGAAGATACCCAGCTGGGCAGCTGCGCCCAGGAGCAGACTCTTGGGGTTTGCAATCAGCGGACCAAAGTCTGTCATGGCACCTACGCCCATGAAGATAAGGCACGGATAGACACCGGCTTTTACACCTATGTAGAGAATGTCCAGCAGACCACCCTCACGCATGATAGTACCATAGCTGTGATAGGCGGGGCTGTTGGCATCCAGGAACGCTGTCCAAAGCTCTGAATGGTACATGTTTGCACCAGGCAGGTTGGTGAGCAGCATACCGAATGCGATGGGGAGCAGCAAGAGCGGCTCGTATTGCTTCTTGATGGCCAGGAACAGCAAGAAGAAGCTCAGAAGGAGCATGATTACCTGCTGCAGGCTTATGTTCATGAAGCCCATCTGATCAAAGAATTCCAGAATATCACCCATTTCTGTTCAGATTTTGAAATGTTGATTATCCAAGAACCAGGAGAAGGTCTTCCTGCATCACGTTCTGACCTGCGGTTACGGCAATCTTGGTTACCTTACCGTCGCGGTCAGCCATAATGGCGTTCTCCATCTTCATACTCTCAAGGGTAAGCAGCGTGTCACCCTTCTTGACATCCTGCCCCTCCTGAACCAGAACCTTGATTACAGATCCTGGCAGCGGGCTGGTTACCTTGTAACCGCCTGCGGGAACATCGGCAGCCTTGGGAGCCTCGGCCTTGGGAGCCGGAGCGGCTTTGGGAGCTTCAGGTTTAGGAGCAGGTGCAGCTGCGGGAGCGGCTGCAACAGCTGCGGTCTCAATTTCAAGCAGCTTATCATCCTGCATAACGTTCTTGCCAGGCTCTACGAATATGTTCTTTACAGTTCCGTCGGCCTCAGCGCAGACGTTGTTCTCCATCTTCATGGACTCCATGGTAAGGAGCACATCACCCTTCTTTACAGCCTGACCGGCCTTGACCAGAACCTTTACTATTGATCCGGGCAGCGGTGACTTTACTGTCTGCAGGCCTGCGGGTGCTGCGGCAGCAGGAGCGGCGGCAGCGGCGGGACGGCGTACAGCAGCTGCTGCAGGGGCCTCCTCCTTCTCTAACTCTACCTTGTAGGTCTTGCCATTGATTGTTACCTCGGCAAAGTTGTCCTCAAGTTCGTTGACAGCAGCATTGTATTGCTTGCCGTCTATTGTGAATTTGAATTCTTTCATTTAAAATTTCATTTTAAATAGATTGTAGGCTGCGCCTCAGTATAAAAACGAGTTTTTCTACATTCGGCTTGCACTACAATTCATAAATATTAACGATGCAAGTTGTTCATTCCGTAGAGCTTGGAGTTCCAACCTGAACGCTCTACTCTCTTGATATGGATCTCGGTGGGTTCCACGTCATGTACCCCGTTGAAGTACAGGTGCAGAGCCATTGCTATGGCGGCAAGGTCATCATCGGCCGATGCCTTAACGCTTGCCGGAGCAGCCTGGGCGGCGGGAGCGGAGATTGCAGCCTTGGGTTCCGCTGCCTTGGGTGCCTTAACTGCATTGCTGACAACTGCGCCCAGCAGTTTCAGAATGAAGATGAGCACTACCAGGAGCAGGATGACCATGCAGAATCCCAGTCCGGTTACCATCCAGACATGTGACCAGTTTATTGCTAATGGTGTCATCATAGACTCTGGCTTTTAGAGTGGAATGTTGCTGTGCTTCTTGAGCGGGTTGGTCAAACGCTTGGTCTGCAACTGCTCGAAGCCGCGAATGATGCGGGCGCGTGTGTAGCGCGGCTCAATAACATCGTCAATATAACCACGGTTGGCAGCCTGATAGGGCGAAGCGAACTTGTCCTTGTACTCGGCCTCCTTTTCGGCAATGAATTTCTTCTTCTCCTCGGGATCCTCGATAGCCTTGAGAGCCTTGGCCTCAAGTACGCCTACAGCACCGCTGGCGCCCATAACTGCTATCTCGGCATTGGGCCATGCGTAGCAAAGGTCGCCGCGCAGCTGTTTGCAGCTCATAACGATGTGTGAACCACCGTATGACTTACGTACTGTAACGGTTACCTTAGGAACTGTGGCCTCACCGTAAGCGAACATCAACTTTGCGCCGTGATCTATGATACCGGCATACTCCTGACCTGTACCACACAGGAATCCGGGTACATCAACCAGGGTAAGGATCTGGATGTTGAATGCGTCGCAGAAACGTACAAAGCGGGCAGCCTTGCGTGAAGCGTCGCAGTCAAGCACGCCTGCCAGCCAGTTGGGCTGGTTTGCTATGATACCGGTTGAGCGGCCGTTGAAACGGGCAAAACCGCAGATAACGTTCTTGGCGTAATCCTTGTGAACCTCCATGAAGTCACCGTCATCAACTATAGAGTAGATGATGTTCTTCATATCGTAAGGTTTGTTGGGATCATCGGGAACCATAGAGTTCAGGGCATCCTCCAGACGTGCGGGATCATCGGTGCAAGGCTTAACGGGAGCCTCCTCCATGTTGTTCTGCGGGATGAAGCTGATAAGACGGCGAACCTCCTTAACGGCCTCCTCCTCAGTTGCAGCTACAAAGTGTGTAACACCTGACTTGGTGGCGTGAACGCGGGCACCGCCCAGCTGCTCAACGGTAACGTCCTCACCGGTAACGCTCTTTACAACCTTAGGTCCGGTAATGAACATGTATGAGTTCTGCTCGGTCATCATGATGAAGTCAGTCAGGGCAGGGCTGTAAACAGCACCACCGGCGCAGGGGCCGAAAATGACTGAAATCTGGGGAACAACGCCCGATGCCTGGATGTTACGCTCAAAAATCTCGGCGTAACCGGCCAGAGCGCATGCGCCCTCCTGGATACGTGCACCGCCTGAATCGTTCAGACCTATGATGGGAGCACCCATCTTCATAGCCATATCCATGACCTTGCATATCTTCTGTGCCATAGTCTCTGACAGAGAACCGCCTATGACTGTGGCATCCTGTGCAAATACAAATACAAGTCGGCCATCGATGGTACCTGAACCTACGGCAACGCCGTCACCCAGGAATACCTTCTTGTCCATACCGAAGTCATTGCAACGGTGTGTCAGGAACATATCGACCTCCTCAAATGATCCCTCGTCAAGAAGCATGTTGATACGCTCGCGGGCAGTGAAGCTGCCTTTTGCGTGATGCTTCTCAATAGCAGCTGCGCCACCGCCGGCCATTGCCTGGGCGCGCTTGTCTACCAGCTTCTGAAGCTTGCTGTTATCCATTTTCTATACACTTATTTGGGTTGTTCACAAAGTTCTGTCAGCACACCGCATGTGTTCTTGGGGTGCAGGAATCCTATCATCAGGTTCTCGGCTCCCTTGCGGGGCTGCATGTCGATAAGACGGATACCGGCTGCCTCGGCCTCCTTAAGGGCTTCAGCAACATTCTCTACATTGAAAGCAACGTGGTGAATACCACCCTTGCCGCCGTTCTTCTCAATGAACTTGGCGATTGTTGACTCGGGGCATGTGGGCTCCAGAAGTTCAATCTTAACCTCGCCAACCTTGAAGAAAGCGGTCTTTACCTTCTGGTCTGCAACCTCCTCAATGTTGTAGCACTTGCTGCCTGTCAAAAACTCAAAGAACGGCATTGTCTCCTCCAGTGAGGTAACGGCTATGCCGAGATGCTCAATGTGTGTGGGTTTCATAATTGTTTTTGTAATTATTGTTAGTTACTTGTTTGAAGACACGAGTCTATAACCCATATTTTTTATGGGCACGCAAATTTACTAAATATACCTTGTAATAAAAAGAAGAAATGAATCTAATTTGTCAACACAAATCAGGTAAAACTATTTGAGGAATGCAAAGAAAACCGCGATTACCAGAAATACAAAGGAAACCAGGTGATTCCAGTGCAGAGACTGTGTCTTGAAACAGAACGCCAGGATAAGTGAGAACACTATCAGTGATATACACTCCTGGATAACCTTGAGCTGGACAAGGTTGAACGGACCGCCGTTGATATCGGAACCTATTCGGTTGGCGGGAATCATAACGCAATACTCAAAGAACGCTACGCCCCATGAGGCCAGTATAATGACAAACAGAGGCCAGTCAGTGCTGACTTTCATCTCCTGAAGCTTGAGGTTGCCATACCATGCAAATGTCATCAGGACATTTGAAATCACCAGAAGCAGTATCGTCCAAACAGCTTTCATATTATAGTAGTATTTCCGTTTCGGCCGCAAAAGTAGCAAATAGATAATCTCAGTATATTATATAGACTGATTTTTATTTATCTTTGGCCTTATGAAACACATCAGACTGACCATATTGTCACTGCTTATTAGTCTGGGAGTATCGTCACAGACACTCCAGCAGGGACGCACATACTTCTCGGAGGGAAACTATGAGAAAGCCAAGCCGATAATGCTCAAATACCTTAAGCAACAGCCCGACAATGCCAGCCGCAACTACTGGTACGGGGTTTGCTGCATGGAAACCGGCGAACAGGAAAAAGCCATCCCTTATCTGGAGAAGGCTGCTGCAAAGAAGATATTCAAGGCATACCAGGTTCTAGGAGAATACTACCTGAGTAAGGAAAACTACCAGCCCGCCATAACCAACATTGAAGAGTTCGTCAAGGGTATCAAGACCGATAAGGAGCTGCATGACCCCGTTGTAGAGGAACGTTACACCACTATGGCCGACAGCCTCAAGATGCTTTTCCGAATGCTCCGCAATGCCAACCGCGTCTGTTTCATTGACAGTATCCTGATCAGCAAGGATCAACTGTTTGACAGTTATATTTTGGGAGAGTCAACCGGTTCATTCTATCCCGCAGACGCGTTCTTTGATGACAGCAGCGAAGGTGAGGTTTTCCTGCCTGAGATGGAACAGAGCATTCTGTACAGCCGCAGGAACGACGCTGGACAGTTCCGCCTGTTCTCCAAATTCAAAAGTTTTGACAAATGGACCGATGAGACTCCCATAAACGGACTTGACACTGACGGAGACCTTCGCTATCCGTTTCTTCTCAATGACGGAATCACCATTTACTATGCCGCTACAGGCAGTGAGTCTTTGGGAGGTCTGGACATATTCGTATCACGATACAACACTGCGACAGGGCGCTACCTTAAACCCGAAAACATAGGTATGCCCTTCAACTCTGTGGCCAATGACTACCTCTATGTAATTGATGAGGCCAATAATCTGGGATGGTTTGCAACTGACCGCAACCAGCCTCAGGATACGGTCTGCATTTACATTTTCATTCCTTCGGAACCATTCCCCAAATACAATTACGAGAACGGTGATACAATAGCCATACATCAGGCTGCCCGGTTAACCTCAATTGCCAACACCCAGTCTGACCTGAACGCAGTCCGTACTGCACGCCAACGCCTCACCCTGCTCCGTTATGAACTGACAGAAAAGGCGCAGAAAGGTTCATTTACCTACATAATTGATGACCTTACCACCTATCACGAACTGAGCGACTTTAACAGCAAGGATGCCGCTAACATGTTCCAGCAATGGACGGAACTGAAGCGTCAGTATGAGACCGATCTGGCAAAACTGGAAAAACAGCGAGATGACTATGCAGACGCATCACGTCAGGAGAAGGAACGTATGGCCGCACAACTGCTTGAGTTTGAGGACAAGGTGCTCAAAGCAGAGCAGCAGGTCAACAAGATGGAGAACGACATACGCACCACTGAAATCAACTATTTAAACCGATAAGCCCTATGAGTACCTATTTTGCACCATCAGAACTTATCATAAACGATGACGGATCATGTTTTCACCTGCACCTTAAGCCGGAACAACTGGCCGACAAGGTCATACTGGTAGGTGATCCCGGACGTGTGGATACCATAGCCGCCATGATGGACAGTGTGGAGTGCACTGTAAGCAACCGCGAATTCCGCACCGCTACCGGTATGTACAAAGGAAAAAGAATTACAGTTCAGGCCACCGGAATAGGTTGCGACAACATTGATATTGTCATGAATGAGCTGGACACTATGGCCAACATAGACTATGCCACCCGCACAGAAAAGCCGCAGCACCGCACACTTGACATAGTACGCATAGGCACCTGCGGAGGCTTGCAGCCCTACACCCCGCTGGGCACTTACCTGTGCTCGGTCAAGAGCATCGGATTTGACGGACTGTTGAATTTCTATGCCGGACGTGATGAGGTTTGTGACCTGGAGTTTGAGCGTGCATTCGTGGCCCATATGGAGTGGTCCACCAAGAAAGGCGCCCCTTACGTGGCTAACGCCAATCAGGAGCTGCTGCAGCGTATTATGGCCGGCGATGAAAAGATGGTTCCGGGTGTGACCATAGCCTGCAACGGGTTCTACGGCCCGCAGGGACGTGTGCTGCGCGCACAGCTGTCCGACCCAAGGCAGAATGAGAAAGTTGAGAGCTTTGAATACAAGGGTTACCGCATCACTAACTTTGAGATGGAGAGCTCGGCAGTAGCCGGACTGGCCGCCATCCTGGGGCATCGTGCCATGACGGTCTGCATGGTCATAGCCAACCGCTACGCCAAAGAGATGAACACAGACTACAAGCCTCTGATGAAGGAACTGATAATTCGTATCCTAGACCGCATCTGATTTTACAGTGACAGAGATTGACGATACCATCTGTGCAGTAGCCACCCGCCCTGGCGGTGCGCTGGGAGTGATCCGCGTATCAGGTCCCGATGCAATACGCCTGACCGACAGCATATTCCGCTCTGCATCAAAACATCCGCTTGCAAGCGCCCGGCCCTATTCTCTCTGCTACGGGCAGATAGTTGACGCCGATGGCTCCGCCGTCGATGATGTGCTTGTGAGCGTGTTCCGTGCCCCCCACTCCTTTACCGGACAGGACAGCACCGAGATATCATGTCACGGATCCACATACATACTGCAGAAAGTCTGCCAGTTGCTCATAGACGCAGGATGCCGTCAGGCAGAGCCGGGCGAATACACCCAGCGCGCATTCCTTAACGGCAAGATGGACCTTAGCCAGGCCGAGGCTGTGGCCGACCTTATTGCATCCACATCGGCCGCATCACACCGTCTGGCCATGAACCAGATGAAGGGCGGATTCAGCCGTGAGCTGCGCTCCCTGCGTGACCAGCTGCTGCAATTCACATCACTCATAGAGCTGGAACTTGATTTCAGCGAGGAGGATGTGGAGTTTGCCGACCGCTCACAGCTGGAGCAACTGGCCGCTCAGATAGATGATATCATAACCCGTCTGGCCCAATCGTTCAGCACAGGCGATGCCATAAGAAACGGAGTGCCCGTAGCAATCATCGGCCAGACCAACACCGGCAAGAGCACCCTCCTGAACCAGCTGCTGCACGATGACCGTGCTCTGGTAAGCGACATCCAGGGCACCACCCGCGACAGCATCGAGGACACCACCACCATAGGCGGCGTGCTGTTCCGCTTTATAGATACCGCCGGCATACGCCAGACCACCGATACCGTAGAGTCCATGGGTATAGAGCGCTCCTACCGCAAGGCCCGTGAGGCAAGCATCATTCTCTGGATGACCGATGAGGCCCACCCAGCGGATGCAGAGACAGAGAAAACCATAGGCGAGCTTTCAGAAGGAAAGCATCTGATAAAGGTCCACAACAAATGCGATGATGCCTATGCCCTGCCCCAGCCCACAGATACGGACGTGTGGATATCGGCCAAATACGGATATGGACTTGAGCAGTTGAATAACCTTCTGGTCAAGGCCGCCGCTATCCCGGAAATCAGTGAGCAGGATGTGATTGTAACCAACATGCGTCACTACGAATCCTTAATCAAAGCCCAGGAGTGCATCCGCCGCGTCCGCCAGGGCCTCCGTGACCGCATATCGGGCGATTTCCTGAGTCAGGACATCCGCCAGTGCATCCACCACCTCTCCACCATCACCGGCGACATCACCACCGACCAGATCCTTGGCAACATCTTCCGGCACTTCTGCATCGGAAAGTAGATTCTGCGTGGGACAATGCAAGTTCAGGGACATCAATGCGAGCCTATGCGAACGGTTCAGGCTTTACCTGCTTCGTGCCAAGGGACTGCAGCACACTAAGAACAAGCTATCCCGGAACTCTGCAAGTGCTTATTTCAATGCATTCCTTAGCATTGTCCATTTTGCCTATAGGGACAATATTCTTTCTGAAGACTACACCACATGCGTAGAAAAGATAAAATGGAACCATGACATTCCAAAGGAATACTTATCAAGTGCGGAAATCAAGCAGTTGGCAAGTACACCATATGATGACAATCCAGATGTGTACAGGGCTAGTATGTTTTCCATCTATACTGGATTAAGAAGGAGTGACATTCTTGCACTCAGATGGGAGAACGTACATCATGACCGTGGAAGAAAAGCGTATATCAGGTTCCGTATCAAGAAAACGGGCACTTTGATTCAATTGCCCTTGTCTCTTCCAGCCATCAGAGTGTTAGGTGAATCGAAATCTGAAGGTAAGCTATTCCCCATGATTACGGAAAGTATTCTTGCAACTCATGTTGATCGATGGATCAGCAAGGCAAGAATCCGCAAGCATATCACCTTCCATTGCTTCCGGCACACTTTCGCCATGCAGTTGTTGAACAAAGGGGTTGACATTTACACCATTGCTGCACTCCTCGGACATAAGCAAGTGTCAAGCACACAGAACTACGCCAAGATGTCTTCGAAGAAAATGATTGAAGCTATTATAAAAATGGAATAAAACTATCCTGAATGGTATAGATTGAGTCATAATTAGAGCGAATTGCCTAATACTATAATACAGGAAACAAGCATTCAACAGATGACTGTCAAAACATTCAAAAATCTATTCCAAATGAAAGGGCATTCAACTACAATGAAAATAGCAGGATGCCTTTTTTGATACAAAAAAAAAAAACATAACCACTGTTTATGCAACGATATAATACTATTTTTTATATTTTATCTTTGCATTTACAATTTTTATTTATATCTTTGCAACCGAAATACATAAGACTTTGATAATATGTGGACAGAACTTAGTGATACAGCCATATTGAACAAGCTTGGGACGAGGCTAAAAGCTTCTCGTATATCAAGTGGTCTTAAACAGCAGGAACTGGCTGCGGAGTCAGGCGTTGGAGTAAGTACCATCGCCAAGATAGAAAGCGGGCAGTCTGTTTCGCTCTCATTACTAATCAGTGTCATGAGAACGCTTGGATTGCTTGAAAACCTAGACTTGCTTGTGCCAGAGCAGAAGCCATCGCCAATGGAACTGTTGAA
>JAGCPB010000028.1 GCA_017642425.1 Bacteroidaceae bacterium
CAGCAGCTAAGGCCCTGAAAGCCCAATCCCAGAAGTTAGTTTTATCCTGTCTTTTCATATACAGCAAAAATAACCTCATCATATTAAGAAACTGTTAAGCTGATATTAAGAAAAGATTACAATACACATCATAGCATCACATAAAAAAAGAACAGGGTAGCATCTCTGCCTCCCTGAACCCCGAAGTTCGATGTACAATAGGGTATGTAACAATCAATCTTCTCTCCTTGTTTGCAGTACAAAAATAAAACATAATCACAAATAAATTGACTACTTTGGCCAAATAAAAACAAATGAAACAAAAGGATGAAGTGACCCCAAAAAGTTAAACAAAAAACTATTGATGTTCACTTCAGTTCCCTATGTCATTTGATTAAATTTGTAGCTCTAATAATCATAGCCCAACAGAGATGAACATAACCCGTTATTTTACTGCCCTGGCTTTAATTAGCCTGTTTCTTGCTTGTGATAACAAAGAAGATGTTCCCACTCCCAAACCGGATGGACAGGAATCCATAATAGATAGCATATCCTGGAGTGATTGGCCACTAACTGACTGCTCTACAAGTACCCGACCAGTTAGGGATCTTGTAGCATATAAGCTGTTGGATGTGCCGTATCAGTGGGAGGTGGATTGGATGAGCGGAACCACCTATATCATAGCTCCAGACTTCAGCGGTGAATCATCGGAATTTACCTACAGGGAGTATCTTGACCGTAATTTCTGCAGCGGTACTCACGGAGCGTATATGAATTTGATTGAGGGTAAAACTGACGTCATAGTTGCCAGCCGTGATATTTCAAGGAATGAGTTGCAATCATCATCTGCACAGGGTGTAGAGATAGAGACAGCTCCTTTGGCCATTGATGCATTGGTCTTTATAGTCAACCCCAAGAATCCGGTCAAGAATCTCACTTCGGACCAGATACGCAAGATCTATACTGGCGAGATTACCAACTGGAAGGAAGTGGGAGGAGAGGACCATACCATAACACCGTACATCCGCGATACTGATTCAGGAAGCCAGGAGAAAATGGAGACCCTGGTCATGAACGGACTTACCATGATTAACGGCACTTACATGCCCGAAATCATCGGCTCACAAATGGCGTCTCCATATATGCAGTTGGAGGGCGATGAATATGGAATTGGCTACACTCCGTATTTCTACTGCACCGCTATGGTAAGGGATTTGATGAAAGTGAACATCCTTTCCATAGACGGAGTAGCTCCAACCAAAGAGTCATTGAGGGAGAACCGATATCCGTTCACATCGCATATCTATGCCGCGGTACGCAAGACTCAAGACCACAACAGCCTGCCATACAAGCTGTATCGTTTCCTGTTTACGGAAAGCGGTGCCGATATGATTGATGAAAGCGGATATATCGCTATAAGATGATGTTTATAAGTGACACAGAAGCATCAGTTCCCTGTGTCCTCTGCCTCACCAACCCACCGCCCAGACAAATGCCTTGGCCGTCCGTAAAGCAGGCTCCCTAAAGTGCCCGCCCTCGTTCCATTCCAGGAAAATTCTCACATCAGGACACCTCTTCAACATATCATAAAGTGCAGTGATATTGTCAGCCACCGTAGCCATAACCGGGTGCTTAGTCTTGGCCTCAGCATCCCCAAGGCTCAGATAAACACTATGTACGTTTGGCTGCCGGCTGCTGGCATAGTCCATCCATTCAGGATACCAAACAGACGGTGAAGCAGCGGCAACCGCCCCAAACAAATGGCTCTCATACCCGCACCACAATGCGAACAATCCCGCCAATGAATAACCTCCGATGATGATATCCGCCCCCTTCAGGGTATAAAACCGCTGCAACATCTCAGGCACCACACCATCCTCAATAACCTTTAGTGTGTCCGATGCACCCTCGCCAAAAGGTACGTTACCGAAAACCGGTGCTGCAGTCCAGGGAGCCAGTTCAGAGTTCCAGTCCTTTACAATCAGGCAGGCGTAAGCAATCCTGCGGCTGCAGCCCTGCTTAATAATCTGCAGTTCTTCATCCAGTGCCTCCAGCTCCCGCTCATCAAGCGGCTCCACCAGAAGCACCTCCGGCTGCTCATCAGCATAAAATAAGCAGCGCCTTCCTTTTGTCTCAAACTCTTGAAGTGTCATACAGGTGCAAAAATAATAAGAAGGCCCGATTTCACAACCAGTGCCTTCTCCTCCTTGTTTGCGTTTTCAAAGATAGAACATAACTTGCATATAACCAAACCGCTGACAACAAAAGATAAATGCCTATATTTGCTGCTGCAGGTGTCAATATAAGCACCAAGCTTACACTTCAGGATATATGCAAGAAGCTCTCAATTTCCTCAAACAGAACAAAGACGTAGCCTTCGCTACAGTCAGTGCCGATGCACGTCCCATGGTACGTGTTTTCCAAATCATGAAGGTCGATGGTACCACGCTATACTTTGCCACCTCCAGCCGTAAGAACGTCTATCAGGAACTTCAGGCAAACCCTGCGATAGAGCTGCTGGCCTACAAAGGCAACATCTCCGTCCGTGTAGGAGGCGAGGCCCGTTTCGATGTGGCCGATGATGACCAGAAAGAAATCTACGATACCAACCCGGTACTCCAACGCCTCTATCCCGATTACCGCACTATGACCTACTTCAGCATGGAGATAGACCATCTGGACTACTATGACCTTACACCAACGCCTCCAATACTCAGGCACTACGATAAGGCCACCGGTCAATACCAAGACCTTGACCCGTACCGCAAATAAACCCCATTTATGACACAGGTAATCACAGGTCAGTCAGTCTTTGCCCTCGTAGATGGTCATCTTATGCACGTCTATCAGACAGGCATTGAGGGCGGCCCTAAGCTCGTGTTCATGTCCGGTTCCGGGACCGTATCTCCAGTACACGATTTCAAGATCCTGTATCAGGAACTGGCCCGGGTCTGCAGAATCATAGTTGTAGAGAAATTCGGATATGGACAGTCAGACCTGTATGAATCTTCCACCGATATAGATTCCCTCGTTTCCTACCAGCGTCAGGCGCTCACAGCAGCCGGCGTAGAAGGCCCTTACATTCTTGTACCACACTCCATGTCAGGACTTGAGGCCATCCGTTGGAAACAGCTATACCCACAGGAGATAAAAGCAATCATAGGACTGGATATGGCCACTCCCCAAACCTATCAGGAATGGAACCCAGACACAGTTGCCCGCAGGATACGGTTTATAAGCAGGATGCGCAAATGCCTAGACTTTGGCCTTCTGTTCTGGATGCCCCTGAGCACCCGCGGCTTGAACAGACAGGAAATCCGCCTGCAACGACAGTTATGGAAAAGAAATGCCTTCAACAAGTGTTATATCAATGAAGCGCAGTCATTGATTCAGAACATCCGTACAGTCCAGTCCGCTGGCCCCATAAGTTGTCCTATACTCATGTTCATCTCCAACGGCAAACAGGTATCTCCCGGCTGGATTGATAACAGCATGCAGTTTGCCCGTCAGATGAATGCCCAGACAGTAAGCCTCAATTGCGGCCATTATGTCCATCACTACGAAAGCAGATTCATCAGCCTGGAAATAGAAAAGTTCATATCCAGCATCAGATAACCATTTATCGCGAGCTGGCAGGTCTGTATCAGAAACCGTACTGCAAATGGCAGCAGTTTGGTACTTACGGCCCCGCCCTATAGAGGTAGCAGCCAGTGGCCCGCACCGTGAACCCGCCGGTTCCTAATGCTCAGGAAAAAAGAATGAGCAGGGCACTCAGCCTGCTCATTCTCATCATATAGTTGATGGTTTATCAGTTATCCCGGGACCGTTCTCCTTTACCTATTCTTTTCCCAATCCTGATGCATCTTGTGCCAATTTTTGCTGTGAAAACCAAGTCCACCAATCTGCCGCGGATGCGCAAGCGGCAGCACCTTGATAGTCTTGCCCTGAATAGTTACATCCGTAGGATTCCCATACCCATACAAATCCACATACTCCTGCAGTGTTGAATAAGGCACATCTGCAACAACATTCAGGAACTGCTTGATAGGAATGTCGCCCAATAGTACCAATAATCTTGCGTCTGATTCCTCAAGTTCCCTCAATATCTCATTGCATCTTTCTTTGTCGGCGAATACGTCACCTCTCACAGGAATAGTAACCTTATTCAAACCAAATTCATCGATATGCGGGTTATACTTACCCTCAATAACCGTCATCTGATTATCGTTAATCCGCGTCTCAGGCAGCAAATCACAGAGCCAGGCATCGCTTCTCTTGAAGCCGAGCGGTTTAAGAATCTGTTCATCCAGAACCTTTGCCGATGGCCCGTTCAGGTTCTTGCCGGCAGGCGTTAGCGTTCCAAGCTCTGCAGGAATCTTTATACGTCCGATGATCTCACGTGCCTCATCCTCATTCCCGTCCCAGAAGATACGCGGCTCGCTGGCCACAGCCAAAGCCGGGCAGACAACGGTTTTGCCTTTCATCCAACGTGCATGTACTGCACTCGCATATACTCCAAGCACAAACACCTTCTTAGGTGTCCTATCCTCCTGAACAAGCCGATGAAGCTTTTCTCCGAAAGGAAATCTGTAATCCTCCATAGTCCTATGTTTACAATGTTGCAGGACAAATATAAGCTTATTATCCTAAATCCGATATCCCCGATGCTCTTTTCTTCCGATACCCTCTCTTCCGATGTTCTATAACACTGATTTAAGCATTATTATGAAATTTCTCCTTTAACACAGGACGCATTTTCAGCATATATCAGTTTAGAAAGCAAACAACCAAAACATTTGCATTATGAGAAATAGAATCCTTTCATTTGTATTGACACCCTTACTGATGTCACTCTGCATTCCTATGTGTGCCCAACAGCCACAAGATTCTGTTGATGCACTACCACCAGGTTTCAATCGTGCATATTATGATGAAAAAGCGTCTGCAGAAGAAGTTGTCAGGAGGAATCCGGATGCCTGGAAGTTTAATGAAAATGGTGTCCTGGTGATAAATGGCAAAGAGGTACATCAGATGCTTATAAACGGCAAGGTTGTCTATAGTGATGAAGACACTATAACAGATGTTGCCCGGCTTTTAGAAGAAATTACTCGTAGAGTCAATGCGAATAACCACCCGGCAGAACCTGTCATTGCTCATATAGTTGACAACGAGTTTTTGCCGGATTCCGTTCTGACTCCATATAGGATACCTGAAGGAGTGTCTGTTGAAGATCTGATTCGCAAACTGCCTGGAGTAGAAGTACTTGATGACGGCAGTGTTACTGTGAATAGCAAGTTTGTGACGAGAATACAAGTAGAGGATTCCAAAACAATCGAAGTGGATTCAGATACCCGGGCTGTGAAGTAAGTGCCATCAACCTTTCTGCAAATAGCAGCCGAGTTTTACTTACGGCCCCGCCCTATAGAGGTAGCAGCCAGTGGCCCTGAACCATCGGCCTCCGCATCCCGCTCCAGCCGATGTAACCGTATAGAGCTTAATCCTCCCGCCCGGTGGCCACTGTCTGGATTGTTTAACCCAGAACAGCCAGCGTCTGGAAATAGAGTAGGGTACGCTTCCCAAACCTAATCAGTTCCAGCCCCTGTCTGTTCTTCCCGGTACACCTGTCTGCAGATAGCCGGCAGCATCAAACCCTCAGGCCTACCAATAACAAGGTGTTCCGCACCATTGCTATATCTACACCCTCCACGGTGCAAGCACTGTTCCAGGCATAGATATAGCAATCGTGCTCCACGCTTCTTTTAATTGCGGCTTCAGGCCGCAATGGGGTAAGGTTCGCTTAGATACAGTACTGCAGGCTTACCCGGATATTTAACATAACGGAGCGGTATTATATTAAAGCGCCCTCCCGCACTCAGTCCCTTTAATATAATATCCGTTATGTCTAAATATCTACAGCATCAGGCGGTCACCCTTCCTAAACAAATGGAAAGCACCTGCGCTTCCTGCCGCATGCGTCAGGCGCAACCCTCACGGGTGCTGGGTCGTAACGTTCCACCAGAACCTTATGGGTCTGCACAGCATCCTCCATAAGGTACAGGTTCCACGTCACTCCTCGGTAGCGTGCCCCGGTCCCCCGGCGGCACAGCCGCCAGCGGTCCGGTTCCCGGCTTCATTTTAGGGTGCGGCCCCTCACGGCCCGCATCCCGCCATCCGGTGCGCTAACCTCAGCGTGTCCGTTGTCAACACAACGGCCACGAACGTCACGATTCCAACCATCCGGTGCGTGTCCAAGAAATGTTCCGCACGCCCATTTTCGTCCCGTGACAAATCTGTCACAAAATCACAAATTCTTCACTTTACCCTGAAAACCGCCGTTACAGCCGCCTGTAGCAGTGTCCAAAAAATGTCCATTCTACAAACACCCCAAATTTCGCCCCACACCATAAGTAACCTCATGTAGGGGTGCTCAAATGGCACCGTTACAAAAACGTTACAACGCATTTTGTGGCCGTGGACACAATTTGGACATGGGGTGAACATTTCTTGGACACGCAGGTAACGCCTCGGTAACGCTTGTCAGGTAAGCCGGTAGCAAAACGGTAACGCCCATTTACGCGGGCGCAGTATCAGGACCACATCATCCTGCAGGTTTTCCCCGGCCGTCTCAAAACGCAGTCCCGTCAGCCGTTCCACTCCAGGGCTGGTGTACACTTCCGTTACGGCCGTACGGCTTCATTACGTACCGGCAGGGTATCGCGGCTAAGGCAAGTGGGCACGCAACTTTTCCAAAATCTGGGCACGTACATCTTACATTAAGCATCCAGCATAATGGCCGCCGCAATACGCCGCCGTTACTCCATTGCGCTACACGGCCTGCACTCCAGCGCACGCCATCCCTTCCGTTCCACGTCCGCCGCGCCTCACGTTTCAAGACCGCCTGCCGCAGCGCGCTCAGCAGCAGGGCTCGCTTAGCCCGGCGTGCCAGGCACAGTGGGCATTCCGTATGCAGGCTTACGTTCCATTTCGGCCGAGGTCAACGGCTACCGCTGTTGACCTCGAGCCTTCATTCCCCTCCAGTCTGCATACTCCAGCCCACAGAGCCCGTCCCGCCTACAGTCTGCGTATCAGGAGCCTCATCAGGCGTTCCGGCCACCTTCGCGGAGTCACTCGCGTTCCCGCTCAGGCATTTATCGGATGAGGTACGGAGGTGGTACCTTTGATGTACTAAGGTGATAAAGAAGTGTAGATATTTTTCCCCAGGTGGTACCAGGCTATACTAGAGCTGCTGCAGTGGTCATAGAAACCCTCTGTAATTGCCGTATTTCCGTGCCATTGGTAAGGTGTGGGCCATATATCCAAATCTCAGAAAGGTCCAACACAACCCGGACATAGCACCAACACACAAAAGACGCACGCACTCATAACACGCACACACCCGGTTCACATGAACGTCGTACGCAAAAACACCGGCGGCACAACCGCGGCACATCATCTTCCTACGCTTTCAGATGCCGTATCGCTCCGGCACAAATGAACTCCGCACGCTTTAACACCAGCCACACACCCGGTACGGACGTAACACGGCCGCTTTCAAACCAGCAGCGTACCCGCTACAAACCAGCGGCGGGCGCAAACACAAGAGCCACAAACCAGAATCGTACCGGCATAGCTCTGCTACAAACCTGAATCGGACCAAAATCGTCCGCATTCAGATGAGCCACGTATGACATGATTGTACCACATCCTGTGTCAAAACGCAATAGATTCATATTGTGTCATGGGTATTATGTAAAAACTGATTATCTTTGGGGTGCAATGAGAAAGATACTGATATTGTTGATATTCTTGCTCTCCGCATTATTCGTTGATGCGGCAGGGTCGCAGTCTGTCTATGGCAATGTTGATAATGCAGTTGCTGTTGAGTCTGTGATCAGCAATACAGAGCATAACGCAGTACAGCATCTGCTTAATCAGGAGCAGTTCGGTCTGCCGGGTTGTAACATCATTCTTACAGAGGAGCATAGCACAACAGCTGTCCGTATCATTGCCAAGAAGGAACTTAAAAAGAGTCAGCGTCAGCAAAGCGCCGTACACAGCAACAAGGTCAATTGCAACCATAAAAACACCTTACTTACTCATCAAGTCTTTTTTACATCGCTGACAGAGCATAGGTTGTACCTGTACGGGTTCTGTCAGATGCGGTGTTAGACCGGTCTCTTTCTGACGGTACGCCCATAAGTGTACCATATCCATAACATTATTATTAACCAAACGGCTTGTCAACACATGATTGACAGGCCTTAAAAACGTATCATTATGAAAGAGATAATACAGGATTTGACAAACAATATATCAGACATAATCGTAAGAAAAGGTTTATTCTCAATTAGGCTGTTCTACAAGGGAACGGCAGAACTCAAGCAGTACACTATATATTTCGGAGCTGGTGATGCATCGGCTTTAAGAGATTTCTTCAATACTGGAAGAATCAAAGATTTGGAGAAGATGAGCACGGTTAGTGACGGCCCAAACAAGATAGAGATTTTCATAGCCCGTGATGACAGTTTTGCGGCAATCAAGCTCTTCCAGTTCGTTCCTTATACGTATGAGCCTCGCTCAGACTGGTTCAAAATCACAGCGCCGTTGGACTGCCGGGTGCTTAGATATCTGATAGGACAGCACAATTAAAAAGAACGCTCTTATTATGATACCGTTATCAGTTAACTGGTCTCACGTCTGGTTAGTGACCGGCGTGGGGTTTATTATGGTGTTCATACTCCTGGTAGTGTTGACCTGGCTGATGCAATGGTCTGGCAAGCTGTTCAGTAAAATTGAGGAGAAGAAGAAAGTGGCCGCCAGCAAGCCCGTGAAACAGGATGCGCCTGCTGTAGATTCCGTTAATGAAGAAGAAGCTACGGATGCCGATATGGCTGCAATAGCGATGGCGCTGCATCTGTATTACAACAGCGTACATGATGTTGAGCCCACACGCATTACCATAAAACGGGTTGAGAACAAAGGCTCAGCCTGGAACAACAAGATGTTTGGTATGAACAACCTTCATCGTTAAAGACATATGCTTGTTTTAAAGAAAAGACAATTTGTATGACTGTTATCTGGCTGCTGATTGCATTGGGACTCATAATCATGGGGGCTTCCTGGCTGGTTGAAGGCGCATCTTCAATAGCCAGGAAGGCCGGCATGAGTGAGTTCGTAATTGGTCTTACTATAGTAGGATTCGGCACTTCATG
>JAGCPB010000029.1 GCA_017642425.1 Bacteroidaceae bacterium
AGGAACTATCCCCGATTTGACTGCACCACCGTATCGACGAGCTTCGGAGCAAGAGCTTCCGGGTGATGTCTTGTCACAGCACCTAGTGCCGTGATTAAGCAGATCTACTGTACTTCGATCAAGCAGCAAGAGCAAAATTGTTGTTGCCAGATAATTGTTGCCAGTCTTTTTATAGTGCGGACCGACAGAGCACTGCCTGCTTACATACCTTTTCTATCTGCTGTCAAAGCCAAACAGCCCCTTGATATGTAACGGAATCGCTATTCCTGCCGCGAAATTACAAAATGTTTCATAATTTTGAGGTGAATATGGATAAATCTCTGGTTGAGTATATTGAGAGTGTAATCATTCCTATGTATGACGGGTTTGATGCGGGGCATGGACGGGAGCATGTGGAGGCGGTTATTGCCGAGGCTGTGCGTCTGGCTGGGTTCTATGATGTAGATGCGGATATGGTTTATGCTGCTGCAGCTTATCATGATACGGGTTTGAGTGTGGACCGTAAGACTCATCATTTGGAGTCGGGACGGATAATCCGTGAGGACAAGAGGCTGGGAGAGTGGTTCAGTGCTGATCAGATAGAGGTGATTGCTCAGGCTGCCGAGGACCATAGGGCATCATCGGACCATGACCCCAGAACAATATATGGCAAGATAATTGCTGAGGCTGACCGTCAGATCATTCCTGAATCCATAATACTTAGGATCGTTCAGTATGGATTCAAACACTATCCGGAACTTGACAAGGAGGGACATTGGCTCAGAACCTGCGAGCATATGGCCGAGAAATATGATGTGGGCGGCTATCTTAAACTTTGGATTCCGGAGTCACGTAATGCCGAAGGGCTGGCCCGCCTGCGTGAAATAATACATGATAAAAGCCGCCTCAGAGCTATGTTTGAAGCGGCTTTTAAAGAGTGTGCTGAATAATAATACTTATCTTGCGTAGTTGACGGCGCGGGTCTCGCGGATTACCGTTATCTTGACCTGACCGGGATATGTCATCTCGTTCTGGATCTTCTGGGCAATCTCTGCAGAGAGCTGCTCTGTCTGTTTGTCATCGATCTTATCGGCACCTACAATGACGCGGAGCTCACGGCCGGCCTGGATGGCGTAGGTCTTGGTTACGCCGGGATAGGAGAGGGCAATCTTCTCAAGGTCATTCAGACGTTTGATATAAGCCTCCACAATCTCACGGCGTGCACCGGGACGGGCACCTGATATGGCGTCACAGATCTGTACGATAGGAGCTATAAGGCTTGTCATCTCAATCTCCTCGTGGTGGGCACCGATGGCGTTGCAGATATCGGGTTTCTCCTTAAACTTCTCGGCCAGATGCATACCGTACTCGGCGTGTGCCATCTCGGTCTCCTCATCGGGTACTTTACCTATATCATGAAGCAAACCGGCACGTTTTGCCTTCTTGGGGTTGAGGCCAAGCTCTGCTGCCATGACGGCGCACAGGTTTGCAGTCTCACGGGCGTGCTGCAGCAGGTTCTGACCGTATGATGAACGGTATTTCATCTTACCGATAAGGCGGATAAGTTCCGGATGCAGACCGTGGATACCCAGGTCTATCGTGGTGCGCTTACCGGTCTCTATGATCTCATCCTCAACCTGTTTCTGAACTTTGGCTACAACCTCCTCAATGCGTGCGGGATGGATACGGCCGTCGGCTACCAACTGGTGCAGGGCAAGACGGGCAATCTCACGGCGAACGGGATCGAATGCTGAAATAACGATAGCCTCGGGGGTGTCATCGACCACGATTTCAACGCCGCAGGCGGCTTCGATAGCGCGGATGTTACGTCCCTCGCGGCCTATGATACGGCCCTTCATCTCATCGTTTTCAATGTGGAATACGGTAACTGAATTTTCAATTGCGGTCTCAGTGCCGATGCGCTGAATTGTCTGGATAACAATCTTCTTGGCCTCCTTGCTGGCGGTCATCTTGGCATCGTCCATAATCTCGTTGATGTAAGATGCAGCCTCTGTCTTGGCCTCTTCCTTGAGTGACTCCACAAGGCGGTTCTTGGCCTCCTCGGCTGACAGGCCGCTTATGACTTCAAGTTTCTCGCGTTCCTGTATCTGGAGTTTTTCAAGCTCCTCCTTCTTGTTCTCGATTACTGACATCTGGGCCTCCAGATTCTCACGTACTGCATCGGCCTCCTGATGTTTACGCTGCAGGTCATTGTGACGCTGGTTGAGCTGCATCTCTTTCTGGCGCAGACGGTTCTCGTTCTGCTGCAGTTTCTGGTCACGTTGCTGGACCTCTTTTTCAAGTTCGGCCTTCTTGTTAAGGAACTTCTCCTTTACTTCAAGCAGTTTGTCACGCTTTATGGCTTCTGCCTGGTTTTCTGCCTCTTCCAGCCGCTGCTGGACTTTCTTATTTAATCTGCTGTTGGAAAGGATGTACGCAATCACTGCGCCAACCAGGAGTCCAACAATTCCTGAAATGATGTATAACATAGTCTATCTCCCGTTATGTTGTATATATAATACGCACTGACCTGCTACGGAAAGGCTGGGAGACCACCTTTCTGACAGGAAAGTGCGCGTAAACCTCTTGATTTTGTCTGGAATCTACTCCGCCTGGGGACCTGCAGCAATGTTGTTGAGGATGGAGTCAAGCTCCTTGTCCATCTGCTGTATCTTCTCTTTATACGGAGCCGTATCATTGAAATCCTCAAGCATGACGTTCACCATTGCAATATGCACGGCGGCCATCACGTAGTATTTCTCTTCGCTCAACTGCGGAAAATGTTCGCGGTAACGGTTGAGCTTATCATTGATACGTCTGGCAGCTTCACGATACAGCCTCTCATCCTTTCTGGGTATTGTGAGAGGATAGTACGTTCCGCCTACCATCAGTTTGATTTCAAACAAATCATCCATTGCCTCTGCCATAATTTACACGTTTAACAGTTTAATGCAATGGTCTATCTCGCGCACCAGCCCTGATACCCTGCGTTTGGTGTCATCTATGTCATGACCCGAAACCTCAAGCACCTTGGACCGTTTGAGATTCTGATACGACTCCTTGAGACCAGCCAGTTCATCTTTCAACTGCTTTATTTCCTCATCCTTAGCCTCAATCTGGCTCTGTAGCTGGGAATTGCTGCACTTGACTGTGTCATACAGGTCAACCAGTTTCCTGATTTTCCCCTCGAACTGCTCAATCAGTCTGGAATCGTCTTCAGTCATATAGCATCTCTAATTGAGTACAAATATACTCAAAAACAAAATACTTGTCAATTTTTTATCTGTTTTTCAACATCTCTCTGGCTGCCTCCAGGTCCTCTTTCTTGCGGGGCTCCTTCTTGGCCAGAACCAGGGTGTTGTATGCGTATTCACTCATCCAGCTCTCAGTGAATCCCAGGTGCTGCTGGTACTGGCGGATGCTGAACACCGTCTTGTAGCTTGCTTCGTCCTTCCATGAGTTGTTGGTCATGATCTTGTGCACTGCATCATCAGTCATGGTACGCAGAGCGCCTTTCATGAAGCTTGGAACACGGAATTTCCATTTGAGTATGGTGCCAACCTGCATCATCAGGTCAGAGCTGAAACCCTGGAACTGGAACATGAACGGCTGCAGCATGTTCACGTTGCGGCAGTTCTTGCGGATGCATGTGTCTATCTCCTTGAAGAATCCGTCCGATATGCCGTACATCTGTCCCATCATCTTCTTGCAGCGTGCCTTCTCGGCTACGCCCAGTTTATTGCCTTGGGTCTGTATCTTGAGACCGCGTTTGAAAGTGGCCAGGTCTGGGAGCATGTTGATGTTGGTTATGCCCAGGTTTCCTGCTATCTCGGCTTGCAGGTAAACGCGGATAAGAGTCATAAAGTCCTCCATTCCACCGACGTTTTCCACCTGGTCTTGCTTCTTTCCGAATAGTTTGCTAAAAAAGCCCATATTGCTAATAATAATATTCTTAAACTGTTTTAACCTTTATACTTCAGTAATTGTGCGCGAAAGTAAAAAGAATTTCTTAATTTTGCGCCGTTTTTAAGGAGAAAGAGAATTTCTAGTATAATAAACAACCTAAATCAAACAAAATGATCAAACTCGGTATTAACGGTTTCGGCCGTATCGGTCGCATGGTTTTCCGTGCTGCTGTTGAGAACTTCGCTGGCGACATCAAGGTCGTAGGTATCAATGATCTTCTGGATCCCGATTATCTGGCTTACATGCTGAAGTATGATTCAGTTCATGGCCAGTTCAACCACGACATCAAGGTTGAGGGTAACTACATGATCGTTGACGGCAACAAGAT
>JAGCPB010000030.1 GCA_017642425.1 Bacteroidaceae bacterium
TACAATCCTTTCAGGCCGTGCCCGTCAGCCGGGCCGCGTCACCCCTCAGCAGAAAGATATGCGTGCGCTCTTCGCCCGCGTGGGCCGCAGTTTCAAGCGCCTTACTCCAGCTCAGATTGATGCCTGGTCAACATTCGCCCAGCAGTACAGCTTCGGCAGCCGTATGGAGGCCAAAAGCCCCGCTGTTAACGCCTATGTTACCCTCAACTGCAACCGTGCCTTACTTGGCCTTGATATGCTCAAGGAGCCGCCCAAAGCCATCCCCAGCATCCCTGCAGTAGAGTACCGTAACATCATCGTCACTCCTGGACTAATACAGTTCAGCCGTCTGCAGAACCCCGGTTCCGGCTATCGCCTTGCAGTACGCATAAGCGCAGCGGCCAGCACCGGCATAACCCAGGGCGCAGGCCTCCCAGTTCTGGTCGATGCCGGCTTCATTCCTGAACAGACCTTTGCCGATGTAACCCGTGTCTATATAGACCGTCTCACAGTAAAGCCCACCACCGGCAGCAAGTATTTCATTGAGACCTCATGGATGGATGTGGCCACCGGCCTAAGCGGCCAGCGCCGTACCGATGACCGCATCTGCCAGACCAACCTATAGGATATACGTAGCTACAATATATCAACCGTGAACAACAAACTTTTTTCAGTTAACGATTAAAAACATCAAAACCATGAAGTATGCACCTTCAATTGCGTTCGAGGAGATGTCAGGTTCCGCCAAGGGCGTAACCGCAGCAAAGGCTCACAGAAAGTACTCCCGCGGCCCACACCGGTAACAGTGCCCACGGTCTGAGGCCCCGTGGCCATAATCACCAGCCGCAGCGCACCACCCAGAAGTTCAATCTCATTATCAGAAATAAGTTCCTACAGCAAACGCAAACTGATCTATGAATATCTTCTTGAATGCTGAGATGTTGTTCTGCTCGCAGAATATCAGCATTGCCTTCTTGTAATCAACAGAGTCAACCGTCCTGAATGATATGGGGCAGTACCGGTTGGCTATCAGAATGGCGTTGCCGGTCATACGGGCAGTACGCTTGTTTCCGTCACTGAATGCCTGTATGTATGAAATCAGCACCAAAGCCAGGAGTGCTTTCTCAAATACATTCTCCTTACCGTTTATCAGTCGGCAGCTATCCTCCAGGGCCTCACGTATCTGGAACTCATTGTCAAGCGGACGGTAGTTGGTACCGGTAACTCCAACACGGCGTCTGCGTATTCCCTTATCTACATCCAGCTCTTTTACAAGCAGAGTGTGCAGTTCTTCTATGCGCCTAACAGAGAGTTCCTTCAAATACTCAGGCTCCTCCAAGATATAGTCCAGCGCATCCTTATGGTTAAGCAGCATTACCGCCTCCTCCTTGGTCTTGCCTTGAGCCGTCTGTTTCTCCTTAAGCAGTTTCTCAGTCTCCAGCAGGGAGTAGGTGTTACCCTCTATCTGTGATGATTTCCAGCTCAAGTCTATACCCAGGCGTTCCATCTCCTTGCGGTATTCAGTGGGGGTGATGTCCTCTATGTTGTGCGTAAACTGGGCCTGCAGCGCATCTAACTGCTCTTTCTCCTGTGGGGTAAAAAGCTCCACCTTGGGCAGTATGTCATTTATCAGCTCAAAGTTGAAATCAGTCTGCACTATGCGCTCATCGGTCTCCTTCTCAAAGTAAGTATCAATATTCAGGGGCATGGTAACATGCACCTGGGCTGATACACTGTAGCGCGTGGCACGTCCTTGTCCGCTCACAACAGTCTGCCCGGCCTCCACCAGTCCGGCCAGAATACGCTTTACCGTAGCAGGACTTTCCTTCAGGTTCATACCTGCCTCAATCTCCGCTCTCGATGCCCTGGGATTGTAATGCAGATACTGCAATATTTCGTTTTCTCTAGTCATAATCCTTGTTTTTTGGCTCAAATATAAGCAAAATACGGCTCATTATTCAAAAATTTGAGCCGTAAATTGATATTTTCCACCTCATTTTGAGCCGTATTTATCTATTTAAAGTAATCATACTTCAGCACCAGCTTCTGCGCCACCTCCAGTTTATCCGCCCTGATGTACTTTTCCAAAGTAGTAACGCTCTTGTGTCCCGTAACCTTCATGATGTCATAGATGGCAATACCATCCAGATACATAAGCGTTGCACCGGTACGGCGTGCCGTATGCGTGCATATCAACTCGAATTCTATAATAGGAATTCTATAATTGTGTTCATTGTTTTGCTTTTTAAACAAGTTTGCTTTTCTTTGCAATAGAACCAATTAATTGAAATTCTTTTGTTGCAATGAGACGCCTTATTACTTTAACCTTAACCTTATTGACTCTCCTGCCCGCATGTCTATTCGGGCAGAGCACCGTTCGCGGCGTTGTCATTGACAGCCTTACTCAAGAGCCGTTACCGCTTGCTACGGTGTATGTGAACGGCACAACTCAGGGAACCACTACAGATAACGACGGCCGGTTTGAGCTAAAGGACATAATGTTTCCGGCTACGGTTGTGTTCAGCTTTGTGGGGTATCAGACGCAGGCTCTGGATTTGACGCGGAATCCCGGTGAGTTGAGAATCCGCCTTAAGACCAATGATGTTTTGCCCGAGGTGGTGGTATCGGGTAAGGAGAACAAGGTTAAAAGAGAGGATCTGGAGTATTTTAGGAAGATGTTCCTGGGTAATGACCGATGGGGTAAGCGGGCAACCATAGAGAACGAAAACGTAATTATGGTTGATAACTCATATTATGCTTGGACTCATACAAAAGAAGTAGAGATAGAAAAAGAGCATGTGGAATATCATCTGAGATCGGGAAATGATCTAAAACGTGTATTCAATGCGTGGGCCAGTGAACCCCTGATAATTGATTTGCCACTGTTGGGGTATGAGTTGTATGTGAATCTGGTAAAATTTACTGTTGTAGAAGATAAGTCATATATTCAGTCTGATATGCTGGGATACTTTTATTACAAGCCCTACGAAAAGGTGAATAAACGTATGACTGAGAAAATTAAGGAAAACCGCAGGCGTGCGTATTGGGGTTCTAGCCAACATTTCCTGAGGTCTTTTGCCGATGACCGGCTGGCAGAAAACGGCTACTTATTGTCAATGCCGGATAATGTTGAGAAAGGAAGAAAGATTATTTCGACCTATTTGCCGGTTGACATTAAGAAATACTCCTCGGGAGCCGGAGACGATAAGGTGCAGATTTATGGGATTAAAGATAAAAAATTCAGAATCAGGTATTATCACCGTAGTGACGGCTCTCCCATGAACTTTAGGGAGAAAGGAAAAGGAATACGTCATTATTTGGAGTCCTGGATGACTTTTCTGGAAGATACCTGTACATTTCTTAAGGATGGTATAGTTACAGACAACAACATACAGTTTACGGGCGATTTGTCTAAGAAAAGAGTTGCAGCTTGCCTGCCTGATGATTATTACCCATCTGAAGATTCAAGTAGAATCAAACTGCCGGAATCCATAGATTATGCCAGTGAACTGTTGAAGTTTGCTGATAACATCAACCAATTCAACAGCATGTTTCCGCAGGAGAAGGTCTATCTGGAGTTTGACAATACAGCATATTTCCAGGGTGAGAATATATGGTTCAAGGCATTCGTCACTCACGCCACAACATTAGAGCGTGCGCCTAGCGGAGTCCTGTATGTGGATTTCCTGGCTCCTACAGGGCAGCTGATACTGCAGCAGAAGCTTAAGATTGAGGCGGGGCAGGCCGACGGGGCAATTGCCTTGCTTGATGCAGGGACATTCCAGACCAGAGAGAAATACGGAGTGCGTGCATATCCCAGTGGGTTTTATGAGATAAGGGCATACACTCAGAATATGCTGGACTTCAGTCCTGAAGCAATATTCTCCAGAGTCATACCCGTCTACACCCAACCTAAGTATGTTGGTGAGTATGACCGGTCACGTGTGGTAAGCAATCAGGACAACCCGCTTGTAGAGAAGATTCGCGGAGAAACGGGTGAGAAATATAAGAAAGTCAATGTGACATTCTACCCTGAGGGCGGCGATATGGTGAAGGGCCTGCCTTGCAGGGTCGCATTCAAGGCAACCGGCAGCGACGCATTCGGCAAGAAGGGAGCCTTGGTCGTTACGGGGCTTTGGGATTCGGTCCGTACCGTTCATGACGGGATGGGGTCATTCATCATCACCCCAAAAGGTAATGAGACTGCTGATTTCTTTACTTCTGATGGTTATAGTGCAAGTATAAACCTGCCTAAACCTTTAAAGAGCGGCTATTCCATGATGACCGATATGGAAAGCGATTCACGGATGGAGGTTAATATCTGGCGCACGCAGGACCTGGTGGGAGAGGAGACTGCACTGGCTGTAACCTGTCGCGGCGAGGTTGTTTATTATAAGGAGATAAATGATATAGACAACTCGCAGTTGGAGATTGATTGCTCCGCTTGGCCCGTAGGCGTTTGCCGTGTAACCCTTTTCAATAAAGAAGGCAGGATTCTGTCATCGCGCAGTATATTCCATAACAGTGAAAAGTTCAAGAGTCCAGAGATTGCTCTCAATACCGACAGTATGTCGCGCCAATCGTGTAATAAGGAGGTAATAGAGTTCAAACTAACCGATCAGGAGGGCAATCCCTTCCGTGACAGGTTCTGCCTGTCGGTCCGTGATGCAACTGATTACGGCGGCGGACGTACCGATAACCTGCAGACCAACCTGCTACTGTCATCGGACCTTAGGGGTTACATTCACGATCCCGCCTGGTATCTGGAAAGTGATGATGAGGAGCACCGTGAGGCGTTGAACTTGCTTACGCTTGTGCAAGGATGGGAACGCTATGAGTGGCAGACAATGACTGGGTCGAAGGACTTTGAGGAGAAGCATCGTGTGGAGGAAGGACTTACTATGAACGGTTGGATTCTGTCTTACAGCAAACGCGAGCCCGTATCTGACATAGGTGTATATGCATCTATTGTACCTGAAGATGATAAGAAACTGTTTGAGAGTTTTGATTACCAGACGGACTCTACGGGTTATTTTGGGTTTGACCTTGAGGATTTTTACGGAAAGGGCAAGTTTACCATAAACCTGATGTCTACAAAGAAAAATGGTGATTCCAAGTATGAGAAGAGCAAACGTATCCGTTTTGAACGTGCCGACAGACCTAAGTCAAGACCTTACTTTAAACAGGAGACAGATTTGACTCACAACGATCATATGGCATATGAATATAATGTTGACTACACCGATTTTGACTTGACTCCCGCACAGCGCAGGAAATTGGGTAAGATGATAGATGACGTTGATATAGAAGAGAAAGGAGGTAAAGTGCAATTTGTTGATTATGACACTTTCACATCGTTTGAGGCCGAGGAGGATGCTGAACTTGAACTGGATCAGGGTGAATACACCACAGATCTATTCGGCTATCTCCTGGAACGGGGTGTCAGATTCAACTCATATACAGAAGCAACAGATAATACTACGGAAGAAGGAGGCGGCAGCGGAAATGAAAAAGGGTTATTCATAGCAAGTGATGTCTTTCCATACTATTACATACATAATCTGGAGAGGACGCTGACTCATAAACCTTTTGACGACCCGATGAAAATTGATATGATTGACGTAAAGAGCATCATCATATATGATAATCCTATGTATCCAAGATATTTTGTGGATTTTATTCCGCTGGATGTTGAATGGTCCAGAACACATGGTGGCGCTTTTCCTCCCGGGGTAGGTTTTGTAAGACCTGTGGCACCGGATTTTGAGGGTTCCATTACTTTCTTTGATTGGATAACGCTTTGTTGGGACAGGTATACCCTGGTTGATGTACAGATTAAGAATGACCAAGAACTGCTCTTTTATAATGAAATCACCAACCTTGGCCGCCGCACCACAACGGTCAAAGGCTTTACCCGCCCCGTACAGTTCTACTCACCGGTATATCCCGACGGCCCGATAGAGGGTAATCCCGATTACCGCCGCACTCTTTACTGGAATCCCAATGTGATAACCGATGAAGATGGCCGTGCTCGTGTAGAGTTCTACAACAACAGCTTTACCCGCAAGTTCACCATCAATGCCGCTGGTATCACTGCATCGGGCGTACCTTATATTCTTAACCAAAACTGGTAATTATTATCTTTGCTCCTGATGAGACGCCTGATTACTATAACCCTGACATTATTGGTTCTCCTGCCCGCATGTCTGTTCGGGCAGAGCACAATCCGCGGCGTTGTTGTTGACAGCCTTACTCAGGAGCCTTTGGCATCGGCCACAGTTTATGTGAACGGTACTACGCAGGGCACAAGCACGGATGCAGAGGGCCGGTTTGAGCTTAAGGACGTAATGTTCCCTGCTACGGTCGTGTTCAGTTTTGTGGGGTATCAGACGCATGCTATGGATCTGACGCGGAATCCGGGTGAGTTGAGAATCCGCCTTAAGACCAATGATGTTTTGCCCGAGGTGGTGGTATCGGGCAAGGCAAATAAGATTGATAAAAAGGAGCTGGAATTTTTCAGGAAAATGTTCCTGGGCGATGACAAATGGGGCAAGCGGGCAACCATCAAGAATGAGAATGTAATTTTGATTGACATCTTTCGTCAAACCTCATATTTCACAAGGCAAATTATCAAAGCATCATATGCATCCCGAACTGTTCACCATGATGCAGTCGAAAAACGTGAAGTTTATACTGATACTGTCAAAGTAAACAAAAGCGTATTCAGGGCATGGGCCAGCGAACCATTGATAATTGATTTGCCTCAATTGGGATATGAACTGTATGTGGACCTGATAAAATTCAATGTTGAGCAGACCAATATTGTAACTCAGTATGATATGCTGGGCTACTTCTATTACAAACCTTACGATAATGTGCCCAAACGTCAGGCTAAGAGTATAGAAGAGAACCGGATGCGTGCTTATTACGGCTCCAGCCAGCATTTCCTCAAGTCTTTTGCCGATAACCGGTTGACCGAGAACGGATACACTCTGACAAAGTCAGAAACGATTGTGAAGGACAAGAAGAACATAACAACGAATTTACCTGTTGATGTCAGTGAATATTCAGAGAGTAAAGACAACCTGATTCAGATTCACGGGTTGAAGGACAAGAATCTGAAGATAAGGTACTATCACCGCAGTGACGGCTCGCCTGTGAGTTTTAGCGAAACAGGGAAGGGCATTCGCCGTTATTCGGAGTCGGGAATCACTTTCCTTGAGGATGACTGCTCTTTCAGCAAAGAGGGTATTGTAAGAGATAACAGCATACGTTTTACCGGCGATATATCCAAGAGGAGGGTTGCATCAAGTCTGCCCGATGATTACCTGCCGCCAGGAGATTCAATCAGGATCAGAACGGTGGAATCTGTAGATTATGCAAGTGAACTGATGAAGTTTGCCGATAATATCAATCAGTTCAACAGCATGTTCCCGCAGGAGAAGGTCTACCTGGAGTTTGACAACACGGCATACTTCCAGGGCGAGAACATCTGGTTCAAGGCATTCGTCACTAACGCAACCACATTGGAACGCGCTCCCAGCGGTGTGCTGTATGTGGATTTTCTGGCGCCTACGGGAAAACTTATCCTGCAGCAGAAACTCAAGATTGAGGAGGGTCAGACTGATGGCGCTATTCCGCTGCTGGATGCCGGCACATTCCAGACGAGAGAGAAGCAAGGCATATTGGCGTATCCCAGCGGATTCTATGAGATAAGGGCTTACACACAGAATATGCTGGACTTCAGCCCTGAGGCAATATTCTCACGCGTCATTCCCGTCTATACCCAGCCCAAGTATCAGGGAGAGTATGACCGCTCGCATGTGGTAAGGCATGATAATAGTCCGTATAGTGAAGATTTGCGCAATGAACATAAGCGGCAGTGGCAGAAAGAACAGGACAAAGCCGTAAATGTGACATTCTACCCCGAAGGCGGTGATTGGGTTCGCGGGCTGCCCTGCAGGGTAGCTTTCAAGGCTACAGGCAGTGATGCGTTCGGTCTGGAAGGAACCCTTTTGATATCGGGCGGCCCGGATTCGGTTCATACGGCTCATGACGGAATGGGGGCATTCATTGTCAATACCGGAGGGTTTAGATGGGCGGATTTCTATCCGACCGGCAGTGACGAAAGATATTACTTTAATCTGCCTGATCCACAGGAGAGCGGATACTCAATGATATCTGACATGCTGTCTGACTCACTGCTTCAAGTGAATATCTGGCGCACCCCGGACCGCATAGGCGAGCAGACGGCTCTTGCTGTAACGTGCCGTGGTGATGTGATCCATTTTGAGGAGATAAAGGATGTTGAGAACAGCCAGTTGAAGATAGACTGCTCCGGATGGCCGGTTGGTGTGTGCCGCGTGACTCTATATAATAAAGAGGGCGGGGTGTTGTCTTCACGCAGCATATTTCATGGCAGCGGTAATCAGGGCGGCCCTACGATTACAGTCAATACAGACAGCCTGTCGCACCAGTCGTGTGACAAGGAGGTGCTGGAGTTTATGCTTACCGATGAGTCCGGCAATCCGTTCCGCGACCGTTTCTGCCTGTCGGTTCGTGATGCCACGGATTACGGAGGCGGACGGACTGATAACCTGCAGAGCAACCTGCTGCTGTCATCGGACCTGAGGGGGTATATTCATGATCCGGTCTGGTATCTGGAGGCCGATGATGAGGAGCACCGTGAGGCGCTGAATCTGCTTACTCTGGTTCAGGGCTGGGAGCGATATGAATGGCAGACAATGACCGGGCTTACAGAGTTTGAGGAGAAGCACCGTGTTGAGGAGGGGCTGACCATGAACGGATGGATTTTGTCCTACAGCAGACGTGATCCCGTATCGGGCATAGGCGTCTATGCAAATGTGATACCCGATGATGACAAGACCCTGTTTGAGGGTTTTGAATACATAACTGATTCTACCGGTTATTTTGGTTTTGACCTGTCCGACTTTTACGGTAAGGGCAAGTTCAACATCAATCTTATGTCAACCAATGAAAATGGTGTGTCCAAGAATGAGAAAAGCAAGCGTATCCGCTTTGAGCGGGCCGACAGGCCAAAGCCCAGACCGTACTTTAAGCAGGAGACAGACCTGAACCATAATGATCACCGTCCATATGACTATAAGGTTGATTATACTGATTATGACCTTACTCCCGCGCAACGCCGTAAACTGGGTAGGATGATTGATGATGTTGATATTGAGGAGGCTGCAGAGAAACAGAGGTTTGTGGATTTTGACACCTTCACATCATTTGAAGTCGAGGAGGATGCCGAGCTGGAACTGGATCAGGGCGAGTACACTACTGACCTGGAGGGGTATTTCCTGGAACGGGGCATCAGATTCAATTATGAGAGTACAGAAGATAAACTTCTGGAAGAAGAGATGAATGTGCTCTCGGGGATTTCTATGTCAGATGAAGGTGGTGATAATGATAACGGAAATGATAACGGCCTGTTTATAGAGAAAGAAATAGTACCCCACTTTTATGTGCATAATCTACAGAAGTTTTTTGGAGTACCTGGCCCATTTGCCAATCCCTTGAAAATTGATATGATTGATATCAAGAGCATCATTCTTTTTGACAGGCCCATGTATCCCAGAGAATTTGCGGATATAATTCCTTTGGAGATAGAATATGCCCGTAAGCGTGCTGATACTGATTTTATGTGGTGGCTCAGCTCCAGCATGCGAAGATATTATCTGGTAGATGTCCAGATCAAAGAGGACAGGCAGCTTTTGTTTGATTGGGAGATCCGCAACCTGGGCCGCCGCACCACAACGGTCAAAGGCTTTACCCGCCCAGTTCAGTACTACTCTCCGGTATATCCCGACGGCCCGATAGAGGGCACTCCTGATTACCGCCGCACCCTCTACTGGAATCCCAACGTAATAACCGATGAAGACGGCCACGCCCGCGTTGAGTTCTACAATAACAGCTTTACCCGCAAGTTCACAATCAACGCCGCCGGCATCACCGCATCGGGCGTACCCTACATCCTAAATCAGAACTGGTGACATTGGGAATCATTCCCGATGCCACCAGTCTTGTTGGTTCTGATATTGCTTAGGCTTTTGAGAACTGGTCTTTGCCTACTCCGCAGATGGGGCAAACCCAATCTTCGGGGAAGTCCTCAAATGCTGTTCCGGGGGCTATGCCGCTGTCCGGATCACCTGTTGCGGGATCGTACTCGTATCCGCAGACATCACAAATGTACTTACTCATATCGGTTAATGGTTGTTGGTTAGGGTCTTAACGGGTTTAGGTCTGATTTGAACCACTCTATGAACTTGCCGATGCCCTGGTGCAGAGTGGTTGTGGGCTTATAGCCGCACTCGCGCTCCAGCTTGGAAGTATCGGCATAAGTCTTGAGCACATCGCCCTGCTGCATAGGCAGGAATATCTTGTTTGCCTCAACGCCCAGCGCGGTCTCAATCTCGTTGATGAAATCCATCAGCTGCACGGGTTTGGAGCAACCTATATTATACACTTTCCAAGGTACGTTATTTGGGCACTGCTCTGCCACGGGCTGGCGGTCTATCACCTGGATAGTGCCCTCCACAATATCATCTATGAAGGTAAAGTCACGGCTCAAATTGCCATTGTTGAACACCTTGATAGGCTCACCTTTGCTTATTGCGGTGGCAAACAGCATCGGAGCCATATCGGGACGTCCCCAAGGACCATATACCGTAAAGAAACGGAGTCCGGTGGTGGGCAGACCATACAGCTTGCTGTAAGAGTGAGCCATAAGCTCATTTGCCTTCTTGGTTGCTGCATACAGGCTTACGGGATTATCCACGCGGTCATCCTCACTGAAAGGCACCTTGTCATTCATTCCATAGACCGATGAAGACGATGCATATACAAGATACTTGACGTCATTGTGACGGCAGCACTCCAGCACATTCATGAATCCCACCAGATTGCTGTCCAGATAGGCGTACGGGTTGGTGATTGAGTATCGGACTCCTGCCTGGGCTGCCAGGTTGACCACCACGTCAAACTTCTCCTGCTGGAAAAACTCCACCATCTGCCCGCGGTCAGCCAAGTCCATCTTGATGAAACGATAATTGGGGAATTTTGTGCTCTCGCGGACTGAGCCGTCAATGAAGCGTCCGCTGTGTGAAACAATACCGCACTGCTCCAGACGTCCAAGCTTAAGGCAAACATCGTAATAATCATTGATATTGTCAAGCCCTACAACCTCATCGCCGCGCTGAGCCAGCCTGTATGCAAGTTTTGAGCCGATGAATCCGGCTGCTCCCGTTACAAGTATCTTCATCCTTTGAATTGAAATCTTTATGCAAAGATACAAAAAGGAATCGGAGTTTTCCATTTGCAGAAGCAGAACTATCAGTTTGGGGAGCATTACCGGAGGGCGTAAGCGGAGAACCCACGGAAGATCCCGTTAAGAACGGCGCATGTTTGAGGCACGTTACACACCGAAGGTGGGTAAAAGGCCGAGTTCGACGTTTAGGGTCTGGAGGGGTTCGGAGTAGCCCGGAGGTGTTGTCTCCCCAAACTGATAGTTATGCGCTGACAAATTGTATGCAATGCGCTTCCATTCGTGCATATTTATGCTCAAAGTGGCGGTTTTTATGCTGTATTATCGTAATTATGCATAACACATTGAATTTTTTGCATTATTAACATGAAATAATTTGCGTAATCTTTGTCTGTTTTGTTGACAAATGGTAACTTTGCGAACGCTTTTGATAGCAAATTCACAAAATCCGAATAATTAGAGTATAAACAATACAAAATTCAAATTATGGACAAACAGGTAAAGAATTACGTTGAGAATTTCATGGCAGAGCTTATTGCCAAGAATCCGGGTGAAAAAGAGTTCCATCAGGCCGTTCGCGAGGTGGTGGAGAGTGTTGCACCTTATATACTTCAGAATCCGCATCTCATTGACCAGAAGATCATGGAGCGCATTGTAGAGCCCGAGAGAGTTATCATGTTCCGTGTACCCTGGATGGATGACAAAGGTGAGATCCATGTAAACCGCGGTTTCCGCGTACAGATGAACAGCGCCATCGGCCCGTACAAAGGCGGCGTACGTTTCCATGCAAGCGTTAACCTGAGCATCATGAAATTCCTTGCTTATGAGCAGACCTTCAAGAACAGCCTTACCACTCTGCCTATGGGCGGTGCCAAGGGCGGTTCAGACTTCAGCCCGCGCGGCAAGTCAGACGCTGAAGTAATGCGTTTCTGCCAGAGCTTCATGAACGAGCTTTATCGTCATATCGGTCCTGATACCGATGTTCCCGCCGGTGATATAGGTGTTGGCGGCCGTGAGGTTGGTTTCATGTACGGTCAGTACAAGAAGCTCAAGAACGAGTGGACCGGAACATACACTGGCAAGGGCCAGGGTTGGGGTGGCAGTCTGCTCCGTCCCGAGGCAACCGGTTACGGTGCCTGCTACTTTGCACAGGATATGCTTGCCACACGCGGCAAGAGCTTCAAGGGCCAGACAGTAGTTATCTCAGGTTCAGGTAACGTTGCACAGTATGCTGCCGAGAAGGCAATGCGTCTGGGTGCCAAGGTTGTTACCTTCTCTGATTCAAACGGTTACATCTACGATCCCGAGGGCATGACCGAGGAGAAGATTGCTTATGTAAAGAACCTCAAGAACGTCATCCGTGGCCGTATCAAGGAGTATGTAAAGCAGTATCCTAACGCAACATATTATGAGAACGAGCGTCCTTGGGGCGTTAAGTGTGACATCGCTATGCCTTGCGCTACCCAGAACGAGATTGAGCTGAAGGATGCCGAGAAGCTGGTTGCCAACGGTTGCTACTGCGTAACCGAGGGTGCCAACATGCCTACCACTCCTGATGCAATCGCACTGTTCCAGAAGAACAAGATGCTGTACTCACCCGGTAAGGCTTCAAACGCCGGTGGTGTTGCAACATCAGGTCTTGAGATGTCTCAGAACTCAATGCGTCTCAAATGGACTGCCGAGGAGGTAGACGAGAAGCTGCATCGCATCATGTCCGATATCCACGCTGCCTGCGTCAAGTACGGTACCGAGGAGGACGGCTACATCAACTACGTGAAGGGCGCCAACATCGCCGGCTTCATCAAGGTTGCAAACGCTATGTGCGACCAGGGTCTTGTTTAATACCCGCATATTTCATAATTTTGGGCTGGCTTAAAAGGCCGGCCCAAATTTTTATAGGAGGATGGAAGAGAAACATAATGCAGTACTCATGGCCAGGAGAATCAAGAAAATACTCCTGGTTTGCAACAATTATGACAGCTACTCACTTGAGGAGGACGGTCATATTGAGGCACAGATAGCACAGGACTATGCGGAGTTGAACCTGAGTAACCCGCCTGATATACTCCGTGTGGAGACTACTCTGGAGGCACTTGAGGTAGCCCGCAGCGGACAGCAGTTCGACCTGGTCATAACCATGTACAACGTAGGTGAGGTTGATGTGTTTGATTTCTCCAAGCAGATGAAAGAACTGTCGCCCGATACCCCTATAGTACTGCTCACTACATTCTCCCGTGAGATATACAACCGTCTTCAGGACCGTGACAACAGCGCAATAGACTGGTTCTTCTGCTGGAACAACTCCACAGACCTGATCATTGCCATAATCAAATTGCTTGAGGACCGCATGAATGCCGAGCACGACATCCTGGAGGAGGGTGTTCGCGTCATACTTCTGATAGAGGACTCGGTACGCTACTACTCAACCTATCTGCCTGTTCTCTACAAACTTGTGCTGCAGCAGAACAGTGAGGCTATCCGCGATACCCTGAATGAGAAACAGCAGACCTTGCGTAAGCGCTCCCGCCCCAAGATACTTATGGCCACCTGCTATGATGAGGCCGTTGAGCTTTACGAGCGCTACAAGCAGAACATCCTGGGAGTGATATCGGACATAGGTTTCGTTATCCATAAGGACGATGCACCTGAGCAGGAGAAACTGGATGCCGGTATAGACCTGTGCAACCATATCCATGCCGATAACCCCACCATGCCCATTCTGATGCAGTCATCGCAGGAGAGTATGCGCGAGGTGGCCGAGCAACTGGGCGTCGGTTTCGTGGTCAAGACCTCCAAGACACTTACCCATGACCTATCGGAATACATTGGCCGTGAGTTCGGATTCGGTGATTTTGTGGTGACCGATCCCAATACCGGCGAGGAACTGCTTCGCGCAAGTGACCTGTACGGATTCGAGAAGATTGTAAAGAACATATCTGACCGCGATTTCCGCCGTCTTTCAGATAAGAACTATATATCCCGATGGTTGTTTGCACGCGGCCTGTTCGCGTTGGGTAAGCAGCTGCGTCCACTCACCATCCATAACGATGCCGAACTGCCGGAGATACGCCGTATCAACCTTAAGATGATACATGATTTCCGTCTCAACCAGGGCGTGGGCGTTGTGGCACGGTTCGATCCCAAGACCTACAACGATACCATAAGGTTTGCGCGTCTGGGTAACGGCTCGCTGGGCGGCAAGGCCCGTGGATTGGCATTCCTTAACCATATACTGGTCAAGTACGATATGTTTGACAAGTATGAGGATGTGCGTATAACCACACCCCGCACTCTTGTCATCACCACTGAGTATTTTGACCGCTTCATCATAGACAATGGATTGCAGTATGTCATCAACTCGGACATATCGGACGATGAGATTCTGGCCGAGTTTGTGGCATCATCTCTGCCTCGTGACCTGATAGACAACCTTAAGGTATTCATACACAATATCCGCAAACCGCTTGCCGTACGCTCGTCGTCCAAGCTGGAGGATTCATATTACCAGCCGTTTGCCGGAGTCTATTCAACATACATGATTCCGCGTACCGACAATGAGGACCAGCAGCTGCGTCTGCTCTCCAAGGCCATCAAGAGCGTATATGCATCAATCTTCTACGCATCGTCACGTAGCTATATAACCGCTACGGCCAATGTGATATCCGAGGAGAAGATGGCCATCATTCTGCAGGAGATTTGCGGCAGCAGTGACCAGGGCTATTTCTTCCCCACGCTGTCCGGTGTGGCCCGTTCGGTCAACTTCTATCCCATAGGTCATGAAAAGGCCGAGGACGGTATCGTGAAGGTGGCGTTCGGACTTGGCAAGGCTGTGGTTGACGGTGACCAGGTGCTGCGGTTCTCACCCAAGTACCCCAAGCATGTGCTTCAGACATCGACAGTGGAGCAGACCATGACTGAGACGCAGAAGTCAATGTTCGCACTGAACCTCAAGCCTGAGAAGTTCACCACATCAATTGATGATGCCGTGAACCTGGAGCGCATCAGCATTGCTGACTGTGAGAAGTTCCGCAACCTCAAGTATGTGGTCAGCACCTTTGACCTGGAGAACCAGCGAATGGTTGACTCTGCATATCCTACGGGCCCAAGGTTCATCACCTTTGCCCAGATGCTCAAGTACAAGACATTCCCGTTGGCCGAGATTGTGGATGAACTGCTTGATATAGCCCGCAAGGAGATGAAATGCGGCGTTGAGATAGAGTTTGCGGCCGATCTGGACCGCGGCGGTGACCCCAATAAACTGCCCAAGTTCAATGTGCTGCAGATAAGGCCCATATCGGTGGATAGCCGCAACGTTGACGTTGACTGGGACGAGATTGATACCGGTGGCGCAATCCTTCAGTCCGACAGTGCATTGGGCACAGGCTGGATAAAGGGCCTGACCGATGTGATATACCTCAAGATGGATGCGTTCGATACCCAGAAGACCGTCCAGATGGCCCGGGAGCTGACGGCTATGAACAGCCGCATGCGTAAGGAGGGCCGCAATTACGTGCTCATAGGCTACGGCCGCTGGGGCTCCAGCATACCGTCATTAGGCGTTCCCGTGCAGTGGGGCGATATTTCGGAAGCAAAGGTGATAGTGGAGTGCAGCCTTGAGGATTTCCGCGTGGATCCCAGTCAGGGCACCCATTTCTTCCAGAACCTGACATCGTTCAACGCCGGCTACATAAACGTAGATCCGTACTCCGGCCGGGGCGATACTTTTGATTATGAAGAGCTGGAAAAGCTGCCCGCCATTGAGGAGACCGAGTTCCTGCGTCACGTAAGGTTTGACCGCGAGCTTGAAATCTGCATTGACGGCCGCTCCAGCAAGGCGATGATAAAATAGAAAGTTTTAGAATCTGTTTAAATTTGTTTCCATAAATTTCTTACCGCCTCTTTTTCCCTCTGTTTTCATCGTTGACTTATATTCCACCTTTTCTCGCCACGACAGAGTGAGTAACTCCCTCTGTTCGTCTGGCTTATCGAAAACGTTCCTCAGTCAAAATGGACCTCCATTATTCCCTCAAAACGATAAAACCAGAGGAAAAAATAGTCCATAATCATCTTCATGGAACAATTTTAAACAGATTCTTAGTCTTACATGGGTAAGTGATTTAGTGTAGGGAAAATCGATATCAAAATATTTTTTCTTTATCGGGCGGGCTGAGATTTCTTGGCTCGCCTGTTTTTTTTGCTCCGCAGAGAGAATATTTTGTGGAAAAAATATCTTGATAATGCCAATAATTTTTCCTCAAATGTTACGGATACAATGGTCTATACATGCGCAATGTATCCTTATTTGGATTTGGTAATTCACAAGCAGAGAAATGATTCTTGAAATAGAAAGCTGTAGCACTATAATCCAGAGCACCCTCTTTGGCTTTACTCAAAGCCTCAACAGTCAGGAACTGACAACCGGCCAACTTCTGGCTTACTGCCATTTCTGCAATAGAGTCTATCAGGAAAGAACCGATATCGCTTCCCCTAAGGTCATCCCGAACTGCCAAATATGCAATCTCCAATGCCGGATAATGACGCTTGCTCCAAAACATTTCTTCATATTTGGAATCAACAGATATTCTATCTTCCTGTTTCAGTTCCGTCTTATCATCAGAATCCAGTATCAAGGAATCAAATGATAGAGCAAACAAAGCTACTATCTCTTCCTCCCTTGAAACCTTATATAGTTTGCAATAGTTGCTCTCAACAGACAATACCAAACCTCTATGAATAAATTCATCCATTTTCTCAATCCCGCAGCGGAAATCTCTAAACACCGTTGCGTCGGTTACAGATTCAATAAACAGGTTTCTTTCTAAATCAGTATTTCCAGATTGCATGATAAGTGTTTTTCCTCTCATTAGATTCTTTAATAATCCGTCTGTCATCATCATTAAGGCAGCCAGTAACAACACGACGGACCACATCCCTAATCTGTGATGCGATAGGATCCTTGATGGGTTCTCTATTAGATTCTATACCTAGCATAAAACAAGATAATTAGCCTGGTTACGTGCAAAGATAACACTTTTTTTGCGACAATACAATAAATGACTATTTATCTGATTATTTCATCCTTTTTTATAGCACCGCCGGACATACGGATTGGGGAGACAGCAGCTCCGAGCTACGCTATGCGTAGCGTGACCTTTTTTTATTTTGCTACGCAAAAGGGAGCCCCTCCGGACCCTAAACGCCGAACTCGTCCTCATCGCCCCCTTTGGGGTCGAACGTTCCTCGAACAAACGGCGTTCTTAACGGGATCCTCCAGGGGACTTCGCTTACGCTCTCCAATGCTCCCCAATCCGTATGTCCGGCTCCTGCAAATGGTGAGAAACAATTTTATATAGAGCAGAATCATATTTTCGAGAGATTTTTTAATTTCAATCAGTTCGTTCATTATATTTGCATTGTTCTTGCCAGCAAGAACAGACATAATGAGGTGTTATTGAATCATTTTCTAAAACAAATTCTCGCAAAATTTGATTCACTGTGAAGATGATAACAGTAGCACCACATCAGTAGGTAATATCTGTTTCTATGATATTGTCTATCGGTGTGGGGCTGTTGTTTTGCACACAGTGAAGGCAATGCGAGAAGCCTGTTTTAGGTGTGAGACAATATGGTTCCCACACCTTTTTTATATGCATATTTCCAGGGGGAGCATGGAGATGATAAATGCTGATTATGAAAAGGATTGTCTTTTTTGTACTGTCATTATTATTTGTTAAAGTGTTGTTTGCCCAATCTGATAATGGAACAAACATATCAGGTGAAGATGCAGGTTGGGGCGATGGCTATGATCTTATATATAAGGTTGACGGCACAGTATATAAAACCATTACGTTAGAAGAAGGAGCCATTATTACTCCAGAACCAGTACCTGTTAAAGAGGGCTACACGTTTTCTGGTTGGTCAGAGATACCGTCCACAATGCCAGCCAGCAATGTGGAGGTAACAGGCTCCTTCAGCATCAATTCATACAAGCTGGTTTACGTAGTAGATGGTGTAGAGTATAAGTCATTGACTTTGGAGTACGGCTCAGCAATCACTCCGGAGTCCGCACCCACCAAAGAAGGTTATACCTTTAGTGGCTGGTCAGAGATACCGTCCACAATGCCAGCCAGCAATGTGGAGGTAACAGGCTCCTTCAGCATCAACTCATACAAACTTGTTTACAAAGTAGATGGTGTAGAGTATAAGTCATTGATTTTGGAGTACGGTTCAGCAATCACTCCGGAGTCCGCACCCACCAAAGAAGGTTATACCTTTAGTGGCTGGTCAGAGATACAGTCCACTATGCCTGCCTGCAATGTGGAGGTAACAGGTTCATTCAGCATCAACTCATACACGCTTGTTTACAAAGTAGATGGTGTAGAATACAAGTCATTGACTTTGGAGTACGGTTCAGCAATCACTCCAGAGTCCGTACCCACCAAAGAAGGTTATACCTTTAGTGGCTGGTCAGAGATACCGTCCACAATGCCGTCCA
>JAGCPB010000031.1 GCA_017642425.1 Bacteroidaceae bacterium
ATCTAATACTGTTATTTGATACTAAGTCTTGTCGTTAAACTAGTTCATTCAAACCGATTGTTTCACTTCAAGTACAAAAATAAAGAGAGCACCGTAATACCCATATTGGAATCACGGTGCAAATCTAAAAGTCGTTAAACGAAACGCCGTTCTTAACGCCACCCTACAGGGCTCTCGCTTAACGTCGCTTCACTGATGGTCCCCAAAGGGGATAGTACGGCTACTGCAAAGGAAAAAGTTTTCTGCGGATTTGTTTGGTAATTTGGTTTGTTTACATTTACTTTGTAGCGCAAAGTACTTTTAGAATCACAAATACATAGACTAAAATATGAAGGAACAGGAGATTAGGGATACACTGAGTGATATCAGGAATATGATGGAGCGCTCACAGAAGGTATTGTTTCTGGAGGGAACGGCAGGAATTGTAGTGGCAGTTTGGGCTCTTCTTGGGGCCGTAGCAGTAAGTCTGGTTCTTTATGGGACTGTTAGTCCGCTTTGGGGCGCTACCGTCAATCCTATTCGTCAACCGGACTGGGATACATTCCTTATAGTAGCAATTATCTGCGCGTCCGTTTTCTGTGCAGCATTCATGACAGTTTGGCTTATGTCAAAGCACAGGGCAAGCCGTGAAGGGCTGGATTTTTCGTTCGATGCCGGCACACGGCGCTTACTGGGCAACTTCTTCACGGCTATGGTCACAGGCGGATTGGTCTGCCTTACTCCAATATTCAACGGTTTATGGAACTTGATACCTGGCTTTATGCTTGTGTTTTACGGTCTGGCAGTGGTGCTGATATCTCCAATCGCATTTAAGATTTCCATTACCAAGTATCTGGGATACGCTGAAATTGTGATCGGGGTTGCAGCACTGGCTTTTTCATCTTTCGGAATGATGTTCTGGACAATAGGATTCTGCATTCTGCATCTTATCTGGGGTATCTGGTTCAAGATCTGGTTTGACCGCAAACATTGATGTCCGATGACCGCTATTGAGAATCTTGACAAGGCATTTGAAAGCCGCGTTAGGCTGGGTATTATGTCGGTGCTGACCGCATCCGGGCAGGCTGATTTCAATACGCTCAAGGGGATGCTGGGCGTATCGGACGGAAATCTGGCAAGCCATATCCGGGCTCTGGAGGAACTGGGGTATATTGAGACCCGGAAGCAGTTCATCGGCCGCAAGCCCAATACATCATATTCCGTTACTGATGCCGGCAGGGAAGCATTCAGTGCTCATATTGAGGCACTCAGTTCACTACTTGGTTTGAAATAGGACAGGGCATGAACAAAACAATAAACAATATTCTGCTTAAATGGTGGCTTTGGCCATTGATTCTGATTGTACTGCAGATAATACATTATTTTATTATTACCAGCTGCTACAACATAGGGGCAGACGTGACGGACAATGTCCTACGGGTTGTAAATTTTAGGGACCCCATTTCTATTATCAGTGTAATTCTAATCATTGTCAACATATGCATTTGGATTTATTACATAATCAAAAAGCATAAAAAAGCTATTGCAGGACATCTGATATTGATGGGAGTTGCAGCGGTTATCTGTTTATATAATATTATATCAGTTGGCATCTGGTGGATGTTCAACAGTGACCTTGTGGATGATTTCGGAAGAAAACATCCTATACCGGAGAACGTTGAATACCATGAGCCCCTATCATCGGACTATATAGAACGGGGTAATGAATCCGGAAACAGAGACACTTGGTTACAGATTAAAGAGGGAGGTCAAGGTGGTATCTATTATTACACCTTCTATGTACCCCGGGATATTGACAACGGAGAGATATGGTTGGAATGTTATGAGATAACAGAGAACATCCGGTTGTCTTCCAAGACCATCAAAGAAAGGACCTTGCAGGAAATAACGCAAGATAACAGAGGTAAATATACAGGCCCAAAAGAATTCAGCATATATGAAGGTGTATGGGAAGAGTTTTACCTGGCAAGAATCGAGGTCTGGTTCCAAGACAGCGCCACTCACACCAAGCAAAAAATCTCAGAAAAGATTTATAAGGTTGAGGGGTGGATGAGATAAGGATTAAGTCTATTTTATATGAAAACTTTAGCTGATACATTTAAGCGGTACTTCAAGTTCAAGGGCAGAGCGGACCGCAAGGAGTTTTGGGTATGGGTTGCGGCTATGTCGGCAGTATCATTCATATTTGTTTGCATATTAGCACCTATAGCCTTATTGCTCGGCAACGCACATAATCCGGTATTGTCAGGTTTCTTTACAGCAACCATCACCCTGTTTGGTTTATTCTGGCTCGTAATGTTCTTTCCTACTCTCACAGTAACGATTCGCCGTATGCGTGACGCTGGAATAACCCCGTGGTTACTAATCATTCCGGCAGTTCTTGGCATAATCACCTTTCTGGCATTGTTTGACCGCGCCCTCTCAAATATGGACGGCACTACACCGGATTTTACGGATGCATTGGTTTTTGCACTGGTAGAGGTGACTGCATTGATAGGGATCATCTTCATCATCCTATTGTGTAAGCCATCCAATAACAATGATGTCCTAAAACCAAAACAAGGTTGTCTGACCACATTAACTATCTTTGCCGGATTAATTTTAGCTTGGACTATCATCGGCATATTAACAAGGACCCAAAACCTTGGCTATGCATCGGCTGAAAACGTAAAACGTTACACAAATATTGAATTCCCAGCCTATAAGGTCAAATGGACCAAAAAGCTTGGGGCCCTTGACGGATTTGAACATCAGATTTCACTCAAGTTCAAGGATGTGCCGGAAGAATCATTCTACAACATGTTGGATTCGCTTTGCAACGGCACCTATCCTGGCGATGATGAGGCATCAGAAATACCATATTGCTTATGGCGTTTTGAAAATGACACGTATCATTATTCCATACATAACCCCAAAGGGAATAAATCACACCCCGTCTATTTATTCCTGAATTCTATAGGCTTCTCTACTGAATTACTTGACAGGAATAATATCTCCATCATAATAAAAATTCACAAGCACAAAAAGGAATGGTCGTTGGACTACCTTGAATCTATCTGAAACAATGAAGAAAGAGAAGAACAAAGCTGAGAATAAAAAGGAGATGAGCGGCTGCCAGGGGTGTCTTCTGATTATGGTGATTGCTCTTGCTCTTTTGACAATTCCTTTCATTGTGTATCACTTCCATTATTCCAACAATAGGAAAAAATACATGCAGGATCCCTACCCTGCCCATAGGGAATACGTTGAAGGTATGAGCGGCGTGAAGTTCCCACCATATAAGTTGAAGGAGACTATTTTAGGCTCACGCGGATTTGATTATCTTGACACCATTAAGCTTGAATTTGAAAACATTCCAGACAGTACCTTCCTGAACGAACTGGACTTGGCCTGCAAGGAGGAATTCTGTCTTAGTGAAAACTACAAATATAATCCATGGCATTATAATGATGAAAAAGACTGGTATTGCTATCATTATGCCGCTGTCAGAATAAATCCCATGTGGGACACTATCAGGAACATGGTTGAGTCAAGGGGTGTTCCCAGAGATTTTGTTGAATGTGACAGACACTACGAAATCTGGGTATCTCCTGAATCAAAGGAATGGACAATAATAGTAGCGCTTTTTTAGTTTGAAATATATTATGAGCAGTTTAAAGGAAAAGACAATAGAGTTGTTTAAGGCTATCAGGCGGAGTGTTGAGAGGTTTCCGCTTACAGTGGTGTTTGCTTTTGCGCTTACAGTGTGTATGATGATTCTTGACTGGAAGGGCTATCATGGTATCAGCAAGGAGTGGAAGTTCTTTATGATTTGGTATCCTGCCTCAGGTATCGCGCTTTCACTGAGCCTTTCGCTATGGCTTGAGGAGCACAAAGGGCGGTGGGGCTACCTGCTGGCATCGGCACTCATTCACATTGCATGGATCGGGGTGAGTGTGCTGCTTATGCGCAGTTATGACATGCTGGGTTATGCACCTTACACCTATGTGGTTGTAGCTCTTGTTGCTACTTTAGTGGTTTCACTGCTTGTACTTTCATTTTTCAGTGACAAGACCGATGTGGCTTTCTGGAACTTCAGCCTGCATTGCATCGGGGCAGTCTGCATCGCGCTGATTGTAAGCGGCATAGTGTGCGGTGGATTGGAATTGCTTGTGGTTGGTATTGAGAAGCTGTTCGGAGTATTTATCAGCTCACATTGCTACAGTAACATTGCCATAGTCTGTTTCTGTCTGCTGGCTCCGATATTACTTATACAAGCCGTACCCGGGGGCGCGCAGAAGCATGACGCTCAACCTATGGAAATGTCCCGTCTGATTGAGAACGCGGTAACCAGGCTGTTTATGCCTATTGCAGCGGCATACCTTGTTACATTATATTGCTATGCTGCCAAAATCCTGTTTACATGGCAGTTACCCGATGGTTGGGTGTCATGGCTTGTCACAGCTTCAATGGCAGCTATGGTGATACTCTTTACAATGGTCTATCCGTATATTGAGAAGGCTTCTCAGAGTGCATCGGGTTGGAACAGGATGGCAGTCAGATTTATCACATGGCGTATGCCTATTCTTATGCTCCCGTTGCTGCTCCTTATGAGCATCGGTATTACACGGCGCATTTCGGACTACGGGATTACCGTTCTGCGTCTGTATCTGGTGGCATTCAACATTTGGTGTTATGCCGTATGCATAGTACTGATTATCAAGCGTAATGCCGGGATTTTATGGATTCCCGTTTCATTCATACTGGCATTCGCTCTTCTTACTCTACTCCCTGTCAACGTTTCAACCTGTGTAAGAAAGAATCTCACAAACAAGGTTACTGCTATACTTAAAGATAATGGATGGGACGGCAAGGCTATGGGCGATGATGAATACGACATCTTTCTTAACACGCTGGACTCTTCTGTATCCCATCAGCTGGACAGCCGTATAGACTATCTCAAGAGACAGTTCTCACGCCAATCGGTAAAAGATATAGTTGGCTCAAATGTGCTTACCGGACGCATTCCGGAGCATGTGTTTGAGGATGGCAAGGACGGCAACGTGGAGATTCACCGTTATCGCAGCGTATTGGGCAGCACCAGTTTCAATCTGCCTGCCAATGCCAGCCGTATGCTCATGTATGATGAGCACGTTGACCTGGACAAAGACTGCATAAAGGATGAAATACTCACTGTGCAGCTTCCAGTAATATCAGACAAGACCGATAAGAACGGCGATTACCTGACTCTGATGTATGAGTTCCGCATACCGTTGCAACAGCTTCGCGCGTTGGAGAATGAGATGACACCAGAGAATATCGCCAAGAATGATTTCAATCATATAATAAGCTATTCCGGAACACTTGTGAATGCATCAAGCACGGATGCACCGGCCAAGGTAATATTATACCTTGACACTTTCCACCTGCGCCATGACGGCAAGGAGGGTTACTTCAGCGTGTCCGGCCCGCTGTTCTTTGTGGACTGACGGACTCTTTGGAGGAATCATGGAAAAGAACTATCTTCGTGGTTCCAAACAGATAACCTAACCAAAATGATGAACCATAGTAAAGGGCTTTCATGGCTTGCAATGGCTATCGCATGCTGTGCAACCGTAACAATGTCCTGTTCGGGACAGGCCCAGAGCCAGGAGAAAGAGCTTATGACAGTAGGAAACCCTTACCTGCCCTTATGGGAGCACATCCCTGACGGCGAACCTTATGTATTTGAGGATCCGGACAATCCGGGCCAGTACCGTGTTTATATATATGGTTCACATGACAGCATGATTTCAGGCTATTGCGGACGTGAACTTGTTGTTTGGTCAGCTTCAGTTAATGACCTGATCCATTGGCGTTATGACGGAGAGATACTTAAAGTAGATAAGAACGCCAACGGACAGCCTATAAGCCGTAACGGACAGGCCGATGTCCTGTATGCCCCGGATGTTACTTTGGTTACAGCCCCCGACGGTACCAAGACCTACTATCTCTACCCCAACGACCAGGCAGGCGGGCGCAATGGCCTTATTGCCAAGAGTTCACGCCCGGACGGTCCCTTTGAGGTATGCAACTGGAGCAAGAGCAACCCCAACCTGGCTGACGGCGTTCTGGCATTTGACCCCGCAGTGTTTGTTGATGACGACGGCCGTGTTTACGGTTATTGGGGCTTTGAGCGATCATACGCTGCCGAGCTTGATCCCGCTACGATGGCTACCGTAAAGCCGGGCACACAGATTGTTGAGGATATGGTTCCCGGCCGATACATGGACGGAGTGTTCAAGTTCTTTGAGGCATCATCCATACGCAAGATTCAGGATAAGTACGTGTTCATATACAGCCGTTTCACTCTTGAGGGTGAGTTCGGTCTGCCATCATCAAACTACACGCTGGCTTACGCCTACAGTGACAATCCGCTGGGTCCCTGGACCTATGGAGGTACGGTAATAGACGGACGCGGACGCGAAGTCAACGAGAAGGGTGAGCCCATAGCATCGGCAACAATAGACGGCAATACCCACGGAGGTATTTGTGAGATAAACGGTCAGTGGTACGTATTCTATCACCGCCAGACCGGAACCGATGAGTACGCACGCCAGGCAATGGTTGCACCCATCACCGTTAAGGTTACTCCGGGCCCGGGCGGCAAGGTTGAGATATCTGAAGGTGAATACAATTCCGAGGGTTTCTCACTTGGCGGACTTGATCCACTGGAGCGTCACTCTGCAGGTTTGGCTTGCTGGTATACAGGTCCCAAACCTGCCATCCATGAGTGGCCCAATAACATTTTCTCAGGATCTTATGTAGCATCGGCCTACGGAACCGACAGCAAGTTTGACAAGCCCTACGATCTTGTAAACAACACCAACCCTGTGGTCAACAATACAGACGGCTCAATTGTGGGTTACAAGTATTTCAACTTTGATGCCACAAAGGGCCGTAGCGATGTAAGCCTCTTGCTTAATCTGGTTCCCGAGGGTGTTGACGGCACAATCACCATTCTGGCCGACAGGCCTTGGACATCACATGGCGGCAAGGTACTGGGCAAGATTGAGCTTAAATCCAGCATGGTTCAGCAGCCCACCGAGATGGATGTCAAGCTTCCTGAACTGGGTAAGCTCACCGGCAAGCATGCAATCTACTTCACTTTCAGTTCAAATACAAAAGAGAAATCCCTCTGCACCCTTTTGGACTTTGTTTTCAAATGAGTGTCAAACCTTTTTACCATTATTAAGTCTAATAGGAAACAATCGGATAAAATGAAGAAGATACTTTTTATTGCAGCGCTGTTTTCATTATCTGCATGCGCCAAGGATTTCAATGACGGTGTGATGGAAAAGAAGGGTAAGATTTATACCATCAATACCGAGACCATCTGCAATGCCCGTGGCTATCACGGCAATACACCCGTCAAGGTCACCATAAAGAAGGATAAGATTGTGAATGTGGAGGCTCTGCCCAACCGTGAGACTCCCCGTTTCTTTGAGAACGTAAAGACATATATGCTGCCCAAGTTCCGTGATGTCAAGTTCAAGGACTACGCTACGGTGGATTGCGTATCGGGCGCGACAATCAGCAGCAAGGCCGTACGCGAGAACATGAAAGCGGCGTTCGACTACTACACCGAACACAAATGAAATAAGCCTTGCGACCGCAAGGCTTATTTCATCTCTTATCTTTAGTCAATGTACAGGTATGCTGTCAACGCGGAGTTGATGGCGACCGCCCTCAAAGGGGGTGTTCAGATACTCGTCCATTATCTTGCGGGCCATATCGGTATCGATGAAACGGCCGGGCATTACCAATACGTTGGCATCATTGTGCTGACGGATGAGGTGAGCTATCTCAGGAATCCAGCAGAGTCCGGCGCGGATACCCTGATGCTTGTTCAGAGTCATGGAGATTCCTTCTCCGCTGCCGCACATGGCTATACCCTTCTCTACCTCACCGTTCTCTATGCCGCGGGCCAGAGCGTGGCCGTAGTCGGCGTAGTTGCAACTATCGGGAGTATAGGTGCCGTAGTCCTTGAACTCCAGCCCCTTCTCCTTCAAGTATTCAATTACAAACTGCTTTAACGGGAAAGCAGCATGGTCACTGGCAATTCCTATCATTACTTGAGCAATGACTTTACCTGGTTATAAACGTTCTCGGCGGTGAAGCCCAGCTTCTCATCGAGTACCTTGTAAGGAGCTGAGAAACCGAATGAGCTGAGACCCCAAACCTTACCGCTGGCACCTACCAGACCCTCAAGGGTTACAGGCAGACCTGCAGTGAGACCGAATTTCTTCTTGTTACCGGGCAGGATGCTGCGCTGATAAGCCTTGGACTGGCTGCGGAACAGGCCCTCTGAAGGAACGCTTACGATGCGGCACTTGATACCGTCGGCACGCAGGAGCTCGGCACCGGCAACCAGAGTTGATACCTCTGAACCTGAAGCCAAAAGGATTACGTCAAAGTCAGCGTCTGAACCGGCTACGATGTAAGCACCCTTGGCGGCCTGGCTGTAGTCATTACCTGCGGGCAGAGTCTTGATGTTCTGACGGCTCAGGATAAGACCTGTGGGTGAAGTGGTATTCTCCATAGCGAGCTTCCAAGCCTGTGTGGTCTCGTCGCTGTCGG
>JAGCPB010000032.1 GCA_017642425.1 Bacteroidaceae bacterium
GATGGAATCTGGGCATGGTGTCATGGTGTTAGCGTTACAACACAAAGTTACTGAAAATATGCGTAGCTCATCTGAATGCGTCCGATTTTGGTCCGATTCAGGTTGACACTGGCTCGATGTCGGTACGATTCTGGTTCGTGGCTCATGTTTTTGCGCTCGCCGCTGGTTTGTAGCGGGTGCGTTATTGGTATGAAAGCGGCCGTGTTACGTCCGTGCCGGATGTGTGCCTGGTATTAAAGCGTGCAGAGCTCAGCGATGCCGGAGAGATGCGGCAATTAAAAACGTAGGAAGATGGTGTGCCGTGGGTTGATGTCTGGTTTGAATGCGTACGTCTTTCATACGTTTCAGGTGTGTGGATGGTGTAAGTGCGTGCGTCTTTTGTCCGTCAGTGCGATGTCCGGACTGTGTTGGTGCTTTCTGAGATTTCAATATATGGCCCAAACCTGGACAGTTATTGGGAAATACGGCAATTATGGAGGGGTTATGACATTACTGCAGCAGGGATAGTGATGGTATGTAATACCAGGGGTTTTCTGCGTTCATCTCTTAATCTCAAAGGTACCACCACCGTACCAACTCCGTATCTCATCTGATAAATGCCTGAGCGGGAACGTGAGTGATTCCGCGAAGGCGGCCGGACCGCCGCAGACTGTTTCAAGTACGCAGACTGTAGGCGGGACGGGCTCTGTGGGCTGGAGTATGCAGACTGGAATGTAGTGGAGGCTCGTGGGGTACAGCGTAAGCCGTACCCCACGGCCGTAACGTAATGGAAGCCTGCATACGGAATGCCCACTGTGCCTGGCACGCCGGGCAAAGCGAGCCCTGCTTCCAAACGAGCCGAGGCAGGCGGTCTTGGTGTGGTGGCTGGGGCCACAGCGAAACGGAGGTGACGGCGGCCGCTGGAGTGTAGTATGGCAGACTTTGTGGAGGGCGTGCTGCGTGTGGCCGCGGACTATGACTTAGCGATGGTGAACAGGGATGGTGTTGTTAGCGGACACACCCTGTACGCCCGGAATGAAGCCTGACATACGTAACGGAAGTGGGCACTGGCACCGTAGAGAAGCCGTGGGCACAGACCCGCAACGAGACGGCCGGGGAAAACCTGCAGAAGGTCTCTGTCCAGATGATGCGCCCGTGAGAGTACGTATTCAATGTTGACATTCCGGATGGCGGGATGCGGGCCTTGATGGACCGCACCCTAAAAGTAACCCGGGACGGGTACCGCTGGCGGCTGTGCCGCCGGGGGTGCGCGGCACGCTACCGAGGAGTGACGTGGAAGCAGTACCTTATGGAGGATGCCGTGCAGACCCATAAGGTTCTGGTGGAACGTTACGACCCAGCACCCGGAAGGGTTGCGCCTGACGCATGCGGCAGGAAGCGCAGGTGCGATGCATTTGTTTTTGAGGCCTGACCGCCTGATGCTGGAGCTATTTAACATAGTGGGAATTATTATAAAATGACCGAGTGCGGGAGGGCATTTTGTAATAATTAAGGGTTCCATTATGTTACATAGCGGAAAAGTCTGCACTACTGATGGTGAGCGAACCGTACCCCA
>JAGCPB010000033.1 GCA_017642425.1 Bacteroidaceae bacterium
AAGAACCATCGGTAAAACCAGACTGTATGACATAAAGAAATGGAGGGCCGACAACCTGCTGCCTAATCCCTCCATTAAAAGACTCAATCTGCTCAAAAAAGTGAGCTAAAATGAAAATGTTAACTTAACACCCTAGGTCAGGCCCCTTTTGTATCATTTTTGATAAGAAAAAGCGTCTGGATATCATCCAGGCGCTTTTTTTACTAAAGTGAATCGGTTTTACCCCCACCTTAGGGAGAAAAACGGTACAAAAGGGGCCTGACCCCAATTGTACTATTTTATCACTTCTTGAAGAGTGAAAGGATCCAAAGCAGTATCACTGCACCGATTACAGCAGTAACCAGGGAACCAAACAAGCCGCCCCACTCAATACCGAACCAGCCCAACACACTGCCTCCAAGGAAACCGCCCACGATACCTACCAGCAGATTAATCCAAAAACCAAAACCGCCGCCCTTCATAATCTTACCAGCAAGATAACCAGCCAGGCAGCCCATAAGAATAGAAATGATAATACCCATAATTGATAATATTAAAATAGGTTAGTTAGTCCCAAAGATACATTTTTTAATGAAAACTATTCCAGTTATCCACGAACAATTATCCAAGAAAAATCGTATTCTACCGCACACCTTAGGGAGAAAAATGGCCCTATGTGCGTTATGATTCCCTAAGGTGAGGGGGTAACCCGCGAGATAGTGTATTTCCTGCACACCTTAGGGAAAGAAATGGCCCTACGTGCGTTATGATTCCCTAAGGTGAGGGGGTAACCCGCAAGATAGTGTAATTCCTGCGCACCTTAGGGAAAGAAATGGCCCTACGTGCGTTGCGACTCCCTAAGGTCCAGGAGGGGGGGGGGGGGGTAAAAACAAGGTCCAGGTACAAATATAGGCGGCTTGATGCCGCCTATATTTGTACCTCCGCTGGGAATCGAACCCAAATTTAAAGTTTAGGAAACTTCCGTTCTATCCATTGAACTACAGAGGCAAACAGGTTTTCTACCTATCCGGCCGCGAAGATACATCTTTTTTGCTTATGTTTGCAAAAAATGGAACTAAACCGCTTATGAGTATGAAGACAATCATCAAATCTTCTATCGTATTATTTGCTTTCGGGCTCTCCTTTGTAGCTGCCAAGAAAGCCGACAAGCCCAGTTATCCCATAGGTAACGTACCGTTCACACAAGTCAAGGTGGCGCCCGAGACATTCTGGGGCGACCGCATCCGCCAGAGCCGTGAGGTTACCATTCCGCTGGCATTCAGCAAGTGTGAGGAGACGGACCGCTACACAAACTTTGAGCATGCCGCCGCCAAGATGGCCGAGACAGCCCGCGGCGACAACAGCAGCAACTACCGCCCCACCCAGTTCCCGTTCGATGACACCGATGTCTATAAGACCATCGAGGGCGCCAGCTACCTGCTGCAGACCTATCCTGACAAGAAGCTGGAGGCATACATAGACAGCGTGCTGGATATAGTGGCTGCAGCACAGGAGCCCGACGGCTATCTCTACACCGCCCGCACCATGAACCCCGCCCATCCGCATGACTGGTCAGGGCCTACCCGCTGGAGTGCCGAGGAGAGCGGCAGCCATGAACTCTACAACCTGGGCCACATGGTGGAGGGCGCCATAGCCCACTACCAGGCCACCGGTAGCCGCAAGTTCCTGGATATAGCCATAAAGTATGCCGATTGCGTATGCCGTGAGATTGGATACGGAGAAGGTCAGAAGGTGATAGTTCCCGGACATCAGATTGCCGAGATGGCACTGGCCAAACTTTATCTGGTAACGGGTGAAAAGAAATACCTGGACGAAGCCAAACTATTCCTGGACAACAAGGGCAAGACCGCCCGCAAGGACACCTATGACCAGTCACACAAACCCGTCATTGAGCAAGATGAGGCCGTAGGACATGCCGTCCGCGCCGGTTACATGTACTCCGGTATGGCCGATGTGGCCGCACTCACAGGCGATAAGTCATACATCGACGCCATAGACCGCATCTGGGAGAACATGGTGGGCAAGAAGATGTACCTGACCGGTGGCATCGGCTCAACAGGAGGCATAGAAGGATTTACCCAGAACTATGACCTGCCCAACATGAACGGCTACTGCGAGACCTGCGCCGCCATTGCCAATGTCTATACCAACTACCGTCTGTTCCTGCTGCACGGCGATGCCAAGTACATGGATGTGCTGGAGCGCGCCCTGTACAACGGCGTTATAAGCGGCGTGAGTCTGGACGGAGGCGGATTCTTCTATCCCAACCCGCTGGAGAGCCACGGACAGCACCAGCGTCAGGCATGGTTCGGGTGCGCCTGCTGCCCCAGCAACATCTGCCGATTCATCCCGTCAGTACCCGGTTACGTATATGCCGTTAAGGACAACAAGCTGTTTGTAAACCTCTTTATGTCCAACACCCTTGCCACCAAGGTGGGCGGCAAGAACGTTCAGATAACCCAGTCAACCGAGTATCCCTGGAACGGTGATATAAAAATTACCGTCGATAAGACCCCGGGACAGTTCTGCCTTAACATCCGCATACCCGGATGGGTACGCAATGAGGTGGTTCCCACTGACCTTTACCGTTACTCGGACGGCAAGACCCCGGGATACACCGTTCAGGTTAACGGACAGACTGTAGAGGCCACGCTCCAGGACGGATATTTCGGCATTGACCGCAAATGGAAGAAGGGAGATGTGGTAAGCATTCACTTTGACATGGAGCCCCGCATAGTTACCGCTCACCGTCAGGTGGCCGAGGACCGCGGCAAGATAGCCGTTGAGCGCGGGCCGCTGGTATATTGCGCCGAGTGGGCCGATAACGATTTCAACGTTCTTAGCACATCACTCCCCGCAAACTCCCAGTTCAAGGTTATTCCCTTCAAGATGAACGTTGAGGGACGCGCCTACGCAATGAATGCCCTTGAAACCACAGCTTATGACAACTACACCGGTAATATCGGCCGTGCCCAGCAGGTCAAGCTCCGCCTAATCCCCTACTACGCATGGGCACATCGCGGTAACGGCAACATGGAGGTGTGGATGACGCGCTACAATCCACCGGCCCAGGCTGCACAGGCTCCTGCCGCTCCGCAGGTACCCGAGCCCACAGCCGTAATCAACCTTTGGCCCAACGGTGCACCAACCGATAACGGACTTACCGGTCCCGAGAGGGTTATGGATATGCATGTATCCAACGTCACTCAGCCCACGCTCAGCATCTGGGCTGCCCCCAACCCCAACGGCCTGGCTGTCATTGCCTGCCCGGGCGGCGGTTACACCGATGTCTGGAACGGATCCGAGGGCAATAACATGGCACAATGGTACATGGATCAGGGCATAACCCTGGCCGTACTCAAGTACCGCCTGCCCAACGGCCACACCGAGGTTCCGCTGGATGACCTGCATGAGGCCATGCGTCTGCTCAAGGCCGATGCCGATAAATACGGAATCCGGAAGATAGGCGTACAGGGATGCTCCGCAGGCGGACATCTGGCAGCCACAGCCGCCACCCACTACAACGGTCCGGAGCAGCGTCCTGATTTCCAG
>JAGCPB010000034.1 GCA_017642425.1 Bacteroidaceae bacterium
ATGGCAAAGAAATTTATCACTTGTGATGGTAACGAGGCTGCGGCTCATGTGAGCTATATGTTCTCGGAGGTAGCCGCTATCTACCCCATCACCCCGTCATCACCTATGGCGGAGCACGTTGACGAGTGGGCCGCCCGTGGCAGGAAGAACCTGTGGGGCCAGACCGTATCAGTTCAGGAAATGCAGTCTGAGGCCGGTGCCGCCGGTGCCGTTCACGGTTCACTGCAGGCCGGTGCCCTTACAACTACCTTTACAGCATCACAGGGTTTGCTGCTGATGATTCCTAACATGTATAAGATTGCAGGTGAGCTGATTCCTTGCGTGTTCGATGTATCGGCCCGCACATTGGCATCTCATGCTCTTTGCATTTTCGGTGACCATCAGGATGTTATGGCTTGCCGCCAGACAGGCTTTGCAATGCTTTGCGAGGGTTCGGTTCAGGAGGTTATGGATATAACCGCTGTTGCTCACCTTGCTTCACTTGAAACATGCGTTCCGTTCGTAAACTTCTTTGACGGTTTCCGTACATCACATGAGTACCACAAGATTGAGCTGATGGATCAGGAGGATATCCGTCCGTTGGTTAAGGAGGAGTATATCAAGCGCTTCCGTGACCGTGCTATGTCACCTGAGCGTCCTATCACACGCGGTACTGCCGAGAACCCCGAGACATTCTTTACACACCGTGAGGCCAGCAATCCTTACTATGACAGCGTTGCCGATGTTGTTGAGAAGTATCTGGGTGAGATCTCTAAGATCACCGGCCGTGAGTATCATCTGTTCTCATACTACGGCGCCAAGGATGCAGACCGCATCGTTATCCTGATGGGTTCTGCTACCGATGCAGCCCGCGAGGCAATCGACTACCTGAACGCCAATGGCCAGAAGGTTGGTATGATCAGTGTTCATCTGTATCGTCCGTTCTCAATCAAGCATCTGCTTGCTTCAGTTCCCAAGACTGTTAAGCGCATTGCTGTTCTGGATCGTACCAAGGAGCCCGGCGCAAACGGCGAGCCTCTGTATCTGGATGTCAAGGATGCTTACTATGATGTTAAGGATCGTCCTCTCATCGTTGGCGGCCGTTACGGTCTGGGTTCACACGATACCACTCCCGCTCAGATCATCAGCGTATTCAACAACCTGGCTATGCCCGAGCCCAAGAACCACTTCACTATCGGTATTGTTGATGATGTTACATTCACATCACTTCCGCCGGTTGAGGAGATCGCACTTGGTGGTGCCGGTATGTTCCAGGCTAAGTTCTACGGCCTTGGTGCCGACGGTACTGTAGGTGCCAACAAGAACTCTGTCAAGATTATAGGTGACAACACTGACAAGTATTGCCAGGCTTACTTCTCATATGACTCAAAGAAGTCAGGCGGCTTTACCTGCTCACATCTGCGCTTTGGTGATACCCCTATCCGTTCAACATATCTGGTAACCACACCTAACTTCGTTGCATGCCACGTTCAGGCTTACCTGCACATGTACGATGTTACACGCGGTCTGCAGAAGAACGGTCAGTTCCTTCTCAACACCATCTTTGAGGGTGAGGAATTGGAGAAGTTCATGCCTAACAAGGTAAAGCGTTACTTTGCCAAGAACAATATCACTGTTTATACCATCAACGCTACCAAGATAGCTCAGGAGATTGGTCTGGGTAACCGTACCAACACCATCCTTCAGTCTGCTTTCTTCCGCATCAC
>JAGCPB010000035.1 GCA_017642425.1 Bacteroidaceae bacterium
GATGAAAGTACCTGCACAGTATGACAGTGTCAGATGGATTGGCCGTGGGCCTTGGGAAAATTATCCTGATCGTAAAAACGGCGCTTTGTCCGGGAAATATGCACTGTCGGTCAGTGAGTACATGGTTGATTATGTCTATCCGCAGGATAACTCAAACCGTAGTGATTGTTTAGATTTTATTCTTGAAAATAACTCATTACATACTGGGAAGAAAAAAACATTGGACAAACCAAAAATCCATGTGTCTTCTATTGAACCTTTTAATCTGAGAATCTGGAACTACTCCGAGGAGGATCTGGAGGCAGCAAAGCATGGGTATGAACTGCCTGAGCGTGATTATCTGAACATAAACATAGACAAAGAGATAATAGGCGTGGGCGGAAACGATGCATGGGGTGCAAAGACCGAGCCTCAGTATATTCCGTCGGCCAAAGAGCCTTACAGTCTGGACTTTGTAATCAGTCTGGGGCTGGAGTAAGCAGTTATTCCAGTCTTAGTCTGCTGATAACCGGATAGTGGTCACTGTCCTTCTGGGTGCGGTCCACCCAAGTTTTCAAGGGGGTGATGTTCTTGCTGCAGAATATGTGGTCTATGCGGTAGTAGAGTTTGTGCTCGTGATAGGTTATGCCCATTCCTAAACCGGATTTGGCGTATGCATCACGCAAAAAGCGGTCAAATACGCGGTGGGAGTATGAAAGCGGTGTGTCATTGAAGTCACCGCATACTATCACGTATTTTGCAGTCTCTTGGCGGGCACGTTCGGAGATCATTCGGGCCTGGATTGCTCTTTGTGATGTGGATTGGAGCAGTTTCTTCAGAACTTTCTTGGATACGTCAAAGTGCACACTGTCCGTAGGATTCTCTATGAATTTATGATATCCCGATATTTCATCGGCTCCCAGACGGTTTGACTCCAGATGACAATTATACACGGCCAGCGTGTCAGTTCCAATAAGAATTCTCAGATATTGGCAACCGTTACCGGTGTTTTCAAAGCTGATATATTCCTTGTGCACAATGGGATATTTGGAGAAACAGGACTCGGCGGATGTGCCGGATAGAATACCTACGTATGGGTAGAGTTCTTTTATCTCTTTGTCGCCCGATGCCAGGTTCATGACATTCCGGGTGGCTTCTTGCATGAATACCATGTCAGCGCCATACCCTGTTATGAATTTCAGTACGGGGTTGTTTACGGTCCAGTCCTTGTTGTCATCAATGCCGAATCCCTCGGTGTTATATGTCATTATGGTGATGCAGGGTTCTTGATGAGCGCCTGATTTGAACAAGTGCAAAGGGAAATAGCGTAATGTAGGGACAAGGCATATCAGGATGGTGGCCAACGGTACGAGCGTTCCCCTTTTCCATACAAAGAGCCAAAATATCAGAAACAGCAGGTTGAGTATATACAGGAATGGGAATGCCAATCCTGAGAGCGATGCAAACGGCCAACGTCCTATCGGGGCTACTATTGAGCCGAAACAGCTGAATATAAGAAGCATGGCAGCCACAATATTGACAGCCAGCAGCGGATACACCAGCAGTTTCCCTATAAATTTCATGATACTTTCCTGTTATGAATGATTTTATCAAACCATACGGCTGCAGCAGTTACAGGAGTAGTAATATCCTTGCCTTTTCGGAGCATGTAGTTGAAAAACCAGCCTGTGGCGGCGGCTCCCAGGTGTACGGCGTCATAGGCAGGGCTGACATGAGGCAGTAGAGCCACGTCAACTACAGCGAGTGCAATCACTATGTATTTGATTTTGACAGAGCCTAGCAGGGGAATCATCTCGGTGCTGTCGGGAGCACGGAATGCAAGTGCTGTAGAGAAAGCCAGAATACACGCGGAGCAGAGCGGGATATTCTGGGTCCAGTCCTTGAGCTGCATGGATGGAAACAGCAGGAAAATGCCGCTGAAAATGACCATTCCTGATATACCTCCCAATATGTATAAGCCACGAAGATGACTGGAGGTGAAAAATCTGAGGAACACACCTCCCAACCAGTATAGGGTCAGCATGTTGAACAGCAGATGCCAAAGCCCCCAACTTGTAAACAGTGAGGTGACCAGGCACCATGGTCTCATGGCAATTGTATATGGACTCCAAGGATAGTTGCAGACAATGTATGCAAACTTGTCATCGCCGAATGAAAATATAGTAAAGCAGATATCAAGCAAAAGCATGAATACAAACATACCGCAGTTGATTAGAAGCAGGCGAGTCAGAATATCGCCTGTGACAAACTTCATCTTCAACTCTTCTATCAGATTCATTACCAGGTAAAATTGATATGATTGTCCTTGCGTTCCTTGTGTTTCCAATACAGCAGGATAAGGAATCCGGTAAGCATACCACCCAGATGGGCAAAGTGAGCCACGTTATCGGCAGCACTGCCCCTAATACCAAGACCCAGCTCCAGCACCACATAACCTACAACCAGCCATTTTGCCTTGATGGGGAACGGGAAAGGTATGATGAAAAGCTGGTTGTCAGGAAATGTCATTCCGTAACCAAGCAGGATGCCGTAAACGGCTCCCGATGCTCCTACGGTGAGAATCTGGTCCAGATACTGCATCATGGGGATGGTTATTCCGTTGCCCATAGCCACAACCTCATAATGGGCATACACAAGTTCATAATGGACAAACTGGCAAACCTCCTGCATAAGTCCGGCACCTATCCCGCATAGAAGGTAGAATATGATGAATTTCTTTGACCCCCACTGCACCTCCATGATGCGGCCGAACATCCAGACGGCAAACATGTTGAAGAATATATGCTGGAATCCATCGTGCAGGAACTGATAGGTTATAAGTTGCCATATCCTGAAACTTGGTGCCATAAAGAAATGTAACCCGAACAATTTGTGCAGGTCTATGCCATATTTGGCTAATGCCATGGTACCCATCCAGCAGAGCACATTGATGATCAGCAGATTCTTTGTTACCGGAGGTAGTTTGTTCATTCTCTTTGTTTAAACATTGTTACGAGCCGCAAAAGTAGCCATTTTTTCAGTAACTTTGCGGTCCATAACGCGATAATATGAAAATAGAGACTTTAGTAGCTCAGAAGACCGTTCAGGCCATTAAGGCACTCTACGGCCAGGAGATTGAGGCCGGTTCGGTCCAGGTGCAGAAGACAAAGAAAGAGTTTGAAGGTCATCTGACCATAGTTGTTTTCCCGTATCTTAAGATGTCCCGTAAGGGCCCGGAGCAGACGGCAGGTGAGATTGGCGTGTGGCTTAGGGAGAACGTTGAGGAGATAAGTTCATATAATGTGATTAAGGGTTTCCTGAACTTGGTTATCTCCACAACGGCATGGGTGGATATGCTCAACGGGATAAACGCAGAGCCGGAGTTCGGACTGCGCAAGGCTACCGATAGCTCACCATTGGTGATGATAGAGTATTCAAGCCCCAATACCAACAAACCGCTTCATCTTGGTCATGTGCGTAACAACCTTCTGGGTGGCGCTCTGTCAAATGTTATGGCAGCCAACGGCTACAAGGTTGTAAAGACCAATATCGTAAATGACCGCGGTATCCATATCTGCAAATCCATGCTGGCCTGGCTTAAGTGGGGCAACGGCGCAACTCCTGAATCTACCGGAAAGAAGGGTGATCATCTGATTGGAGATTATTACGTGGAGTTTGACAAGCACTTCCGTGCCGAGGTAAAGAGCCTGCTGCCTGCTAACTATGCAGAGCTTGATGAGAAGGCTCAGGAGGAGGCCAAGGCCAAGGCCGAGAAGGAGTCTCCCCTGATGCAGGAGGCACATGCCATGCTGGTAAAGTGGGAGGCAGGCGATCCTGAGGTACGTGCACTTTGGGAGCGCATGAACAGTTGGGTTTATGCAGGATTTGATGAGACATACAAGCGTCTGGGCGTAAGCTTTGACAAGATATATTATGAGTCACAGACCTATCTGGAAGGTAAGAAAACCGTGCTGGAGGGTTTGGACAGAGGTTTGTTCTTCCGTAAGGAGGACGGTTCAGTATGGGCTGACCTTGCAGAGAACGGTCTGGACCAGAAACTGCTGCTGCGCAGTGACGGCACATCAGTCTATATGACTCAGGATATAGGTACCGCACAGCTGCGTTTCAAGGATTACCCGATTGACCGCATGATTTACGTGGTGGGCAATGAGCAGAACTACCATTTCCAGGTACTTTCAATACTGCTTGACCGCCTGGGATTCAAGTGGGGCAAGGATCTGGTTCACTTCTCATACGGTATGGTTGAGCTGCCCGAGGGCAAGATGAAGAGCCGTGAGGGTACTGTGGTTGATGCCGATGACCTGATGGACGAGATGGTTGAGACCGCACGTGCCACATCGGCCGAACTTGGCAAGCTGGACGGTCTGACCAAGGAGGAGCAGGATGAGATTATGCGCATTGTTGGTATGGGTGCCCTCAAGTACTTTATACTTAAGGTCGATGCCCGCAAGAACATGACCTTCAATCCCAAGGAATCAATAGATTTCAACGGCAATACAGGTCCTTTCATCCAGTATACATACGCTCGTATCCGCTCCATCATGCGTAAGGCTGCAGAGGAGGGAATAAAGCTGGATGGCAAGCCTTATGTGGATGAAAACGCTCAGATATCAGAAAAGGAAATCGGACTTATTCAGTTGCTTAACGGATTCCAGGATGTTGTGCGTCAGGCTGCCGATGACTATAATCCATCCGTTATAGCCAACTATTGCTATGAGTTGGCCAAGGAGTTCAACCAGTTCTATCATGATTTCAGCATCATGCATGAGCCCAGCCGTGAGCTCAAGATGTTCCGTCTGGTTCTGGCTCAGAATGTGGGTAAGATTGTCAGGCTGGGAATGGGTCTGCTGGGTATTGAGGTTCCGGAAAGAATGTAATGGCACAGGCTAAATACTATGTTGTTTGGATTGGGCTGAATCCCGGGGTGTATGACTCCTGGGAGGCTTGCAAACAGCAAGTTGAGGGCTGGAAAGGTGCCGTTTACAAAGGCTTTGATACCAGAGAAGAGGCCGAAGAGGCAATTAATCTGCCACCAGATAACTTTATAGAGAAGAAAACTCCGGAACATAAGGGCGGTCGCAAGAAGAAAGAAAAGCCCATTCCACCTGAAGTTATACGTCAGGCGCTGGCTGTGGATGCCGCCTGCAGCGGTAATCCCGGACAGATGGAATACCGTGCCGTCTATCTGGGTGATATGGAGGAGAAGTTCCATTTCGGTCCCATTCTGGGAACAAACAATATAGGTGAGTTTTTGGCTATCGTACATGCTCTGGCGCTTTACAAGAGTCGTGGCCTGGACTGGCCGCTATACAGCGACAGCCGTAATGCCATAGACTGGGTTAATAAAAAGCAGTGCCGAACCAAACTGGAAAGGACTCCTGATACAGAAGCTGTGTTTGCGCGTATTGAGAGCGCGGAGCGATGGCTCAGAGAGAATACCTACAGTAATCCTGTCCTGAAATGGGATACTAAGAAGTGGGGTGAGATTCCTGCAGATTTTGGCCGTAAATGATTTGCACAATGAAGGATGAACCGGTAAAAACAGGCAGAATGATCACATTGATCAGGCATTTTTGCGGTCTGGTAATGATCTTTATGATCCAAAAGCCACTGTTTATGCTTTATACGGGCGGTATTGGCCTTAAATACGGCATAAAGGATTGGCTGCTGGTGATATGGCATGGCTTACCTATAGACCTTTCTGTAGCTGCATATCTGACCGTGTTACCGCTTCTGATAATCATAGTGGGATTCTGGATACAGGCATTACCGGTAAAAAGGATAATACAGGTTTATGACTGTTTGGCATCCCTGCTTCTTTCATCGATATTTGTAAGTGATACCGTTCTTTATCCGTTCTGGGGTTTCAAGATGGATGCATCAGTGCTGTTCTATCTCAAGACTCCCAAAGAAGCGGTGGCAAGTGTTTCACCGTTCATGGTGGTATTAGGTATCGTAGTCATACTGTTGTTGGCTTGGGCATTCTACAGGATTCTTATAAGAGCTTTAAGGCCGTTGGACGTCTCATACAACAAGGTGCTTATGAAAGTTCCTGTCACGGTCCTGTATCTGCTTCTCATAGCTCCCCTGTTTCTGGCTATACGCGGTGGATTGGGCGAATCTACAATGAATGTGGGTCATGCATATTTCACCACAGACCAGTACCTGAATCACTCGGCGGTCAATCCGGCATTCAATATGCTCAGTTCATTGAGCAAGAATTCCGATTTCTCCAAGTGGTATGATTATCTGGAAGAGGAGAGGAGAGCTGATCTTTTTGACGGCCTTTACGATACGGATGATACGGATACGGAAAAGCTGTTGAATACTGACAGGCCAAATATCCTGGTAATGGTTCTGGAAGGTTTTGGAGGTGATTTTGTACATGCTGTAAGCGGGCGTATGGATGTGTCTCCCTGCCTGGACAGCCTTATTACGGAGGGCGTTTTTTTCAGCAACTGTTATGCAGGCAGTTACAGGACTGACCGAGGTCTGGTGTGCATCATGAACGGCCATCCGGGATTGCCCCAAACCTCTATCATGAAACTGCCGGCCAAAAGTTCCGCCTTGCCTTCAATTGCCGGAAAACTGTCAGATGAAGGTTATGAGACCTCTTTCCTTTATGGCGGTGACATTAACTTTACCAATATGAAGAGCTGGCTGTATGGGGCCGGTTTCAAGAATGTGGTTTCTGATGTTGATTTCCCGATGGCTGAGCGACACTCAAACGCATGGGGTGTCAATGACGGGATAACGATGGACCGTCTGCTGTCAGACCTTAAGGAGCGCAAGGATTCTCCATGGTTTGCCGGATACCTGAGTCTGAGCAGCCATGAGCCTTTTGACGTCCCGTATAACCGTCTGCCTGACAAGATTGACAATGCATTTGCATATACCGACAGCTGTCTGGGCGCTTTTGTGAGTGCTCTCAAGCAGACTCCGGTTTGGGATAATCTTTTGTTGATGATTCTTCCGGACCATGGGTTCCGATATACCAAAACAGGACTGTCAAGCGATCCTCATGTACATCATATTCCGGTTCTGTGGATTGGAGGAGCAGTCCGTGAGCCTAAGAAAATAGACCTTTTTACCGGACAATGCGATATGGCGGCCACCATCTTGGGTCAATTGGGAATAGACCACAGCGATTTCCTGTTCAGCAGGAATGTACTATCATCATCCTATACCTATCCGTTCTCTTTCTACACATTCAACAACGGTTTCTGTTTTATAGACAGTACGGGAGTGACCCTTTTTGATGATGATGCCCGGAAGTGCCTGATTGATGATTCCCCGGGTTCTGAGATGCGGCTTGACCGTGGTAAAGCCATATTGCAGACTTTGTACGATGATCTTGGCAGGCGCTGACTATTCCTTGATACTGCGCTCCCTGTCTGAGTTCTTGTGTTTGGAGAGCCAGTTCTGATAACCTTCCCACGTACGTTTCCATCGGTTGTGAGTCCAGAGCCACAGTTCGGGACACTGACGGATATTGTCCTCTAGCATACGCATGTATTTCTCGGTTACGGCATAGTCCGGCAATTCTGCCGTATGCAGATACATGGGCATCATGTCACACCGGTAATAGCCCCTACGTTTGCGGGTTACATGGAAATACCATACTCCGGCATCCATCTTTCTTGAGATACGCTCCGCTCCGGTGAAGACGGGAGTTTTGCGGTTCATGAACTGAGTCCAGTAGTGAATGTTCCACCACAACGGAACCTGATCGGATATCATTCCTATCAGATATGCCTTACCCTCTTTGCGGTATTGGATAAGACGGCGCATTGTCTGTTCCATCGGTATGCTCTCCGTTCCGAACCTACCGCGCAACTTGAGCATGAACAGGTCCATGGTTTCATTCTCAAGCCTGTGATAGACCTGGCATCCGGCCACGTTGTCCATATCATTGAAATAGAGATTCAGTGACGGTATCCACTCCCAGTTACCTACGTGTCCCAGATAGAATATTTGCGGCTGCCCCAGGGCGGCCTCTTTCCTTACAGCCTCATAGCCGGTAAACTCCATGTGACACTTGATCCAGCGTTGCCCTACAGACGCTGTCTTTATGCTCTCCATGACCTGGCATGCAAACTGGTAGTAGAATCGGCGCTCGGTACGGCGCAGCCACTTCTTGTCCTTATCAGGGAAAGACAATGCCAGATTGTTGCGTACAATATTTTTCCTGTATCTGAGCGGCGGGCAAATATACATCAGGAGCCATGCCAGATCAGAGAACAGGTACAGTACGGGAAGGGGTAACAGGGATATTACCCAAATTATGCAGTAGAGAATTATAGAGAGAAACTTTGCCATAATCAGAACGTGAGGTTGAATCTGGTTCCTACCACGAAAGAGCGCCATACCTTATCGTAGTAATCAAGTCCGCCATGAACGGAAACGCTTGAGAATGATGATGTCCTTACAGTCATGCCTATATTCCCGTAGCAATGCATCCCTGCCGGAATCTGCCATTCCAATGGATTGTCGGCCTTATCCAGGAAAGAGTAGCTGTTGGCGGAAGGTGAGTATCCGGCAATGGCCTGACCGTTCAGGGTTATTCTTTCCAGGACGGGAATATCTACGTCAAAACCTGCTCCCAATGTGTAGACATCGGTAACGCTACCATTGTCCGGTAGGTAAATGTCATCAGTTCCGGTCCATTTCATCTGGGTGACTCCAGCCCGGACGACAGGTCCTATGTACCAAGGCATCCAGGATGCATCAATGCCGATGGAGCAGGCGGGTTTGGCATTAGGGTTGCCGTATCCTTGTGATGTAAAAACGTCTGACCCCAAGCTGTAGTCTGAATAGAGACCGAATTTCCATTGGGGCATATCTGTGATATCGGGCACAATGATGGGTCTTTTAAGTCCGTGCTCACCAAAAAGTATGTCGGTCAGTTCATAGGCTGCCTCTGTAGAGAATATTCCTATGGCGGCGCCTCCCATTACATCCGAGCACCAGTGGCGGTTGGCAATTACGCGGAAAATGCCGGTCGTGGCGGCAATACCGTATCCGCCTACGCTTATCCAGGGGCTTACCGTCTCGCCGTACTCCTTATGCAGCATTGTGGCGCACATGAATGCGGTGGCAGTATGCCCCGAAGGGTATGAATTGTGTGCCCTTCCGTCGGGGCGTTCCCTCTTGAGAGTATATTTGACGGCATTGGTAACGGCAGCCTGTATCACTACGGATGCACCGTCTGCAGTTATCATGCGAGGCCAGTCATTGCGGCTTTCCAATCCTGCAGCCTTGAGTATCAACATGACAGCCGCGGGTGAGTATTGCAGATAATCGGCCGATTCCAGTGCCGGAGAAGTGATGCGTCCCAATTTGATTATGCTTTTATCCAGATAGTTGTCATTGTACAGTATGCTGGTTGAGAGCAAGCCGATGGGCAAGAGCATACGCTCTGTGAATGAGTCCGGCTTGTAGGCTATGCTTGAAGAATCATGTCCCAACGACCAGTTGTAAGACCAGTCGATCTCACTGAGAGGCTTATAGGGCTTGAAAGGATTGAATCCGGCCTTTATACCCGTTGCAGACAACAGCAGGATAGATATAAGCAGGAGCCTCTTCATTTATTCGTATTTGTGGAGTTTTTTGTTCATGCCTATCCGGTACTTCAGCGTTATCAGTTGCTGATTATGTATAGGCGTATCGGGCGTGAAATGCAGATTCCAGCGGAACCCTAACTGTGCCAGGTGATGAGATACCAGCAATACACCCAATTCAGTTTTATTGTAGAAAGTATGGTTGTAGAACAGGTCGCTGCGGTGGAATCTGAGACCGGCTTCCGGATCATTCAGGAACGGCTGCTGACTGCCTCCTGCAAATACCGTACTCTTAACGTCAAATCCTTTCCACCAAATCTGTATGTCTCCCAGAAAACCGGTAGGACTGTGCCAATCCCCATCTTTACGACATCTTACAAGGGAGCATAGCACTCCGGCATTTGCCTTAAGTTTAAAATGTTGTCCTACAACTTCTGTCAGATCAAGAGTCAGATATGGGTAGAGCTGGAACTTCTCATAGATGAAATGACCCGGTTCCTTGGGCTTGGCAAAATGTGTCATAGCCGCAAACCAGCCTGCACCCAATACTCCCGAATGTACATATCCGTCCCATACAATGCGGAAAGCCTCACGCTGTGTCTCTGTCTGACGGCTGAACCAGTTGCAGTACAGCTCAGTTTCAAAAACATCACGGTAGTAGTGCTGGATCAGGGTTCCCTTTATGGTTGGCTCAAAAAAAGCGATGGAATCGTAAAGAAAGGCATCGGGCAGCTGACGCTGGAGATTGTTGCGCGGGATAGCTCCAAAGTAGTAATTGACAGGACCCATGAATCTGTAATACAGTATGAGCTCGGGATCAATATTATCGTCAGCTCCGAATTCCCAGATCTTGGAGAATCCCACCCTGATTATGTGGGGTGCAGCGTCTATTCCTATCTCCGGCATCAGGCGCATTCCGTAAATGGTCTGGGGCTGCATGTCACCCTTGAACTCACGGTTGTCAAACAGACCGTCATAGTTCAGGTCGGCGGTCAGCCACTGGCTGTATCCGTTGACACACAGCAGCGTAAAAAGTACGGTGACAAAGAGTTTGGCTCTAAGGTTCATAGGGGAAAACTTATCAACATATTGCGCAAAGTTACCTATTTATAACACATTTTCGGTTTTTTAGGCAGTATAAAATTAGTAACTTCGCGAATCAAACCAATGCAGCTGTCTAAATGAAAGAGCTTTTTGCTTTCCTAAGACGATTTGTCCGCCCCTATCGCCGTAATCTGGTGGGCAGTGTGGCATATAATCTGTTATCGGCCGTTCTAAATGTCTTCTCGTTTGCGCTCATTGTTCCCATTCTTAGGATTCTGTTCAAGATCAATACTGAAGTCTATGAGTATATTCCGCTTTCAGAGGCTCAAGGTGCCAAAGAGGTGGTAAACGCACTTAAAAATGATTTTTTCTGCAAGGTTTCTGATTTTGTAGCCCAATACGGTGAATCGCGTACGCTATTGATTCTTGGATTGGTGCTCATAGTCATGACGTTCTTCAAGACCGCCTGCTATTTCGGGGCGTCGGCTGTTATGGTGCCGCTGCGCAACGGTGTGGTACGTGATATCAGAATCAGCATCTATGACAAGATACTGAGTCTGCCCATGGGTTTCTTCTCAAAGGAGCGCAAGGGTGATATCATAACCCGCATGAGCGGTGACGTATCGGAGATTGAGAACTCCATTACCCAGTCTCTGGATATGCTGATAAAGAATCCTATCCTGATTCTGGTCTATCTGGGAACACTGGTTGCCATAAGCTGGCAGATGACCATATTTACCATTGTGATAGGCCCGTTGATTATCTGGGTAATGGGTTCGATAGGACGCAAGCTCAAGGCCAAATCCTTGCTTGTCCAGTCTTTCTGGAGTGAGACAATGTCTGAGCTTGAGGAGACTCTGGGCGGTCTTAGGGTAATCAAGGCATTCCTGGCAGAGGGAAAGATGTCCGCCCGTTTTGCCAAAAGCAGCGAGCAGTTACGCAAGGCCTCCAACCGCGTCCATATGCGTCAGGCTCTGGCTCATCCCGTTAGCGAGTTTATGGGTACGGCCCTGATAGTGGTGGTGCTGTGGTTTGGCGGAACCCTTATCCTGGGTGGCAGCGCCAGTATTGATGCCTCCACATTCATCTGGTACATGACAATCCTGTACAGCGTGATAAATCCCATCAAGGATTTTTCAAAGGCCGGTTACGCAATACCTAAGGGGCTTGCATCGGTTGAGCGTATCGATAAGATCCTTAAGGCTGAGAACACCATTACGGATGCTCCTGACGCCAAGGATATTGCAGGTTTGACAGGTGAGATAAAATATAACGGGGTTTCATTTGCATATGAGGATGGCAGGGAGGTGCTCCATGACATCGACCTTACGATTGCACGCGGCAAGACCATTGCCCTGGTGGGTCAGTCAGGTTCCGGCAAATCCACTCTGGTTGACCTTCTGCCCAGATTCTATGATGTAGGCAAGGGATCGATTACCATTGACGGTACGGACATCCGCAACATATCGCTTAAGTCTTTGCGCGGCATAATGGGTAATGTCAATCAGGAGGCAATACTTTTCAATGACACTTTCTACAACAACATCACCTTTGGAGTCAAGAACGCAACCCGTGAAGAGGTGATTGCTGCAGCCCGTATTGCCAATGCCCATGATTTCATTATGGAGACTGAGAACGGTTATGAAACCAACATAGGAGACCGCGGATGTCTGCTCTCCGGAGGTCAGCGTCAGCGCATAAGCATTGCGCGTGCCATACTTAAGAATCCTCCGATCCTGATTCTGGATGAGGCTACCAGTGCCCTTGATACAGAGTCGGAGCGTCTTGTTCAGGAGGCTCTTGAGCGTCTTATGAAAGACCGTACCACAATAGCCATAGCCCACCGCCTGTCAACAATCAAAAATGCCGATGAAATTTGCGTCTTGCATGAGGGAAAGATTGTGGAGCGCGGTACCCATGAGGACCTTATAGCCCTGAACGGCTATTACAAGCGCCTTAATGATATGCAGCAACTTTAAAAACATATTGAGAATGGTAAAAATCGGAACACCACTTACCAAGGTCGCCAAGAAGGCACTGCTTTGCGGCTCGGGAGAACTTGGAAAAGAGGTAGCAATTGAATTGCAGCGTTACGGTGTTGAGGTTATAGCCCTTGACCGTTATGAGAATGCTCCTGCCATGCAGGTAGCTCACCGCAGTTATGTACTCTCAATGCTTGACGGCGCCCGTCTGCGTGAGATTATCGAGAAGGAGAAACCGGATATGATCATTCCGGAGGTTGAGGCCATTGCCACCCCTGAGCTGGTTAAGCTTGAGAAAGAGGGTTACAACGTGATTCCTACCGCCAACGCCACATTCCTGACCATGAACCGTAAGGGCATTCGCCAGCTGGCTCATGAGAAACTCGGATTGCCCACTTCAAACTACCGTTTTGCCGCTACACGTGAGGAGTTTGATGCCGCTATCAAGGAGATTGGCACTCCCTGTGTGATTAAGCCAATCATGAGTTCATCGGGCCACGGCCAGAGTGTCTGCAAGCGCCCCGAGGATGCCGATACTTCATGGAAGATTGCCCAGGAGGGTGGACGTGCCGGAGGCGGTGAGGTCATAGTTGAGGGTTTTGTCAAGTTTGACTATGAGATTACCCTGCTTACCGTACGTCACTGTGGCGGTACCACATTCCTGAACCCCATAGGCCACCATCAGGTTGACGGTGACTACCGTGAGTCATGGCAGGCTCAGCCCATGAGCGAGAAGGCACTGGCACAGGCTCAGGATATAGCAAAGAAGATTACCGATGCCCTGGGCGGTTACGGTATCTTTGGCGTTGAGATGTTTGTATGCGGTGACAACGTGCTGTTCAGTGAGGTTTCTCCCCGTCCGCACGATACAGGTATGGTTACAATGATATCGCAGGATCTTAGTGAGTTCGCATTGCATGCACGTGCCGTACTTGGTCTGCCTATCCCCAAGATCAACTTCTTTGGCCCAAGCGCATCAAAGGCTATCGTGGTAGAGGGTGACACCAACATGATCGAGTTCGAGAATGTGGATGAGATTCTGGCTGAGCCCGATGTCCAGGTACGTTTCTTTGGCAAGCCTTTCATAAAGGGACATCGCCGTATGGGCGTAATCCTGGCCCGCGCCGAGAGCGTAGAGAAAGCCCTGGAGAAAGTTGAGCGCGCCTACGCCAAACTTAAGGTCAAAGTTTATTGATCAGACTCAGGATTGATAACCAGTTCTTTGGTTGTCATGTGCTCAAGGTACTGTTGAATCAGTGCCTTGAGTTCTTTTATCATGTTTTCTTCAATTTCCGTCTGTGTACCCTTAAGGTTCTGCTTAAGAGCCGGATCCTTACGGAAGGCATATAGTCCGGCCTGCTCTTCGCCGTCAAACTTGACCATCCAGTCTCCTTTGTAGTACATGTACATGCCGTTCTGGTAGTTTGCATTCCATGTTTCTTCATCGGGGGTATTGAACAGGTTCTGTCCAAAACTTATGAAAGGTTTGTCATATCCCAGATATCCCAGGACAGAAGGCAGGATATCCGATTGCTGTGCAAGACAGTCCCTGTGTCCTGCAATATCTCCCGATGGGTCGTAGAAAATGATGGGAATACGAAACTGACCGTAATCCGATTGGTATGCGGGGTGCTCGGATTGGTTGGTGTGGTCTGCACAGAGTACGAACAGGGTGTTGCTGAACCATGGCTGCCGGCTGGCTTCCTCAAAGAACAGACGCAGGGCATTGTCAGAGTAACGTATGCAATGGTACATATCCAGGTTAGGCTCTGGCGGATATATATCCTTGTATCGGTCGGGTATATTGAACGGATGGTGGGATGTGGCTGTGAATACTGTCGCAACGAACGGTTCACTGAACGTTTCCATTTTGGCGCACATGAACTGGAGGAACTCCTCATCCCAGATGGCCCATACCCCGTCAAACATGCTGTGACCTCCAAAACGGGGGTCTGCATCAAACTCATCCATTCCAAAGTAGTCTTTGTATCCTATGGCACGTGAGTATGACTGGAATCCCATTGACTGGTTGTCGGCTCCGTGAAAGAACGCAGAATAGTAACCTTTGCGGTCAAGTTCCTCGGCAAGCCCGCTCACCTCTTTTGACATCATTGTAGTTGTAAGCACAAAATGGTCCTTTAGCATGGGGATTCCGGACAGTACGGAAGGAGGCGCATCTATGCTCTTGCGTCCGTTAGCCATTGAATACTCAAATGTCAGACTTTTTTCCATCAGTGAATCCAGGAAAGGCGTGCAGTCATGAGTACCCTCAAGCCCTTTGTTCATGAAACCTACGTATTCACCACCAAAACTTTCCAGAATAAGGATGACAACATTCTTGGGGGTGAAATTGGCTGTGGAATCGGGCATTATCACAGGAGAATATATTTCTTCAAGCTCCTCCTGGCTATAGTAATCGGGAACCTGGATCCTTACTCTTCCGGCAGTGCGGATGGCACAGAACGGGGTGTTCAGGATGGCTGCGGCATCGGCAGGCCTGTCGGCATACTGGTAGGCATTGCTCATGGTTATTGGACGGATACTGGTAGAGACACCTCCGCGTATGCCAACTACGCTCAAGAACATGAACAGCAGGAGACAACAGGTCTTGACCACGTAGTACATCCACAGCTTGTTGTATTCAATGACCTGAGGAGTCCGTATTACTCGGCACAGAACCCAAACCATTGCAATGAACAGAACCACAAGATACCAGTTGTCAAGTATTCCGTTCAGCATTATGGTACGCATCTGTCCGCCGCTTTCGTTCTTGAACTCCGCAAAGACGTTCAGTGTGCTGCGGCAACCTGTAAACGGGAAATATACGGTGTCAATCAGGTTTGCCGCGATACCCGCCGAAACAAAGACTATAAGAATTATTTTGACAATGCGATAATAGGTGACATTCTCTTTCCAGTGCAGAGGGAACATTGTAAGGACAAAGTAAAGGACTGTCAGGTACATGATACCGGCGGTATCAAACTTGAGTGAACCCTTGAACATGTTCCATATGAGCGGCCAGTCAAGATTGCCACGGTATACATCCCAGTTGTACCACATGAATACAATGCGGCATACCATGAATGCAATGTAAATGATGAGAAGATTCAGAAGGACTGTCATGAGCGGAGTCATGAACAGGACGTTGTCTCTTTTCTTCATTTTATCTGGTCTTTTGTATGCGGAATCTCTCTGCAAAATCTGTGCTTACGTAATTGGAAGTGCTCATGCAGGCCTCGGTTGCGAATTCTATTCCGTAGTCTATCAGTCTGCTCCATCTTTCACGGGTCATGTTGTCCAGTTCCTGATGTATGATACCCTCTTTGATTAAACCGTATATCAGACCTGCATTGAAATTGTCACCGGCGCCAATGGTACTGACCGGTACGATGGGGTGGGCGTTGAAACTGTACTCATGGCCGTGGTCGATAACCAGCACTCCATACCTGCCGCGTGTACATATGAGCCTGGGACAATATTTTGATGTCTCCTCATATATCCGGTGGCAGTCGTCATGACCAAACAGGTTAATGAAGTCTTCATGGCTTCCGCGAATTATGTCTGCCAGAGCAAAGTTCTCACGGAATGTATCTCTAAGGCTTTCTACTTCATGTGCGTGGTTGTCACGGAAATTCAAATCATAATATAGGATGGCACCCTGTTTGTGGGCAAAATCCAAAAATGGTTTGACCTTGTTTCTAAGAACCGGGTTGAGAGAGAAGTAGGCACCGAATGCCATGATGTCATTCTCTTCAACAAACGGCATCTCAAAGTCCAGACGGTTGTTTGGATAATCCTTGTAGAAACTGTACTTGGCGTCATTGTTCTCATCCAGATAGGCCAGTGAGATAGCTGTTTTCTTTCCCTGATAACATGAGACGTAATCCGTATTGACTCCGTTCTCCTGCATGAAGCCGAGAATGTACTGACCAACCATATCGGCTCCGATCTCAGTAACGAAAGTACAATCCAGTCCGGTACGTCCCAGAGAGATCAATCCGTTGAAAACAGAACCGCCCGGTACGGCGGCTACAGGTTTGTTTCCTTTAAACAGGATATCGTAGATGGTTTCTCCTATACCGAATATTTTTCTCATAACAGCTTTTTGGAACGCATTCCAAGATATCCTCCGTGATGGCGTTTGTTATAATCCTCTACAGTGAAACCTATTTTTTTCATGGTCTCTACCACAAGAGCATCACCTATTACGTTCATGACAGTGGTGCTGGTAGTGGGAGCAAGCCCCAATGCACAGACTTCCTGAGGATTACCGGTTCCAAGAACCACATCGGCCTGGCCTGCCAGAGGGCTGTCTGTATTACCTGTCAGGACAATGAACTTGAGTGTGGGGTCAAGGGTTCGGCTCAGTTCTACCAGTTCCAGTATCTCACGTGTTTTGCCGGAGTTGGATACCAACAGGAACAGGTCATTCTTTTGCAGAATGCCCAGATCACCGTGCTGTGCCTCGCTGGGATGGAGGAATATGGATGGCGTGCCGGTCGATGAGAAAGTGGTTGCTATGTTCATAGCTATCTGTCCGGCCTTTCCCATTCCGCTTGTAATCAACTTTCCGTGCAACTGGTGTACGTGGTGGACAATCAGGTCCACTGCTTTCTCGTATTCATCGCCTATGGGGATGTTCAGAATGGCCTGCGCTTCCCTGCTGACGATGTCTTTTATTGATTCAATCATTGCTTTGTCCAATGAAGATTCACATGTTTGAATCCGCAAATATATGCATTATTCATGAATAGCACAAATTTACTTTGGCGCAGCCAATTATTTGGTATTGTCAATGTGATTTGCTAATTTTGCCGCAATTTACTCTATTAGAGGATTATTTTTTATTAGATGTTTTAATATTTGAATGATGAAAATTGTAACAAAAGAGTTCCAGCTTCCTGATGGAAGAACCATCAAACTGGAGACCGGGAAACTGGCCAAGCAAGCCGATGGAGCCGTGATGCTGACATGTGGCAAAACAATGCTCCTGGCCACTGTATGTGCCGCCAAAGATGCAGTTCCCGGAACTGATTTCATGCCGCTGCAGGTAGAGTACAGAGAAAAGTATGCGTCAATAGGA
>JAGCPB010000036.1 GCA_017642425.1 Bacteroidaceae bacterium
AAGTTGTATCCTTCAGTACATATAGAGGTGTTCCCAAAGATGAATCACGGCCAAATGCTTGTGGACCATCCCGATGAGGTTGCCTGCAGGATTATCGGCTTATTCTGAAAGTCAATATTCGGCCCATACCCATCCCTCAGACCTCTTGTCAATCCTTAGGATGAAATATTCCTTATAGGGGTCTTGCAAGAGCGATGCGTATTTTGTGGTCAGGCTCTTGATATCGGGGAGCTTGGCTTTGATTCTCTCAATATCCTTATGTCCGATGGCATCGTATATGGCATCATAAATCTTTACGAGTGCGGCATTGTTACCGGCTCCGGGCGACCAGCAGGATGCGCCGCAACTTCTGTTATAGAAACGGAAGGTGGTACCGTCAAGCCCTACAACAGTTGCAGTGGCTTTATCGGACTTCAAGGCTTCCAGCCGCATCTGCATCCACTCCTTGTCCGGCAGGTTTGTGGCCGAATAAACCGCCGCGTCAATAAGTGTCCTGATCTGATAAGCCAGTTCCTCATCTATATCCAGCACATGGAGGTCCTCCTGGTTCTGCACTTTAAGTTGAATGCGGAATTCATTTGTCTTGTTGTTGCACCAGCACTGGATTTCATAACTCTCGGCAAAAGAGGGATCAACCTTCTCTCCCCAGCATAGGACATAATCACCGTCGCGTTGAATCCGTCCCTTGTAATCACTGGGTTTGAGATAATCGCTTGTTCTCTGTGCCAATACCGGCAATGCCAGTGTCATCGTAAGGCCTAAAATCGCCAACTTAATAAACCCATTCATAGTCATTGTATTTTTTGCAGTCCAATTGCATAATTGGAAATCTCAATTGGCGCGGTGAAAGTTGTATAGCCATTAAGTGAAACCTTCAGCGTGTTTCCCGGCTTTACTATTGTCAGCTTGAACTGGCCATTCTCCGTTTTGGTGCTGGCCACAACCTTCCCGTCCTGGTCAATCTCCTCTACCGGTACTCCTCCGGGATTGCCCCAGTTACCCAACGATACACGGCCGCTGATAACATCACCGGGCTTAAGTGTGCAGGCGGCGGGTTTGAGCCTTATCTGATAGGTTCCGCGGTCAAAGGGTAATGTCTGGGTCTCATAACCTTCGGCCTCAAATGATATGTGATTGTTTATGTCACTTATCTTAAGCAGGTCAAAGAATCCGTCGCCGCCAGCATACCATTCCATAACCGCGCGACCCACGATATCACGCTCGCAAGCCTTTACGTCACGGTACTGGATAGGGTTGCCGTCCATATCCAGAATGAAACCGTTCACCCTGCTTCCAGTGGTCGGGACGGCCTCGATGGGCTGCCGCCTCTCTTCATTCATCTGCTTGATTCTGGGATCATTCTGCAGATTATTCAACCCAAACTGCAGGTTCATCTGCTCCATCTGCTCCAGTATCTTTGCCTGGTCAGGATCCAGCTCCTGAGCGGATGTTGAACACACAACAGCAAACATGCTTAAAACAGCGCTACTTAAAACCAAGAATAATTTTCTCATACTGCATTTATCAGTTAATTGTACTATCTAAACTGCAAGACTGCCAAAATACGTCCTCTGTAGAAACTAAAATTTCACAAAGGATATGCTCTTGCTTGACGACAAAAGTATATTGCTGTCCTTCCGGATGCAAGGATTAGGCGTTGCAAAAACGTTGCAAATTGCGTTTCCCTAAAAAAGGTTGACTCGGATTGTCTTATTCAGGCTTTTTGTAGTGGGCTATTATGATTGGCGGATTCTCACAGTCCTTTGCCTTGCGGAAGAAAGCTTCAACCTCAGGACTGTAGCGATGGTCATAATTTGGGCTGTCTATCTGTTTGAGTACTCGGGGTATCTCCTCAACGTCAATCCAGGCTAATATGTCATTTCCGTAAACTGATGGTACCCGATAATCGGGGACGGTTATTTTAAGGCTGTCGGCGTTCATGCGGTATAGTTTTGAGGTCGATTTCTCATACAGATACTCTTTGCCGTAATAATACCAGACTAGCAGATAGTCTTGCAGGTCAAGAAAGTAGTTAGGGATTGTCGCAGATTCAATATCCGGCCATGTTATATGGTATTTCTTATTTTCGGGTAAATCGGGCAGACAGCTAAGATTTGTATGACACTTAGAATTGTTTGCGTCTATGCTATAAATATGATTGTCAAACATTCGCATAAGGAATGTCGTATCGGATTGTGGGGTAAAGTGAGAGGGGAGTACATATAAGGCGCCCCAACTGCCAGCCAATCTGACATTTTCACGAATCACTTCTTGTGGGTCACCATCACATTGGAAATGATATTCACACATATCCAATGGTGAACTGAGTGATCCATCAGGATGGATATAGAAGTAGTCGTGCACGGGCATTAGATTCAAGCCGTTTCCAATCAGCAGGCTGCCATCGGACATACATTTTACGACTTGATTCATGTTATATGTATCACCCAATGAGTCTGTCTCCATCTGTCCTAAATATTTGCCCTGATAATCAAAACGTTTAATGGTGATAGGTCCACCGTATCCGTTACTGTTCAGTAACAGCACCTGATTGTTATACTGGTCAAGAGTCCATTCCTCAAGATACAGGTATTCATTACGAGCACGCCCTATGCGGCTTATGTTGTTAAGATAATGCCCTGTGCTGTCAAATACCTTGATCGTGGATTGATAGTTATGATTGCTTGATATGAAATAGAGCCCGCCATCATACATCAACTTGATTACGGTTCCGGGAATTATGGCATCAAAATTATCATCCTCAAGCAGGATGTAGTCCCAACTATCCAGGAAATTGTCATCGAAAGAACCTTCCAGATGAATCACGTCATCTTTAGTAATCTGTAGGGAACTGTCTGTAGAGACATTACTCTTGCAGGAGCAAAGCAATAGGGCCGATAGTATGGCTGCGGAAAAGGAAATGTTATGACTCATAAGCTATTGGTTACTGCTACAAACTTACAAAAAAGAAAAATCCTTTCTCATTGTTTATTGGATTATTATTTGATTGAAAGCTTGGGGTTTGATGCCCCAGGCAGGGGCAATGAGTAAGGATTGGGGCGTTTCTGATACAAAACGGTCATAGTAAAGGTCCTTTCTGGCTCTGTTTATGAAGTCCCGTACTACAGCGGCGTACTCCTGCGGGGTGTTGAACAGTCTGATGCCCGATGGGTTCTGTGCATACATCCGTGCCAGTGCAGTGCCTTTTACCACCTGAAGTTGATGTAGCTTAATTGTCTTTATGGGGAGGGCCGATATGCGCTCTGCATGAGTCAAATAATCCTGCTCTGTCTCGCCGGGAAGCCCCAGAATAAGGTGGGCTCCTGTATCTATGCCACGCTCATTAAGGTCATTGATGCAATCCACCGCGCATAGGTAGGTGTGATGGCGGTTTATGAGTTGGAGAGTGCGGTCAAGTGTGGATTCTACACCTATTTCAACCAGCAAATGCGGATGTCCGGCCGGTGCTTTGCGCCCAAACCTATGTTCAAACCAATCGACCAGATCAGGCTTTATGCTGTCGGGGCGTGTGGCAATGACCAGACCTTTTACGTCTGGAAACCTTAATGCCTCCTCATAGAGTTCAATCAGTTTGTCTGTGGGGCCGTATGTGTTGGTATAAGACTGAAAATAAGCCAGATAACCGTAACAATCTCCTTTTCGGCTATTGGACTTGATACCTTTCTCCAACTGTGCGGTAATGCTGCCGGACAAATCATTTGCGGCGTATGAGGGATTGAACGACAAATTATTGCAATAAATACATCCGTCGCGCCCAAGAGTTCCGTCACGGTTGGGGCACCCCAATCCCGCATTAACCGCAATCTTGATTACCCGACCAGGGAACACTCCGCTCAGATAATCTGAAAAAGTTTGCATCAATATACAAGCTTGGTGATCAAGGTTGCTATTACGGTGCTCACGATTACGCTCACAAGACCGGGCATCATGAACGAGTGGTTGAGCAGATATTTACCTATCCTGGTGGTGCCGGAGCGGTCAAAGGTGACCGTTGCAATATCGGACGGATAGTTTGGTATAAAGAAGTATCCGTAAACCGATGGCAAAACACCCAGAAGCACAGGACCGGGAATGCCCAGCGAGTAGGCCAGAGGCAACATGGCCACAACTACGGCGCCTTGGCTGTTGACCAATACTGATACCGCAAAGAACACCAGCGCAATTGCCCACGGATATTTGCTTACGATGCCTTCCAGACTTGATTGCATCATAGGCAGGTAGTTGCTGAAATAGGTATCGGCCAACCATGCTATTCCGTAAATGGCTATTACGGCAACCATACCAGACTGCCATACATTGCCAATGATTGCCTGGCGCGGATTGGCCTTGGCAAATATGATCATCAATGCAGCAGCTGTAATCATCACAATCTGGATGATGATGTTCATGCCGATGGGCTTGGTGCCTACCACAGGACGGATATCGTGGCCTATTATCTGGAAGAATGAGTAGAGCGTGATGACCAGAAGTGCGCCCAGAAAGATGTAGACTGACATCTTGGCGCTCTTGGTGACCTCCTTGTCAAGCAGGGATGCGGTCTCGCCGTACATGTACTTGTACATCTTGGGGTTGGCCTTGCGCTCCTGGAATACGGGATCCTTGTCCAGGTCCTTGCCCCGCTTGTAAGAGCAGAGCGCAGCTGCCATCAGTCCGCACAGACATGCCGGAATGGTTACAGCTATTACCTGAAGGTTGTTTATGTCAAATCCATTGTCGTTGCTTATTATTACGAACGATGCCACAGCTGCAGCAATAGGCGAGCAGGTAATACCCACCTGTGATGCGACCGATGCCACACCGCAGGGACGCTCCGGACGTATTCCTTTTTTCAAAGAGATATCACAGATGATAGGCATAAGCGTATATACCACGTGACCGGTTCCTACCAGAACGGTAAGGAAGAATGTGCATAAGGGAGCCAGGAATGTGATATGCTCGGGGTGCTTGCGTAGCAGTTTCTCGGCCAGTTGTATTAGCCAATCCATACCTCCTGCAGCTTGCATGATTCCGGCGCATGTGACGGCGGCAATTATGATGTAGATTACATCGGTGGGTGGATTTCCAGGTTTCATGCCGAAACCCAGGACCAGAATGGCCAGACCTATTCCCGATATGGCACCAAGTGCAAGACTTCCATAGCGTGAACCCACATAAAGCGCTGCCAATACAATAAGCAGCTGGAGAATCATTACAAAACTCATATGCAGAAAATCAATGTTCGTTTAACAGTAAGGAATGGAAGACAGGACGGATGGGTGGGACAGGCTCGCCCATCATCTTTTCTACGCAGAGTATTCGTAAAATAGAGTACGGGAGAATCTGCTTGTTGAATTCCTCGACGTTTACATCGGCCCCGTAATAGGCCTTTACAAAGAGGTCCCAGAATTTGGTCGATACGTCTTTGGTTATGTGGTAGAGTTCCATTTCCACCTCTTCTGGAATGAAACAGCACTGCAGATAGATTATGCCCATGTCAAACATGGGGCTGCCGGTGCTGAACTCGCTCAGGTCGATGAGGTACTGACGGCCGCTCTCGTCAAATATCACGTTGCCGATGTGCAGGTCACCGTGAAGAGCAGTATTTGCATCGGGCAGGGTGCTGATAAACTGGATTATGCCGCTGCGCTCATCATCGGTCAGGAAGGGATTCTCCTTTATATAGTCGGTGTACTGGTCCTTGATGGTTGGAAAGAGCCCGGTAGGGGGTACGGTTGAGTGCAGTTTCTTGCAGAGTTCCGCAAACTCTACTGCATACTGCTCCATAAGCTCCGGATGGTAACTGAGAGCACGGGCGTATGACAGCTTGCCGTGAATGCGCTTATACTGGATGCCCAGCCGGCCGTCGGTGGTGCGTACAACCTGACCGGGTTCAGGGCAGGGTAGTCCTATCTGACGGACCTTGCATGCACGTTCATACTCGTCAAGCCCCATTTTCTCCAACTGTGTGGAGTAGAGCTTGAGCAGGATATCGGGATCATCCTTCTTGATATAACTCTCACCGAGCTTTCCGCCTCCGGAGAGCTCATAGTCCTTTAGGTCAATAATTATAGGTTTCATTCCACAAATATAGAAAAAAGGTGCCATTGGGTACCCCAATGGCACCTTTTTTCTTATCTTCGCGGTATGTATGACTTTGATGAGATAGTGGAGCGCAGGGGGACCGGCAGCTTCAAGTATGATAATCTTAAGGAATTCTTTGGGCAGGATAACCTGATGCCGCTATGGGTGGCCGATATGGATTTCCGCACTCCGGATTTCATAATCGATGCTCTACGTCAGCGTCTGGAGCATCCGGTGCTGGGCTACACCATGATCCCGGCCGATTATTTCAGCACCATATCGGGATGGGTGGAGTCACTTCACGGATGGAAAGTCAATCCGGACCATATACGATACATCCCCGGGATAGTGAAGGGAATCTGGCTGGCAATGGACTGTTTCCTAAAGCCTGATGAGAAGGTTGTCATTCAGACTCCGGTCTATCATCCGTTCCGTCTTGTACCCACAGGAATGGGGCATAAGGTGCTTTACAATCCGCTCATTCCTGTTTATGAGGATGGTCTGGGGCATATTGACTATATGCACACGCTGGATACTGACCGCCGGCTTACGGGTTATAAGATGGACCTGGACCTGCTTGAAGAGCAGTTCTCTGACCCTAAGGTCCGCATGATGGTGTTATGTAACCCGCAGAATCCGTCAGGCATCTGCTGGGACCATGAGACTCTTGACTGCGTGGCAATGCTTGCCGTCAAACACAACGTCATTGTGGTGTCCGATGAGATTCATGCTGAAATGGCACTCCCGGGACACAGTCATACACCGTTTGCATCGGTATCGAAAACTGCTGCATCATGCTCCATAACGTTTATGGCACCATCCAAGACCTTTAATATAGCGGGTGTGGTGACGTCATACGCAATCGTGCCCAACGATAGCCTGCGCCGCAGGTTCTTCCATTTCCTGGAGACAGGCGAGCATGACAGCCCCAACATATTCTCGGCCATAGCAACAATGGCCGCTTACAAGCAGGGAGCGCAGTGGCGCAGCGAGATGCTCAGTTACGAGAATCAGAACATAGAGTTTGTGGATGGCTGGCTGAAAGAGCATATCCCCGCAATCCGATGCCTGAAACCCCAGGCATCATTCCTGGTATGGCTTGACTGTCGCTCCTTAGGGCTGCCTCAGAACCGCCTGCTGGAGCTGTTTGTAAATAAGGCCGGGCTGGCCCTGAACAGCGGCACCATATTCAGCAGCGTCCTGCCCGACGGAACTCCGGGCCCCGAAGGCCGCGGATTCATGCGTCTGAACGTGGGCTGCCCCCGTTCTGTATTGGAGAGAGCCCTTGCTCAGCTTGAAGCAGTAATCTTTTTAAAATAACGGCACTGCGGGCCAGCCGTAGTCCTGGTAGTAACGGTAGGGCAGGTTGTGGGATTGCACGTACTCGCTCAGTTGTTCGCGGCGCACGGCCTCACGGACATTCTGGTTGGAACTCATGTTCTGGTAGATGTCAAAATGGTCGCGGAATATGCGTTTGGCGCTGGGCAGGTTGTCGGATCCGTCGGCCACTTGTACAAATGATGTGACCTTATAAGAATTGCTGTCGGTCTTGTCTAATGTCATCAGGCCCGGATGGTTGCCGCCCGAAATGCACTTTAGGGTATCGGCCGATACGTTGTACCAGAACACCCAGAAATCACCCCAAACCTGGTCATTCTCCTCATTTACAATCATGAGAATGGGGACGCAAATCTGTCCCTGACGGTATTGTGAGCCTATCTCACTCACCAGATAGTCGCTGATGGCCAGGCGAATTGCCTGCTCCTGGCGGTTGTTGGCGATGTATTGGATACAGTGTTCCTTGTGACCATCAAAATCACTCATCAGCCACTGGCCGTCTACCTTCTCCATGTAGAGCTGATGCTCCTCTATATCGGTCTCCTCATCAAAAGAGCCGTCCTCCCACATCTGGCGCACGCTGATGGTTGCAATGGCATGTGTGGGGTCAGTCTTATCTACCTTGACCACTTCATAATCGGCAATGGTGCCGCCGTTTCCTGTCACAAAGTAGTAGAGCCACTCGTGGTCCATAGCCTCATGGCTGGGCAGATGGTTGAACATCGTGTCCAGTACGGTGTAGAAGTCTGTTGTAAGATAGTCTCGTGACTTTTCCAGCAGCTCATGGTCCGGGATATACCCGCACAGTTCAAATGCGCGCTGCTGCAGTTGTTTCTGCGTATCAGTGCAGGCTGCAGTCAGCAGCAGGCTCACCACTATCAAAAGATGTTTTTTCATTTCATTCCTGTGTTGTGCATTATGAATGCGTAGATATCAGCCTGTTCTTCAAGGGCTTTGCTGAGTGGCTTGCCACCGCCGTGACCGGCCTTGGAGTCGATGCGGATAAGCTGCGGTTTGGGGCCTGCATTGCATTTCTGCAGGGTGGCTGCGAACTTGAACGAATGGGCAGGAACCACGCGGTCATCGTGATCGGCAGTGGTGACCAGTGTGGCTGGATAGCTTGTGCCGGGTTTGAGGTTGTGGAGTGGGGAGTAGCCGTAAAGGTAACGGAACATCTCCTCGGAGTCCTCGGATGTGCCGTAGTCAGGTGCCCAGTTCCAGCCTATGGTGAACTTGTGGTAACGCAGCATGTCCATCACACCAACCTCAGGTATTGCAACCGCAAACAGTTCCGGACGCTGAGTCATGCAGGCTCCCACCAGAAGGCCTCCGTTTGATCCGCCCACGATGGCAAGTTTGCTGCTTGATGTGTAACCCTGGGCAATGAGCCATTCGGCTGCAGCTATAAAATCATCGAACACGTTCTGTTTCTGCATCTTGGTGCCGGCCAGATGCCATGCCTCGCCATACTCACTGCCGCCGCGCAGGTTAACTTGGGCGTAGATGCCGCCAGCCTCCAGATACGGTATGCGGCTTGATGAGAATGACGGTGGCAGGGATATGTTGAACCCGCCGTAACCGTACAGATAGACAGGATTGCTGCCGTCCAGCTTTATGCCCTTTCTGTAAGTCAGGAACATAGGAATCTTTGTGCCATCCTTTGAGCTGAAGAACACCTGTTTTGTCTCGTAGTCCGATAGGTCAAAGTTGGTCTTGGGCTGCTTATAGACCTCGCTGTTGCCGGTTTCAATGTTCCAGAAATAGATGGTTCCCGGGGTTGTGAAACTGGAGTAAGAGTAGTAACACCACGGTTCATGTATCTTTGATGAGAAACTGGCACTGCCTACACCGGGAAGATGGAGTTCCTCAACTTTGCGGCCGTCATTACGGTCATACAGGTATGCATGTGTAGAGGCATCCTCCGAGTAAAGTGCAATGATAAAACCGTCTGTTATGAAATTGACATCGTCCAGCACGCTCTCCCCCTCAGGGATAAGGTCCTTCCAGACGGTGGGATTTTTTATGTCGGTTACAACCAGCTTGTTCAGGGGGGCATCAACATTGGTGTACAGGTATATCTTCTCTCCATCGGTCTCAACCTGATAGCAGGTGTTCTTCATATCCTTGGTTATCTGGACAAATTCTTTGTTTTTTGCCTCGGGGCGCAGGTCCATCACGTACAGGTTGTTGCCTATATCGGCTCCGTCCTCATAGAGGAACAGCATGGTCTCCTCTTCATTGACCGATGCCTGATAAAAGCGCAGCGGCTCTTTCTCGTTCTGATAGAACAGTTTGTCTTGAGACTGCGGTGTGCCGACTTTGTGATAGTAAATCTTGTGGCCTTCATTCTTGCCACTGTATGCATGCTCATCGGTGGGCTTATCATATGCGCTGTAGTAGAAACCGTCCTTATACCATGCCGCAGTGGTGAATTTGGCCCATTCTATGTGGTCACTGAGCAGTTTGTGGTTGGCTACGTCCATAAGGAAAATCTCCTCCCAGTCACTGCCGCTGCGGGATATGGTGTAGGCCATATATTTGCCGTCATGTGAGAAATAGGTACCCTTGAGTGCAACTGTGCCGTCATCGCTCAGGGTGTTGGGGTCCAGGAATACATGTGGCTCTGACTGCGGGGTGTCCAGCTCATAGAGTACGCTCTGGTTCTGAAGGCCGTCATTGCGGAAATAGTACCACTTGCCGTTATTCTTGCGCGATGGTAAACCAACCTTCTCATAGTTGGCTACCTCTGTAAGGCGCTTGAGCAGTTTCTTGCGCTCAGGGAGCTTGCTGAGATAGTGGTTTGTCACCTTGTTCTGGGCCTGGACCCATGCAGCGGTCTCATCGGACGCATCGTCCTCAAGCCAACGGTAGGGGTCAGGTACCTCTGTGCCGAAATAGTTGTCAACTGTGTTGTCTTGGCGCGTAACCGGAGTCTTGGGCGCGCAGGCGTCAAATATCATTGATGCCATAATGATTGAGGGTATAAGTATTCTTTTCATGTGCACAAAGTTAGCACTTTTTCTTATCTTTGCGGCGAGTTACGGCAGAGTGTGCTGTAGCAAGTGTGCTTGGAACCACTATAAAAACAAGTAAAATGTCTGAAAAAACTAATTCTGCGGGGCAGCATGCGCTGTCCGTCACGTTTGTGGTATTGGCAGTGACGTTTTGTGTCTGCCTCATTACATCAAATCTTTTTGTGCCAAGGCTTTGGCGGGTAGGGAACAACTGGATGCAATTGTCCGGTGCTGTGATTATCTTTCCTATATCATACATTATCAATGACCTGCTTACCGAGGTGTATGGATATAAGAAAGCCATGAATGTTATCTGGATGGGCTTTATAATGAGTGCGTTCGTTGCTGTTGCGGCCCATGTGGTAAGCATTCTGCCTATGCCGATTGATGAGAACAGCCAGGCTATTGCACAGAGTTTCAACGGTCTGTTCGGAATGATACCGCGTACTACCGCCGCATCGCTCCTGGCTTTTATCTTAGGATCGTACATGAATTCCATCGTACTGTCCAAAATGAAGATTGCTACTAAGGGTAAGGGATTTGGCTGGCGCGCCATTACATCAACCATAGCCGGTGAGTTATCGGACTCAGTAATTTTTTACCCGCTGGCTTTCCTAGGCACAATGCCTGTCAGGACCATCCTGTCAATAATAGTTACCCAGGTGACAGTAAAGACCCTGTATGAGATTGTCATACTGCCTGTTACCGCGCTGATTTCACGCAAGCTCAAGGCAAAGGAGTGTATCGATACTTTTGATTACGACGTCAAGTATAATCCGTTCAAACTGAAATAATATGTCGCAAGATAGAAAGAAAGAGGGCCTGACCGCCCTTGGTGGCAAGACCACATATTCAAATGAGTACAATCCAGGCCTGCTGGAGGCCTTTGAGAACCTGAACAGGGAGAATGACTACTGGGTGCGTTTCAACTGCCCTGAGTTTACTACATTGTGTCCTATAACAGGTCAGCCTGACTTTGCAGAGATACGTATCAGCTATATTCCTGATATAAAGATGGTTGAGAGTAAATCTCTCAAGCTCTATCTGCACAGTTTCCGCAATCACGGCGGATTCCATGAGGACTGCGTTAACCGCATAATGAAAGACCTCATCAAACTGATGGATCCCAAGTACATTGAGGTTACCGGCTTCTTTGTTCCGCGTGGCGGCATATCGATCTATCCGTACGCTAACTACGGCCGTAAGGGTACCAAGTACGAGGCTTTGGCTGAGAAACGCATGGAAACTCATGAGTAAGACTGAGTTTGTATTGAAATGGTTAGAGGAGCACGGGATAGAGTACCAGGTGCACTATCATCCGCCGTTGCCTACCATTGAGGATGCACTGGCGTATTGGAAGAATATTGATTCCACGCACTGCAAGAACCTGTTTTTCCGCAACCATAAGGGCAACCGTCACTATATGGCCAGTTTTGAATGCCATAAGAATTTGGACATTCACGGGCTGGAGCATATTGTGCGTCAGGGTAAGCTGAGCTTTGCCAGTCCCGAGCGTATGGACCGGTGCATCGGCGTCACACCTGGTTCAGTATGCGCATTCGGCCTTATACACGATATGGATCTTGCGGAGCATCCGGCAGTCCTGAATCCGGACGGTACACGTGACTTTGGCTGGGTAAAGGAGGGCGTAAACCCCAAGGAACTGTTCGATAACGGCCATCGCGTAAAATACTTTCTTGACGCCGACCTCAAGACCGCAGAGCGTGTATCGTTCCATCCTTGTGAAAACACTGCCAGCGTAGTTGTATCGAACGCCGGTTTCCTGCGCTTCCTGGACCTTTGGGGTGGAGAAGTGGAGTGGATTGAGATAAAATGATACAAAAGGGGTCAGGCCCCAATTGTATCATTTTTGCCTGATGAATGTTTTGTACATGTCGGCAAGTTCATCGGGAGTGACGCCAAGAGTGCGGGCGGTCTCAAAGAACTCGGAGGCCTGGGTTGATATGAAGGCTTCACGACGGCGGGCCAGAATGGTCTGGACGGCATTATCGGCCACAAAGTAACCCAATCCCCGTTTCATCTCCAGTATTCCCCACGATTGCAGGGTATCATACGAGCGCATCACCGTATTGAGATTCACCTCTATCATCACGGCGTACTCACGCACAGACGGGACTCTGCTGCCGGGAGAGTATGCCCCGGCCAGAATCTCATCCGATATGCGCTCGGCTATCTGAAGATATATGCTTAGTTTCTCCTTGAATATCATGCTTTTGTGTTACAACTCCTTGTGATGGAGAAGATTATGTTATAAATCAAACCGATTATTCCAGCGCATCCAAATACAATGACCAAATATTCATATTCTTTTCCACCTTTAAAACAGTAATTGATAAAGGTGGAAAAAATAATATAGGCCGACCATGCATATGTGAATGCGTATTCACGGTGCAAGGATGTATTGTTGCTTATTCCGGCCAAGATGGGTATTGAAGTATAGAAGAAGAATACCAGAACGTATGATACCCATCGCGGCATTATGGTATCGGTGATTCCGAATGTAAAGAATTCTGTCAGCCGTATGCGGCATTGGCCCATCTCCATTCCCATACTTTCAATAAAGGGGCTGCCGCTCCATAATAAATAATCCAATCCTAATACTACTATGAAAAACAGCAAACTCCTCCATATCAGCATTCCCAGCACAGAATAGAGGTTTTTCTCAAAGGCCGATGCAGGCAACAGATTCCATTGTATTGACATCTGCTCATTGAATGTCAATCTGAATACCGGAACAGATAAAAAGACTATATATGAGATTTGATATACTCTGGTCACTACAATCCTTGCACTGTCAAATTCAAGATTTGATATCAGTTGATTCAATAATACAAAGAGAAAAAGAATACCCACCCATATTGTAAAAGTAAGCGTCTTTGAATTCTTCCGTTTGTATATGCCGGTTCCTATCAGACCCAGGAACCTGTTTAATCTGAATGTATTGTTATGTTTCATTTCTGTAAGGATTTATTATTTAAACAGGCTGTTGATCCTATTGCTGTCATCAAGAACGGCTTCATACAGCAGTTCATAATCAATCTCACTGTCAATACCTGATGTATTGGGCAGAATCATGCGGTTGCCGTAGGCCGATGACATGGAGTACAGGGCTTTTTCCTTGTCAGTCTCCTTATCGGATTCCACAAAAGAGAGAACCCTGCCGGCTTCCAGTACCGAGTGGTCAAATACTGCATTCTTGTTGTTCAGAATTATGATATGATCAAGCAGCGAACTTATCTCATTGATGTGGTGCGTTGATATGATGATTGTCTTGTCATCGGTCATATTTGAGGCGATAAGTTTGCGCAGAGTCCTCATTGATGTGATATCCAGGCCGTTTGTGGGCTCGTCAAGAATGATGTGCGATGCGTTCGATGCAAAAGCGAAGCTCAGGAATGCCATCTTTTTCTGTCCTAATGACAGATTGTCTATGTATTCCTTGTAGTTCAACCCGAACAGTTCAACACATTCATTAAAACAATCCATGCTGAACAGCGGATAGAACATGGAGAGCTTCCTGGCATATTTATCCACCCGTACATGTATGGGTGGGGTGGTGTCGGTTACATAGAATATCCTGGAACTCAGATTCGGATTGCCGTTTGAGAATGGCATACCATCTATGAAAACCTTTTTCTCTGAGTTTTTCCAAATGAGACCGCTGATGCAGTTCAGAAGGGTGGTCTTACCCACACCGTTCCTGCCTATCAGTCCGTAAACCTTACCTGACTCTATCTTGAGACTCAGCCCACGCAATACTATCTCTGAGCTGTCATAATCATCAGAGTGGGTAAATATCTGCGGCGTATTGCCGGGTATTGAGTAACCTATGCTTAAATCTTTAACTTCAATCATTGTTATGTGTTGTTTTATTTGTTTTTGCCTGAATCCTTTCTGCAACTTAAAACAGCTGCAAATACCAGGTCAAACAGTATATACAATAATGAGATACTTGCCAGAATTATCTTGAAAATGGCACCAACCTGATCTGTGCTGGTATTGACAAGGAAACCGAAGTGAAAGATCATACCGGTGCTGTAGAGAACCCAATATATTGTATATGATGTTTTGCCCGATGACATGCTATTCCGATGATATGTGACTGTAGAGGAGCAGAAAGGAAAAAGAACCATAAATAGAACAGATGTTGTATAATTGATCCATGCAGGTACGCCTTTAATGGGAGAGCCGAACGAGAATATGTCTTTCAAGCCGACATAATATTCGTCAATGTGAATACTGTTGTGGGTTATTGAAGACCATAATATATGGTCAAGTAAAAAGCAACCGGCTATAAAAAGGATTGAGTTCCATACAAGTATTCTAAGTGTCTGGAAAAGCCGTTTCTCAAAAGCCGATGCAGGGAGCATATACCATATCATCTTCTTCTCCTGATTGAAAAAATGCCTGAATGTAGCAAGTGTCAACGTGGCAATATAACTGAGTTGATATAATCCTATCAGGACCTGTCTTACATTATCCTTATCCGCATCCTGCAGCAGTAGAGTGGTGAGTAACAGAATTGAAACAAATATAAATAACCCCCCAAAAATAGACCATTGTGAAACCTTTATCCTGTAAATACCGGTACTGAACAGGGCAGTGAATCGGTTCATGTTGAAAATAGCGTTCTTTTCCATAGCTCATTTGTTTTCAAACAGTTCATTAATAGCTTTTCCATTCTCAAGAACGGCCTCGAACAGCAGTTCATAATCAATCTCGCTGTCTGTGTCGCTAGTGTTGGGCAGTATCATACGGTTTCCGTAGGCCGATGTCATGGAGTAGAGGGCCTGCTGCCTGAGGTCTTCATCATCGGACTCAATGAAAGAGAGCACACTGCCGGTTTCCATTACGGAGTGGTCAAACACAAGATGTCTTTTGTCAAGAATCAGAATATGGTCAAGCAGGGAACTGATCTCATTGATGTGATGGGTGGATATGACGATTGCCCTATCCGGTGTCATGTATGATGCAATCAGTTTGCGGAACACTTTCCTTGATGTTATGTCCAGGCCGTTGGTGGGCTCATCCATTATGATATAAGGTGCACCTGATGCAAACGCGTAACTGAGAAATACTATTTTTTTCTCACCCAGTGACAGCTCATCAAGGAATACGTTGCGGTCCATGCTGAACATCTCCATATACTCCTTGTAACTCTCAACGCTGAAATTAGGATAGAAGCAGGCCAGGGTATTAGCAAAAGCGTCTGCAAGTATATGGATACTGGAGATGGTATCCGTAACATAAAACAGCTTGGCATGATCATTGGGATTGTTGACATTTAACTTCACACCGTCCAGATAAATGGGCTGATGCTTCCTCTTGAAAGTCAGAATGCCGGTGATGCAGTTCATAAGAGAGGTCTTGCCTGCACCGTTTCGTCCTATCAGTCCGTACACGTGTCCGGGCTCAATTGTAAGGCTCAGATTCTCCAGCACCGGTTTTACCGCTTCCAGATTCACCCGTGTGGAATGGATACCATTGCTCTTAACGAATCCTAAGGATAAGTTCTTAATCTCAATCATTGTAAAGTGCTGTTATTAATTGGTTTATAATGTTTTTAGCTGCTTGTCTAATGGTGTTATATTAATCTATGACACTGCAAATGTAAAGCATAAAAAAATACGCTCCAAATTTTTTTGTGATTATTTTTTTGGAGCGTAATTTTCAAAAATGATACAATTGGGGTCAGACCCCTTTTGTATCATTTTTGCGGTCAGTCTTTGCTGCGCCACAGGTCGCGCACTGCAAAGTATGCCTTCTTAGCCTTGTAGTCACCGTCAAAAAGGAACGGAGCATTCTGGCGGCTGCGTGAGTTGAGCCATGAGTAGTTGTCGGCCAGGCCCCAGAAGGTGATGGTGTGGATTCTGTTCTTATGCTTCTTTACAACTGCAAAAAATTTCTTGTAAGCCTCTGCTACAAGTGAATCCTGACGTGCTTTCTCCTGTTCTGTAAGCTCAGGGGCTGCCAGTCCACCGTCACCGGAATAACCGCCAAAGTTTGCCATCTGGTCCTGCTGGCCCTGCTGCTGGCGCTGACGACGTCGGTCCGGACCACCTCCGGCAATATCAAGCTCGGTAAACTGTATGAGCACGCCCAGTTCCTCAAAGCGGGTGAGTGACTCATCAACGGTATTGTAGTCCATATTAACATTGTAGTGTCCCTGCATGCCTATTCCGTGGATTGGAATTCCGCGGTCAAGCATACCCTTTACAAGCTGGTAGCATTTCTCGCGTTTGGCGGGGTTGTTCAGGCCGTAGTCATTATAGAATAGCAGGGCATCGGGATCAGCCTCATGGGCATATACGAATGCGGAGTCTATGAAATGCTCGCCGGCAACGCGGAGCCACTGTGAGTTGCGCAGGAACCCGCGGCCATCATCAATTGCTTCATTCACTACATCATAGCAATAAACCTTGCCCTTGTAGTGCTTCATTACGGCAAAGATATGCTCTTTCATGCGCTTGAACACTTGTGTGGAGTCTTCGGTAAGCCATTCGGGGCACTGTGAGTGCCAGATAAGGCAGTGGCCGCGCATTACAGCCCCCTGGTTGCCCAGAACAAAGTCAACCACGCGGTCAGGAGTGTTGAAAGTGAGAACGCCCTGTGTGCGCTCGGTTTCAATGGGTTTCATGCTGTTCTCGCATGTGGCGCTGTTAAAGTGGCGGCTGAAGAGTTTCATGTTCTCTTCACTGCGCAGAGTCCAGTTGTCAATGGCTGCACCTACCTTGATAGGTGCCAGAATGTCCTTGAGGGGCTCCACCTGGAAGGCGTCGTTACCGTCATACTTGGGTTGGCCCGATGCTGAGACCGATACGGCCACAGCTACAGTCAGAATGAGATTTCTTGTTTTCATACATTTGGTTATTAATTGGTTTGTTGGATTTTGATAGTGTCACCTTATAATATCACTGATCAGGTCCTCGGGCACTGAGAGGGTAGTGATACCCTGGGCGTACGGGGCGATATCGTATTGGTTGTAGATGAAGTCGATGGTGTCTTGGCGGATCTCAAAGTTTTTGGATACAAACATGGGCTCGTTGCTGAAATATCCGTGATCGTCAAGCTCATTGCGGCTGCTGCACTCGGCATACTCCAGGAGCTTTTTGTCCAGAATGGGGATCAGGACCTTTTCGTAGCCGGGTTTGAAATAGTTGTCAAGCGTAATCACACTGCCATCCTCAAGACGGTAGTTGCGGCATGTTATGAATGTGCCACCGTGCGCGCCGCCTGTATATTGGTAATACTTAATGAAGTGACCTATTATGTCTTTGTTGTTGCCGTAATGAACCTCTGTGTTTAGCACGTACTCATAATCTATATCGCGTGGCTCAAACCCCTCCTCACGTGCATATTCAATCTGCTCCTTGTTCTCCAGCCTGAATACTTCAATCACAGAATCAATGAAATGTATCATTGCGCCGCGGACATCGGTGGTGCGCTTGCCGAACATGAATTCCGATATGTCCAGGTTGAATGCATCGGCAAACAGGGTGTCAGTGCCGTGGGCCTTGAGTACATTCATGTCAAAGCAGATGGATGGATGCTCCTTGTCCTGCGTGTAGGGGATATCCTGCTTAAAAGTGACGTATGTGAACGCATACTTTTCACCTCTTTCGCTGCATGCGATAAAAGCAAGTATCACAATCAGAGCTATGATATTCTTTCCTGTCTTCATCTTTATCATGTTTTTTGCGAAAATACACAAAAGCATTGAAATAATAACACCGATTCTTTAGTATTGGGGCGAAGCGAGTATGCGAGCGAGAGCGGCCGGAGGCCGCCAAGCGACTGAAAGGAGCGCTTTCGCGTTAGCAAAATAAAAAGATGTGCCCAAAACGGGCGCCCCGGAAACAAAAAAGAGGCCTATAAAGCCTCTTTCTTGTTTTTGGGGTGCCAAACGGAACTATTCTCGAACCGATTTTTAGAGGACTTAGATAAGATTTGGGAGTTAAGGCATTATATTCCCATTCCTCATGAAGCACATTAATATGAGTTTTTTAGGGCACATAGCGACCCTCATGTATACAAGTTATATAAGAATAAATACGCTATTTGGTACATTCAAACTCTATATGAAATTTGATAATTATAATGTGGAGTTGATGTGCTTCTAAGATACTACAAAGGGGCTAATCACATATACTTAGAGTATCTGTTACACCGCCTAAACCTACTAATTAATTTGGCGGTGTGGGCTTATAAAATAGGGCGCACTCTGTCGCTTCCGTCAATTTTTCATGTTGTGCTGAAAAAAATAATTGAACTATACCTGCTTTTTTTACTACATCAACTATTTATATAGAAAAACAATAATGATATGATACCAGCTAAAAGACAATTCAGGAACGATATGAGCGACCAGCAGAAGCAAGCCATATCGCAGAAATTAAGAGGGCGCACCCTTTCGCAGTCCACCAAGGACAAAATATCCCAATCCATGACTGATTATTGGAACTCACTACCATTGAAGCCCACGCCCGACAATCCTTATGGTGACACCGAGCAGACATCGGACACCTATTGATTATTCCCCACTTAGCAAGGGGAAGTTGAGGGAAAAAATAATGCATGATAATGAAACGCTTACGTGATAACTTTTGATAAACTAAAAATAGTTTCAGCCATTGAGAACATCACTATTAACAATGTAAATGCCTTTGAGAAAAAAGAAAAGAATGGTAGAGTTCAATCTCTGTCATTTCATCAGGAATACCCATATCTGTTAAGGATTAAGATTGATTATTCCGAGCATGAATTTGTATTGGAGTTTACAGGTAAAGTACTTGGTGCCGATTATCCCAAACTCATTTCATCGGACACAATAAAACAATGCTTCGAGAACATAAACAATCTCGGTATCTGTAATATTGACATAGAGGCAATGATGAATTCACAGGTTGTTACATGCGATGTCACCAAGGATATTGAATGTCACGATATCAGCCGATTGTCGGCATATATCAGAGGGCATATCAGAAACTATCAACAATTCAATTGCAAAGCGCGTTGCGGCAATGTTACCATTGAAAGAAATGTACTGACAAGAAAATTTAAGAAGCGTATGATTATATATGATAAAGGGAGAGAGATGTCCAGCGCCGAGAACCGCAAATTTGTTCAAGAGTATGGGTTAGAAGGTATGTTTGACAATGTGTGCCGACTTGAAATGAATCTGAATTCCAAGCATCAGATTCGGGAATCGTTGGGGATAACAGACAACACCCTATCTTCCGTTCTTGAGTCCGATGCCAATCCCATTGCCAGTTTTATTACTGAAGCAGTATCTCCCCCATCGGAGCCAGTTCAATACAACGACAGGAAGAGCTATTTTATCTCACTTGTTCTCAAGGATTGTGATTATGACTTAGCCAAGGTAGAGGCTCGAATGAGAGAATTATACAGACATGGCACGAAATTCTCGAATGTCATGAAGCCATATAGGGAGGCGCTTGATGCTATGAGCCAATGTGAAGATGATACATACTCCAGCCTCATTGATAAACTGCAATAGTATCAAAAACCAGTATGTATCACTTTAAGATTAAAAAAAGGGTGATACGCCAGCGGCCAGCGTATCACCTTATATCTTTGTTTTAAATGAATAAATCCATTACCTACTTAACGTCTTCAATGTCCGAAATAACATAAGTAGCATGAACTTTATGTTTATGAACGAGATTATATGAATACGAGTTATTATCATATGGAGAATGAATCTGTGTGTTGACAGAATCGGGATAATAATCAATAGAACTACCATCCTCAAATATAATTCTGATTCCATATCGGTAATCAACCCTCGTCCAATGATAAACAACGCTTTGAGCCCATTCTATTGTTGCTTCAAAACTAAATTCCTCATCATAAATAAATAATGCACTCTCCCCACTATTAATAACAATTGAGTCTTTCTTTGATAATGAATTTGAATCATTAATAGCATAAAGAACACACCTACCTGAAGTCTCATTATCTATATAAACATCACACCAAATCATTGGGTCGCAACTCAACAAACCACTGATAGAAACAATGATGCCCACCGCTAAAACCAACAAGTGTCTTTTTCCTTTTGTTCTCATAGCCCTCAATCATTTTAGACAAATGTAGTAATAATTATCTGATTGGGTTTTGTCACTCAATACTTTTTTGTGGAGATGTGATTATGACGCCTTTGCGGATAGTACATTTCTTACCGATAAAGGGCTTATCTTGTGTAATCACATAGTTTTTAAGATAGTTGTATGAAACTCCAATGGCATCCTTATCCCAGTTGTCACAAAGAGCTTTTAGATTGCCATAATAGTAGTGCTTGCCATCTATCTCAAGATGGACAATCGTTCTTTCTTGTTTTTCCATTCAGCAAAGGTAACAACATGAATCCGCAATTCAAAATCTGCGCCGAATTATTGCATATATTAAATATTAGCACTATATTTGTTGTGTAATAGTTAAGATATGGAACAGGTAGTAATATTAGCAAGAGTGAGCACCGACAAACAGGAGTACCAGCGCCAGTTGAACGAACTAAACGATTATTGTAATGGTGTTGGTTGGAATGTCAAGGCAACATTCTGTAACAAGATTAGTGGTGCTAAGAGCATAGAGGAACGAACCGAAATTCAGGAACTGCTTCAATATGTCAAGACACATCAGATTAGCCGCGTTGTCTGCCTCTCAATTGACAGACTTGGCAGGAATACACTCGAAGCACTTAGAGCTATTCAATGCCTCAATGAGAACCATGTTGCTCTCTTTGTCAAGAACTATAATTTGGAAACACTTACCCCTGATGGTAAAGTTAATCCAGTAGCCAGCCTCATATGCACTATCCTTTTGGAGATAGCCAGCATGGAGCGTCTTACTATCAAAGAGCGTATGACCAGCGGACGCAACCAGTATATAGCAAGATGCAGGAAAGAGGGTGTCAAGATGGGAAGGCCCAGTACATATCGTAAATCCGTTGATACCTACAAGAGCCAGTACACCAAGGAAATTTCTTTGTTAAAGAAGAACCTATCCCTTAGAAATATATCGGCTATTACAGGAACAAGCATCAACACTCTAAGACGTATAAAAAAAGTAGCTATCGGGGCTTGACTTTTTTTCAGTTAGCATTATGTTTTATATGAGGGTGGGCAAAACTTCACCCTTGCCATAATAGGCAATAATAAAGAGTAAAAAGACATGAACCTTAATGCTAACAATTGAAAGATGCAAACAAATTTTATCAAACCACAAGAACCTAAGTAGCGAAGAAATCAAGCAATTGAGAAACTATCTTTACCTGATGGCAACACTTCAGATGGAGAGTGAAAAGAAGAATAATGGGACTAAAGAAAAAGAGGTATGAATGTAATATTGTATTGTAGAGTGAGCACTGAAGAGCAAACCGAAGGTTGCTCATTGGATGTGCAGGAGAAACGTCTTAAGGATTATTGCTCAAGACTTAATTATTATGTGATAGACACATATAGGGAAGATTATTCCGCAAAGGATTATACGCTCAAACGCCCTAAGATGAAAATCATTTATGAGTACTGCAAAAAGCACAGAAATGAAGTGGATAAAATCCTATTCCTACGTTGGGACAGGTTTACAAGGAATGTTGAATTCGGAATGACATTCAAAAGGAAATTCTATGATGAATTGGGAGTTGAAATCAATGCTATAGAAAACCCTATTGACTTCTCCACTCCAGAGTGGAGTACTCTAATGCCATTATATTGCGGCGTAGCCCACACCGAAGATGAAAAGATTTCAAGAAGAACTAAGGATGGCATGCAAGGCTCTCGCTTAAAAGGAAAGTTGATGGGTAAAGCGCCCAAAGGATACAAGAATATGCGAGTAAAAAACGATTGTTGGGTTATAGTAGATAACGCCGAAGCCGAGAAAGTAAAAGAGTTATTCAAGGAGGTGGCAAAAGGAGTGGAAGCCCCCAATTTAATCAGGAAAAGACTATATCCGAGCCTCTCCAAAACAACCTTCTACAGAATACTAACCAACAGATTCTACATAGGTGAAATTTATATCCCTGCCTATGATGGTTTTGAGGAAAGATATATTACAGGACAGCATGATGCCATCATTGATGAGCAAACATTCAACTGCGTTCAGGATATATTAAAAGGAAAGAGGAAAGGACAACCAAAGTTGACAAAAACATCTGCCCCTGAACTCTATTTACGCAAGTTCTTAGTATGCCCTGTATGCGGGCACATTCTTACAGGTGCCTTCAGTAAGGGCAACGGCGGACGTTACCCATACTATTTTTGTAACCATAACCATAAGCATATAAACATCAGAGCAGAGAGGGTGAATGAAGGCTTTATAAAGTACATCTCAAGTCTTGAACCAAGCAAGGATGTATTGGCACTATACAATGAGATATTAGATGATGTCAGAAGTGACAATAAGAAGGAGGGTGAGAGAAAGATAATCAAGTTGGAATCAGAATTGGAGAAACTAAAACAAAGAGCAAATAGAGTCAGAGATTTATTTTATGACGGACAGATAGCAAAGGAAGAAAAAGAAGATACGATTCAACGTATAACAAAAGAAATGGTATCTTTGGAAAACCAAATAGAAGAACAACGACTAATCAACAATCCATCGATAAAGAAAATGATTGATTACTCAATAAACCTCATAGCCAATATGGGCAAATTCTTTGAGCAAGCACCTATGGAAGTGCGTATTAAACTGCTTGGTTCGATATTTCCTGAAAAAATTGAATTTGATGGCGAAAATTATCGAACCAACTCATACAACAAAATGTTAGAGTATATCTATCAAAATTCCAAGCAATTACAGGGTAAAAGAAAAGAGAGTGACTTAAAAAATCACTCTCAGTCCCATTTGGGGTGCCCGGTGGGACTCGAACCCACGACATTCAGAACCACAATCTGACGCTCTAACCAACTGAACTACGGGCACCATATAAACCGGCATTCCGGTTAAAGCGGTGCAAAGGTAGCAATTAATCAGAATAACGCAAAAGGTTGAGGTGATTTATTTGTTCTTGTTTTCTTTTTGTTTCCTAAGTTCCTCCAGGTTGCGGGGGCTGAGAACGCATTTGTCGTGAAAATAGAAATTCCTCTTGGGCTTGCCCAAGATCTTAATGTCTTTGCTAAGATTCCAAAGTGACATATTGCAAAAGGATTAATTTGTTTTAATGCTCAAATGTATGAAAAATAATTTGTTAATACGATTATTTTGTTTATTATTGCATAAACCAATAATTGTACAGCCATGTTGTGGAATAAATTACATTTTGCAAATCAGATGAGAGACCTTGGTGCCAAGCGCAGATTCAATTTCCAGCAGAAAGGTTTCGGAGACTACTACATCAAACATCACGAAGATGAGAATAAAGAAACTGAGGAGAAGTAATTCCCCTCAGTTTTTGTTTTAAAGCCTCTCACCGCAGTGTTTGCAGTAGTTGGCGTTGAGGTCTGTCTTCTCGTTGCAGCGGGGGCATCGGCCATCTTTTCCTTTCTTCTTGGTGGTGTCAATCATTGTGGCCGATACGATACCGGTGGGTACGGCAATGATTGTGTAACCCAGGATCATCACTATTCCTGACAGGAACTTGCCCAGTGCGGTAACAGGCGTGATATCGCCGTATCCTACTGTGGTCAGAGTGACTATTGCCCAGTATATGCTGGTGGGAATGCTTGTGAACAGGGTTCCGGGCGTACCGCTCTCAACAATATACATTATGGTGCCCAGTATGCACACCAGCACCACCACGAACATGAAATAGACCAGTATCTTGACCAGACTCTTTCGGATGCTCTCCAAAAGAAGGTATCCCTCATTGATAAATGCGAACAGTTTGAGAACCCTGAATATGCGGAACAGGCGGAATGTTCGCATCAGGGCCAGATATCTTAGCGGCGGGAAGAATACGCTGAGCAGCTGTGGCCATGTGGCCAACAGGTCAATTATGCCGAAGAAACTCAGTACATACTCTCGTTTTACGGGTGAGCAATAGACTCTTAGCATATACTCAATGGCGAACAGTATGCTCAGAACATACTCAAGGACAATGATTGCAGTCTTAAGGATTCCGGCACCCGTCAGTTCCATGTGAATGAGTGTCTGGAATGAGTAATCATCAACCTTAAGTACACTTTCCAATGAGGCTATAACGATACACAGCGCTATAGCAATCATTATGGTTATGTCAACCGGCTTGGAAAGCGGATCTGTTCCCTCAAACAGAATCCTGTAGAGCCTCTCCTTGTCCTTAATTATTTCAATCAGCTTTTTGATTCTTGATTGTTCCCTCATAGTCCTTCAATGCTTTGATTGCCTTAGGGTAGAGCAGTATGATACCTATGACCGTGAACCACGCCATCAGGCCTACGCCAATATCGCCCAACTGCCAGACCACATCGGCTTCACGTACAGCTCCGAATATTACAGATGCCAGCATTACGGCCTGCAGAATGCGGATTACCAGTTTCTCATGCTTGGGGTTCTTGCCCCTGAACAGGTAGATAATGCTTGACTCTGAATAGAAATAGTATGCCATTATGGTGCTGTAGACAAAGAAAATCATGGCAACCGATACAAACTGGCTGCCGAATCCTGCAAACACTGTATCGACCGCATTCTGTGTATATGCGGCGTAGTTGTTGCCAAGTTCCGGGGCGTTTGCCAAAAGCATGTTGCCATCGGCATCCAGAATGTTATAGGTTCCGGATGTGAGTATCATGAGAGCGGTAGCGGTGCAAACAAACAGCGTATCCACATACACTGAGAATGACTGTGCCAGACCCTGCTGCGCATGTGCCTGTACATCGGCTGCGGCCGATACCATAGCTCCGGTTCCCTGGCCGGCCTCATTTGAGAATATGCCGCGCTTAACACCCATGGCTATGGTGGAGCCTATTATGCCTCCGCATACTGGGTTGATTCCGAATGCATTGGTGAAGATGCTTTTGAATACTGCGGGAACATCACCTATATGATAGGCTACCACAACGATGGCCAATGCAATATAGCCGAAAGCCATGAACGGGGTTATTATAGACGCTACTTTTGCTATGCGTTTTACTCCGCCCACAATCACCACACCCAGCAGAGCGGCCAGGATTATGCCCGATGTCAGTGTGGATACCGGGAATGCGTTATGCATTGTAGATGAAGCGCCGTTGGACTGTACCATTGTAAGGCACACGGCACAGGCAATGATGGTGATTACGGCAAAGACTATTCCAAGCCAGCGCTGGCGCAGTCCTTCTTCAAAAATACTGAACGGTCCGCCGCGATATCCGCTTGAGTGGCGGAACTTGTACATCTGTGACAGTGTGGACTCTACAAAGGCGGTCGATGCGCCGAAGAATGCTACCACCCACATCCAGAATACGGCTCCGGGGCCACCGAATGCAATGGCTGTAGCAACACCTACAATGTTTCCTGTTCCAACTCTTCCTGAAAGGGCTATGCAGAATGCCTCGAATGACGAAATTCCGTCAGCACCGCGTTTCTTACTGAAAAGAGAGCGCACCATAAGCCCGATGCGCCTTACCTGCACAAATCGCGTACAGACAGAGAAGAACAGTCCGGCGCCCAGCAGTAGTACCACCAGCCCCGGGTTCCAGACTATCTTATTTATATATGAAACTATCTCGTTCACTTATAAGGATCTTTGTCGCCCGGTTTCCAGGTGCAGCCGCCAGCCAGAATGGGGTAGACTACTGACGGGAAACAGAGGCTCTGATAAATTGTATATTCGTTGTTCTGATAGTTGTCAAGAATATCTATGTAGGCACGCTCACGCGGAGTGGTGTTACGGCTTATTGCCGGGTAGCTGGGATAGTTGCGCACATAGTTGCCGGCACCGAACACCAGAATACCGGGACGCGGACCCCAGCCCTGCTCAATTGTGTAGGCGCTCTCGCGGTCATGCGGCCAGTGAACCTGGTCAAATCCAAGTGTGGTCATATAGCACTTGCCCAGCGGGTTGAGTCCAAGCGCATAGTCCATCATCTGGCTTACTGCGTCTATGTACTCCTGCTTGCCGGTGAGCTTCCACATCAGCACGATGGGGAATGTGTACTGTCCCTGAGCCACGTTGCTGCCCCACCAGTTTACGTTCATGGGTGCGCCGTTGGGGTAGGCGTTCTGGGCAAATGCTTCTATCTGCTTATCTACAACAGCCTGCAGTATATCTTTGAATGCCTTTACGGTGGCGGGATCGGTCTTGCTGGCGGGAGCCAGTATGTAGCTGAAGAAATATGAGGTCAGCCAGCCGCGCTCGGCAAAAATCTCTGAACCCTGGTTGTAGGTGGTGAGAATCTGCTCTGCATCGGCCACATGTGACTTGATGTACTCATGGCACTCTGCATTGCCGGTCATGAGGTATTTCTCAACGTTATAATACATGCGGAATGAAGCCGGCATCTCACGGTTACGCTCGCCATATACGCGTACGGTTGCATTATAAGCCAGTTCTGCGCGCTCAGCATATTCTTTGCTCTTGGCTGCATCATACGGCTTGATTATGCGTGCAAAGTGATAGAACAGACCTGATGCCCAGGCCGATGTACGCGGATCAAGAGTCTCGGAACCAAACAGATGGTCCTCAAAATCGTATGTGGTAAAGGGTGAATATCCGTTGGTCTCAGTACCCCATGGAATCTGGCCGTCCTCCTCCTGGAAGTACTTCCAGAACATGGTGCCCCATTCAGCCTCGTCAAGGATATCGGGAATTCCGTTGCCCTTGCCCAGTATGTTGAAGTTCTCATCAAACTTGTCGGGGATGTTGAACTGGTCATCGGTAAAGAGGCTGGGGAATGTCTCAAATGTGGTGAGCAGGGTGCTGGGTACATCCATATGGTAGGTGCGGCGGTCTGCATCGCCTGCATCGTGATAGCCGCCCCATGCCTGGATGGTAGGCTCTGTGCCTTTCACAACCAGGCGGGCTTCACCGATGCGGTCATAAGTCTGGTAAATTGTCTCGTGGCAGCGCTTGGTGCGGTAGCTGAAATCTGAGTAGGGCTCTATGATCTGTATGCCGCAGCGCTGGTTGAACAGAGAACGGAAACTAACGTATGACAGCTTCTGTGAGAACTGGCCGCCTACGCCGAAGGGATATGATGAGCCGTAGCCCTCAACCACAATCTTGTACGGTCCGCCCTGGGGTACCTTTGCAAGGTCGATGCGGTAAACAAAATCGCCCGATGACTGGTCCTGGCCAATCTCCGTAAGCTGGCCTGATGTAACCTTCTTGCCAATCTTGTTTTTCTTGAACTGATATACGGTGTAACCCGGCAGGGCGCCCTCAATCTTCTTTACGCCGCCGTCACCCAGATAGATGGCAAAATTGGCGAATCGCTTGGTTGACAATGCGCTGTAGGCAACCTGATTGGTCTTGATGGCCTCACAGAACACATTCCTGTCCTTGAACTTGAGTTTGTAATTTCCGTAAGGAGTCTCAATGCTGTATTTCTTGCCGTTCCGGAGCGTGGGTACGGTCAGATAGACAAAATGGTCACATTTGTCGGCTGCCGCAGCGGTGCGGTTCACGGCAAGCACCTGAACTCCGTTCACTTTCCACAGGGATGGATCGGATATATCGACCTCATTGACATCGAGCGTATCACTCAGATAATAAAGCTCAATAACGTTGTCCGCAGCGGTGCGGATTTCCTGTAAGGTGAGTTTTGCGTTAGCTGATAAGGTCATCAGCATAGCGAATGATAAGGTTAGTAATGGTTTCATAAGCATTGGTAAATATTTATATCGCAAAGATATGAAATCTATTCGGGGATAACAATGTATTGAGGTCGGATAGTGCGGTTGGGATGGAGGTCGTAGCTGCTCATGCGGGTCTGAAACATATTTTTCTTAAGACGCAGGGTTACAGCCAGACCTTCATAAGTGTGTGGAGCGGTCATGTTTGAAATGTAGTTGCCAAGGGACCAGACGGTCAGATGGCGTGACGGACGGTTACGGTAGTCGGGTAGGGTACGTACGGGCTGCACCACGTGCGGATGGCTTCCTATTATATGGTCTACCCCGTGGGCGTAGAGCCAGTCTTCAAGTTTGCGCTGCTGCGTATCGGGCTGTCTCATGTATTCGGTCCCCCAGTGCATGCAGGCAATTATGCAGTCAACTTTCAGTTCCCTGGCACGCATCAGGTCTTTCCGTATCACGGCTGTATCTATGTAGTTGACAATGCAGGGTTGGGCTACTGGTATGCCGTTTGTGTCATAAGTGTAGTTTAACAGGGCAATACGTATGCCGTTCCGTTCCAGGATATATGGGTATAGTGAATCCCTCTCGGCCTGATTGCGGTATGTTCCCAAATGGCCGATGTCCAGACTGTCCAGCACATCGAGTGTGCGGATGAGACCATAGTTGTGCCGGTCCAGGCAGTGGTTGTTGGCTGTAAGGAAAATATCAAATCCGGCATCTTTTACCGCTTGGGCAAGTTCATCGGGAGAACAGAAGTTGGGATATCCGGAGTAGGGAGCACCTCCCAGAGTGGTCTCAAAGTTGCAGACAGCAACATCGGCTGCCTCAATCTCCGGGGTTACCAGAGCGAAACAGCCGCTGTATTCATATGTACCGTCAGGTCTGCGTGCTGCGTCCAGCTGGGCCTTATGCTGCATTATATCTCCGGCAAAGTATAGGGAGATACTGTCAGGGGTTTGGGCCGATGCGCCGAGCGTGCATATCAGCCATATCCCGATGAATATGGCAGACCTGGTCACGTTTTATTTGTAAATGCTTTTCTGACCTGCGAGCAGGGTGTTCTTCATAAGCGAGCAGATGGTCATGGGGCCAACGCCGCCGGGAACAGGGGTGATGAAGCTGCATTTGGGAGCTACCTCATCAAACTGTACGTCGCCGCACAGGCGGAATCCGCTTTTCTTTGATGCGTCGGGCACGCGGGTGGTACCTACGTCAATGATTACGGCGCCTTCTTTTACCATATCGGCCTTGACGAATCCGGGCTGGCCCAGGGCGGCTACTATGATATCGGCCTGACGGCACTCCTCCTTGATGTTTGCGGTGTGGCTGTGGCAAACGGTTACGGTGCAGTCACCGGGGTTGGCTTTCTGCATGAGCAGGGTGGCCATGGGCTTGCCAACTATGTTGCTGCGGCCCAGTACAACGGCTTTCTTGCCGCGGGTCTCAATGTTGTAACGCTTGAGCAGTTCCATGATGCCGTTGGGTGTGGCCGATATGAAGCAGGGCAGACCTATGCTCATGCGGCCTACGTTGATGGGGTGGAAACCGTCTACATCCTTGCGGTAGTCTATGGCCTCTATCACATGCTGCTCATTGATATGCTTGGGCAGGGGGAGCTGGACTATGAATCCGTCAACGTCAGGGTCATTGTTGAGTTCTTGAACCTTTGAGAGCAGGATATCCTCTGTGATGTCACTCTCAAAACGGATTAGGGTTGATTTGAATCCGCATACCTCGCAAGCCTTTACCTTGGCGGCTACGTATGTCTCGGAACCACCGTCATGACCTACCAGTATGGCGGCCAGATGGGGGCGTTTCTCTCCTCTCTCTACCATTGCGGCCACCTGGGCTGCAATCTCCTGCTTTACCTGTTCGGCTACTGCCTTTCCGTCTATCAGTTGCATATATCGTAATGTTTATCTTCTCATCATCGGGCCAAGATTGGGCAGCTTGGAGCCGGCCACGTTTTTCATCATCTTGCGGGTCTGTTCAAACTGCTTGAGCATGCGGTTCACCTCATTGATCGGCACGCCGCTGCCCTTGGCTATGCGGTTCTTGCGTGACTGGCTCTTGTCCAGAAGCTCGGGGTTGCTGCGCTCCTGCGGGGTCATTGAGTAAATCATGGCCTCTATGCCCTTGAATGCGTCATCGCTTATGTCAAGATCCTTGATAGCCTTGCCTACGCCGGGTATCATGCCCATCAGGTCCTTCATGTTACCCATCTTCTTTATCTGGCCTATCTGCTCCAGGAAGTCGTTGAAATCAAACTTGCCCTTGCCCATCTTCTTCTGGAGGCGCTTGGCCTGCTCGGCATCAAAGTTCTCCTGAGCGCGTTCCACGAACGATACTATATCGCCCATGCCCAGGATTCTGTCGGCCATGCGGTCGGGGTGGAATACATCGAATGCATCCATCTTCTCGCCCGTACCTACAAACTTGATGGGCTTATTGACGACGGTGCGGATACTCAGGGCTGCACCACCGCGGGTGTCACCATCCAGTTTGGTCAGTATCACGCCGCTAAAGTCCAGACGCTCGTTGAACTCACGTGCGGTGTTCACGGCGTCCTGACCGGTCATGGCGTCAACCACAAAGAGAATCTCATTGGGATTTACGGCCTCCTTGATGGCGGTTATCTCCTGCATCATCATCTCATCTATGGCCAGACGGCCGGCGGTATCTATGATGACCACATCATAGCCCTTGGCGCGGGCCTCTTTTATGGTGTTCTGTGCTATCTCAACGGGTTTGTTGTTGCCGGGCTCTGTATAGACGGTTACGCCTATCTGCTCGCCTAGAACCTTGAGCTGGTCAATGGCGGCAGGACGGTAAACGTCGCAGGCTGCAAGCAGCGGCTTCTTGGCGCGCTTGGTTTTGAGCAGGTTGGCCAGCTTGGCGCTGAAGGTGGTCTTACCGGAACCTTGCAGACCGGCCATCAGTATTACTGCGGGATGTCCCTTTATGTCAATGTCTACGGCCTCGCCGCCCATCAGGGTGGCCAGTTCATCATGCACCACCTTGACCATCAGCTGGCCGGGACGGACCGATGTGAGCACGTTCATGCCCAGGGCCTTCTCCTTTACGGTATCGGTGAACTGCTTGGCAACCTTGTAGTTTACATCGGCATCAAGAAGGGCTTTGCGTACATCCTTGAGGGTTTCGGCTACATTGACCTCGGTGATCTTGCCTTCACCTTTCAGTATCTTAAGTGACCTTTCAAGTCTTTCGGATAGATTTTCAAACATGCTGTTTTGTTTTGAACTGCAAAGATACAAAAAAGATGTCAATCAGGAACAGCGCAGGACTGTCAATTGGGGGACAACGTTCCGCAGCTACTCCGAGCCCCTATGGACCCTAAACGTCGAACGCCTCCTTTTTAGTCACCTCCGGTGTCTAACAGTCGTTGAACGAAACGCCGTTCTTAACGGGATCCTCCAGGGCTCTACGCTTAACGCTGCTGCACTGATGATCCCCCAATCGACAGTCCTGCTTCTGCAAATGGGATTATCTGCCAGACAGATACAGCATCTGGCGGATTTCTTCGTTGAATTTGCGGGAGGAGCAGAGTTTCTCCAGGGTCAGATGCATGCGGTAGCGCCAGTAGTTGTTGGGATCGGCCGGTACGTTTATGCGCTCGGCGGCCGGGTCTTTGGCGCGCAGCGAACTGCTCATGGAGAGCCAGTCCTGAAGCGGGAATATGGCCAGCATTGAAGGTGATGCCAGATGGGCCGATATCACACTGGTGCATGCGGCTGTTGTTGCCTTACGGGTGGTTATCACATGGTTAGGCTCCATCTCATCCTCAATCCAGGTGCGCAGCACGCTCATATCATGTGTGGATGTGGTGCATACAGACATGTAAGGGTAGGTGGCGGGGTCCGATACACTCACGCCCATGTTCTTGGGCATGCGCTGGACTTCAAGTGCCAGAATACGCAAACGGTCCATGACCTCGGGAACGCAGGCGGGAATCATACCCAGGTCCTCACCGCACACCAGCATATCGGTAGCCTCGATGAGTGCCGGTAGTTTGGACATGGCGGAATCACTCCAGAACCGGTTGTTGCGGTGGTAATAGAAATCGTCATGCAGGCTACGGAAAGCGGCCTGCTCATCGTCTGACAGCCATCTGAAAACGGCAGTGTCAAAGGCGTTTATGCGCGGATGGTATGTGCCGGGACGATGCGTGTCCTCAAGGAACAGCACATTGGTCTCATTGGTACCCGCGGGTGGGGTGGCATGCATGGCCGGATTGAACGGAAAACCGCGGTCCCACATCTCCTGCGGGGTGTAGGTTAGGGCGGGATTGAAACGTCCCATCAGGCCGCTTTGGTATTGCAAGGGTACTTCCCAGATGCGGAAGAATCCCAACAGATGGTCTATGCGGTATGCATCAAAATAATCGGCCATTTTGCGGAACCTTGCAACAAACCACGCATAGTTGTCATGAGCCATGTTTTTCCAGTTGTATGTAGGCATTCCCCATTTCTGCCCATCAACGGCAAAGGCATCGGGTGGTGCTCCAGCCTGGCAGTCAGTGTGGAATAACTCAGGATGAATCCACACGTCAGCACTGTGACGGTTTACTCCGATAGGTATGTCACCTTTCAGCAATATACCTTTTCTATTGGCATATTTCTTTACATCTGTAAGTTGCTTGTCAAGATGGAACTGGATGAAATAGTGTTTGCGGATCTCGTGGTAGCGGCTGTTGCCGGGAGTGCAGAAACGGTCCAGAAGAGCCGGGCTGTACTCAGACTCTTTCCATTTGTGGAAATCGGCCGTGCCGTATTTGTCACGCAGGTAGCAATAGAGAGCGTATGGCTCCAGCCATGAACGGTTGGCATTAAAGAAAGCCTTGTATTCCCTGTCCCGGAAACATGATTCGCCCAGTTTCTCATAAAGTTGGTCCAGATACTCGCTCTTGAGCCTAAATACACGTTCATAATCTATTACAGGGAGTGCATTGAGTGCCTTGCGCTCCTTTTCGGCATGTTTGAGAAAATCCTTGTCATCAGGTTTGCCTATCAGCTCCAGGTCAATGTAAATGGGATTCAAGGCGAATGACGAGTTTGCGCTGTAAGGGTATGAGTCACGCCAGGTGCCGGTCATGGCGGTGTCATTGACGGGCAGAGTCTGGATTACGCTCTGTCCTGTGGCAACCGCCCAATCCACAAGCAGTTTAAGGTCTGTGAACTGGCCTATTCCATAATCTCTTTCACTGCGCAGGGAGAAGACCGGGATTGCCGTTCCGGCTCCCTTCCAGCGCGGACGGTTATTATGATGCACATAAGGAATGGCTACTGTGCGTTGTTCCATTTCATTACCGTTGTAGTCTTTCCAACGGTCGGACAGGACCAGACGTTTGGCACGGGTGTATGGAATGGAGTGCAGGGAGCCCTCCTCACGGCGTGTTATCTGTCCGTCGGTCTGTACCATATAGCAGTAGGTTATGTCACCGGCCATGACCTCATCATCCACAATCTCATAATCCGTGAACCAGGTTCCGGCGCCGTTGTTGGCCATGTCAAGGCATATCTGTGTGCCGTCTGTCATGTTCAGGCACAGATAGAGACTCTCACCCCATCTTGTTATGTATTCTATCTGGAAATGTATCTGCATAATCGTCAAGTCTGTCAGGTTTACCCCCGATGCACAAAAATAATCAATGTTTTCAACCGTTTGCCTAAAGTTATCAACAATTGCCAAAAAAGGGCTTTAAATTCTTTTACATTATTACGCGCGAAATTATTTTTGCTAACACGAAAAAACAGAATTAAACAAATTATAACCAAAACAATTGTCAATCATGGAATTAAAACAGGAAGGCATCTATGATGCCAGGTCCCTTGGCAACGGAAAGATGCTGGTGCTTGGTTTCCAGCATATGTTTGCCATGTTCGGCGCTACCGTTCTGGTACCGCTTCTTACAGGTCTGTCAGTATCGGCCACCCTGCTGTTTGCAGGTATCGGCACGCTGATTTTCCACTTGTTCACCAAGTTTAAGGTGCCCGCATTCCTGGGCTCATCATTTGCATTCCTGGGCGGTTATGCCGCTGTAAAGGAATTCGGTGTGGGTCTTGGCATGACAGAAGGCGTTGCGCTCACATACGCCTGCATCGGCGTTTTCTGCGCAGGTCTGCTCTATTTTGTGCTGGCAGCTCTGTTCAAGTTCTACGGTGTACGCCGCACGATGCGTTTCTTCCCGCCCGTGGTGACCGGTCCTATCATCATCTCAATCGGTCTTATCCTGTCATCAAGCGCCATAAACAACTGCCAGAGCAACTGGTGGATTGCCCTGTTGGCTATCGTTATCATTGTGATTTGCAACATCTTCGGTAAGGGAATGATCAAGATCATCCCCATTATCCTGGGTGTTATCGGTTCATATATTGTGGCTGCATGTTTCGGTCAGGTCGATTTTTCGGCTGTAAGGGAGGCAACTTGGTTCGGAATGCCTTTCCAGATGGAGAATACAGCATTTGCAGTTCTCAAGAATCCTGACTGGTCATTCGTATGGACTGCAATCATTGCAATCGTGCCTATCGCTTTTGCCACAATGATTGAGCATATTGGTGATGTATGCGCCATCTCATCAACCTGCAACCGCAACTACATTGCAGATCCCGGTCTGCACCGCACCCTTGTTGGTGACGGCTGCGCTACCGCTCTTGCTGCACTGTTCGGTGCTCCCGCCAACACTACATACGGTGAGAACACTGGCGTGCTCAACCTTACCAAGGTGTTTGATCCCAGGGTGGTGCGTATAGCAGCTTGCTTGGCAATCGTATTCTCATTCTGTCCCAAGTTCGCCCAGATCATTTACGCTATGCCTACCGCAACGGTTGGTGGTGTTTCTCTGGTGCTCTACGGTATGATATCCGCTGTAGGTGTACGTAACCTGGTTGAGAACAAGGTTGACTTTACAAATAACCGTAACGTGCTCATTGCCGCTCTGATTCTGGTGCTTGCAATTGGTATCAACTTTGGTCCCGGCAGCGTTTCATTCGGCAAGGTTTCACTGTCAGGTCTGGCAGTTGCCGCTCTGGTTGGTATCATCCTGAATGCAATCCTTCCCGGTAATGACTTCCACTTTACAAGCGATTATGCAAGCGGTAAGCGCGCTACCGCCGAGGGTCAGGATTTGCCTGAGGAGTTCAAGAAACCCCTGCATGACGATCCCAAGTATAACGGATAACAAACGGATTATTTTTTTTACAATTCATTTTTATAACTTATTAATCTAAAAGTAATTGAGATGAAAAAATTTGTTGCTTTTGCAGGATTCAGCCTGCTCGCAGTCGGTGCTTTTGCACAGACCAACTTACAGGTGTTCTACGATTTCGGTGAGAACCGCAAGTATGTTACCACAACTCTTGAGATGTTCAAGGGCGATGATTGGGGAAGCACATTCTTCTTTGTTGATTATGATTATCCCAACAAGGATGCCCGCGATTTAGGTGCCCGTGGTATGCAGGGCTCATATTTTGAGATTGCCCGTGCCCTGAACTTCTGGCAGGAGTCAAGTCTTGGTGCATTAAGCGCACATGTTGAGTTCAATGCAGGCGGCGGTTTCAGCAACTGGCTGTTCGGTGCCGAGTATTTCCTGCACAATGATGATTTCTCAAATACTTTCACATTTGAACTCATGTACAAGACATTCTCATACGACGATGCTTCAAAACTGCCTCTGCAGTTCACTTTCGTATGGGGTATGAACAACCTGTTCGGTGTTGAGGGTCTCAAGTTCTCAGGTTTTGCCGATGTTTGGGGTGAGAAGCACTATGCATGGGCTGATCTGGACAAATGCGAGAACTCATTCACATTCATCTCAGAGCCTCAGCTTTGGTACAATGTCGGTTCACTGTTCAACTGCCCCAACTTCAATGTTGGCTGTGAGGTTGAGCTGAGCAACAACTTTGCTGCATATCAGGGTTTCAAGTGCAATCCCTGCCTTGGCGTAAAGTGGGATTTCTAATCATATAACAGGGTATAACTATAAATAATCACCGTTATGTCATTTCTGAAAGTTTTAGGTTTTGATCCTGCCAAGCACAATGTCAAGACTGAGATTGTGGCAGGTATAACCACATTCCTGACAATGGCATATATCCTTGCAGTCAACCCCGATATCTTTGGAGCACTGGAGGGTATGGGTATGCCTAGAGGTGCCGTATTTACCGCTACAGCATTTGCTGCCATAGTAGGTACTCTGGTTATGGCTTTGTATGCCAAGAAGCCTTATGCGCTTGCTCCGGGACTGGGCCTCAATGCATTCTTTGTTTATACTGTTTGCCTCACCATGGGTTACAGCTGGCAGTTTGCATTGACCGCTGTCCTTATTGAAGGTATCATTTTTATCATCCTTACCGTAACCAATATCCGTGAGGCTATCATCGATGCCATTCCGTCTGCGATGAAGAGTGCTGTAAGTGCCGGTATCGGTCTGTTTATAGCATTCATCGGTATGGTTAATGCAGGTATCATCGTTGATGACGGCGGTACAATCATTGCCTTGGGCAATATCACAAGCGGTACTGCATTACTGGCTCTGATAGGTCTGGTCATCACTTCCGTGCTGATGATCCTTAAGGTGCCCGGTGCAATCCTGATTGGTATCATTGTTACTGCTATTGTCGGTATTCCGTTCGGTATCACCAAGTTTGACGGTGTGGTAAGTTCAGTCCCTTCAATTGAACCCATATTTTGCAAGTTTGAGTGGCACAATATCTTCTCCGTTGATATGCTGATTGTTGTGTTTACATTCCTGTTCATAGATATGTTTGACACAATCGGAACTGTTATCGGCGTATCAAAGAAGGCTAATGCCATTAATCCTGACGGTACAATTCCCGGTGTCAAGAAGGTCCTCATGGCCGATGCCATTGCAACCGTAGCAGGTGCAGCTTTTGGTACCAGCACCACTACCACTTATGTGGAGAGCGCATCAGGTGTTGCATCTGGCGGACGTACTGGTCTGACTTCATTTACAGTAGCAATCTGCTTTGCCATCGCACTGTTCTTTGCTCCAGTATTCCTGGGTATCCCTTCAGCAGCTACTGCTCCTGCTCTGATACTTGTAGGTGTAATGATGATGTCATCAATCAAGGATGTGGACTTTGATGATTTCTCGGAGTGCGTTCCTGCATATATCACAATGATTGTAATGCCATTGGCATACAGCATCTCCGATGGTATCATGCTGGGTCTTATCTCTTATGTTGTCCTGAACGCCCTGAGCGGAAAGTTCAAGAAGATAAGCATCATGATGTGGATTCTTGCAATCCTGTTCATCCTTAAGTATACAATACATATAGGCGGCTGATTCCTGCTTGCAGGAAAAAACAAGGGCGGTTCCTTTTGGGAGCCGCCTTTATTTGTTAATACGGGTAACGGTTACTCGTTTATGCTCTTTACATTGCCAGTCGTAGTATCAAAAGTGATTTTTGTATCGGCTTTCTTGCCCATCAATGTGCCCGATACCACTTCTACCTTACCGAACTGGGCTATCTGGATATCCTGCTCCAGGAACTGTGCGCGGTTGTTATATATCTTTACCGATGCACGCCCGGGTATCCGGTAGTACAGGAACGGGGTGTCCTTCTTGAACTTGCTTGACTGTTTTTTCATCTGCTTTTCATCCACACTGTAGCCATCGGCCATTTTCCTGTCAGTGATGTCAATCCAGACAGGCTCTCCGGCAAGATTGTCTGCGGGGAGTACACCCAGTTTGCTTGAGAAACGGAACAGGACCTGCTTGCTTATGTTGGCATCGGGTGTGACATTTATGGTAAATGTCATATCCTCACTCTCACTTGTGCCTGTAAACAGCGTGAGCAATGCGGTTTCCTGAGTGGTAAGGGATTCAAGCATGTACTTGAGAGATTCTCCGTCAGTGGGAATGAAATCCGCCTGACCGCGGGTTATGGAGTTGCGGCTTTCGCGGATGCTGTAGATCTCTTTGGCGGTAAGTTCGGCCATCTTGGCTGTTGAACCGGCCATCAGAATCTCCTCGGTCATATAGTCCTGCGGGTTTATCTTTTTGGCCGGTTGTTTTGCGGACTCAGGTACAGCTTGTGCCGCAGGCTCCTTGGCACGGACATTCACGGCAGCCAGGATGCCGTCATTGGTCAGTTCTATGTATGGCCTGTCACCTTTCTGCGGGAAAGCCAGAGTGTAGAGGTTGTCCTTATCAGGTATGCCGTTAGCCGAAACACGTACATCGGTTATGCTCCAAACCTCTTCGGCCTTGTCCTTGACATCGTTCAGACGCAGGTAACGCTCGGCGTAACGTGAGAACTCGCCGGGTTTGAATGTCTGTTTTTGTACCGTCACGGTTACAGTAAGCTGGGTTTTGGGGAGCCAGTAAGATACGGCGTCCTGTGTTATGCCCGGCTGGTAGGGGGCGGACACTCCCTGTGCAAAAGCGGTCAGTACCATCAGTGACAGCCCTGTTGTAAGAGCCATTCTCTTTATTTTCATAGTTGTGTCGTTTTTTCTGTTTGTAACCAGGCCTGGGGCAGATGTCCGGCAATATCGGCCGATGTCATGGAGGTCATTCCAAGATCGCGTGCCGCCAGGTCTCCTGCAAGCCCGTGTATGTAAACCGATATAACTGCGGCCTGTTCCTGATTATATCCTTGTGCAAGCAAAGCCAGGACGATACCGGTTAGCACATCGCCCGAACCAGCGGTTGCCATTCCGGGATTACCGGTAGTGTTTACGTACATGATACCGGATGGAGAAACGGTCACGGTCGGGGCGCCCTTGACCACAACAGTTATTCCGTTCTCACGTGCCAGAGCCTTGGCTTTAAGGATCATCTCTGATTCATCGCTGAACGGACCTGTCAGGCGTTTGAGTTCGCCGGGGTGGGGCGTTATTACCGTTCCTGCGGGAACATATTCAAGCAGGTAGCGGTTACGGGATATGATGTTAAGCGCATCGGCATCAAGCACCATGGGACAGACCGTTGTCTTGAGCAGTTTCTCCAATATGGCGGCCTGCGAATCGCCCTGTCCCAATCCCGGGCCTGCACCTACGGCATTGTATCGGCTCAGATCGGTGTTGGCATAAAGGTCATCGGCTGCTATTGTCATGGCCTCCGGAACGGAAATCTGGAGTATGTCATTGTTGCAGGACGGCGAACAGACCGTAAGAAGCCCCACGCCGGAACGCAGGCATGCCCTTGCCGACAGTACTGCCGCACCTGCCATGCCGTGACTGCCGGCATAGAGCAGTGCGTGGCCGAAAACTCCCTTGTGCGCCTTGGGGCTACGCGGTTTGAGCAAAGGCTGTACCCAATCCCGGCCAACATTAACGATACTGTCTTTATCCATAGTTTGGCAATTGCACTTGGCAAATGTACGTTTATTTTGTTAAAAATGTGGCATTCTTGTTCCTGACGCTAATAAAATTGACAATAATATCCATAGCGATGCGGTTTTTTAAGTAAATTCGCGTAATATTTTTGCATCAGATATGGGAACCATTCAGGTAAAGGACAGAGAGTTTGAGGTGTTCCTCAAGGAGGAGGACATCCAGAAGGAAATCAAAAGGGTAGCATCAGAAATAAATCGTGACTATGAGGGTAAGGAGCCGTTGTTCCTGTGCATCCTTAACGGTGCATTCATGTTTGCGGCCGATCTGCTTAAGAATGTTACCGTTCCATGTAATGTGTCATTCGTCAAACTGGCCTCATACCAGGGTACTGACACCACAGGAAATATCAAGGAACTGATGGGATTGCAGGAATCAGTTGAGGGCCGTCATGTAATCATAGTTGAGGATATCGTTGATACCGGCTATACCATGCGTGACATTCTGGGCTCTCTTACCGATAAGAATGCCGCATCGGTCCAGGTATGCGCCCTGCTCTGCAAACCTGATAAACTTAAGGTTGACATTAACCTCAAGTATCTGGCCTTGAACATCCCTAATGGCTTTATTGTAGGATATGGCCTTGATTATGACGGATTCGGACGTAATTCACGTGATATTTATAGAATCATAAAGTAAAAAACTCAAGTTTCAGTAATGGACAACATAGTAATTTTTGGAGCTCCCGGTTCAGGCAAGGGAACTTACAGTGCTGCCCTGGTTGAGAAATTCGGTTATAACCACATATCTACAGGTGATGTGCTCAGATCTGAGATAAAGGCCGGTACGGAACTTGGCAAGATTGCCGAACGCTACATTGAGAATGGCCAGCTTATTCCCGATGACCTTATCATAGATATGCTTGCAAGCGTATATGACACCATGATTGACGGTCCCGGTGTGATATTTGACGGATTCCCCCGTACCATCGTTCAGGCAAAGGCTCTCAAGGAGATGCTGCAGGAACGCGGTGAGAAGATATCGGTCACTCTGAACCTGATAGTAAGTGAGGATGTACTTATGGAGCGCCTGCTAAACCGTGCCAAGATAGAGGGTCGTGCCGATGACAATGAAGAGACAATCAAGAAACGTTTCAATGTCTATTATACCCAGACCCATCCGCTTATTGAGTGGTTCAAGAAAGAGGGGGTGCTCTCCGAGTTCACTTTCAAGGGTGACAAGGACAAGATGATAGCTGAAATAATTGATAAGGTAGCCTCAATCTGAGCTACCTTTATTATATATGGCAGAATCCAATTTTGTAGATTACGTCAAGATTTTTTGTCGTTCAGGCAAAGGAGGCAGGGGCTCGGCTCACCTTCGCCATGACAAGTATATTCCCAACGGCGGACCGGACGGCGGCGACGGCGGTAAGGGCGGCAGTGTGATACTGAAAGGAAACCGCAACTACTGGACTCTGCTGCATCTGCGTTATGAGCGTCATGCTTTTGCTGAGAACGGCGGTAACGGCGGCAGCAACAAATGCTTTGGAAAAGACGGAAATGATGTAATCATAGAAGTACCCTGCGGTACCGTGGCATACGATGCCGAGACCGGCGAATACCTGTGTGACATAACTGACGACGGTCAGGAGGCCATACTGCTTAAGGGCGGTCGCGGAGGTCTGGGCAACTGGCATTTCCGCACGGCTACGCGTCAGGCGCCCCGTTTTGCCCAACCCGGAGAGCCTGCTCAGGAGCGCATGGTGGTACTTGAGCTCAAACTGCTGGCCGATGTAGGCCTGGTAGGATTCCCCAATGCCGGTAAATCAACGTTGCTTTCGGCCATATCGGCAGCCAAGCCCAAAATTGCAAACTATCCTTTTACCACACTTGAACCCAATCTGGGTATAGTATCGTATCGCGACGGCAAGTCATTCGTCATGGCCGATATCCCCGGCATCATTGAGGGTGCCAGCGAGGGTAAGGGGCTGGGCTTGCGCTTTCTGCGTCATATAGAACGTAACTCCCTGTTGCTTTTCATGGTACCCGGTGATACCGATGACATAAAGCGTGAGTATGAGATCCTGCTCAACGAGTTGGCCCAGTTCAATCCCGAGATGCTTGACAAGGAGCGTGTACTTGCCATAACCAAGTGTGATTTGATAGATGAAGAGCTCATGTCCATGCTTGAGCCTAACCTGCCTACCGATATACCGCATGTGTTCATATCGGGAGTGAGCGGACTGGGACTGCAGCAGCTAAAAGATGTTCTGTGGAAGGAACTGAACAGCGAGAGCAACAAGCTGGATGCCACATGGAAGACTGAGCATATAGTACACCGCTCAAAGGATGCCGGAGAGCTTCACAATGAACTGGTGGCGGCAGGAGCAGACTTTGAATTTGATTTTGATGAACTGCCGGATGATGAATCCGATGATGATCTTGAGGAGGTTGAGGTAGAATTGGATTAAAAAATTTTTTAAAAAAAGTTCTTTTCCTTTTTAACTTTCATTTTTACGGTTTATATGATAGTTGTATGAATTTGTTTTAGAATTCACCTTTTACTAATTAATAACTTAAAACAAAACAGAAATGAAAAAGATGTTTTTGGCAGCTGCCCTTCTGGCAGTAGTTTCTCTGGCCAACGCTCAGGCTCCGGCCGATGCTCCTTACGGAGTTAAGTCAGGTGTTTACACCATGTCAATGGCTTTCGGTGACAACGAGATGATCACTGAGTATTATTTTGACAACTACGGCCTTAAGACCGCTCAGGTATCAGAAGGTGGTGGTATGATGGGTATGGGCCAGGAAGGCAAGACCCGCACTATCACTGATAAGGATGGCGCTACAATCCGCATCAACGATGAGGCTAAGACTGCAACCAAGTTCCCCGCTGGTGGTTTTGGTGGTGGTTTTGGTGGCCAGCGTCCTCAGATCAACTGGAATAAGCTGACTGACCAGGTTAAGAAGGATAACAACATTAAGGAACTTGGCAAGGAGACTATCGCCGGTAAGGAGTGCACCAAGTACTCAATGACCACTGAAGGTTTCCAGGGCCCGCAGGAGCAGACTGTATGGATCTACAAAGGCATTCAGCTCAAGAGCGAGACCAGCATGGGTGACTTCGGTACCTTTGGCGCAACTTGCAAGAAGTTCGAGGAGAAGGATGTTCCCGCTTCAATGTTCGAGGTTCCCGCCGGTGTAAAGGTTGAGGAGTTTGATTTCTCACAGATGGGTGGCTTCGGCGGTTTCTAATCAAGCCTAAAAAAAAGAAGAGGGTGACTAAAAAGTAGTCATCCTCTTTTTTTTGTTTTTAACACAGGCCCATCTTTGTCTTGTGTTAAAAATGGAATAATAATGGCTATTCTTTTGAATATCAAAGGAATAGCCA
>JAGCPB010000037.1 GCA_017642425.1 Bacteroidaceae bacterium
GGTATTCTTCATTACTATATCCTGCCAGAATGCCTTGTCCGGGTTTCCCTTCGCTGCCTGCACAAACTGCTCAAGTATGGGTTTCAACTCTTTTGCCCACTTGCCTGCACCAAGTTCCTGTAAACGGGCAGTCTTATCTACTATTGCTTGCCAATCATCAACTGTACCGGTCAGGGTGATTGAAGGGAAACCGCAACCGGCATACATTATTATGAATTCAAAGAAAGATTTGGTGGTCTCCATCAGGACAATCTCTGATGCCATACGCTCTATTGTGCCGGTGGTTGAGAAATCGGCCGTAATGAGTTTGGCCACATCATTTTTGGTGTTGGAATCAATCTGCTGGGCAAAACCGTCAACAATTGCGGTCCAATCAAAATCAGGATGATAGAGCGGATATCGTGACTGAACAATAAGGTCTATCTTTCCGTCAAAATCCACGAACTTGTCACGGAACTTTTCAGGGTCGGCATTAACGTCATGTGAGAACGCCTGGCTTATGAGCATCCAGATCACATCGGGTGATAGTGTTATGGGCCGATGATCGGCAAATGCCTGAACCATTCCGGTAAAGAACGGAGCATCGTCAGGCATCAAGGGAGTATCCCAGAAACTGGCAGCGATATAACTGTTATCCAAGCCATAATAGGTTTCACGGCCTATACTTTTAAGCCTTTCTGCCTGCGATATCCAATTGAAATGTTCATTCTTTGGCTTGGGAAGATTCTCATCAACCACAAACGTTATGCTGCCCTGTTTCTGTTCAAGAATGCGGGCCTTATCGGCACTGGCGGTTGTGGCTGCGCTTAACAGCAGCATTGCCAGCATGTATGTTTTTATCCTTCTCATAACTCATGCTATTTTGTTTGCTGGCAAAAATAGTTCTCAAATAAACAATTGCCAAAGATTAGGCGTTGCAAAAACGTTGCACTGAACAAGTTCTTTCTCAGAAAGAAAGGGTTTACTCATCACTCTATTCTGCCTTTCCTATAATAAAACGGCAAATTACTCAAAATGCGTCTTTGAAACATATAGAAAATGTTAAAAAGTAAAATTTGCTTGGATAATTGTTAAGCGTGCTTTACTTTTGTCGCATCAAACTTTACAATTATGAGAGATTACAAGAAACATTTGACTCTGCTGCCTCATAAATGGCAGAATGTGGGATTCGTGATGCTGGCCATTGTTGCCGTTTGCTTTGTGCCGTTTATTTGTTTGCGGGATCAATATGAAAGCCAGTTCTGGTACTTGTGTCTTTATTTTGCCGGTGACATCACTTTAAGCATTTCACTCTTTCTTGTCTGTTTTTCACAGGAAAAATATGAAGATGAGTACATTACTTCAGCACGTTACCGGGCACTTACAATCGTGGCTTACACCTTTATTGTGGGATGGGCAATTGCCTCAATGATTAAAGGTGGCCCGACGCTTGGAAGGGGCGTCATTTCTTCTATCGGACAGATGGTTGGAGAGGAAGATTATTATAGAGACCTCATGACCATGGCCAATACCCCGGCTGTATTAAGGGGAATATTCCTGATAGCTGCCTATATTTCAAACCTGGCTATCCTGCAGTTGTTCTATATCCTGCTTCTTAAGATAATAGTACGTACAGGAAAAGGAATAGGATTTGAGTCTATTCTTCTGCCATACAGTTACAAGAAAACCGGTTGGTGGATACTGATCATTTCAGCAATACTGATACCAGCCGTGTTGTATTTTATCGGACATGTCCTGCCTGACAATATGGGCAATGTGATGGAACGTTCTGCCGACAGACAAGCCTTTATCAGGTTATACGTAACTGTTTGCAGAATAATGGCTCCTATTCCATATGTAGGCATTCTATTTATTTGCCTGTCAAAAGAGAAGCAGGAGGATGAGTTTATACAGCACATCAGGGTCCGAATCCTGGCTTTCTTTGTAATTTACTATCTGGTAGCTATGTTTTTAAGGAAACATACTGATTTCTCTATACCCACATTGATTGCAATGAAAACCCAAGGTACAGGATTGAGGGGTATCGCTTTTACCACCTATTCAGTTATGTTACGTATAGGAGGACTTCTTGGTAGACTGACATGGGTTCCATTGGTATCAGTCGTATATGCGCTTGTGTTAAAGAAAGTATTGTCTAAGAACTTAACTGAGAGCAGCAATGAAGAATAACATACGTGTAGAGAGGGCAATCCTCAGGATTTCCCAGCAGGATCTGGCAAACGCCATAGGCGTATCGCGCCAGACTATATTTGCCATCGAGAACGGCAAGTTCATCCCTTCAACAGAACTCGCCTTGAAGCTTTCCGCCTACTTTGGCAAGAGCGTAAACGATCTGTTCCAGCTGTAATTTATACGTACTCGTCTATGCGCTTTATGGCCAGACCATCAACTCCTATCTTGCAGAAGGCGTAGATGAAGGCACTTGCCTGACGGGCGTTGGTAATAAGCGGGATGTTGAAATCAACCGCCGTACGCCTTATCTGATAGCCGTTCTGGAGCTCACGCGCCGTATTGTTCTTGGGAATGTTTATGGCCAGGTCTATCTTGCCGCCGCGCATATAGTCAATAACATTAGGCTTCTCGTCCGAATCCGGCCAGTGCAGCACCTCCTGCACCTTAACTCCGTTCTCCTCAAGGAAATGAGCCGTACCGCTTGTAGCGTAGATTTTATAGCCGTAATCATCAAGAATACGTGCTGCATCCAGCAGGTCAATCTTTGACTTTGTGGGGCCAGATGACAGCAGGATTCCCTTCTCCTTGGACGGAACGCGTGTTCCTACCGATATCATACTCTTGAGCAGAGCCTCGTGATAATTGTCACCTATGCAGGCAACCTCACCCGTCGATGCCATATCCACTCCCAGTATTGGATCAGCCTTGAGAAGACGCGCAAACGAGAACTGTGAGCACTTCACGCCCACATAATCGATGTCCGCAAACGTCTTGCCAAATGGCTCAACCTCACGGCCCAGCATAATCTCCGTAGCCATACCTATGAAGTTGAACTTGGTGATCTTACTTACGAACGGGAAGCTGCGTGAAGCACGAAGGTTGCATTCGATAACCTTTATGCTGTTTTCCTTAGCCAGGAACTGGATATTGAACGGTCCCGATATGTTCAGGGCACCTGCAATCTTCTTGGATATCTTCTTGATCTGACGTATAGTCTCGTAGTAGAGCTTCTGTGCCGGGAATACCACCGTAGCATCGCCTGAATGCACGCCGGCAAACTCAATGTGCTCACTGATGGCGTAGCACTTGATAACACCATTCTGGGCCACAGCATCAATCTCAACCTCCTTGGCGCGCTGCAGGAACTCGGTCACCACAACCGGATGCTCCTGGCTCACCACAGCGGCATTATTGAGCGCGGTCTCAAGCTCCGCACGGTCACTTACCACACGCATGGCGGCACCGGAGAGCACGTATGACGGGCGGATAAGCACAGGCAGCCCCACCTCATCCACAAAGCTCCAGATATCATCCATGCTGGTAAGCTCTTTCCAGCGCGGCTGGTCAATACCCAGCGAGTCACACATCTCCGAGAACTTCTGACGGTCCTCGGCCATATCGATTGACTTGGCCGATGTTCCCAGGATATTGATTCCCTCATGATCCAGCAGCAGAGCCAGGTTGTTTGGAATCTGACCGCCGGTTGATACAATCACGCCCTTGGGAGCCTCCATATCGCAAATGTCAAGCACACGCTCAAGCGTCAATTCATCAAAAAACAGGCGGTCACAAGTATCGTAGTCAGTACTTACGGTCTCAGGATTGTAGTTGATCATGACAGCCCTGTAACCCATCTCCTGAATCTTCTTGACGGCAGCCACACCGCACCAGTCAAACTCAACTGATGAACCTATGCGGTAAGCACCGCTACCCAAAACGATCACGGACTTTCCGTCCTGCTCAAACTGGACATCATTCTCAGTTCCGTTATAAGTAATGTACAGGTAGTTTGTAAATGCCGGATACTCGCCTGCCAGCGTATCAATCTGCTTAACGACAGGCAGAATGCCCAGACCTTTACGGTACTTGCGAACTGCAGCCTGTTTCTCATGCGGATTCATTTTATCGCCGGCAATGCAGATCTTACCTATCTGATAGTCGCTGAATCCCATGCATTTGGCCTCACGCAGCAGATCCTCCGAAACCTTTTCAAGACTACCGGCAGCAGCCAGCTGCTCCTTGATATTATGAATGTTTGCCAGGCGGCACAGGAACCACTTGTCAATCTTGGTCAGCTCATGCAGCTTATCTACGGTATAACACTGCGCAAAAGCCAGCTCAATGGCCGGCAGACGGCGGTCGGTAGGATTCACCAATTCTGCCTCAATATCGGGCACATGCACGTTGTTGCACACAAATCCGTGCAGTCCCTGCCCAATCATACGCATACCCTTCTGGATTGCCTCCTCAAAGGTTCGTCCTATGGACATAATCTCTCCCACAGACTTCATGCTGGAGCCAATCAGACGTGACACGCCCTCAAACTTACCCAGGTCCCAACGCGGAATCTTGCACACCACATAGTCCAGGGCTGGCTCAAAGCAGGCCGATGTAACCTTTGTCACAGAGTTTGGAATCTCATCCAAACCGTAGCCCAGACCCAGTTTTGCAGCCACAAATGCCAGCGGATAACCGGTAGCCTTTGATGCCAGGGCCGATGAGCGGCTCAATCGGGCATTAACCTCAATCACGCGGTAATCATCAGAATTGGGATCCAGGGCATACTGGACGTTGCACTCTCCCACTATACCCACGTGGCGGATTATATCAATTGCTATGCGGCGCAGCTTGTGATACTCGTGGTCGCTCAGAGTCTGTGACGGAGCCACAACCACACTCTCGCCGGTATGTATGCCCAGCGGGTCAAAGTTCTCCATGTTGCAGACCGTGATGCAGTTGTCATAACGGTCACGTACAACCTCGTACTCAATCTCCTTCCAGCCCTTGAGTGACTCCTCAACCAGGATCTGCGGAGAATATGAGAATGCCGATGCAGCAACCTTCTTAAGTTCCTCGTCATTAGAGCAGAATCCGGAACCCAGACCGCCCAGAGTATAGGCAGCACGTACGATTACAGGATAACCAATCTCCTTAACAACTTTAAGAGCCTCCTCCATATTGTTTACAGCCTCGCTGCGCGGGGTCTTCACGTTGATGGAGTGCATCATATCGGCAAACAGCTCACGGTCCTCGGTATTGATTATAGCCTGAACCGGAGTGCCCAGCACCTTGATGCCGTATTTCTCCAGTATGCCGCTCTTGTAGAGCTCCACGCCGCAGTTAAGGGCCGTCTGGCCGCCGAATGCAAGCATAATGCCGTCGGGCTTTTCTTTCTGGATTACCTTCTCCACAAATGCGGGGGTTATGGGCAGATAATAGATGGCATCGGCCACACCCTCGGATGTCTGGACCGTTGCCACGTTGGGGTTTATAAGTATCGTGAACTTGCCGTCCTCACGCAGCGCCTTCAGGGCCTGCGAACCGGAATAGTCAAACTCACCTGACTGTCCTATCTTGAGTGCTCCTGAACCCAGCACAAGTACTCTCTTTACATCTTCCATAGCATCATTCATTTCTTAGAGTAATTAATCATATTCTCCACAAACATACCGAACAGATTGCCTGTATCGGTAGGTCCGCTTGATGCCTCCGGATGAAACTGTGTCGAGAAGAAGGGTTTTGACTTGTGCTTTATACCCTCGTTCGTTCCGTCGTTAAGATTCTCGAACATACGCTCCCAGTCTGCGGGAAGCGTGCTGTCATCTATGGCAAAACCGTGGTTCTGCGATGTCACAAAGCACTTATGGGTGCCGGGAATGCGTACTGTCTGGTTGTGTCCGCGGTGTCCGTACTTGAGTTTGTAGGTCTTTGCTCCTGCGGCAAGCGCCAGCAGCTGATTGCCCAGGCAGATACCCATGATGGGCCTGTCCTGCTGCAGAGCCTTGCGTATGTTTGCTATTGTCTCGGTGCACATGGCAGGGTCACCGGGGCCGTTTGATATGAACAGGCCGTCGTAATCCTCGCCGCTGAAATCATAGTTCCAGGGCACGCGCTTAATCTGTACGTTGTAGTCCAGCAGACAGCGCAGAATGTTGTTCTTCATGCCGCAATCCACCATCAGGACCTTATACTTACCATTTCCGTAGTGCTTTATCTCGGGGCACGACACCTGAGCCACCAGATTGTCCTTGTTGGGATCATAGAACGGTATATCTTCATCACCGAATACTATCTTGCCCAGCATGGCTCCTTTCTCGCGCAGACGCTTGGTTAGGGCTCTTGTATCAATACCATAGATTCCGGGAACCTCCCATTTCTTGAGCCACTCGCCCAAACTCTTGGCGGAGTCCCAGTGGCTGTATTCGGCCGAATACTGTGCAATTACCAGTGCCGAGCACTGGATCCTGTCGGATTCGTAGAACTTTGATATTCCGTTTACTGTCTCGTCACCGGGCACTCCGTAGTTGCCTATCAGCGGGAATGTGGGGACCAGGATCTGGCCTTTGTATGACGGGTCGCTCAAACTCTCCGGATAGCCCGTCATAGCCGTATAGAAGACAAGTTCGCCCGATACGGATTTCTCAAATCCGAACGAGCGACCTTTGTAACGGGTTCCGTCCTCAAGTATAAGAACTGCTTCTCTCTCCATTATTTCTTCAACAAATTCTTTATTCTTTCCATTGCTTCAATTGTACGCTGTCGGTCGGCAAATGAGGTTATACGGAAATATCCTTCACCTGCCGGGCCGAATCCGCTTCCTGGAGTTACCACAACCTGTGCCTTTTCAAGCAGAAGGTCAAATAACTCCCAGGAACTCATTCCGTTGGGAGTTTTGGCCCAGATGTAGGGGGCGTTTTCTCCTCCTTGCGGCTCCAGGCCTACTTCATCCATACTCTTTCTTATTATGCGAGCGGTCTCCAGATAGTAGTCTATAGTTGCCTTTGTCTCTGCACGTCCCTCCTCCGAGTAAACTGCAAGGGCTCCTTTCTGGGAGATATATGAGGCACCGTTGAACTTACAGCTTTGACGGCGCTCCCACATGGCATTCAGGTTGGCCTTTCCGCCCTTTCCATCTGACACCATAAGTTCCTGTGGGATAACGGCATAACCGCATCTTACTCCAGTAAATCCTGCCGTCTTTGAGAAGCTGCGGAACTCTATTGCGCAGTTCCTTGCTCCCTCAATCTCGTAGATTGAATGGGGTATCTGCGGGTCGCATATGAATGCTTCGTAGGCCGAATCGTACATGATCAGAGCACCGTTCTGCAGGGCCCAATCAACCCACTGTTTCAGCTTGCTGCGGGTTATTACGGCACCGGTGGGATTATTCGGGTAGCAAAGATACACAACATCGAACTTTTCCTTTGGGATATCGCCCGTAAATCCGTTCCCGGCATTACAGGTTATGTATTTTATCTCATTGCCGCGCATCAGGTTGGTATCCACATATACCGGATATACCGGGTCTGTAATACCTATAAGCGACCCGGGAGTAAGGATATCACCTATATTGCCCGTGTCGCTTTTGGCTCCGTCATTAATGAAAATGTCATCGGGGTTCATCTGTACCCCCAGCGGTGCGTAATCACCTTTCACTATGGCCTCCCTTAGCCAGAGATAGCCACGCTCGGGGCCGTAGCCGTGAAAGGTCTCCGGTGCAGCACAGTCATCTACGGCCTGGTGCATCGCCTTGATTACGGCAGGAGCCAGCGGACGTGTAACGTCACCTATTCCCATACGGATTATATCGGCCTGGGGATGGGCCTCGCTGTAAGCCGCTACCCTCTTGGCGATATCCAGAAACAGATATCTCTCTGGCAGACGGCTAAAGTTTATGTTTGCTTGTGGCATATATATCAGATTTCTATCTTTCCTTCATAAACCAGGTTGGCATCGCCGGTCATAAGGACCTCCTTGGTATCTGGGTCCCATGATACGGTGAGCGCTCCGCCATCCATAATCACCTCACAACCAGTAGGATCGGTGTATCCCTGCATGGCCGATGCCACCGCCGTTGCGCAGGCACCCGTACCGCAGGCGCAGGTAATGCCGCTTCCGCGCTCCCAAACGCGCATACGTATATGATTGCGGTCCAGAACCTGTGCAAACTCTATGTTTGCGCGGTTGGGGAACATGGGGTTACGCTCCATAAGCGGACCCACACTGGCCACCGGGGCCTTCTCGGCATTCTTTACGAACATGACCAGATGAGGATTGCCCATATTTATTGCGGTGCATACGGTAGGACCTTCACCCACATTCAGAGTCTCACCAACCAGCGTTCCGGCTCCGTGCTTTACATTGAGCGGAACTCCTGCGCCCATACCTACGGTCACGGACTCAATCCTGCCGTCAGCACCTGGATGTAGAGACAGTTTCTTTATACCTGAAAGTGTCTCTAAAGTGATTTCAGTCTTGGTGGTTAATCCCTTATCATACACATACTTACCAACACAGCGCGAACCATTTCCGCACATCATTGCCTCGGACCCGTCGGCGTTGAAGATACGCATGCTGAAATCAGCTTTCTGCGAGCGTCCTATCAGGATAATGCCGTCAGAACCGATGCCTTTGTGGCGGTCACTCCACAGTATGGATAGCTTATCGGGATTGGGCAAAACGGTATCCATGACATTGACATAGATATAGTCATTGCCCAGACCGTGCATCTTGCTGAATTCCACTACTCTACCCATCGTTTATTTGCTCTTTAGGTATGCGTCAACCTTTGCTGCAGTCTCGCGTCCGCTAGCCAAAGCCCTTACCACCAGGCTGGCACCGTTCTTGGCGTCACCGGCCAGGAAAACGTTCTCAGCGTACTGCGGATGCTCGGGCTTGAGGAATCCCATAGCCAGCAGCACCATATCGCACTCTATTATCTCCTTGTTGCCTGTAGGTTTCATCTGCGGGCGGCCACCGTTAGGATCCGGTACCCACTCCACCGTCTCAACCTCAACGCCCTTAAGGTTGCCCTTGCCGTCATCAAGGAACTTGTTTGACGTAAGGCACCAGCGGCGCTCGCAACCCTCCTCATGACTGGTTGTGGTCTTAAGTATGTTAGGCCACTGCGGCCACGGTGTTGCAGGGTTATAGCCGATAGGCGGCTTAGGCATGATCTCAATCTGTGTGACGCTCTTGGCACCCTGACGATGGCATGTTCCTATACAGTCGCTGCCAGTATCACCGCCGCCAATCACAAGTACCTTCTTGCCCTTGGCCGATACGGTCTCCTCAGGGCTAAACTGTAATCCGGCCAGACGCAGATTCTGCTGTGTAAGCATCTGCAGGGCAAAATATACGCCCTTAAGCTCACGTCCCGGAATCTTGAGGTCACGTGCGGTAGGTGTTCCGTTTGATATGATATATGCGTCAAAGCCCTCGGGCAGTTTGTTCAAATCAACCGTTGTGTTGAACTTGAACTTTATCCCCTCCTGCTCCATGATCTCCATTCGGCGGTCAATCACATACTTGTTCAGCTTGAAGTTAGGTATTCCGTAACGTACCAGACCACCGGCCGACGGCATCTTGTCAAACAAAGTCACCTCATAACCCAGGCAGTTGAGCCTTACTGAGGCACTCAGTCCGGCAGGACCTGCACCAATAATGGCCACCTTCTTGCCGTTACGCTCATATGTCTGTGGCTTTACGTAACCCTCACGGAAAGCATGCTCTATGATTGAGCACTCGTTCTCACGTATGGTTACGGGAGCGTCAATGCAAAGATTCAGCGCGCAACTCTTCTCGCACAGAGCCGGGCAGATACGACCCGTAAACTCAGGGAAGTCATTGGTTGCGGTAAGCAGCTTGTATGCCAGCTCCCACTTGCCTTTGTAGACGGCATCCTGCCATTCGGGCTGCTTGTTGCCCAGCGGGCAGGCCCAGTGACAGAACGGTACGCCGCAGTCCATGCAGCGTGAAGCCTGCAACTGGCGGCTGCTGTCGTTAAGGGTCTGTTCCACCTCACCAAAGTCAGCTACTCTCTCACGTATAGGTCTATGACCGGCTTCCTGTCTAGGTACGGTCAGGAAAGCTCTTGGATTTCCCATAGTAGTGTCTCTTTAGAATTTAATAATCACGCTGAACGTTGTCAATCTTCTGCTGCAGCGCCTTCATCTTCTCCTCCTGAAGTATGCGGCGATACTCGATAGGAGTTACCTGGATGAACTCACCCACATAGTGTTCCCAGTCATCAAGCATGCGCTTGGCAAGCGGAGAACCTGTGTATTTGTAGTGCTTCTCTATCAATCCTCGCAACTCGTCACGACCAGCCTTGTCCTCAATCAGGTCAAGCTCAATCATATCCATGTTGCAGTAGTAGTCAAAGTCATGGTTCTTGTCCCAGACGTATGCCAGGCCACCCGACATACCGGCTGCAAAGTTCCTGCCTGTAGTACCAAGCACAACCACGCGGCCGCCTGTCATATACTCGCAGCAGTGGTCTCCTGCGCCCTCCACTACGGCAATGGCACCGGAGTTACGCACCGCAAAACGCTCACCTGCGCGTCCGTTTATGAATATCTCACCGCTTGTGGCACCATACAGTATCGTATTACCTGCAATGATATTTTCCGATGGCTCATAAGTGGTCTCCTTGGGCGGGCATATTGCAATGCGGCCACCTGAAAGACCCTTGCCTACATAGTCATTGGCCTCACCCTCCAGCTTAAAGCTAACGCCCTTCATAAGGAAAGCACCGAAGCTCTGTCCGGCCGAACCCTTGAACTTGACGTCAATTGTTCCGTCAGCCAGGCCGTCATGCCCGTACTTGCTTGCAATTGTACCAGAAAGCATAGCACCAACTGCACGGTCAGTGTTGATTATGTCGTATTCAAGTTTAACCTTACCTATCTTCTCTATAGCCTGGGCAGACTTTCTGATAATATTCTGGTCAATCACCTGGCTCAAGTCATGCTGCTGGTCCTCAACTTTACGCAGATCACCGTCAATCTTGGTGAGCATGCGGCTAAAGTCAAGACCGTTGGTCTTCTCGTTGAACTTGGCTGTATCAATCTCAATAAGGTCCGTACGGCCTATGATATCCTCAAACTTACGGAATCCCATATCGGCCAGGAACTCACGTACGCCCTCAGCCATATACATGTAGTAGTTGATAAGATACTGGCTGTGTCCGCGGAACTTGGCCCTCAGAGCCGGATCCTGCGTGGCAACACCTACAGGGCAGGCGTTTGTATGGCACTTACGCATCAGCAGGCAACCCAGAACGATAAGCTGAGCAGTTCCGAATCCAAACTCGCCTGCACCCAGCAGAGCCATCGATATCACGTCACGCGGGGTCTTGAGCTGACCGTCCACCTGAACCTCTATCTCCTTGCGCAGACCGTTCAGAACCAGAGTCTGCTGAGTCTCGCTCAGACCGATCTCGGGCGAAATGCCTGCATAACGGATTGATGATGCGGGTGATGCGCCTGTACCGCCCTCAGAACCGGATATAACCACCAGGTCTGCCTTGGCCTTGGCCACACCGGCTGCGATGGTACCTACGCCGCTCTCGGCCACCAGCTTGACACTGATCTTGGCCTTGGGGTTCACGTTGCGCAAGTCAAATATAAGCTGTGCCAGATCCTCGATAGAATAGATATCGTGATGAGGCGGAGGTGATATCAATGAAATTCCGGGAATTGAGTTACGTGTACGGGCAATGATCTCGTTCACCTTGAATCCCGGCAGCTGACCGCCCTCACCGGGTTTTGCGCCCTGGGCAATCTTAATCTGAATCTCCATTGCGTTGACCAGATACTCGGCTGTGACACCGAATCGGCCCGATGCCACCTGCTTGATGCGGCTGCTCAGCGATACGCCGTCCACATCCTCGTGGAAACGGGTGCTGTCCTCACCTCCCTCACCGGTATTGCTGCGTGAATCAAGAGTATTCAGTGCAATTGCTATAGCCTCATGAGCCTCCTTGCTTATGGCGCCGAATGACATTGCGGCACCTATAAAGCGCTTCACAATGTTCTCGGCGGGCTCAACCTCATCAATTGAAATGGGGTTGCTCTTGAACTTGAAGAAGTTACGCAGGAACAGCTGCTCCGGACGGTCATCCACAATTGAGCAGAACTCCTTGAACTTCTTGTAACTGCCCAGACGTGTTGCCAACTGCAGAGTTGAAATAGCTTCGGGAGTCCATGCGTGACGTATTCCGTCCTTACGGAAAGCATACTGGCCTATGAACGGCAGCACGCTGTCTGGCTCGGCCTTACCGAATCCCTGCTCCTGCAGGCGTACGGCATCACGGCATATGCCATCAAATCCCACACCGCCTACGGTTGATGAGGCTGTACCGAAGTACTTGGCCAGAACCTCCTGGCTGACACCTATGGACTCGAATATCTTGGCACCGCGATAAGAACGTATGGTGCTGATACCCATCTTGCTGAGTATCTTCTTAAGGCCCTTGTCAACGGCCTTGATGTAGTTGTGCTGGGCGGTCTCGTAGTCAAGCTGGATCTCGCCCTTCTTTACAAGGTCATCTATGACTGCAAACGCCATATAGGGGTTCACGGCACTTGCGCCGTAGCCCATAAGCAGAGCCACATGCATAACCTCACGGATCTCGCCGCTCTCAACAATCAGAGCAGTCTGCACGCGCTTCTGGATAGATACCAGATAGTGGTGAATGGCGCTTACGGCCAGAAGTGAAGGTATTGCGGCATGAGTATCGTCAATTCCGCGGTCACTCAGTATTATGTAGTTGATACCTGCATCGACAGACTTTTCGGCCTCCTTGCAAAGGTTCTGAATAGCTTCGGCCATACCCTTGGCTCCCTTTGATTTCTCAAACAGGATAGGCAGAACCTCTGTGTTAAAGCCCTTGTAGCGGATATTGCACAGGGTATCAAGCTCTGTATTGGTAAGAACCGGCTGCGGCAGACGTACCATCTTGCAATGCTCGCCGCTGGGGGTAAGGATGTTCATGCCAACTGCGCCGATATATTCGGTCAGAGACATGACAAGCTCCTCACGTATGGGGTCAATAGGCGGGTTTGTAACCTGAGCAAACTGCTGACGGAAATAGTTGAACAGCAACTGCGGACGGTCAGACAGAACCGCAAGCTGTGTATCGTTACCCATTGATGACAGAGGCTCCTGGGCCGTCTGGCACATAGGCACGATTATGCGGTCAATATCCTCACGTGTATAGTCAAACGCCCTTAAACGGCGTGTATAGTCCTTAATATCATTGGGTGCCTTACGGCCGCTCTTGAGCTTACCCAGCTCAACACGGCCTGCGCTGAGCCACTCGCCGTAGCTGTACTCGCTGGCCAGAGCATCCTTAACCTCATCATTACGGAATATCTGACCGTTATCTGTATCAATAAGCAGAATCTTACCGGGCTGAAGCTTACCCTTCTCAACAATGCTGGCGGCATCCACATGGATGCAACCGGCCTCGGATGCCATAATCAGCATACCCTCCTTTGTTATAAGGTAACGGGCGGGACGCAGACCGTTACGGTCCAGCATACCTCCGGCGTATCGGCCATCGGTAAAGAGCATTGCGGCAGGACCGTCCCACGGCTCCATGAGTATGGAATGATACTCATAGAACGCCTTGAGCTTGTCACTGATGGGGTTTTTCTCATTGAAAGACTCAGGGATCATCATGGCCATAGCGTGCGGCAGCGACATACCGGAGCGAACAAAGAACTCCAGCACATTGTCAAATGATGCACTGTCGCTCATATTGGGCTGAACAATGGGATGTATCTCCGATACATTACCAAGTGCCTCCGATGAGAGCACGCTCTCACGTGCCTCCATCCAGCCGCGGTTACCGCGAATGGTGTTGATCTCGCCGTTGTGTGCCAGCATTCTGAACGGCTGGGCAAGTGACCATGTAGGGAATGTGTTGGTACTGAATCGGGAATGAACCATTGCAATGCCGCTCGTAAAGAACGGACTGCTCAGGTCCGGATAGTACTCACGCAACTGGGTTGACGTAAGCATTCCCTTATAGACCATAATACGACTTGACAGTGAAACAATGTAGAAATCCTTGTTGTCAATACGTTTCTCCACATGCTTGCGGATCTTGTAGAGAGTAGTTTCCAGACCCTCAATCTCGGCTGCTCCTGTCACGAATATCTGCATGGTGCAGGGCTCGGTAGCCTTTGCCGCATCACCCAGGATATTGCTGTTTACGGGAACGTCACGTGTATTTGACAACTGCAGGCCCATTCTCTCGGTCTCCTCACGGATGATACCAAGATACTGCTCACGCAGCTCTTTGTCCTGCGGCAGGAACACCAGTCCTGTGCCGTAGTGCAGACGCTCGGGAACGGGAATTCCCTGCAGCAGAATGAACTCGTGCGGTATCTGGACCATGATTCCGGCTCCGTCACCACTCTTGTTGTCGGCAGCCTCGGCTCCACGGTGCTTCATATTCTCAAGCAGCGTCAAGGCCTCGTCCACAAGCTGGTGCGTCTTGTTTCCCTTCAGATTGACCATCATGCCTATTCCGCAGGCATCATGCTCGTTCTGAGGATCGTATAATCCCTGTGTCTTAATCATTGGAACTTATTTAAGGTATTACAACTTCTAAAAATCTCATTAAACAGATCACCCCCACTTTGGGGATGACCTGTAAGAACTGTCAGATTAGTTTATAAAGAGCAGCTCACGATACTTCGGCAGCGGCCACATATCGTTGTCAACCACCTCCTCAAGTTTATCGATGGTCTTGCGGAGCGGGAAGAGGCTCTCGGCAATCTCGTGGTAAGCAAGTGCCTTCTCATACTCACCCTCAATCTTGTTGGCAGCCTTGCGGGCGTTGACCATATCGTCAACCTGACCCTTCAGTTTATTGACAAGATCTGATATCTTGGTCACAAATCCCATGCTCACTGCAGCCATATCCTTATAGCTGTCACCATAGACCTGCTTCATAAGCTCTATGTTCTTGAGCAGCTTGGTCTGATAGTCAAGAGCGGCGGGAATGATATGGTTCAGAGCCATACGTCCGGTTACGCGGGCTTCAATCTGTACCTTCTTGGTATATATCTCCCACTTAACCTCGTTACGGGCCTCAAGCTCCTTCTCACTGTAAACACCCAGCTTGGTGAACAGCTCGATAGCCTTGGGAGTGGTGAATGACTTGAACATCTCAGGAACGTTGGTGCTGGTATCCAAACCGCGTTTCTTGGCCTCGGCCTTCCACTCATCGGTATAACCGTTACCGTCAAAGCAAACAACATCGATAATGCTCTTGATGATAGGCTTCAGGGTATCCATGATGGCAATGTTCATGGCCTTGCCCGATGCAATCTCCTTATCCACAGCTGCCTTGAAAGCAATCAGCTGCTCGGCAACGGCTGCGTTCAGGGTGGTCATTGCGCCAGCGCAGTTTGCGCTTGAACCAACGGCACGGAACTCAAAGCGGTTACCGGTGAATGCAAACGGTGATGTACGGTTACGGTCGGTGTTATCCACGAATATCTCAGGAATCTCAACCAGACCTACTGACTTACCCTTCTTGCCGGCAATCTCGATAGGAGTATCTGACGGAACCTCAAGCAGTTTCTTGAGCACTGCAGTCATTGTGCGGCCCAGGAATGCAGATACGATTGCAGGAGGTGCCTCGTTGGCGCCCAGACGGTGAGCGTTGGTTGCGGTTGCGATAGAAGCCTTCAGTATATCGTTGTGCTTCTGTACGGCAGCCAGAACGTTTACAAAGAATGTAACGAACTGCAGGTTACCCATAGAGTCCTTACCGGGAGCAAGCAGAAGTGTGCCTGTATCGGTACCCAGTGACCAGTTGTTGTGCTTACCTGAACCGTTGATGCCGTCAAACGGCTTCTCGTGGAACAGAACCACAAATCCGTGCTTACGGGCGATGCTGTTCATCACGTTCATCATCTGCTGGTTCTGATCGTTTGAAAGGTTGGTCTCACCGTAGATGGGAGCAAGCTCAAACTGGTTGGGAGCAACCTCATTATGACGAGTCTTAAGAGGAATACCAAGCTTGTAACCGGCAATCTCAATGTCGCGCATGAAAGCAGCCACACGTGAAGGGATGGCACCAAAGTAGTGATCATCCAGCTGCTGGTTCTTTGACGATGCGTGACCCATCAGTGTGCGGCCTGTAAGCATCAGGTCAGGACGGGCAGCGTAGAGGTCCTCATCAACCAGGAAATACTCCTGCTCCCAACCCAGGTATGAATATACCTTCTTAACCTTGGGATCAAACATCTGGCAGATAGGTACTGCAGCATCGCTGACAGCCTTAAGGGCCTTCTTAAGAGGAGTCTTGTAGTCAAGAGCCTCACCGGTATATGAAATGAATACGGTAGGTATGCAGAGAGTGTCATCCTGTATGAACACAGGTGATGTGGGATCCCATGCTGTGTAACCGCGGGCCTCAAATGTGGCACGGATACCGCCGCTTGGGAATGATGATGCGTCAGGCTCCTGCTGTGCCAGGGCTTTGCCATCGAAAGTCTCTATCATACCGCCCTTGCCGTCATACTCCATGAATGAGTCGTGCTTTTCGGCAGTACCGTCAGTAAGAGGCTGGAACCAGTGTGTAACGTGTGTTACGCCGTGCTCCATAGCCCAGGTCTTCATGCCTGCGGCAACACCGTCAGCAGTCTTGCGGTCCAGAGGTTCGCCATTGTCGATGCAGTTCACAATAGCCTTGAAAGTAGCGTCATCAAGATACTTGCGCATCTTGTCACGGTTGAACACCAACTCACCGAAATACTCCGATGTCTTCTTGGCGGGTGCCTCTACTACAGCAGCCTTCTTCTTGAAAGCATCCTGTATCACATCAAATCTTAGTTCACTCATAATTGTATTGTTTTGTGGTTTTTGTTTGCGATATACAAAACGATGCAAAATTAGTTATTTTTGCTTCATTTTGTACACCATTGTTAATAATTATTCTCAAATTGACATTTAAAAATTGTTTAATGAGCAATATTGTCACTTTACTCACTTATTTATAAGCGTTTTCGTGTACGCCCTTTACTGCACGGCCGCTGGGATCGTTCAGTTTGCTGAAACTTGCATCCCATTTCAGAGCCTCGGCGGTAGAGCAAGCTACGCTTGGAACACTGGGAACACACTTGGCAGCCGATGCACTCGGGAAATGCTCCTCAAATATGCTACGGTAATAATACTCCTCCTTGTTCATAGGCGTGTTGATGGGGAACCTCTCGGCTGCATGAGCCATCTGCTCATCACTTATTGCAGCTGCGGTAATCTCCTTCAGGGAGTCAATCCAGCTGTAACCTACTCCGTCGCTGAACTGCTCTTTCTGACGCCATGCAACGCTCTCCGGCAGCATATCGGCAAATGCCTCACGTACCACTCGTTTCTCGATGCTCTTACCCGGGCACATCTTGGCCTCAGGGTTCATGCGCATTGCAACATCCAGGAAATCCTTGTCAAGGAACGGAACGCGACCCTCAACGCCCCAAGCTGCCAGTGACTTGTTGGCACGCAGACAGTCATAAAGGTGCAATTTTGAAAGCTTCCTGACAGTCTCCTCGTGGAATGCCTCAGCGTCGGGGGCCTTGTGGAAGTAGAGATAACCTCCAAACACCTCATCGGCCCCCTCGCCGCTCAGCACCATCTTGATTCCCATGCTACGTATAACTCGGGCAAGCAGGTACATGGGAGTGCTGGCACGTACCGTGGTAACGTCATAAGTCTCAATGAAGTAGATCACGTCACGTATGGCATCCAGTCCCTCCTGGACTGTATAGTTGATTTCATGGTGTACTGTACCAATGTGGTCGGCAACCTCGCGGGCCTTAGCCAGATCCGGAGCACCCTTAAGACCCACTGCAAACGAGTGCAGACGCGGCCACCAGGCCTCCTGCTGGTCATCGGTCTCAACACGGCGGGCAGCGTTTTTCTTTGCTATGGCCGATATCACCGAACTGTCCAGACCGCCGGAGAGCAGCACTCCGTAAGGAACATCGCACATAAGCTGACGCTTTACTGCTGCCTCAAGGGCATCGTGCAGTTCCTTTATATCGGCCTTGTTATCCTTCACTGCCTCATACTTGAACCAGTCACGGGTGTACCAGCGCTCAATATGTCCGCTGCGGCTGCTCAGGAAATGTCCGGGCAGGAACGGCTCATACTCAGTGCAGATACCCTCCAGAGCCTTGAGCTCGCTGGCCACACAGATATGCCCCTGGGCATCCTTACCAATATAAAGAGGTATAACACCTATCGGGTCACGGGCCACCAGATACTCATCACGCTCTGCATCATAAAGCGCAAAGGCAAAAATACCGTTCAGGCGCTCCAGCATGCGGATAAAATCCTCCTGGCTTCCACCTGCCCTGACGGCATCGCGGTAAAGCGCCAGAATAACCTCACAGTCACTGCCGGTACTGAACGTGTATCGGCCAGCGTACTCACGGCGTATAGCCTGATGGTTGTAAATCTCACCGTTAACGGCCAGCACCTGCAGACGGTCCTCACTGAACAGCGGCTGACCACCAGATTGGGGATCCACAATACTCAAACGCTCATGAGCCAGAATGGCAGAGCCTCCGCACCAGATACCGCTCCAATCGGGACCGCGATGACGTATCCTACGGCTCATTTCAAGCGCCTGATGGCGCAACTGCTCTGACTGCTCCTTAATCCTGAAGATTGAAACTATTCCACACATAGTATTTTGTTTTTGTTATTTATTTGCCTTACCGTTTGGAACAAAAAAAAGACTGATCAAATTGACCAGTCTTTTATGTTTTGTTCTTTATATACCCTGAATGATTAGCTTTCCCGCTGGCCAAAAGAAGTAACCATCCGAACCTGATTATTCTGGTTCTGATTCTGGTTATTCTGATTATTATTGGCGGTGTAAGCCAAAACTTTAGCCATTTCCTTGATTATGCTAATTACGAATGCAAAATTAAGCACTCTATTTGAAACCACCAAAGCATTTGATAGAAAATTATCACTTTATCGTGAAATTTTTTGCTGCGCTTACATTTTGACACCTTTATATATAATACGCTTTCATTTTGTCAAACGCCCCACACTCGCCAAAGTGTCCCACGCTCACCCCACTCAGCAGCCTCACAAAGCACACTGCTGTGGGACACCCCCACCAAAACAGCCCCATGTCCCACGCTCACCCGCGTCATAACGCATTCTCACGCACATCACCGTGGGACACTTTGGCAAAATAGCGCCACAAGTACCCTACTTATTCAATGTTCTGACTATATTTGCAAACGTGATGAGCAGCATCACAACATGGACGCGATATTTATAAAGGGAATCGAACGATGAATGAAAGCATCGGGAAAGTAATAGTTAAAGCTATACGCACTGGGAAGTGGGTATATATCACCTATGCCAGTAACGGCGATGCCAAGACATTTTTTTGGATTGCCGTCGAAGACATTGAGTTTGGAGCCGATGATATCAGACTAATCGTGTCGATGTACAATCCCGACAAAAACATTGATCAAGCAATTCAAGGTAAGCTCTATTTCAGTAAAATACTGACAGCAAAGATTCTTGACTTCACTGAGTATGATGTCCCGGAACTTTTGCTGAACAAACTGGATCTGAATATGGGCAAATATGAATGGCTCAAATACGAGCTGGAAATAAGCTATTTGCTCGATTACTATGAAGATTGCAACTGGTTTGACAAGGACCCGTATCAGAAAGAGCACATTACAATACCGGGAATTGACTACAATGTCTTGGTGGCCGAGAACGAATTTGGCCTTGATTCAGAGCAAAAGAAACAACTGACCAAAATCTACAACGGATACACACGAAAGGAGCAGACAACAGCCTGGAGTGAATTTGCCATATCCAGACTGGCAATAAGCAAGACCAGCAATAACAGAACATATATTGTTTGCCATAACAACGTGTACTATAATCCTAGAAAAGGAGTCCTATGCTTGGATAAAACACTGCGATTCAACAAGACGTTTCTATTCAAGAAACTGACAGAGATAAGCAGGACCGATAATGATGCCAGAACAACACTGCTCCAATACACGGATATGGATGTAGACACATTCATAGAGCAATACAAACAGGACCAAGCATGGGGTTTGGAAGTTATAGAGGGAAATCTGAAGAAGGGCGAAATAATCAACACCATGCCGGAAATGATGATTATTGAGCGTGAAATCCCCATTGATGTAAGAACCACGTTTGACGCTATTCTGGACAGATATGAGAACGGCAAACTGAATGTTCCGTTAAAGTCATTCTTTGGAATGATAACAGGCCGAGATAATCAGCGCCGCAAGGAACCAAATATCATTATATGTGATGAAAAGATTAACGTTGACCAGACACGAGTACTTTATAACTCAATGAAGCAGCCGGTCACGTATGTCCAAGGCCCGCCGGGAACAGGAAAGACTCAAACCATTCTGAATGTGGTTCTGAACGGATTCTACAATGACAGGACAATGATTGTCTGTTCTTCAAACAACAAGCCAGTAGACGGTATTCTTGAGAAGCTGAATTATGAATACTGGAACCGCCCCATCCCATTCCCGTTTTTGCGTCTGGGTAACATGGATCAGGTTGATAAGGCGCTTGACAAGATAAAGGAACTGTTTGCATACACATCGAACCTTGAGCCCAATGAAGAAAAGATAGATCGCATAAAGGCATCTACCAACAACAAAAACGAGAAGTTGTGCGAGATTCTGAAACATCAGGAAAAGCATGTAAAACTGGAAAGCTTTTACAAAGATGCCGTTCAGTTGCAACATAACGTAAGTTCAATGGGTATCAACAACCAGTTCTCAAGAAATATCGCCAAGCATATTGAGAATCTTAAAACTGAACTAGACAGGAACCCAGAGGTAAAGAACAATGAAGTCCTGCAACTGTTTACTCCAATGGAGAAAGACAGCCAACTGATACAGTGGATGTACTTCACATCCCTTAAGCATATCAGGTTATTGCAGAAACCCACGTATGAGGACTTGCGCAACATTTGTGATATCAATGACCGGGATTTAAGAAAACGCACATTTAATGAATGGTTGGCCAATGACGAGAACATGAAGAGGTTCACAAAAGTGTTCCCCATCATATTCACGACCAACATATCGGCCCAAAGATTAGGTAGCCCCAACTTCATGTTTGACCTTGTGGTAATGGACGAGGCCGGCCAATGCAATGTGGCGCATTCTTTGATACCTATAACCAAAGCAAACTCTCTGTTGTTGGTTGGTGACCCTGAACAACTTAGGCCGATAGTAGTTATTGAGGATTCTATCAATAAGATGCTGATGGAGAAGCATTCAATACCTCAAGACTACGATTATAAGCGCAATTCAATACTTGACGTAATGAGAAATCACGACTCGATTTCCCAATACGTTCTATTGAAATACCACTACCGCTGCAGTCGCAGAATCATAAACTTCTCAAACAAGAAATATTACGATTCAAAACTTGATTTGACGCCTATCAAAGAGAACGGAGAATTGGTTCTTATTGACGTCAAGAATGTAAATAACGTCGTCAAAAATCAGGCATGGGAAGAAACTGAAGCCATAATTGAGTATTTGAAACGCAATGGATACACAAATACAACTATCATTACCCCATTCGCCAACCAACGTGATCTGATAAACTCCAGACTTAAGGACGAAAACATTGAAGGAGTAACCTGCGAAACCGTTCATGCAATGCAAGGCGGAGAAAGCGACACAATCATACTATCCACCGCCCTATCCACAAGTACCAGAGAAAGAACGTTTGAATGGGTTAAAAACAACACCGAACTCATTAATGTAGCCATAACAAGAGCAAAGAAAAAGCTAGTAGTAGCTTGTGATGAGGAAGTTTTGTCAAAACTTGCAAAGGGTCAGCAAAGCGACATTGTCGACCTGGTGAATTATGTAAAAAGCCAAGGAACGACCCAAGTTCCACTAAACGAAGAACTGAAAGTTGAACTAGGTAAATCCAACAATAGCTACTACGAGAAAGAGTTCTATAAAACAATATCCCAATTCTGCTCTGTTCACCAGACATTCGAGGCCAAGCGTAACGTACCATTCAGCACATTCTTTGCCGATGATCCTGAACTGAGTCAGTTGAAATATGAGTTTGACTGCGTTCTATATGAAAAGAAGTGGCTACGCAACCCTACTCCCAAAATCGTGATTGAGATAAACGGAGGCGAACATTTTGGAAATAAAGCACGTGAAGCAGCAGACAAGCGCAAAGCGGATATTTGCAGGCAGAAGAATATAGCCTTCTTGATGATACCCAACACGTTTGTTAAGTCTTATGAGCAGCTTCGCGAGATTATTCTCAGCTCAAAAGATGTTTTAGACACCCAGTTGTCTTTGCTGGATGAGATGGAGAAGAATGGAACTCTGTAGAGCAACAAGCCCTATCTAACCACAATAAAGTCATGATCAAGTGCAACAGAGAGCTTGGCTATTGTTGCCAACGTAAAGTTGTGCTGTCCAGATAGCCAGCGCGTCACTTCCGATGGCCTTTTACCTGTCATGCGAGCCAATCCACGTTGAGATATACCCCGCTCTTTCATGATAGCATCAAGGCGGTCTGAAATATCATTGGATAATTCAAACTGCTTCTTCTGCTCTGGCGGAACAGCCGCCACCAACTGTTCCACTATCTCCCAAGTCCCTTCTTCTTTCTTCATATCATTGTATATTACTTATTCTAAACGTCGTATGCTTTATCATCGGCACCTATAATATCGGTCGATTAGTATGTTTTTCATTCAACGTTGCAAAGATAATGATATTTCTTTAATGTACACATATATGCGTACACTAATTTCAAAAAATATGGCACAATGGGAGCAACCCTACTGTGCCATTACGCTTTAAGATTCTCTTTAGCCTCGGGATTGTTTTGCCAAATGGCGCCAACCTTGGAGCAGGTTTCCTTTTCTGCGCAGTCGCCGCAAGTGGAATATCCTTTGGCTACGGCACATTTGCGGATCTCACACAAGGAGCTGCAGTACACGGTCTTGACGCCATCCATGCGGCAGCCTTCGCAGTTGATATGCTCCGGCAGGATGGTTACATGATTCAGTTCTGACCAATACTTTGCAGTCTTCTCACGCAATGCCTGGTCGTTATTCTTCGTAGCGATGTAGGAATCGCATTTCTCGCAGTCTAAGCCACAAATAGCAATCAATCGTTTCATATCATTCAGGATTATCTTTTCATCCAACTCCTACCACTGTTAATTGAATAATATAGGCCCTTACTGGTGGTAGCTAATTTTCTTTCCTTAAGGGATTATATCGGGTAAGAACGTCAGAGTATAACAACATTTAAACTTTTTATCCTCTCTAACCCATTTGTCTTCGGAATAATCCGATGGCAATAGAGTGTCATTTCCTATCACGATAAAACTAATCCGTTCCCAGAGAGGAGAGATGTCGTATGCTTTGGGTATATCATATTTTGTGGGGAAATTCGCGTTAACTAATCCGGCATCATATCTATAAGACAGAGAATAATGAGGTTCTATAATCACTACAGTATCTTTATCGGCTATTGACAATTGATAATCCTCTCCGTGATCGTATGTAGGCAATACATCCTCATATTTTACCAACTGTTCCTTATAACTTATTCTGATTGTATCTTCAGTCCCATTTTCAATCACAAATTGAAAATAGCCCCAATAATCACATGACTCCAGAAAGAACAGAGCAAGCAACAAAAGCAGACTTAAAACACTCCTTTTCATATTCATTATATCGGCAGGAAACTTGCAAAAACCGGATACAAGTATAGTGATTTTTGCCGATATCGGCAAGATTTGGTTACTTTTGCCATCTCAAATGACTATTTATGGAAGACCAGCTATACTACAATATGTTTCAGGACCGCCTGGAACGGGAACTGCTCAAGATATGTTCTGATGCGGGTATGCTGAGCGGCATACTGTTAAGGTCCGATGACATTGACCTTAAATGGAAGGAACTTGCGCCCAATTATATTGCAGACGGCGTGAAGGAGATTGCTGCCTATCCCACCGTATCTGTAGCCTGGGCCGGTTATATAGGTATGGCTGTTGCCTGCTGGTGGAACCGAGATTGGAACAAGCTAAAGGGGCAGCCCTACAGTGTGCTGCTGGGTCCCAACGGCTTTGACGATATGGATGACCATATCCTTAAAGACATACTGGGCCTGCTTCCCGATGGAAAGCAAGCCCAGCAGATTACGTCTATTATACAGACCTGCGCCCAGACTGCAGTCACCTTTATACGTCAGGAGAAGATTGAGCCTCAGAGCCCGCGTGCATTTTACGTTTATGCCCGCGCTGTGCAGGTTTTGTTCTCAATCGGTGCAGCTATTGAACTGCACCGTCTGGGTTATGAGATGAAGAAACTCCGGTAAGTTATCCCTTATCTATACTCTCCTCCACAAGTTTAAGCAGACCCTTTGAGTCTAGCTGACTGCGCAGGGTCTCGTCATGGAATTCGGTCAGGAACTTGATCAGATAATCCACAATGCTGTCTGAGAACACGCCGCGTGATGTGTAAATTGCACGGTCTTTGGCAAGTTCCTTGGCTGCCTCAACGCAACAACCGGGAAGCTGCTCAAGAGCCTCCTGAACAGCAAGGTTCTTCTCATCGTGAATGTTTACGCCAAGTCCCACATAGGTCTTATCGGCTACAGCCAGACCATCGGGCATCTCAAAACCGTGACGGGCGGCGCAGCATAGAGCAGCCATAAGCAGATAAGTATCAGCAAATCCGTCACTGGCACGCCACTCGAATGTCTGTTTGTCGCTGAAATCCTTATCGGCAGCCTGTTCAAGCGGATTACACTTGGCTGCCATATCCATACGCTTGAGCCAGCCCAGAGGTACGCGTACCAGGGCACTGCGGTTGGAGAATGACCAGCAGAGTGATGTGGGAGCCTCCTGATGAGGAACCAGACGCATGAATGAGAGCGGATGCGGGTTTCCGAATGCGGGCAGTGATGTGCCGGCAGCCATGTATCCGGCTATAGCCTTGCGGCACTCGTCAGTGAGTTCGCCGTTCTTGGTCATTACAGATTTTCCGTTACGTGTAAACTTGCAGTGAACGTGCATTCCTGATCCGGCCTTGCCCACGGTAATCTTGGGAGCAAAGGTCAGAGTAACGCCGTACTGGTATGCCAACTGGCGCATCACCCACTTTGCAACCACCAACTGATCGGCAGCATCCTCTATATCGGTGGGTAGGAATTCAATCTCATTCTGTTCATAGATTTTACCATCCTGAGTAAAGTTGCCCACCTCACTGTGACCGTACTTAATCAGACCGCCGCACTGGGCAATCAGTTTCATTGCCTCGGTGCGCAGATCCTGAAACTTGCAGAACGGTGCGCTCTCGTGATAGCCGCGCTGATCAGGGGTAAGATAAAGATCCTCGGCCTCAGATATCACATAGTACTCAAGTTCACCCATGGCCTGCATCTTAAGGCCGGTCACTGCAGTAAACTCACTGTGCGCCTTGTGCAATATGTACTGCGGGCTACTCTCAAACTGGTTACCCTCGCGGTCAAAATATGAGCACAGCAAATCTACTGTAGGAACATCGGCAAAGGGATTTACAAAGGCGGTCTTGTAGCGTGGGAGCACATACAGATCGCTCTTACCAGCCTCGATGAAGGGGAACAGGCTGGAACCGTCAACGCGCTCGCCAGCCTGCAGAATGCTCTCCAGGTGTGCGGCGCTGTTTATTACAAAATTAAGGGTCTTGAGTTTTCCGTCCCATCCGCAATAGTGCAGATTGATAAACTGCACTGCATTCTCGCGGCAGTAACGGAGAATGTCATCACAAGTAAACTCACTGGCCGGCTTACCAAGTAAGCGTACCAGCAGGTTAGGATTCATTTCAATGTTTTTGTCCATATATTCGCATTTTGATTCGTTCGTAATCAGGTAGCGCGAATATAAGAATTTTTCATGATATCAGACTCCTCTTACTGTCATTATTTATTAGGAGTCAGACAGCTCAATGCTACATCGGACAAAAAGGGGACAGTCCTTTTTATGAACGATTACAAAGTTTCAATACAGGTATGCAAAAACTTAGCAGAGCAAAAAAAAAAACAATTAACTAGTTATTAGCAACTCCAGCCCTTATTGCAAGGACACCACACGGATTTAATAAGTAATTTTGCACCCGTTTAGGATCCATCCCTGCAATGAAGAAGAAGCGCAAGTGGACATATAAGCTGTTTGTAAAGCTCCCCCTACTCTTTATAGCGTTGAGCTTTGCGTTGGTGCTGTTGCTGCGCTACGTTCCCGTATATTACACTCCGCTTATGCTCAAACGCAGCATCGAGAACCGGAATGTGGAGTCATTCAAGACTAAACACACATGGGTCAGCCTGGATCAGATATCACCTCAACTTGCCAAAGCTGTGGTTCTAACTGAGGACCAGAAGTTCTACACCCATAAAGGTTTTGATTGGGAAGAGATTAAGAAAATGCGCGACGATCACCTGAACAAAGGCACCAAACTGCGCGGTTGCAGCACGATATCGCAGCAGACCGCCAAGAACGTATTCTCATTCGGCTCCCGCACTGGCGTCAGAAAGGTTTGGGAGGCATATTGGACCGTCCTGATTGAACTGCTCTGGAGTAAAGACCGGATAATGGAAGTCTACCTCAATGTGATTGAGATGGGCCCTGGCATCTACGGAGCCGAAGCCGCTGCACAGCAATACTACAAATGCCACGCCAATAATCTAACCCGCAGGCAGGCCGTATCCATAGCCATATGCCTGCCCAACCCACTAAAGTACAATCCTACCAAACTCACCACCTACCAGCGCAATCGTTGCAACCGGCTGTTAGAGCAGATGCAATGACGCAAAGCAGGCTCATATAGTGTTACTCACTCTTGTGGCGACGCAATAAAATGTGCAGTACCACACTTACCAAACCTACAATAATGCAGATATTGATTATTGGATCAGGATCTGTTGCATATGAGTAACGTGCAGCTGCTGCAATGCCAACAAATGAAGCTATAATCAGAAAGAAGCAAATGTTGGACAGGATTCTGTTTGTCTTTGGTGTCATAACGGTTTTATATGGAGTTCGTACCGCGAATATAATGGTTTTTCTCGGAATGTTGCGGGCATCGGAAGTAATTGGTACTTTTGCGTATTGGATAATAAATAGGACTATGAAACTTTCCGTTAACATATTGATCATTATACTCGGTCTGAGCCTTGAGGCTTGCGGGCAGAGCACATTACAGTTGGAGCATCCCCTTGAATGGCCGGCAGTGCCCAATGATGCCCAGGCCTATGTTCATACAGGCTATGCCACTTTATACAACCGTCAGACCTTGATTCCGGACTGGGTGGCATATGAGCTTACGGCCGATGAAGTCAACCCTCCAGAGAAACTGCGGGGCAATGAATCGTTCCGATGGGACCCGGAGACCAGGGGCAAGAATACAGCATATCGTGAAGACTACAAGAACGATGACGGTTGGCAGCGCGGCCACATGGCCCCCAAGGCCGATATGCGGTGGTCACAGCAGGCATATGAGGAAAGTTTCTATCTAAGCAATATTTGCCCGCAGAACGGCACAATGAACAGCGGAGACTGGGCTACCACAGAGAGTCTGGCTCGCAGGATGGCCACAAGATACGGCTCAGTATATATAGTGTGCGGACCGATTATAGGCACTAACAGATATGGCACTCTTGGAGAGCACAAGGTTGTGATACCGGATTCTTTCTTCAAGGCTTTCCTGATTAAGACAAACGGCAAGTATCAGAGCATTGCCATGGTGCTGCCCAACGAGTCCACTCATCATCAGCCAGAGGAGTATTGGTGTACGGTAAACGAACTTGAGTCACTGACAGGATTGGATCTGTTCCCGGGGCTAGATGATTCTATAGAGGAAACAGTCGAAAATACAATAGACAAGTCTATCTGGAGTAAATAATTTTTACCTTTGTACCAAGACAAGCTAACCGCGCCAGTTAAATTAAAAAGGACTAATTACAATAAAAAGGATATGAAACGTATTACAGAATTGCTTATCAAGAGAATTACATTAGTATCACTGTTGCTTACAGCATATTTGAATGTTTCCGCACAGTATTACATGAACATACAGAAAACTGACGGGACCAATGTTGAGTATAGAATTGCTGATATTGACAGTGTCTGGTTCTCAATCATTGAGGAATGTGATATTGAGAATGAAAAGGCAAGAGAGTTTCTGGACAACACTGATTATTCGGCCGATACCGCCTATACCGTTTCAAACGTGCTGAAATACTGGAAAACCAGCAAGGGTGACCGCCCCGCTCCCGTAACCATCTCATGGGAAGGAACAGCATCCAAGCTCATAATGTCCGTATCCCCCGATTTTGCCGTACTGCCCGATGCACAGCGTATGGCTGCCCCCGCCGAGTTGTCTGTATCCACATCACCCCAGAAGGTATACAATCTCATTCCTGGCATAAAATACTACTATAAGGTGCTTGACGCAAGCTCAAATGTAATCAAGAGCGGTTGCATAAGACCTGTAGGTCCGCTGCGTATGATAAAGGACGTGGCCTCTAACGTGCGTGACCTGGGCGGATGGAAGGTTCAGGGCGGAGGCCATATAGCATACGGCCGTCTTTACCGTGGTGCCAAGATAGACAAAATAACAAGCAGCGGAAAGGAAATCTTTCTGCATGACCTGAACATATCATTGGATATGGATCTGCGTGGCATTAAAGACAGTGAATCCGATATAAAACAGATAGTCAGTGATGCCGATTATCTCATATTCCCGGTTGAGAAGAATCTTGGACGTGGCACCGGCAATACGCAGGAACTGTATCAGAAAGCCATCCGCACCATAATACAGTATCTGTCAGAAGGCAAGAATGTATATTTCCATTGCGCCGGCGGAGCAGACCGTACAGCTACCTTGGCATTCCTTATCGAGGCTCTAGTGGGCGTATCGGAAAGCGATATGTCAAAAGACTATGAGCTGACCACATTTGACAGTTCAAACAAACGTGCACGTAATTTCGGCGTTACTGACACATCCGATGACTCACATATCATATACGAAACCATAACCCACCTGCGCAAATTCGGATTCCCGGAGATATCGAGTATCAATGAATTGACGCTAAGATGGGCTATGACACGTCATTCTGACAGTGTGGATCCTCTTACAATGGATGAAATCAATCTCCTAAGGAGCTTGCTGATTGTAAAGGAGTAACACTCAGAATGAGATTCCGAATACAAAGAAAGCCGATTCAGAGCAGGGATTAAGGGTAAGACCGGCCGATATCGGTAGGCTGAAACGGTCCGTTATCTCAAGCGCTTTGGTAGCGGTAAGGGATATGTTTGTCACTGCAAAGCCGTCAGTCCCATACAGCGGGCTCTCGGTCGGAACGAATCCTATGCACGCAGTCCAGTCCGCACCACCGACGCTGAACGGAGCTGCCACCTCACAGTATGAACTGAACGCCCGGTCACCGTCGTCTTTGTAATCATTGCCGGCAAAGTTTGTATTCCACGTAATTGAAGCAAATCCCAGGTCGTAGCCTAAGAATGCCTCGAACACATGGTTCGTAGCCCCTTCTTCGTACTTGAAATAGCGGCCGTAAGGTTCCGGACCAACATTGAACCAGTAATCAGTGACACCTACGCTCAGGCCTGCAATGCCATAACTGAGAGTAATGTCAAACTCTTTTGTGTCGGCTGCACTGACTATGCCGGTGCTTCCCCAGAGTGACAGGTCAAATCCCGCCGCGCTCACGCCAAGTGAGGGTTGTATTGCAGCTTCGCCCAGATCACATCCACGCCAGATATAGCGGCTTACCACATCGGCCCCAACTGTTGTTTCAACTTCGGCACTTACATTTGCCACGATTGTAAATATCATTATTGCTATTGAGAAATACTTTTTCATAGTTATGTGTTGTTTTTTGGTTATTTGTTAATTGAAAATAATTGAAAGCCGGATATTCAGGAACGGGAATCCGTTCTCTCGAATCTTTATATGGACATAGTAAAGATTTAATAAATACGAATCAAATACAGATCGAACAAACGCCCGTTGCTCAAGACCCGGCTTTCAATTAAGGGAATCAGATATTGTATGCAGTCTCTCCGTGCTCGTAGATATCCAGTCCCTCCTCCTCTACTCTAGGCTCAACGCGGATTCCGTGAACCTTCTTGAGTATTACAAAGGTGAGCAGACCCAATCCGAACGACCAGCTGATTGTAGCCAGTGAACCAAGAGCCTCAACGCCCAGGAAATGCCAGCCGCCACCGTAGAACAGGCCACCGTCAACGGCAAACATACCAGTCATGAGGGTACCCAGGATACCGCATGTTCCGTGAACCGATACAGCACCAACGGGATCATCAATCTTGCAGACCTTGTCAATCAGAGCAACAGAGCCAACCATTGCTATACCGCATACGGCACCGATGATTGCCGCACCACCTATAGATACCAGGTCACAACCGGCTGTGATACCTACAAGACCTGCCAGGATGCCGTTGCACACCAGCGAGAGTGAAGGTTTGCCGTAAACCAGCCAGGTAAGGAACAGGACCGATATACCGCCTGTTGCTGCAGCCATGTTGGTTGTGCACATCACGTGAGAGATTGCAATTGCGTTCTCAGCACCTTCGGCAGCCAGCTGTGAACCGGGGTTGAAACCAAACCAACCGAACCAGAGCAGAAATACACCCAGAGCACCGAATGTCAGGTTGTGACCGGGAATAGCGCGTGACTCACCTGTCTTTGAATACTTACCTATACGCGGACCCAGTACCATAGCACCTGCAAGAGCAATGACACCACCGCAAGAGTGTACAACCGTTGAACCTGCAAAATCATGGAAACCAAGCTCTGACAGCCAGCCGCCACCCCAGGTCCAGTGACCCTCAATGGGATAGATGATTACTGAAATAATGATTGATATAAGAATGTACATTGAGAACTTGGTTCTCTCAGCCATACCGCCCGATACTATTGTGGCAGCAGTGGCGCAGAAAACGGTTTGGAAAATCAGCGTACACTCGGCCGGAACGTTGGTATCACCAAAGAACGACCAGTCAAAAAGATGAAGGCTTCCGATGAAACCGTTGCCGCTTCCGTGCATCAGGCCGAATCCTATCATCCAGAACAGGAATGAACCGACCATGAAATCCACAAAGTTCTTCATAAGTATGTTGGCAGTGTTCTTGGATCGGGTAAAACCTGCCTCTACCAACGCAAAACCCGGTTGCATAAAGAACACAAGCATTGCTGCTATCAGTACCCATACGGTATCAAGTCCGCTAATTGTTGTAATGTCTTCCATAACTTAATGATTTAATTGTTTCTACACTTACTTCTTGTCTCTCAGTACGGTATCTCCGTGTTCTCCGGTACGGATTGACCATGTGTCATCCACGGGACTCACGAATATTCGGCCGTCACCCACCTGACCGGTTCGGGCTGCACCCATAATGGCATCAATGGCGGGCTGTACAAACTGGTCGCGGCAGATGATGGTTATCTCGATGCGTGAGATAATATCAGTACTGTACATTACGCCACGATAAATTCGGTCCTGACGGTCCTGTCCGATGGCATGTACCTCTGCGTAAGAGAACCAGTTGATGTCGGCCTCAAAAAGTGCCTCCTTCACATCCTCAAACCGGGTTTTCCGGATGATTGCTTCAATTTTTTTCATAGTGTTTTGTTATTAAAGGTTTATTGAAAATGGTTATGCAACAAAAAAAAGACTGATCAAATAATGACCAGTCTTTATATTGAATTCTCTATTTATCTACGATGCTTAGCTTACCTGCTGGTCAAAAGGTATAACCATCGGAACCTGATTATTCTGGTTCTGATTCTGCTGCTGATTATTATTCAGCTGAACAGTGGTTATATTGTTAAGACCGATAAACATAAAATCTGTCTGTTGTTTCTGATTTCTGCGGCAAAGATAAGCACTATCTCAATACGTTGTTCTCAAAATGCGCAGAAATTTTACTTTTTTCTATCAAATTTCCATAATTCCTGACATTTAGACAGCACATACGGCAAAAATAAAACATCTTGCCACAATTGCATATTTTGCAAACTATCAGTAACTTTACAACCATTCAAATGGAAACCAACCTGAATATGAAACTATCATATTACTTTTCAATAGCGGTGCTGACCGTAGCGGCTGTAATGCCTGCCCAGGCGCAGATTACCATAAATGAGGTGCTGGCATCAAACGGCAGCATCAATACCGATCCTGATTACGGCACAAATGCAGACTGGATAGAACTGTACAATGCTGGACAGACCGACGTAAATCTGGGCGGATGGTCAGTTACGGACAATCTGGACAAACCCAAGAAATACATTCTGTCTGACGGTACTACCATCAAAGCCGGAGGTTATCTGCTGATATGGTGCGATGACATCGGCACCGGACTTCACGCCGCTTTCAAGCTGAGTGCCGACGGTGAGGAGGTGGGACTTTTTGACACTGCCGGCAAAATGGTTGACAGCATGAGTTTCGGTCCTCAGTATGGCGATATCAGTTTTGGCCGATCCATGGACAACGCCGCAGCAACAGTCTTCTTCATGACCCCCACTCCCGGTGCCGCCAACACCACCCAGGGCTACACCGGCAGATCCAACCAGCCGGTAATACTGACGCAGGGTGGAGCCTATGCAGGATCAGTTACGGTAACTGTCACCAATGATCAGGGCGGCGTAGTTTATTATACCACCGATGGTTCAGAGCCTACCAGGGAGTCAAAAGTATACTCTACTCCCCTCACCTTTACCAAGACTACGGTACTGAGGGCACGCATCCTGGAGGACGGCAAGATGCCGGGTCAGACAAAGACCATGACATACTTCCTCAATAATGAGTTCCAGGGCCACAGCCTGCCGGTGGTATCGCTGGCAACAGAAAGCGATAATTTCTGGGACTCCGAGCATGGAATTTACGGTTGGACCAACGCTAATAATGAAAAGGCCGATTTTGAGATTCCGGTAAACATCGAGCTCTATGAGAACAACGGCAGTGACAGGGCTGCATTCAACGAGCCTGCAGGCGTAAAGATAAACGGTCTTTATGCATGGCAGCTGCCGCAGAAAATGCTTGGAGTATATTTCAAGAAGAAATACGGCGAGAGCAAGCTGTCATACCAGCTGTTCCATGACGATGAGCGCACTGAGTTTGATGACTTTGCGCTGCGTGCATCGGGCAATGACTGGAACTATACCATGTTCCGGGACGGCCTTCTGCAACAGGCATGCCGCAGGGGCGGACTCAATCTTGCCCTGCAGGCTTTCCGTCCGTCGGTGGTATATCTTAACGGAGAATTCCTGGGAATCCACAACATACGCGAGAAAGTCAATGAGGACTATGTAGAAACCCGCTACGGGCTTGAGTCCGGCACATTTGACATGATTGAAGGCGACCAGAACATTGAAGCCGGCGATATGGTAGAATGGAACCATTACAAGGAACTGTGGCAGAAAGACCTGAGCGTACAGGCCAATTATGACGCCCTGGCCGCCGTAATGGACGTCGAGAACTTTACTGACTTCATTGTTGCGCAGATATACAGCCACAACACATCGGTCGACCATAATCCTATGGCTTGGAAGCCAAAGGGCGGCGGCGTATGGCGCTGGATTTTTACTGACGGAGACCGTGGTTTCAACAAATATGGCGATGACTTTGCAGACTGGTATGCAAAAAAAAGCAACATGCCTTTCGGGTCGATGCTCAAGAATGATGGTTATCGAAAATATTTCTGCAAACGCATCGCCGACCTCCTGTTCACAGCGTTCAATCCGGAGGAGATACAGCGACAGGTGACAGAGCACGCCAAGGATATAGAGCCGCTTATGGAACAGCAGGTTCAGAGATGGCTGGGCACCAGCAGTTCCTACAGCGGCAATGCGCTCACATCGACCATGCAATGGCGCAGCAGGATAAGCTATCTGCGGGATTTCTGCAACGGCCGTCCAATAATGCTGCTATGGGACTTGAATGAGAACTACGGCACAGGGATACCCGCCATGCTCACCCTGACCGGCAAGTCCGGTTTCAAGTTCAACGGACTCTCCATCGATAAGAACAAATGGAGCGGATCATACCCTACCGGTATGGAAATAACCCTTACCGCCGGAGAGCGCGTAGGCTATACGTTCAAGGGTTGGCGTGAGAATGCCGTTAAGAAGCTGATATCCACCGGCAATAAGTGGAAATATCTTGATGACGGAAGCAGTCCTTCTTCATGGTATGCAGTTTCATTTGATGACTCAGGATGGAAAACAGGGGCATCGCCTCTGGGATATGCCACAGACAGCAGGATGACGGACCTGATAAAGACTACCGTAAACTACGGCTCAAGCAGTTCCAAATATGTCACCACATATTTCCGCCAGAAATTCACTGTCCAGGATGATCCCGAATCATATTTGCAGATAAAGCTCCGCCTTATGCGCGATGACGGCGCGGTTGTTTGGATCAACGGAAAGCAAATCATCCGCAGCAACCTCAGGGAGAACTTTGAAGCAAGTCCGCTGGCTGACAACTATGCCGTTCCCAATAATGCCGCTATAAAATATCTCACATATGATATCGACCCCTCCTGCCTCCATCAGGGAGAGAACACCATAGCCGTTGAGATTCACCAGACCTCCAGGACCAGCTCGGATATCATAATGGACGTTGAGCTTCTGGCTGTACTTAACCAGGCGGCATCGCGCAACAGGTTAGGCGGCCAGACCAGCCCCACAATCAAGCTCACTTTTGATTCCGATATAGCAGTAGAGGCAATGTATGAGCCTGACGGCCTCAACATGCTTCCGGATACCATATACACCGATATGACCTTACTCAAGTCCAAGTCGCCCTACTATACCGCGTCCGATGTTACTGTAGCCAAAGGAGCACGCCTGACCATTGAGCCTGGTGTAGAGATAAGGTTTGCACCCAATTCCTGTATGATTGTGCACGGAGGCCTTACCGCTCAGGGCACCCGCTCGGACAGCATACGTTTTGTACTCAATCCGCAATATGCCGGGCAGTCCTGGGGAGCGCTTTGCTTTATAAACACTGATTCCAGGTCAACACTCAGTTATGCCACCATGACTGATGCCAGCCAGGGTCCACGCCTGTACAACTGTGTGGCTGCCATATCGGCTTTTGGCTGTCAGCAGCTGGTACTTGACCATCTGAACATAACGGATGTGACCAGTAATCCCATCGCGGCCCGTTACAGTGACGTGACGCTCACAAACAGCATAATACACAGCCGTGTTACCGGTGACCTTATAAACATCAAGTACGGCAAGGGACGCGTGGAGCATTGCACGTTCATTGGCAATGACCAGGTTGACACTGATGCCATTGACTTTGATGGCATAAACGGCGGAATCATCAGGGATGTGGTGGCTCACCACTTCCTTGGTGACAACAGTGACGCCGTTGATATAGGCGAGCAGGCACTGGGCGTGGTCATTGACAGCCTTATGGCATACAATATAACCGACAAAGGCATAAGCGTGGGACAGCGCTCAACCGTAAAAGTGAGCAACTCAACATTCATCCAGACCAACATGGGCATCGCCGTAAAGGACTCATGTCATGCCGATGTTGACAGATGCACGTTTTTTGCCGTAGCAACTCCGGTAGCCTGCTATGAGAAGGTCGAAGGCCGTCTTGGCGGAAATGCCGTGGTAAATGAATGTATACTCTCCAATAGCTATGACCAGACATACCAATGTGATGCCAGGTCCAGCATCAGGTTCAGCGGATCGCTATCGGACGGTGATACGCTCTCCGTCGGCAACCTGTACGGCGACCCGCAGTTTACATCGGCTACGGATTTTCTGTTGACGCCAGCAAACCTTAATATTGGCTCTCTGTACATGCCTGAGACACCGCAGAAGGAACCCGTCATAAGTGAAATCTGCTACCACCCCAAACTTGATTCCGAATCCGAGTACATAAGGATTTACAATCCAGCCGATGCACCCTTTGACATAAGCGGATACATACTGAGCCAGGCCTTTGACTTTACATTCCCTCAAGGAAGCCTGATTCCGGCACACGGAAGCGCCTACATTGCTGCCAACGCCTCCAAGCTCACACCTAAAGTCAATGGTGAGCAGGTATGGCAGTGGACCGATGGAAAACTCTCCAACAACGGTGAGTCTATTCGTCTTAGCAATGCAGCGGGCATAGTCGTTGACCAAGTGAGCTACATGAGTGTGGCTCCATGGCCTGTATCGGAACAATCGGGCACAACGGTACTGCTTCTGCGTGACCTTAATGCCGATAACCACCTTGTTGCCAACTGGAGCCTGAAACAGTATCCCGATGATGTAGAGCTGATACCGGCGGTACCCGGTACGGATATGATTTATGACCTCAACGGACGCGCAATAGATGGACAGCCCCGTGGCTTAGTGATTATTAACGGCAAGTTATATTTCTACAAATAGCAAGTTTTTTGCAATTTGTCCAGCGCACAGTAGTTTTTTGCAAAAAATCTACTGTGCGCTTATCGAAGCAGCAACAAAGGCTTTGAAAAGAGGATGCGGGTTCTCAGGGGTACTCTTGTATTCGGGATGGAACTGCGAGCCGATAAAGAACGGGTGCACTGTCTGCGGGAGCTCCACTATCTCGGTGAGACCGGTTTGCGGATTGTGACCCGATGCAATCAGGCCGGCATTCTTGAATTCTTCGGCGTACTTGGCGTTGAACTCGTAGCGGTGGCGGTGACGCTCTGATATCAGGGTCTTGCCATATACCTTATATGCAAGCGTATCCTTGCTGATCTGGCAGTCATAGGCTCCCAGACGCATGGTACCTCCCTTCATGGTGGTCTTTTTCTGATCCTCCATCATGTCTATTACGGGGTGCTTGGTGTCGGGATTGACCTCGGTTGATTCGGCATCCTTGAATCCAAGTACGTTACGGGCAAACTCTACCACGCACATCTGCATTCCAAGGCAGATTCCAAAGAACGGGATCCTGTTCTCTCGGGCATATCTGATGGCCTCTATCTTACCCTCAAGACCGCGTGAGCCGAATCCGGGAGCAACCAGGATTCCTTTCATGCCTTTCAGTTTATCGGCCACGTTATCGGCGGTAATATCCTCGCTGTTTACTGAGTGTACATGAACCTTGCAGGAGTTGGCGGCACCGGCGTGCACAAGAGCTTCAAGGATTGACTTGTAGGCATCCTGCAATGAGACATATTTGCCTACCAAGGCTATATCAACCTCGCTCTTAGGGTGCTTAAGGCGCTCCAGGAACTCCTTGAGTCCGGACAGCTCCGGCTGATTGAAGTTCTCTATACCCAGCTTGCGCACCACCAGTTCATCCAGATGCTCCTCATGCATATTGAGCGGCACCTGATAGATACTCCATGCATCGATGCTCTGGATCACATGACCGGGCTTTACGTTGCAGAAAAGGGCAACCTTGCGGCGCAGGTCTGCATTAAGAGGATGCTCGGTGCGGCAAATGATTACGTCGGGCTGCACGCCGGCCTGCTGCAGCATCTGCACTGAATGCTGCGTAGGCTTGGTCTTGAGCTCCTTTGCTGCACTCAGATAAGGTACAAGCGTAAGATGTATTGACATGCATGAGCCTTCGGGCAGTTCCCACTGGAGCTGACGCACCGCCTCTATGAACGGCAAAGACTCCATATCACCCACCGTACCGCCAATCTCGGTCAGCACCACATCATACTGGCCGGTCTGGCCAAGCAGGAGCATACGCCGTTTTATCTCATCGGTAATATGAGGCACAATCTGCACCGTCTTGCCAAGATAAGCGCCCTCACGCTCCTTGGTAATCACGGTATTGTATATCTTTCCTGTTGTTACGTTATTAGCTTTTGATGTATGGACGCCCAGAAAACGCTCGTAATGTCCCAGGTCCAGGTCAGTCTCAGCGCCGTCATCGGTCACATAGCACTCTCCGTGCTCATAGGGATTAAGAGTTCCCGGGTCGATGTTTATATAAGGATCAAACTTCTGGATTGTAACTCTGAGCCCTCTGGCCTGCAGCAGTTTGGCCAATGACGCTGCAATAATTCCCTTACCGAGCGATGAAACCACCCCACCGGTAATAAATACAAACTTTGCCTCCATATTGTACATGATTTTTACAACATGGAGGCCAAAGTTACGATTATAATTTCAATTTGCAAACGATATAATCAAATAAATGACAAATTGTCACTTCTTATTTGGAGTCAGCCTATACATTGCCACATCGTGGCCGGGAACCGTAACCTTAAGGGCTTTCTTGGTGTTACCCACCTTGGCCTTCTTGGCATTCTGCTCCCACAGATTCTCTATATTATAGGTAATGGCATCAAAAGATGTGGAGAGATGGCTCACCTCATCATCGGTCAGGTTGTAATCCTGCCAGTTTATGTTGCACTCCACGGGCTCAGTGCTGCGGTTAAGCAGGCAGAATGCCCAATCGCCGTTCTCCAGCGGCTTGAACCAATACTCTATCTCGTTCTCGGTCTTGTAACGCAGTCCCTGCACTCCCAGCTTGTCCTGGTCAATTGCAATGACTTTCTTGTTCAGGATGATGGCGCGGGTCTCATCGGTCATCTTAGAGAGGTCATTGCCCAGAATAAGCGGAGCGGCCATCATGCACCACATGCTGAAATGGGCGCGGTCCTCATTTACGCTCATGCCGTTGCCAACCTCAAGCATATCGGGATCGTTCCAGTGGCCCGGGCCTGCGTACTTGCGCAGAGGAGCGTTCTGGTCAATGATACTCAATACCGTCTGCCCCCAGCCGCGCTGACGCGGGTTACCGGCAAAACGGGCTGTGATATCGCCGGTGGTACGCCATGAATGACCCACATTCTCTGCCCATTCCCAGGGCTTGTTGGTACCCCACTCGCACATACTGAACAGTATGGGGCGGCCTGCGGCACGCAGAGCGTCACGCATCAGGGCGTATGCGCCGCGCGGGTTTATGTTCTCGCTCGAGCACCAGTCATATTTAAGATAGTCTATTCCCCAGCGGGCATACTGCAGTGCATCCTGATATTCGTGACCGAAACTGCCGGTACGGCCTGCACAGGTCTTGCGTCCTGCATCAGAATAGATACCCAGTTTCATACCTTTTGAGTGTACATAATCAGCCAGGGCCTCTATTCCTGAAGGGAATGTCTTGGGATCGGGCTGCACAAAGCCGTCGGCATCACGCTCGCCGTGCCAGCAGTCATCCATGTTAAGGTAAATGTATCCTGCATCCACCAAACCTTCGGCCACCATGGCATCGGCCTGCTCGCGTATAAGTTTCTCACTTATGTTCTGTCCGAACTTGTTCCAGCTGTTCCATCCCATCTGAGGGGTATCGGCCAGACCTTCCCATTTTTGTGCCATGCCCCATACAGGAACCAGTGCAATGGCTGCCACAAGCAGCATTCTAGTAAGTTTTCTCATAATAATCATATTGTTAAGGTTATGTTTCTTATGCCACAAAAGTAGCGGAAATGATTCCCATACACTAATATTTTCACCTAAAAAATAAGAACATTCGGTTTTTATACGTTATATTTGACCCCAGTTTTTAACCTAAAACAACTTAATTATGAGCAAAATTGAAAGGATTATCTTTAAATCCGGCATTCTGGCAATCGTCGCATTTATGACAGTGCTGTCATTCTCATCATGCGACAAAGATGATGATGGAACAACCAAGGTTGATGATAATGCCATTCTGGGAACGTGGAGAATGATTGGCGAGGATTATCATCCTGCCATAGCCACATTCAAGTCAAACGGCGAGTACGAATGGGAATGGGGAGGCATTACAGGCCTTAAGGACAACGGAACCTACACAATGAAAGACGGTGTCATAACAATGACCATCAAGGAGCGTTGGGAATGTGAGACCGACTGGAAAGACCAACAGATAGTACACGGTGACTGGACAAAAATCACCGAGATTGACCCTGAAGACCCCACCACAAGAGTCTGCACCGTCTACACCGTGCAGGAGAGTTTCCTTATCTGGAATTTTGGCGGTGACTATTTTTACAGACCTGACACTGAATACGGCTACACTGAGTACAATGCCGTAATTTTCATGCTAAATGACAAATACCAGGAGCCCAATATCAATATTGACCCGAATCTGGTTAAGGGTGAATGGATATCCACTGATTCTGAAGGAAAACTGGACGGCCGTGTTATAATTGAAGGAAACAACTATACCGCATACAGCGCTTTCCCGTTGAGCTTGCAGGATGAAGGAGGCGAATGGATTGAAGTGCTTGTCTCAACTAAAATCACAGGTACATACCGGTTTGACAGAGGGTTCTTTATGTTAAACATGAGCAAGTATGAAAGATCATATGAGTATCAGGGATATGACAGGCAAACCGGAAGGAGTTTATATGAATACTCAACTGTAAATCCCAACACCCTTGAAGCAGAAGAATGGATTGTATCCGAAGAGTATGAAAACATGGAACCGGAACAGATTATGGTCTATGTTTATGGCAACAACCTGTTCTTCCAGCAAGAAGGCGACCGTGAAGCCACAGTTTACAAGAAGAAATAATACTTCACTGTAACAACGCGTATAAAAAATCAACCCCGCCTGCATCTGCGAGCGGGGTTGGTTTTTGAAAATAGTACAAAAGGGGTCAGACCTAGGGTGTTAAGTTAACTTTAATCTTTTTTCTCGGTTTTTGCCAACAATTCCATCTAATTATTCTTACAAAAATGATAAAATTATCGGCTTAAATATTTGTTTATATCACTGATTATTAGTAACTTTATATAGTTATTAAACATCTAAAAATATGGCAAATATTGACAAGACGGACGAGAATAAGGAGCTAAAACGCCAGTTAAGGCA
>JAGCPB010000038.1 GCA_017642425.1 Bacteroidaceae bacterium
CGGGCTGCCTTGGTGATGGTCTCACGATAAGGAATCTTGGGCTCCTCAAAGTTGATCATCATCTTATCGTTGTTCTCAATGCACCACTTGAAGGTACGGAGATGGAACTCACCCTGACCGTAAAGGATTACCTGACGGAGCTCCTTAGACTGCTCGATAACGAGTGTGGGATCCTCCTCACGCATACGGTTGACGATGGTCATCATCTTCTCCATATCGGCCTCATTAACGGGCTTGAGAGCACGTGAGTACTTAGAGTTAGGATACTTGATGAAGTTGAATGAACGGTCAGCACCCTCATTCAGAGTATTGCCGGTACGAACATCCTTAAGTTTAACTGTGCAACCTATATCACCCGGAAGCAACTCAGGAACCTGAACGCGGTTGTTACCCTGACTTACAAAGATCTGAGCTACGCGCTCCTTTGAGCCACGGTCTGCATTGATCATATCCTGACCCTCGTGAGCCTTGCCGCACATTACCTTGAAGAATGATACAGCACCGATATGGGGCTCTATTGTGGTCTTGAAGAAGAACAGGGATGTGCCGGAAGCGTCAAGCTTAACGACATCACCCTTGGCATCCTGAACTTCCTTACCCTGCAGAGGTGAGGGAGCTACATTGCCCAGGAACTCTACCAGACGGCTGACGCCGATATTGGGAGCTGCGGCAGTGCAAACGATGGGGAACAGGCCACATGTCTCAATACCCTTACGGAAACCTTCACGAATCTCATCAGTTGAGAGCTCACCCTGATCAAAGAATTTCTCCATGAGAGCCTCATCATTCTCTGCGGCAGACTCTGTGATGGCATCACGCATGGCCTGAGCCTTATCGGCTACTGCACCGGGGATATCCTCGGCCTTTACAGCTGCACCATCGGTAAATGTGAGCTTCTGGTTGAGAAGAACATCTATTATGCTCTTGAAAGCGGGACCTGACTGCTCGGGGAACTGGATGGGTACACAGATAGTTCCGAATGTGGAACGGATCTGCTCAACTACGCTGTCATACTCACACTTATCGCTGTCAACATGGTTGATTACGAAGAAGGCGGGCTTACCCAGTTTCTTGACAAGGCGATAGCTGTTGATGAGACCTACGTCAACACCGCGGGAACCGTTTACTACCAATATTGCTGAATCACAGATATTGAGGGCGGTTACTGCCTGACCGGAGAAATCATCTGAGCCCGGGCAATCAAAGAAGTTGAACTTCTTGCCGAACATCTCGACAGCAAATACAGTTGAATAGACTGAATAGCCATATTCCAACTCTACTGCGGCAGTGTCACTGACTGTGTTCTTGGAGTTTACTGAACCACGGCGCTTGATCAGGCCGGCCTCAAAAAGGATGCTCTCGGTGAGAGTGGTTTTTCCTGATCCGGCTCCGCCGATTATGGCGATGTTCCGGATGTCTTCTGTTTTATAATTCTTCATATTGTTAATTATTGATTTGTCTATCAGGTTGAGCCTTCTTTGCAAAGGCTCGCAAATTTATTTAATTAAGGTGGAAATTCCAAATAATGATGGCGTTTTTAACCTGCAAAGGGAAGCATTTGCTTCATTTGAAGAGCGTGGTGATGAGGGAATCACTGATGAACATTTTTTGCTCGGGAATGCGAAGGTGGTTGTTTTCATGGAGCAGAAGACCGTCTTTTATTAGGGCATGGGCAGAGTGAAGAACAGAGAGACGGTCTTGGGGAGTGAGGGCAGAGAGATTGAGGCCTTGGGCGGTGCGGAGGGCGAGCATGATTCTCTCATTGTATTGGTCTGTGGCAGAAAGGTGCTCCAGTTCAAATTGCGGATGGCCGGTCTCAACTGCGGTCATGTAGGCATCCAGATCGTTGGGATTCCATTGACGGGTGGTGCAGTTGTAGGAGTGAGCTCCGGCTCCTACTCCAAGATAGGGGGTACCGTCCCAGTAGCTGCTGTTGTGACGGGAGTGATAACCGGGTTTGCAGAAGTTGGATATTTCATAGTGCTCAAAGCCGGCATCACGGAGATGGGTGCACATGCGGTCATACATTTGGGCGCAGGTGTCGTCATCGGCAGGGGTTATGAGGCCTTGGATGCGCATACTTTCCAAGGGAGAGCCTTGCTCGTAAGAGAGGCAGTAGGATGAGATGTGCTGCACATTCAGGCTGGTGGCCACATCAAGGTCTTGCTGTTGGATTGCGGCAGTCTGGCCGGGAAGGCCATACATGAGGTCTATGCTTATGTTATCTATGCCGGATTCACCACAGATGCAGACAGCATCTGCTGCCTGCCGTGAAGTATGACGGCGGCCCAGGAAACGGAGCAGATCATCATTGAAGGTCTGGACTCCCATGCTGATGCGGTTGACACCCAGGGCACGGAGGGCAGAGACATACTCACGGGTGATATCATCGGGATTGTATTCTATGGTTAGCTCTTTCAGGTCATCAAGGCCGAAGGTATTGCGGATGGCATCTATCACCTGCCCTATCTGTCCGAGAGTGAGGCGTGAGGGGGTTCCGCCTCCGAAATAGACGGTGGTGACGGAGGCTCCCTGCAGGTATTCCCGACGCTGGCTCAACTCAGAACAAAGGGCATTCACATAACGTGCGGCCTCTTTCTCACGCACGGTGGAAAAGAAGCCGCAGTATATACAGCGACGGGCACAGAACGGAATATGTACGTAAATGCCCGCCAAGGGGTCAGATCATTGAGTTGATGACATTCATCACATCCTGGCCAATTGCGTTGGCGGCATCCATAGTGGAGGCCTCGGAATAGACGCGGATGATAGGCTCGGTGTTGCTCTTGCGCAGGTGAACCCACTTGTCGGGGAAGTCTATCTTGACTCCGTCAATGTCATTGATTTCTTCTTTTGCATAGATACCCTTGACCTTAGCCAGGATGGCATCGACATCTGTACCGGGCTTAAGGTCTATACGGTTCTTTGCAATGAAATACGGAGGATAGGTCTTGCGAAGTTCACTTACGGTTTTGCCTTCATGTGCCAGATGGCTGAGGAAAAGAGCGATACCTACAAGAGCGTCACGTCCATAGTGGAGAGCGGGATAGATGACTCCTCCATTGCCTTCACCTCCGATAACGGCTCCGGTCTCTTTCATCTTGGTGGTGACATTGACCTCACCTACAGCTGCTGCATTGTACTGGCCTCCGTACTGACGGGTAACATCACGGAGAGCACGGGTTGAGCTGAGATTGGAGACGGTATTGCCTGGGGTGTGTTTGAGTACGTAATCAGCAACGGTTACAAGAGTATATTCCTCGCCGTACATGGCGCCGTTCTCATCGATGAACGCAAGACGGTCAACATCAGGGTCAACCACGAAAGCCACATCACGACCGCCTTTCTTCATAAGGCTCATTATATCGCCTAGATTCTTTTCAAGCGGCTCGGGGTTATGCTGGAAATCGCCGGTGGGGTCACAATAGAGTTTGTCAACACTCTTGACTCCAAGCGCACTGAGAAGGTCAGGAAGGATAACTCCACCTACTGAGTTGACGCAATCTATAGCCACCTTGAAACCTGCCTTACGAATGGCGTCGACATCCACCAGGTCAAGAGCCAGAACTGACTCTATATGACGGCGGTTCATTGTATCATCAGTTGAGTAATGGCCCAGATGGTCTACATCGGCATAGATGAAGGCCTCCTTATCGGCCAGTTCCAGGACGCGGTTGCCATCGGATGCGCTGAGGAATTCACCCTCACGGTTAAGGAGTTTGAGGGCGTTCCAATGACGCGGGTTATGGCTGGCGGTAAGTATGATTCCGCCATCAGCCTTGAGCCATGTCACGGCAAGCTCTGTAGTGGGTGTGGTGGCAAGGCCTATATCGGTCACGTCAAACCCCATCCCCATAAGAGTTCCGCAAACGACCTGGCGGACCATTTCACCCGACAGACGGGCATCACGGCCTACCACTATACGGCTGGCGGAGGGATTACCCTCACGTACCCATGTGGCGTATGCCGATACAAACTTAACTATATCAAGAGGAGTGAGGCCATTACCGGCCGGTCCTCCTATCTCTCCGCGAAATCCGGAGATAGACTTTACCATTGCCATAGCTGTTTACTCAAAATTGGTTTTTCTGCTTACTGATAATTATTTCATAGAATGTTGGATACACACTTGCCGCGGCGGTCTGGGTACCCTGATTATGAGGGACTATTAGACGCACTTTAGCCGCCGATGATCCGTTGAGAATGCCCGGTTTGATATATGGCATCATCATGATCCAGGAACTGGGTACGGAATTACCGTATTTCCTGACCATGATTCCGCTACTACGGAATGAGGCTGTGTAATTACCTCCGGTACGTTTCACATAGAACTGGTCAGGTTCATTCTCATAACGGTTCATAGTCATGGTATCACCGGTCTGAACATAAATTTCCTCATATCTGGCATTCAGATACCATGTCTCATCAGTTCCCATGAGCCTGCCATCACCGCGACGTACAATCTGCATATATACTCCGTTATCGGAGAACAGTACGTACTCATTACGGGTGGTATCGGGACCGGTCTCAGGATTGTTGGTTATGGTATCCTTAAGGAAATCAGCCATTGTTATGACATCAATATCGTGATTGGATATCCACTGGTTGATATATTTGGCTTCACGCTCTTTCTGTTCGGCATACGTCTCCTCATCATCACAAGAGACAAGGACAAAAGACATTGCCATAAGGCCGGACAGAATGTAAACGAGTTTTTTCATTTGAGAATCTTATTTGAACAGTTGTCTTATGCAATCTTCTTGTGAACGGGACCATTCGTCAAGTCCTTTATGAAAACGTTCAACAGCCTCATCAAGTGTTCCCCTATACTCGCCTCCTGCGGCATTCTGATGACCGCCGCCGTTGAAGAAATCACTACTGAAACGGTTGCACGGCACACTGCCCGATGAACGGAAAGAGAGTTTAATGAGCCCCTGCTCCTTATCCTCACGGAAGAAGGCACTCATGAGCACGCCATTTATCTGGAGAGGCATATTGACAAACCCCTCAGTATCGCCTTTCTTGTAATTGAAACGGCGGAGTTCCTGGTCCGTCAAAGTGATAAGAGCGGTAGAACGGTCTGAGAAAACCTGCATTTTCTCATTGAGCACGAATCCCTGAAGGCGAAGGCGTGACTCGGAATAGTTGTTGTAGACCAGGCGGTATATCTGATCCTTGTCTATGCCCTTGTCAAGCAGATGGGAGACAACCTGGAAGAGGTTGCTGTTATTGCTGTTGTATGAAAGGGCACCGGTATCAGTCATGATTCCGGTGTATATGCACTGGGCAAGTTCCTTGTCTATCATATTAAAATCACCCAACGCGCAGATGAGATAGAACACCAGCTCTGATGTTGATGAAGCCTCGGGATGAGACAGGGTGACATCAAAATTGGCACCCGGATAGGGATGATGATCCAGCAGAAACTTTTTAGCCCGGGAATAGAGGAAACTGGCGCCGACCTTACCGATACGGCCCACCACGTTGAAATCCAGGCAGCAGAGAACATCGGCCTTATACACCAGATCCTCATTGGCATCGGGATCATCGGAATAGACCCTGATATCCTGAGCATCGGGAAGCCATTTAAGGAAATCGGGCGCCGAATCCGGAACCAGTACGACAGCCTGCTTTCCCTTGCTCCTGAGATACCGGCTCAAAGCCAGGGATGAGCCCACGGCATCACCGTCCGGACCCATGTGAGTGAGTATGACATAACGGTCAGCCCATCCCATCCAGATACGGAACTCGGAAATATCAGTGCCGGAAAAGACATTTTCTATCATAGCACCGCAAAGGTACTTATTCTTGTTCAAACGGCAAAGTTTTGATACAGTGCCAATACGCTTGCCGCAGCAATGCATGCAAGAGCCTGCACCAGACGATGGGTTCTCTTTTCCTTATACCACATATATACCAACAAGATAACCGCATATATAACCAATATGCTCCACCCGCTGTTCAGAGAGAGTTCAAGATGGGCATACGGCAGGGCCGATATGCGGGTAAGCAATGATGTAAGGGTGTCTATCATCCAAGTCAATATACATACCACCAGATAGCGGACAGGAGCCAGCCAACCCACAATCCAAAGTGACATGGAGAGTGAGACTATGACAAACATGGCGGGAACGACAAAAAGGTTTGCCAACAGGACGTATGTGGAGAATCCGGAGAAATGATACATGACTATTGGCACGGTTCCTATCTGAGCCGATATTGACAGTACAGACACACGCCACACATAGCGTCCCGGTGCTGTACGGGGCTTATATAGCTCCATAAGCGGAGGAGTGAGCAGGACTATAAAGAACACCGCACTGAAAGAGAGCTGGAAGCTCATGTCAAACAAGGCAGACGGATTGGCTGCCAGCAATATGACTGCCGCTATGCCAAGCGAATTAAGTGCCGAGTTCTCCCGCTGGAAGGCATGGCACACAGCCACTATGGAAAACATAATGAGTGTGCGGGTTATGGAAACCGGCAGTCCTATGGCAAATGCATAAGCCCACAAGACTCCCATAACAAGCAACTGACGCAGCCATTCACGCTTACGGAACATGAAGGCCGGAAAAACGGCATACAGGAACCAGCACATGATTCCAACATGCAGTCCTGAAACAGCCAGAACGTGACTCACTCCCGATGTGGAGTATACCTCACGCAGCTTATCATCAAGAGCTTTCTTCTCACCCAAAGAGACTGCAGACGTCACTGACAAGGCATTGCCTTCCAGCCCCCACTCCTGATATTTGCGGATGACCGAACGCCTGAACCTGACTGCGCGGACACGGATACTGCCACCGCCATCAAACGGTTCCGCCCACCAGTCTTTAGCCTGGACACGAAGAGTTCCGGATATGCCGTGACTGAGAAGATATGACTCATAGTCAAAACCAGCGCCCTCGCTGGACGGTTTGTTGACCTTTCCGTCAAAAACTATCACCTGTCCGGGTTCAAGAGACAGGACAGTACTGTCTTTGGGAACATAAAGATAAAGGTTCTTTCCTTTATACAGAGAGTCCCGGAGAGTGACCTCAAGACGATAAGTACGATCACGTTCTACGGGATAGGATGTGAGAAGACCGTGATATACGGCATAGCGCCCAGGCCACTCCACCTTTACCCTATCCATCTGGATACGAAAAGAGGTCATTCCGACAATAAAAAAAGAGAGCGACAGACAAAAGCCCGAAATACGGGGTCTGCTGTCGCTGAATATCAGAATGAAAGATATCAGTAAACCTATTGCAGCAAAGGCACACCAAACCGGCACCTGTGCCCGGGTGTTCCCAATGGTATCCGATATGATTATCCCTGCAATAAGGGGAATGACCAGCCTTAGAGAGGGCCAGTCCGAGAGCTTCACTTGGCTTTATTTAAGATTCTTGAGATCTATGATTGCCTGCTCCGGATCTGGTGCAGAGAATACGGTGTTGCCCGATACCAGGACATCGACACCGGCCTTGACCAGCCTGGGGGCGGTCTCAAAGGTTACGCCACCATCCACTTCTATGAGGGCGTGTGAACCGGTCTCGGTAATGAGACGGCGCAACTCCTTAACCTTTTCTATTGAATGCTCTATGAACTTCTGACCCCCGAATCCCGGATTTACGGTCATAAGCAGCACCATGTCAACGTCACGGATTACATCGGCCAACATGCAGACCGGTGTAGAAGGATTCAAGGTTACTGCAGCTTTCATACCACGGTTCTTGATCTCAAATATGGTACGGTTGAGATGTGTGCATGCCTCATAATGCACATTGTATGTAGATACGCCTATCTCATCATGGAAACGGTCCAGGAACTTTTCAGGCTCCACTATCATAAGATGGAGGTCAAGCGGCTTGGTGCAATACTTGGCCACATACTTGAGAACAGGGAAACCGAATGAAATGTTAGGCACGAAAACTCCATCCATTATGTCAAGATGAAGCCAGTCGGCCTGGCTGCGGTTAATCATCTCCAGATCCTTACGCAGGTTGCCGAAATCGGCCGACAGGAGCGAAGGGGCTACAATTGTGCTCATAGTTTCTGTTTTATGAAAGGAATCCCGTTACGGATTCACCCACAAATGTAGTCAATATTATGCTACAATACACATGCTTGCCGCGAAATTGCGGATGAAATCAAGTGTCTTTTGTGCAGGCTGGCCGTGAGATGCACTCCTGACGGCTGCGCGGATAAGGTTTTCAGAAAGATAAGAAGAAGTAGTAGAGGTCTGATCCATAGGCGTCCTTTAGTTTGTTCACCTATAAAACGCAGACCTCCGGGAATTAGTATATGATTCCGGAAAAATATTTTACACTGCAAGCGAGAGGGCTATGCCGTTGTCGACAGACATCTTACGGATGTTGATGAGGGCATAACGCATACGTCCCAATGCGGTATTTATGGATACGCCTGTTATATCGGCTATCTCCTTAAAGCTCAGATCCTGATAGTAACGCATAAAGACCACTTCACGCTGATTGTCAGGGAGGGCATCCACCAGACGGCGTACGTCACGGAGTGTCTGCTCGTTGATGAGTGAATCCTCTATGTTAGCCTCAGCAAGACTGGCATCGTTGAGCAGGTCATACTCCTGAGCATCGTTGCTGACGGTGTTCTCATTCTTGTCCTGGCGGAAATAGTCAATGATGAGATTGTGGGCTATACGGGTAAGCCAGGCGCCGAACTTGCCGGTGCTGGTGTAGTTGCCCTTCTGGAGGGTTACTATAGCTTTTACGAATGTATCCTGGAATATGTCATCGGCAAGGTCACGATTGCGCACAATGAAGTTGATGTACGAATACAACTTGTCCTGATAACGTGATAAAAGGGTATCGAACGCCTTTGTGTTTCCGTCTGAGTACAGAGCTACCAACTGGTCGTCGGTGAGCTGAATTAAATTCTGCATTACTTCTTCTTTACTTGGTTTCTTGGAGTAAAGTTCAGTCTATAGGCAGTTCGGTTTTGGTTGATACTTTTATTATTTGTGGGACAAAGATAATGTGAATTTTTCTTAATTCGCAACTTTTCTTGCTTTTTTAACACTTTGGAGGGAAAAAAACCGCTCGTTGAGAAGCAGCAGATCAGATGAAGGTGCAGGCGGAGAGGTCTGTGCCGCAGAGGAAGGCGCAGATATCCATCCTTTTTTTGCCGGCAATTTGGACTTCAAGGAGGCGGAGGGCGCCATCAGAAGTGGCTACGCAGAGGGTCTTACGGCCGTCGCAGGTTATGGTGCCGGGAGTCTGCACCGGGGCATCTGTGACAGGCTCAGCGGCAAAGATCTTGAAGTCCTGGGCAGTGCCGTCGGCAGAATGGAGGACGGTCCAGGCGGCGGGGTATGGGGAGAGACCACGGATGAAGTCGTAAACTCGGGCGGTGGGTTGGTTCCAGTCTATGCGGCAGGTCTCCTTGAAGATCTTGGGGGCGGGACGCAGAGCATCGGCCGGGATATCGGACTGCGGGATGGGGTTAACGTTACCAGCAATGATGTCATCAAGGGTTTTGACCGTAACGTCGGCTCCAAGTTCCATGAGTTTGTCATGGAGTGTGCCTACATTATCTGTGGGCAGAATTGGAATACGCTCCTGACGAATTACATCACCGGTATCTATCTCATGCTTTAGGAAGAAGGTGGTTACTCCGGTCTCCTTGTCACCGTTTATTATGGCCCAGTTTATGGGGGCGGCTCCGCGATACTGCGGGAGCAGTGAGGCATGGAGGTTGAAGGTACCCAGACGGGGCATGCTCCATACTATCTCGGGGAGCATACGGAAAGCAACCACTATCTGGAGATCGGCCTTAAGGGATCTGAGCTGTTCTATGAACAGGGGATCTTTCAGTTTCTCAGGCTGGAGGACAGGTATGCCCTGCTCCACGGCATATTTCTTGACCGGGCTGCTCTGCAACACACTGCCGTGACGGCCCATAGGTTTATCGGGCATAGTAACCACACCTATTATATTATAATGTTCTTCAACGAGTCGGCGCAGTATATGTTCGGCAAACTCGGGTGTTCCCATAAACACTATCCTAATCTCCTTCTTCTCCATTTCCGGTATTATATCGAAAAGGTTTGGGATATCTTCTTTTTTCCGATCACTCCTCAGAAAGTTCAAGTAAGACATTTCGGTATGAATTGAATATTTTGGACTTTGAGACAAAACCAACATAACGGCCATCCTCGTCCTCTACGGGCAGGTTCCAGGCTCCGGTCTCATCAAACTTTTTCATCACGGTCTCCATGGGATCCTTGACCGACAGGCGGGCCGGCGGAAGTTCCATGAGTTTCTGGACATTGAAACGATGATAGAGTTCCTGACGGAACATGATATTGCGGATGCTCTCCATATTGACTACTCCCACCAGGCTGTCATTATCATCAACCACGGGGAACAGGTTACGCTTGGAACGGGCTATCACGTTTACCAGCTGGCCCAGGTCCATATCGGGACGAACGCGCAGAAACTCCTTTTCTATAAGATTGTCCATGCTCATGAGCAGCAGGACTGACTGGTCTTTATGGTGAGTCATGAGTTCACCCTTCTGTGCCAGACGCATTGAGTAGATGGAGTGTGACTGGAACAGATGGATGGTAAGATATGACATGACAGAGACCATCATAAGGGGCAGGAACATTGAGTAGCCGCCGGTAAGTTCAGCTATCAGGAACACGCCGGTAAGCGGAGCGAACATTACTCCTGACATGAGTCCTGCCATGCCCAGCAGGGCAAAGTTCTGAACAGATATATCGGCTCCGGGAGAAAGACGGTTCATTAACGTGCCGAATATGAATCCGGTAAGGCAGCCCAGAAACAGACTGGGTGCAAATATACCACCGCAACCTCCGCCTGCATTGGTTGCAGTGGATGCAAAGACCTTGAACAGCAGCACAAGCCCCAGATATAGCAGTATGTTGCCTCCGTAGAACAGGGAGCCTTCCATTACCTTATCAGAGTTCTCTCCTGCATTGAGCAGCATGCCTATAGTGTCATAACCCTCACCAAACAGTGACGGGAAGAGGAATATGAGCACACTCAATATGACGGCTCCTATGACAAACCGTATCCAGGGATTTGCAAACCGCTTGAACCAGGTCTCAAACCAGTGCATGGTCTGCGAGAAATAGAGCGATACCAGACCACAGGCCACGCCCAAAAGCAGGGCATACGGTATGCGGGAGAGGTCGAATCCGTGCTCTGACACAAAATGGAACATGGAATCGGTGCCGGTAAAGACGTATGATATGGTGGCTGCAGTTACCGATGACACAAGCAACGGCAGAAGCGAACCCATGCTCAAGTCAAACATGAGCACCTCTAACACGAACACCAGACCGGCAATAGGGGCCTTGAAGATACCGGCAATAGCACCTGCCGAACCGCAGCCCACAAGCAGCATCAGGGTGCGGTGCTCCATCTTAAACATGCGGCCTATATTTGAGCCGATGGCCGAACCGGTGAGTACTATAGGAGACTCGGCACCTACCGAACCACCCATACCGATGGTTATGGCACTGGCAATGACCGATGAATACATGTTATGGGGCTTGATTCGGCCGTTCTTCTTGGAGAGGGCATACAGTATCTTGGTTACGCCGTGACCTATGTCATCACGCACAATATAGCGGATAAAAAGCCCTGATACCAGAATACCTATGACAGGATAGACCAGTAGGCTGTAGTTTTCCTGACTGATAAAGAGATGACCGGATATGAATCCGTGAATGACAGAAATCAGGTACTTGAGCAACAGCGCGGCAAAAGCAGTAAAGACACCTACTACAAGACTGAGTAGCAGTATGAACTGACGCTCGCTGATATGGTCCTTACGCCACAGATTGAATCTGTTGAGCAATGATTCTGTCTGACGCTCTATTTCCTCATTTGTATTTTCCATCACTCTCTTATTACTTTTACCAATCCGCCGGAACCCAGTTTGATTATGCCCGATGCAACAGAACGGGTCTGCTCACTGCGGCGGTATTCAACAATATAATCCACACCACTCTTTATTTCATCAGATATCTCACTGAAGTTTCCCGGCGAAGGCTGTCCGCTGATATTGGCCGATGTAGAGACCACTGCCCCACCCATGCGGCGGCAGAGTTCACGCGAGAACTCCTCCTTTGTGACACGGATGCCGGCACTGCCGTCATCGGCAATGAGTTCCGGTGCCATATGGCGCACGTTGTCGTATATGATAGTGAGAGGCTTCTCGGAAAGGTTCATAAGGTCATACGCCACATCAGGTATATCGGGAACGTAATAACCCAGCTTGGCATCGGAATCAATGAGACTCAGCATGGACTTGCTGTCGCTGCGACGCTTTAGCTCAAAGATGCGGCGCACGGCAGAAGAGTTGGATGCATCACACCCTATCCCCCAGATTGTATCGGTGGGATAAAGGATTATGCCGCCACTGCGCATTACCTCTACGGCCTTTTTTACGTCATCAATATACTCCTTCATCTAGAACTCACTTGTAAAGTGGAACTTGATATGCTTAAAGTCTATCTGGGCCATCTGCAGCACATATCCGCTGTCGGCCAGGAAGACGTCACGGCCCTCCATATCGGTGGCCATGAACTGGTACTTGCGCTTCTTGAAAGCCTCAAGTTCTGCCTCATCATCACTCTCTATCCAGCATGCCTTGTATAGGCTGGCGGGCTCCCAACGGCACAGCGCGTTATACTCATGCTCCAGACGGTACTGGATGACCTCAAACTGAAGCTGTCCTACCGTTCCTATAAGTTTGCGTCCGTTGAACTGGCTCACGAACATCTGGGCCACGCCCTCGCCCATAAGCTGGTCAATACCCTTGGCAAGCTGCTTGGCACGCATGGGATCAGCGTTCTCTATGTACTTGAACATCTCGGGCGAAAAGCTGGGCAAGCCCTTGAAATGAAGTTTCTCTCCCTGTGTAAGGGTATCACCTATCTTAAAGTTTCCGGTATCCGGAAGGCCGATGATATCGCCCGGCCAGGCCTCCTCAATGGTGCTCTTGCGCTGCGCCATGAACTGGGTTGGCGACGAGAACCGGAAGGTCTTGTCCAAACGCACGTGATAGTACGGCTCGTTACGCTGGAACCTACCCGAGCAGACCTTGCAGAACGCCACCGATGAACGGTGGTTGGGGTCGATATTAGCGGTTATCTTGAATATGAATCCGGTAAACTTGCTATCCTCTGGTTCCACCATACGCTCCAGCGCCTGCGTAGGACGCGGGCTGGGCGCAATCTGCACAAAGCAGTTGAGCAGCTCCTGCACACCGAAGTTGTTCAGGGCCGACCCGAAGAATACCGGGGCAAGTTCACCGCTCAGATACTGGCTGCGGTCAAACGGTTCATAAACTCCGTCTATCAGTTCCAGGTCAGAGCGCAGCTTGGCAGCCTCACGCTCGCCAACGTGAGCCTCGAGGTCAGTGCTATTAATATCAACCTCCACCTTCTCTGTAACCTTCTGCTTATCGGGGGTAAACAGGTCCAGCTTCTGCTCATAGATATTATACACGCCTTTAAAGCGGGCTCCTTTCTCTATAGGCCAGCTCAAAGGACGGACATGTATCTGGAGTTCCTCCTCAAGCTCGTCAAGCAAATCAAACGGATCATTACCTTCACGGTCCAGCTTGTTGACAAAGACTATCACGGGAGTCTTGCGCATACGGCACACCTCCATGAGGCGGCGCGTCTGCAGCTCAACGCCCTTGGCGCTGTCAATCACTATGATTACACTGTCTACCGCGGTCAGGGTACGGAACGTATCCTCGGCAAAATCCTGGTGACCCGGGGTATCCAGTATGTTTATCTTGTAACCTTCATAATCAAACTCCATGACCGATGTGGTCACTGAAATTCCACGCTGTTTCTCAATGTCCATCCAGTCTGATGTGGCGGTCTTGCGTATCTTGTTTGACTTGACCGCGCCGGCCACCTGAATCTGGCCGCCGAACAGCAGGAACTTCTCAGTAAGTGTGGTCTTACCGGCATCGGGGTGCGATACAATCGCAAACGTACGTCTTCTCTCTATCTCTTCCATAACTAATCCAAATCAAGTGTGCCATCCTTATCCTCACGGTAAAGCACGGCCAATTTTCCGATAAAAGCCGATACAGCCTTTACTGCCTGCTCAGTTGCAGCACTTACAGGTTTGCACTGCACTTTCAACAGCCAGACTCCATAGAGCAGGTTGAAGCAATCGCGCAGCTCTTCATTCTCAGTGCTGTGATTCTTGGCGCGGAACTCTACTATAAACGGCAACGCCTTGTAATAGAGATCCTTGTACTCCTGCTGCTTGTGTGAATCCAACAGACGCTGATGCAGGTCACCCAACAGTATCAGCACATTCTCATTGATTTGAAGATGCCCCTGAGCGGTCTTACCCTCGGTACGCATCATCTCTATCAGGTCATCATACCATTGACGCCACTCACGGCAATCGGCCTCACTGCGTCCGCTGCCTTTGATGACAGCATCATAGAGCCGGTCGCTGTCCAGACCGGCTGCACGTATCATATCCTCAACCTGCCACATATACAACAGGTATTCGGCAATATTCTTCTCTCTTAACTCTTTCTGTACAAACATTCTACAACTTAATCAAAATTGATGTGCACCACACCACGGCGGCCACTATCAGTATGGTGCCCAACACCCTGTTTATCATCCACAGACCACGCAGATCAAAGCGGTTACGCAGTTTGTTGATCAGAGTTGACAAGGTAAGCCACCAGCAAACATCGCCCATAAGGACAAACAGGTATGTCTGCATCTTGACGTCGGTGCTGAAATCATCGACCGGAAGTGAGAAGAATGCAAACAGTCCCATATAGAAAAAGACCACCAGAGGATTTACAATGGCCACCCCGAATCCGGTAAGCATTATCTGCCATATGGAATCCTTCTTGACCTTTACCTCTTTTGAAGCCGCAAGTGGGTTGTTCCTTACGGTCGTGATGCCGAATACAAGCAACAGTGCGCATCCTACAAGCTTGACCACCAATGCAATGGTGGAATCCTCAAGATACCCGAGCACCAGTGACAGGCACATCATGGTAATCATGATGTAGATGGCATCACTTATACTCACTCCAAGGCCGGTCAGAAATCCCTTCCACCGGCCTTTGTTAAGTGTTCTCTGAATGACAAGCACCCCCGACGGACCCGTCGGGGCTGCTGCCAGAAAACCTATAGCCATGCCTTTGAGAATCAACTCAAAGAGCGATATGTCAATCATTTATCGCTGCGCTTAGAACCAAAAGCAAAATTAAGACCAAGACTGAAATTCAGGCCAAAATCATGCAAAGGAATATACTGGGGGTTGAACTCGGCCTTGAGACGGTCAATGGCAAGGAAGAAGTTGAATCCTCTGGGATGAAGATTCATAAGGAAGCCTAACGAGGTTCCCATGGTAGACAAGCCCAGATTACCCGTCACATCAAACCAGCCGCAAGGTGACATACAGATAGATGTACGTGACTCAACATAAGGCCACAGACCTGAACGATAGGTAAAGAGTTCACCAAATGACAGCCAAGCGGCAAACGGTGCCTCATACTCAACACCCAGCCTGAAGGTTGCATTAAGAGCCACATTCTCTGACTGGTCTGTTGTTCCGGTCTGATACAGTTTTACCATATCATTGAAATCATCGGTAATATTGTCTATAGTCTCATCACCGTTGTCTCCGTTGACATCATAGTTGTTGAAACCCTCAAACCTTACGTATTCATTGTTGTTGGTTGCAAAAGTATTCATGTCCGCCCAGCCTATGAAACCCAAATCCATGAGGGCAGCCGAAACCTTAAGGCCCTCAACCAGATCCTTGAAATCATACTCAGCCCCCAGATCCATGGCAAAGCCATAGCTGCTGGGGACACCGACATTATAATCACCTATTCCGTCAAAGGCCTGTGTCTCCGGGTCAAGCTTGTATGTTGCACCGGGTATAGAAGCCTTGATGGTGCCGTTTGACTTGACAAGCCATTCGCTGTCATGAAGTTTGGCATCAATCTCATTGATGGTAACATCGGCGTATGCTATTCCTTCCAGGAACTTAAGTCCTGCACCTATGGTAAGATTGTCACCGATCTTATGAGAGTGTGTAACCGAAGTCTCCAGATAGGAGATGGAATTGATATTGGTATTCTCAATCAGATAGTCACCATTGGCAAAACTGGCCTTCATGAAACCGAACAGTTCCTTGGGCAGTGATACAGTCTCGCTGTTTCTCAACTTGATATTGACCGATGTTGACCAGTTCTTTTTACCGAATCCGAATCCGAACAGGTCCATATTCAGACCCACCGTGAACTGTGCGGCATCGGGCAGTCCATCCAGGAACTGCTGGGCCGATACATCTGAACTCATGAATGTGGTGAGCATTCCCGGTTTGGAGGTGGATTCAAACAGGAAGTTTGAAAGACCCACTGAACTCTGGGCATCGACCTGGATGTTGCTTATTCCGGGTATGACCAGGAAGAAACCACGCTCCGGACCGAAAGCCGGATTCAACTGATAACGCTGGTTGAAACCTTCAAGGAAATATCCTGAGCCTGCACTCTGGGAGTATGACGCCGCTGACACAAGCAGTAATGCTGTAACAGCCAGTGAATGTATTATATGCTTTTTCATAACTGTATTTCTTCTTGGGTTACTTCTTGTCCTTGTTCATGTCAGTAAGGTCCACTTTCAAGCCTTGAGGCAGGTTCAGACGGACCTTGTCAAGTTCTATATACTGGCCTTTCTTAAGACTTATGTCAACATCCTGGACAGACTGGCATGCAGCCGTGAACACTATTGCATCCAACTTGGCCAATCCGCCTTTCTGGACCTTGACAGAGAGTTTCATGGCTGACCTGCGGCCCTGGTCATTACCGGCGCCTATCACGCATGAGTCTATCTGCACCTCATTTACTTCAACACCCTTGTTGTCAAGAGCCTTGGCAGAAAGCTTGACGCCCAGAGGTATGGTGCTTATGACATCGGCCAGGAGTTCAATATCGGCGGCATCTATCTTATCACCGATATCCTCAAGACTCTCACCCAGATCCTTGATGGTATCCGAATACTCTATGTACAGGCTGTCAAATGACAGAGGTATTGAAACCTTGTAGTCACCTGATACTGACAACTCACGGGTCAAGTCAATGTAATGAGGCTCTTTTGTATCGGCAACCTTTGCCTTGAGTGCAAACCGTATCTTGTCAGGTAACGGAGACATTATGTCTGACAAACGGCTTATACGCACGAACATAGTGTCCTCCGAGAGCGACACAGGCCTTTCATTCTTGTAGATGACGATGGTTGTATGACGGCTCTCAGCTGCGGTATCGCATTTTTCAAGCCTTATGATACCGTCATCGGGCATTATGCTGTCCGTAGGCTCACCCTGAGCATTCAAACGCATAAGTTTGAGGTCAAGGTCAATGGGTACCGTAACCGTACTGTTGATGTTGATGGTTATCTGAGGATCACTCAGTCCCAGACGATTATCATCATCCTTGAGGAAATCAATATCATCGCCCAGGTCCAGATCCACATCCTCCTTGACATCGTCTATTACAGGATCAACCTTTCCGGTGACAGACTTGACCACAACGGGATCAAACTCTACAGTAGGAGTGACATGAAGATCCTTAAGGTCATTGCTGTTGATGCTTTGCCTGTCAATAAGAACCGAGCCCGAAATCTTTACGGAGTCTGTCATCTTTATGCTGTCATTTACAAGCACCAGAGGTGTCTTGAACTCCATACCCTCAATCTGAAGGCCGCTCAGGTTGAATCCGTCACCGTCATCATCAAGTTCATAGCGTTTAAGGCTTCCGTCAATGACAAGCTTGTTTCCGGTCAGGTTCACGCGATTGTCATTACCCACATACCTGATAAGAAGGAATTCGGGGAATTCCAATGTAAGATTGGACATTTTCATCTCAGTGATGGTGATTGGGATGCCCTTGAACTTAAGCTGCAACGAGGCTCCCGCAGGCTTGGTCAGATCTATTCTGTTAACCTCTACCAGAGCCTGGTCAACCTTCTCGGCAATTGAAATTGACGTGGTCTTGTCAAACTCAGTCTCAATCCTGGCAGTCTCCACATTGGCATTATCCACGACAAGGCTACCCCATACCTTGAAGCTGATCTCCTTGTCCGTAAGGACATCAAGAGCGGACTTGCCCATATCGGTCTTGGCGGCAATCTTGATATTACCGCTATAATTGACATCATTGCTTACCTTGATGGATTTCTTGACCTCATCAACATCCTGATAGAGAGAGAGTCTCTCAATATGCAGTTCTATTGTCTTACCCTTAGCCTCACCCGGCCAGATATTAAGATAATTACCTTCACTCCACTGTCCTACGGCGGTACCGCCCACATACACCTTGTTGTCATCACCCTTGACGAATCCGAATCCCAGCGGGAACTGGAGTGTTATAGCGCTGCTTTCATCGAAAGAAAACGGCTCTATGTCAAAGTCTGAGAGCGAGAGACACAGCATACTCTTGGACGGATCAAAATCAATATAGTTCACTTTGGAAAGGTTGTCCAGGTTGGTAAGCTCATAGGATGAAGATATCTTCTCGGACGGCAGGTCCAGATCCTTGGCCTTGGTGTCAACAGAGAAATCCCTCATGTTCAGCTTCTCATTGATGCCCACATCAACCTTAGGTACGAATTCACCGGTCTTGGTGGTTTTTCCGGATACTGTCAGTTCAAGTTGATATGAGAAACTCTCATGGTACATTATGGGCGAACTGTAAGCTGAGAAATCAGCCTCATCCATATTGAATACCACCGACAGTATATGATCACCACCTATTACCGGCAGATAAGTGCCAGCCGGCATTGCAATGCTGAACACGTTACCGTTCACGGTAACATACTCACTGGGAATATACTGGTCAAGGGCACTGTTTGCGGAAACCGTGAATTCTGCAGGGAATGTAACCAAAAGTGAGGATACCCTGATATGAGGTTCATCCATCAACGCATATAAGGATGACAGGTCAACCTTAAGTTCAAGGGCCTGACCTGAATTGGAGGTCTCCTCTCCAAAGTAAACCTTATTGAGACTTGACACATCCTCAGGGAGAGTGTAATTAAAGTCCACGTCTTTTGACTGCAACGGAACAATGACAGGTACTTCAGGAATGTCGAAACCTGCCACAGGAACATTCATCTTCATCCCCTCATCCACCTCCATCTTGAATTCCTTTACAATCTCCGGAAGGCTGTTGTTGATATCGCTCAGGGAAACGGATTTAATCTTGAGTGTGGCGTTCTGTGATTTCTCAGCAATCTCCACGTCATCCACATCGGTCTCATCAAAGCTGGCAGTGATCTCATCAATATCAGGCTTGGGGATATTAATGGTTACATCACCTATGCTGACATTGACCTTTTCAATCTCGCCATCCATGGTGAAACCGTACAAGCCGTTGTCAAGAGTATCCAGGATAGACTCATCACCGTCTATCTTAATCAGAGAATCAAGGTAGATTCTGCTCAGGCTGCCTAACGGTATAGATAGGCCGCCGGGACCAATCTGCATATCCAGACTTATCTCCTTATCCAGATCCAGTTCATTGGTCATGGTCAGACAGGAGCCCAGACAGAATGCCGCCGCAAGGGCGCATAATGTCAATGATCGGTTCACTTTTTTCATAAAACGTATTGGTTTGTTTACTTAAAATCCCGGTAAATGGAATGATTATCTTGGCAAAGATACTAAAATATGGGTACACACGCGTGCGTACAGGCGAAAAAAATTAAAAAATGTGAAAAACTACTCTTCCCTTGAGTTTTCGGAATTACGGCTGACAGTAACGCGGATACCTGAAAGACGACGCTCCTTCTTTTCCATCACCTTAAGTATCAGCTGCTTGCAGACAAGTTCCTCATCTTTCTTAGGGAAATCGCCCTTAAGCTCCAAAAGGAAACCGGCCAAAGTGTCGGCCTCACCCACATACTGGGTGTAATCATCCTCATCCAACCCTACGATGCGGAAGAAATCAGACAACAGTGTCTTGCCTTCAAAAACGTATGTATCGGGACCGGTCTTGCGGTAACTGACGGAATCATCGTCAAACTCGTCATTTATCTCACCCAGAATCTCCTCTATCACATCCTCAAGGGTGACCAAGCCCGATGTCCCGCCAAATTCATCGACTACGATAGCCATGTGGATGCGGCCGGTCTGGAAGTCATGCAGCAGGTCATCAATCTTACGGGTCTCAGGAACAAAGAAGGCAGGCCGTATAAGAGACTGCCAACGGAATCCGTCACCCTTTTCAAGATATGGCAGAAGATCCTTGATGTAAAGAATTCCCTTAATATTATCGGACGTGCCCGAATAGACGGGAACACGTGAATAGAAGTTCTCCCTGATGCACTTCATGACATCACCGTAACTGGCTTTTATATCCAGCATGATCATGTCAATACGTGATGTCATGATATCCACAACAGTTTCATCGCCAAAACGTATCACGCCCTCCAGAAGCTGTTGCTCATCATGTATCTCATCGGAATCAGTAAGTTCCAGGGCATGCTCCAGCTGATCTACCGATATGTTAAGGTTTTTCTTAGTCTGGACACGATCCGAAAGCACCTTGGAACGAAGCAGGAGTGAAGACACGGGATGCAGCAGAACGGTGAGTGCAGACAGCAACGGAGCCGCCCTGAGACTGAACTTAAGCGAGTTGTGCGCCGAATAGAGTTTAGGGATAATCTCACCGAACAGCAGCAGTATGAATGTTAGAATGACCGTGAGTACAAGAAACTCCACCCATTCAGCTCCGAACACTATCATTTGGGCAAAAGCCAGGTCAAGCAACAGAATGATTGCCACATTGACCAGATTATTGGCAGTGAGTATAGTGGCAAGAAGCCGTTCAGAATCAGAAAGAAGTGCGGAAGCCTTACGGTAGCGGGGGGAATCGGATTCTGAAATCTGCTTGAGTTCATCGGGAGAGAGAGAAAAAAATGATGTCTCGGATGCCGATACTAGACCCGAGAGAACCAAAAGAAGCAGGGCCGTCACTATTGCAATGACGGACCCCGCTGTCGGAGCACAGAACGAAACAGCCCAACTGGCTGACGTTCCTGTAATCAAAAAAAGACCGGTTTCTATAATGACTCAGTTTTTTGTTCAAAACGGAATACCGTTGCCCTCACCTCCAGGCTGCTCGGGTGCAGGAACCGGGCCCTGCGGGGAATCCGGCCTGGGCTGCCTTGAAGAGAGCATCTCCATAGAATCCACAAAAATCTCAGTGACATAACGCTTCACACCGTTCTGGTCATCATAACTGCGGTTGCGGATACTGCCCTCGACATAAAGCTTGTCACCTTTGTGAACGTACTTTTCAACGGTCTCAGCCAAACCCCTCCAAAAAACAAGGTTGTGCCATTCTGTACGGTCCGGCACCTGAGTGCCGTTCTGAGCTGTGTAACCACGGTCTGTCGTGGCAAGGGTAAGATTAGCTACACAAACATGGTTGTCCAGATATCTCACATCCGGATCCTTACCCACATTTCCAAGTAAAAAAACTTTGTTAACTGACATAATTAATTAGGTATTAATAATTCAACGGCAAATATAGTCACTGGCCGAGAGGAATCCAAAAACAAAGCGCGTTTTTTTTGCCCCGTCATGCCTTCAAAAGACGTTCCGGAACAAATACGTATTTTTTTAGAACAAAAACAGATGAAATATTTTATGAATCAACAAAAAAGACCTACATTTGCAACTCGAAAACCGAAAGCGACATTTTAGACTTAAATAATTGAGAATATGACAAAAGCAGAAGTTGTTAGCGAGATTGCAAAGAAGACCGGCATAGACAAGGCCGATGTGCTTGCATGTGTAGAGGGTTTCATGGAAGTAGTAAAAGATTCCCTTGAGAACGATGAGAACGTTTATCTGAGAGGTTTTGGCAGCTTCATCACCAAGAAGAGAGCAGCCAAGGCTGCACGCGACATCCTCAAGAACACCACCATCACCGTTCCTGAGCACAAGATTCCCGCTTTCAAGCCGGCCAAGACATTTGCACTTGCTGTAAGAAAGTAATAGTTAACTTCAAATAATCACAGTTATGCCAAGCGGTAAAAAGAAAAAAAGACATAAGATGTCTACGCATAAGCGTAAAAAAAGACTGAGAAAGAACAGACATAAGAGCAAATAAGCCTTACGTCACAAAAGAAATCCTAAAGAACAAACTTGCCGCAAATGTTTTCCTGCAGGTTTGTTCTTTGCTTTATGAAACGTTAGAAACAACTACAACCGATGACAAGTGAACTGACAGTAAACGTCCAGCCCGACAGCATACAGATAGCCATAACCGAGGACCACAACCTTGTTGAGTATCAGAAAGATGCCCAGGAGGTTACGTTTGCGGTAGGCAATCTCTATCTGGGACGCGTCAAGAAGCTCATGCCCGGACTCAACGCCTGCTTTGTGGATGTAGGTTCGGAGAAAGAGGCGTTCCTGCACTTCCAGGACCTGGGCCCTCAGTTCGAGTCATTGAAGAGATATACCAAGCAGGTACGGTCCAACCGCAAGAAACTGGCACCTTTCAACAAGGCGCAGTTTGTCCCGTTTGACGAGAAACAGGGCAACATAAGCACCGCGCTTGAGCAAGGTGACGAGATTATAGTTCAGGTAACCAAGGAGCCCATCTCAACAAAAGGCCCGCGCCTGACCGGCGAGATATCATTTGCCGGACGGTTTCTGGTGCTGATTCCGTTCGGAGACAAGGTGTCGGTATCATCCAAGATAAAGTCAAACGAGGAGCGCGCCAGGCTAAAGCAGCTCATTCACAGCATCAAGCCCAAGAACTGCGGTGTAATAGTGCGTACCGTGGCCGAGGGCAAGCGTGTGGCGGAACTGGACAACGAACTGTCAATCCTTTACCAGCGTTGGGAGGATTGTCTGAGCAGGGCACAGAAGGCTGAGAAAGCCCCAAGCCTGATTTTTGAGGAGACCAGCCGTACCATAGCCATACTGCGTGACATGCTCAACTCGTCATACGAGTCAATTCACGTGAATGACGAGAAGACCTATCAGGAGATACGCGACTATGTTTCACTGATAGACCCGGAGAAAACCAAGATAGTAAAACTATACAAGGGCGAGCTCCCCATATTTGACAACTTTGCCATAACAAAGCAGATAAAGTCATCATTCGGACGCATAGTATCATACAAAAGCGGAGCGTACCTTATCATAGAACACACAGAGGCGCTGCATGTGGTGGATGTAAACAGCGGCCACCGGGTAAAAGCCGGGACACAGGAGGAGAACGCGCTGGAGGTGAATCTGGGCGCCGCCGATGAACTGGCACGCCAGCTGCGTCTGCGTGATATGGGCGGCATCATCGTTGTGGATTTCATTGACATGGCACTGGCCGAAGACCGCCAGAAACTCTATGAGCGCATGTGCCAGAATATGGAACGCGACCGCGCCAAGCACAACATACTGCCGCTGAGCAAGTTCGGCCTTATGCAGATTACCCGCCAGAGGGTGCGCCCCGTGATGGATGTGCCGGTGGATGAGACCTGCCCGTCATGTTTCGGCACAGGCAAGATAAGACCGTCTATCCTGTTCACTGACCAGCTGGAAAACAAGATAAGCTGTCTTAAGAACCAGATGAAGACCAGCTATTTCACCCTGTTTGTGCATCCGTACGTATATGCATACCTTACCAGAGGGTTGTTCTCTATCAAACTCAAATGGCATTTCCGCTACGGACCGGGCATAAACCTGCTCCCGGACCAGAATCTGCCTTTCCTCTCTTACAGGTTCATTGACCAGAAGGGCAACGAGATTGACATGAAGGAGGAGCACGAGATCCTCTAAGATCATTTACCAAAGTTCATTTTTTTGCATCAGGGCATTAACACTTTTGATGTCGGTGCGTCTTTATATCGGAAACGGTCAGAAACAGAGATGACAGCAGAAGTCCTTACAGAAACATTCAAGTCCTTGAGCGACGGGCTCTACAGAGTGGCGTACTACATTCTGGAGTCACAGACCGATGCCGAGGATGCCGTACAGGACCTGTTCATCAAACTGTGGGGAAACCGTGACCAACTGGATTCTGTCCTGAACTTCAAGGCCTACTGCACTACACTGATGAAAAACCTGTGCATAGACCGGCTCCGCAAAGAGCAGAAGGTACAGGCCATGGAACCGGGGCCTGACATAGCCGAATCCCGTCTTGTGGATGATGACTATGACGCCCGCGAAAAACTGGAAAGGGTACTTGCCGCGATAGAGAGGCTGCCCGCCCGCCAACGTGACGTGATGAAGATGTATGTGCTGGAGGAGATGTCATATGATGAGATTGAACAGAGAACAGGAATGTCTAACCTGACTTTAAGGGTGCTTTTGAGCAACGCCCGCAAGTCATTAAGGAGCCAGATATGAAACGATTGGAAGATATTGAAAACCTGAGTATCAGCGAGCTGGAACGGATTGCGTCCGATGAGAGCGTCAAGGTACCCGCCACGCTCAAGCACGACATTGCAGTTACTGCACGTGCCCTGGAGATGGCATCCAAGGAGGAAGAAGAGGCTAAAGAGAGCGGATTATCACGCAAGCGCTACAGGAAAATCCTCAGAATGATCTCCTACCCTGCTGCAGCGGTGGCCATATTGACAATTGGCATGCACCTGTCATTCCAGGATTCAATCCGCACTCCCAAGGATACATTCGATGACCCCATGATGGCTTACGTACAGATGGAGCAGGTATTCGGGTTTATTTCAGAGAAAATGAGTACCGGTATGGATATTGCAGATGCAGCCGAACCGGTAATTGACAAAACGATAAACGCACTAAGATGAAAAGGATAACAGCTTTTGTAGCAGCAATTGTTCTGCTAACAGCCGGAGCCTGGGCACAGGACGGCAAGGGTATCTACAACAAGTACTCTGACAACGAGAACGTAAGCGCGGTGTATATTTCATCATCCATGTTCAAGCTCATGGGCAACAAGGTGCCCAACATGGAACTGGGTGAAGGCAGCTCCATGAACCTGGGTTCAATAATCAAGAACCTGAACTCCATGTATCTGCTTGACTGCGAGGACCCGGACCTTTGCAAGGAGATCAAGGCCGACGTGAACAAGTTCATCAACAAGTATGACTTTGAGATGCTAATGGAGATAAAGGACAAGGGTGAAGTTGTACGGGTCTATACAGCCGGCAACGAAAAGACAGTATCCCAGTTCATAATGACAGCGGCAGAGTATGAGGCGTTCACGTTCATCTGCCTGGACGGCACAATGAGCCGCGCCGACCTGGAGAAAGCCATAGCCAAGGCGACACAACAGATGGAGTGATCATCGTAGAAGAAGAGTCATTCCCACGGTAAGCGGGTTCTCCGCCGAAAGGCAGTTACGTTTGGCCAGCGGTTTCATCCTGATACCGAACTGCTGGGATATAGACCACAGACTGTCACCTTTCTTTACCACGTAAGTCCTGTGCTCACGGTCAGCACGGGACTTTTTTCTTTCCAGATATATCTTTGTGCCTGCAGGAGGGGTAAACTTACGCTCCACTTCATTGAAACGGCGCAGCAGACTGAGCTGCATTCCGTATTCACGCGCTATATCCTTAAGGGTCTCGCCTTCACGCATAGCAACGCACCGCTGGCCGTTGACCAGAAGCGGCTGATGAGGTAGCTGACCAGGTTTAAGCCGGACTCCGTTCTTGCTGTCATATCTGTCCAGACCATACCGTTCTATAAGTTCTATCAGCTTGTCTGCATATGTGGGACTGGTGGCATATCCGGCTGCTTTCAAGCCTTTGGCCCACCCCTTATAATCAGTACTTCCAAGTTTGAACAATGACTTGTAACGAGCACCGTTTACCAGGAAGAGCGAATGGTCACGGAAAGACTCGTCGGCATCACGGTAACAACGGAAACACTCCTGACGCTCATCATCGTCATGATACATCTTGCGGCCGGTCCAGTCACTGTGACACTTTATCCCGAAATGGTTATTGCACTTGGTTGCCAGGGTGCTGCGACCCGCATCGGACTCCAACAGGCCCTGAGCAAGCGTGATGCTGGCCGGGATTCCGTATTGTTTCATCTGCTCTACAGCCATGTCACTGTAACGGCCGATGTACTCAGAATAGGCATCCTTGGCCGCAGCGTGTGTGGCAACCGTCTGTTTCTGGACAGAGCATGATGCCAAGGTGAACAGCATTACGATTATTGACAGGCGGAGTATCTTCATCAACTGACGGATAGACACGCGAAGTTAGTGAAATATGACGGAAATGGATTAACTTAGCGCCGGATAATGAATTTAACCGTATGAAAAAGCTTAGCCGTACGATAGAATGGAGAGTTTTGAGCCAGGATGAACTGGACAGTAATGACCTGATGCTGGTAAACGCAGCCAAGGAGGCTACGGCGGGAAGCTGGTCGCCCTACTCCGGATTCAAGGTCGGGGCGGCACTGCTGCTGGATGACGGAACGGTAGTTACTGGCAGCAACCAGGAGAATGCGGCATACCCGTCCGGTCTTTGCGCAGAGAGAACGGCTCTGTTTGCCGCAGGGCACGCCCACCCCGGAAAGGCAGTCATGGCACTGGCCATTGCCGCACGTAACGACAAAGGTTACACAGCTCAACCCATCACCCCCTGCGGAGCATGCCGGCAGGTTCTGGCCGAGACCGAGCAGCGCGGCGGCAAGCCCATCCGTTTCATCCTTTACGGCACGGAAGGGACTATGCTGATTGAAGGCGGGACGGATGCAATACTGCCGTTCTGTTTCGGTGCCGATTCAATGAAATGACTTTTTGGTTTTTTAATATGACACTGTGTCACCGCAAACGCCGTGGCACAATGTTTGCTGCGTATCAGGTGTCACTGTAAGATTATTTGGAATGAGTAGAAAAAACAAACATAAAATGTCAGAGAATTTCCAATCCGACAAGGAAAAAGAGAAAGAGGTTCTGAACAGTCCGGAAGAAAAAGAAGATGCAACCGCACAGGAAAATGAAAGTCAGGAACCGGATCAGGAACCTGAAGAGGAGACCGTAGAGACCAAACTGGCCAAGAGTGAAGCAGAAGTGGCTGACCTGAAAGACCGTCTGCTGCGCCAGATGGCTGAGTTTGACAACTACCGCAAACGCACCATGAAGGAGAAAGCGGATATAATCCTGAACGGCAGTGCTGGTGTGGTGACTGACATACTCCCCGTTATAGATGACCTGGAGAGAGCTATAGCGAACTCTGCCAAATCAGATGACTACAATGCTCTTAAGGAGGGCGTTGAGCTTATCTACAACAAGCTGATGCACATACTGGAGCAGAAGGGACTGCAAAAGATATCACCCAAGAACGAGCCTTTTGACACTGATTTTCATGAGGCCATAGCAACGATTCCCGCTCCGAGCGAGGATCTTAAGGGCAAGGTCCTGGATTGCGCCATTGACGGATACAAACTTAACGACAAAGTGCTGCGCCATGCAAAAGTGGCCGTAGGAGAATAACGATATGGCAAAGAGAGACTACTACGAGGTGCTTGAGGTCCCCAAGACCGCAACCGCCGATGAGATAAAGAAGGCTTACCGCAAGAAAGCCATCCAGTACCACCCTGACAAGAACCCCGGTGACAAGGAGGCCGAGGAGAAGTTCAAGGAGGCAGCCGAGGCGTACAGCGTGCTGAGCGACCCTGACAAGAGGGCCAAATATGACCAGTTCGGATTTGACGGTCTGAACGGCGCCAGTGGATTCGGAGGAGGCGGCGGATTCGGAGGCGCCGGAATGTCAATGGACGATATTTTCTCCATGTTCGGCGATATATTCGGAGGCGGAGGATTCGGCAGTTTCGGCGGATTCGGAAGCAGCCGCGCACGCGGACGCAGCGGTGAGAGGAAATCGCGCGGATCAGACCTTAGGGTAAAGGTTGCTCTTACCCTTGAGGAGATTAACACCGGAGTTACCAAGAAGTTCAAACTTAAGAAACTGGTTCCCTGCCAGCACTGTAAAGGCACCGGAGCTAAGGACGGATCGGCCGCAGAGACTTGCCCCGACTGCCACGGATCAGGTGTGGTTATGCGTACGCAGCAGAGTTTCTTCGGGATGGTGCAGACCCAGACCGTATGCCCCCGTTGCGGAGGTGAAGGCAAGATAATAAAGGACCGCTGCCCGCATTGCAGCGGCGACGGCGTGGTTTATGGTGAGGAGATAGTTGAGATCAACATACCTGCAGGTGTGGCCGAAGGAATGCAGTTGTCTGTAGAGGGCAAGGGCAATGCCGGCAAGCATAACGGTTACAACGGCAACCTGCTGGTACAGATTGAGGAGGTGCCGCACAAGGACCTGGTACGCGACGAAAACGACCTGGTCTACAACCTGCTGCTCACAGTACCGCAGGCTTCAATGGGCGGAGCCGTTGAGATTCCAACTCTGGACGGTGCGGTCAAACTCAAGATTGAACCGGGCACTCAACCTGGCAAGATGCTGCGCCTGCGCGGCAAGGGACTGCCCGAGCTGAACACCAGCCGCCGAGGTGACATGATAGTGAACGTAAGCGTATATATTCCGGAGACTCTCTCGCGCGATGAGAAGCAGGCAATGGAGAAGTTCCAGACATCGGATCATTTCCAGCCCACTCAATCCGTAAAGGAGAGACTGTTCAGAAAGTTCCGTAGTTATTTTGACTGATGACTTATCAAGACGCGATAGAATACCTTTACACACAGACACCCCTTTTCCAGAACGTAGGCCAGGAGGCATATAAGGAGGGCCTGTACAATACGGTGACGATTGACCGCCACCTGGGTTGCCCTCACAAGCTGTACAAGACCATACACGTGGCCGGCACAAACGGCAAGGGGAGCGTATCACATACGCTGGCCGCCATCCTGCAGGCATCGGGCTATAAGACCGGACTCTATACATCACCCCATCTGACCGATTTCCGCGAACGCATCAGGATAGACGGCAAACCCATAAGCCCCGATTTTGTGGTAAAGTTCATTGAGAACAACCGCGATTTCCTGGAGCCGCTGCATCCCTCTTTCTTTGAGGTTACCACAGCGATGGCTTTCAGCTGGTTCGCCCAGCAGGAGGTTGATGTGGCCGTGATTGAGACCGGACTGGGCGGACGGCTGGACTGCACCAACATAATAAAGCCTGTACTCTCCATCATCACCAACATAGGGTTTGACCACACCAAATTTCTGGGCGACACACTACCCAGGATTGCCTTTGAGAAAGCAGGAATCATAAAGAAGAACGTTCCGGCAATCATTGGCGAGCATTGTGACCAGACACGTCCAGTGTTTGAACGCAAGGCAGAAGAGGTGGGTGCAAAAATTGTGTTCGCGCAGGACAATTGTAAAATAATTTCGCACAAATACATAAATCCTTCAAAGGTTGTTTATGAGACTGCGGCACTGCCCGGTCTGGAGAGCGGACTGGCAGGAATGTGTCAGGAAAAGAATGCCAACACCATACTGACTGCAGTGGATGAACTTAAGCGCAGGAGGTTCAGGATAACCGAGGATGCCGTCAGGAAAGGTTTCAGGGATGTCTGCCGCATGACAGGACTGCGCGGGCGCTGGCAGCTGGTACGCAGAAAGCCTGACATAATATGCGACACCGGACACAACAGCCACGGGCTCAAATACATTGCCCGGCATCTGGAGGAGCTATCGTCAAAACCTGGAGCCGGACAATTGCGCATTGTCATGGGTATGGTGAATGACAAGGACATATCGGATGTACTTGCAGTAATGCCCCGCAATGCCAGATATTACTTTACCCAGGCATCGGTACAGAGGGCTCTTGACGCAAGTACGCTCAGGGATATGGCGCGGCAGGCGGGACTGACAGGAAGGGTGTTCAGGACCGTAGCACAGGCTATAAACACGGCTCAGCGCGAGGCTGCCCCCGAGGACCTTATTTTTGTAGGAGGCAGCACATTTGTGGTAGCAGACCTGCTCACAATGCGGGATTTCTTTATCCAGGGATAACAAAAACTTGGAATCACACCCTATTTTTTCGGCTTTTCGCTTGCAATAGTATCTGAAATTGGTTTAATTTGCATGTTTATTATAATAATAACCAATTAAGCTAATCATACTATATGAGCGATTTCTTTGTTAAAGACAATCTGGCAGGCCTCAAGAGAGAGGATTTCCAAGCCACCGTACAGGGTAAAAAAACCGATCTTTTCATCCTTAAGAACAAGAAAGGCAGTGAGATAGCCGTAACAAACTTTGCAGGTGCACTGTGCGCAATCATGATGCCGGACCGCAACGGCAAGATGGAGAGCGTAGTCTGGGGCCATGACAGCCTTCAGCATGTGATGGACAGTGAGGAGACATTCCTGAGCGTGCTTATCGGACGCTATGGCAACCGCATAGCAAACGGCAAGTTCACACTGGACGGCAAACAATATACACTGGCCATAAACAATGACCCCAACAGCCTGCACGGAGGCCCCACAGGTTTCCACAAGCGCGTTTTTGACGCTGAGCAGACCGATGCCCAGACACTGCACCTGCACTATCTGTGCAAGGATGGCGAGGAGGGATTCCCCGGCAATCTGGACGTGAACGTGATCTACCGTCTTACCGATGACAACGAACTGGCCATAGAGTATGAGGCTACCACAGACAAGAAGACCGTAGTCTGCCTGACACAGCATGCCTACTTTACCCTTAACGGCATGAAGAAGGACCCGCTCACGGTTCTGGATTATGACATGACAATCAACGCAGACCACTATATTCCGATTGACAACACCGCAATACCTCTGGGTAATATCGACAAGGTTGAGGGCACCCCGTTTGATTTCCGCACCCCGCATAAAGTGGGCGAGCGTATAGAGAAGGGACAGCAGACCAAGAACGGCAACGGTTATGACCACTGCTGGGTACTCAACAAGCGTGAACCGGGCGAACTGAGCTTTGCAGTAAAATGCGTCGACCCGGCTAGCGGACGTACACTTGAGTGCTACACCACAGAGCCAGGCGTACAGTGCTACACCGGCAACTACTGCAGCGGCAGCACCTGCGCCCACGGATCAACCCTGCCCAAGCGTTGTGCAATCTGCTTTGAGGCAGAGCATTTCCCCGACAGCCCCAACCATCCCTATTTCCCCACTACGGTGCTGAATCCGGGAGAGGTCTACACACAGACAACAATCTATCGTTTCGGAGTGGAATAATCCCCCTGTATGGATACAACCACCCTGAGAAACAGGTTCCGCCGGCAGTTCGGCACGAGCGGTGACCTATACTTTTCGCCAGGCCGTATAAACCTGATAGGCGAGCACACTGACTACAACGGAGGCTTTGTGTTCCCGGGCGCTGTAGACAAGGGCATTACCGTAGAGATTTTCCGAAACGGCACCCGTCAGGTCAAGCTGTTGGCCATTGACGTGGAGGACACCCCCTATCTGGAGTTTTCACTTGATGACGCTCAGAAACCCGAACGTCATTGGGCATGCTATATCTACGGAGTCTGCAAGGAGCTTGAAAAACGCGGTGTGAACGTAGGCGGATTCAACGCCGCTTTCACAGGCGATGTACCTAAAGGTGCCGGAATGTCATCATCGGCCGCCCTTGAGAGCGCATTCGCATTCGCCCTGAACACCATGTTCGCCGACGGTCGCGTGGATAAGTTTGAACTTGCCAAGATAGGTCAGGCCACAGAGCATAACTACTGCGGGGTCAAGTGCGGCATCATGGACCAGTTCGCATCCCTGTTCGGCCGCAAAGGCTGCCTTATACGTCTGGACTGCCGTTCGCTGGAATACGAATATTTCCCGTTTGACCCTCAAGGCTACAAGCTGGTCCTGGTAAACTCCATGGTCAAGCACTCTCTTGGAAACGAGTATAACGAGCGCCGTGAAAGCTGCGAGAAAGCCGTGGTTCTCATGGACCGTCAGTTTGGAAGCGTGGAGACACTTCGCGACGCCAACTATGAGATGCTGGAAGCCGTCAAGGATGGACTTACCGATGACGACTACCGCCGTGCACGTTATATTCTGGATGAGAAAGAACGTGTTCTTGCTGTATGTGAAGCATTGCAGGAAGGCGACTACGAACTTGTGGGCAGGAAAATGTATGAGACCCACTGGGGGCTGAGCCGTGACTTTACCGTAAGTTGTCCGGAACTGGATTTCCTGGTAGAAACCGCACAGAAATGCGGTGTGACCGGAAGCCGCGTCATGGGAGGCGGATTCGGAGGCTGTACAATCAACCTGGTGCGCGACACAATCTGTGACAAATTCACATCCAAGATCAGGCGCGAATACACAAAGAAATATGGAATCATTCCCGAAATCTATCAAGTGGTGATAGGTGAAGGTTCGAGAAGACTGCAATAAATCCAAAAATCAACTAATAACAACAATCAAAAAATGAAAAAAACTGGTTTTATCGCTCTGATGGCAGGCCTGCTCACTATGACAGCCTGTTCAGAGAAGGAGGCTCCGGTCCTGAACAGGGCTGACTTCCAGATGGAGTTCACAGGCAAGAAGACTGACCTGTACAAACTCACTAATGCAAACGGCTGCGAGATTTGGGTTACCAACTTCGGCGCACGTATCGTGGCTATCATGGTTCCGGACAAGAAGGGACAGATGCAGGATGTAGTCATAGGATTCAAGAACATCAAAGACTACACGACTCAGGCCAGCGACTTTGGTTCAACCGTAGGCCGTTATGCCAACCGTATCAACCAGGGCCGTATTACTCTGGACGGTGTGACATACCAGCTGCCGCAGAACAATTTCGGACACTGCCTGCACGGAGGTTGCGACATTACGATCCCTATGGGTTGGCAGAACCTGGTCTGGGACGTGAAGGAAGTAAAGGGCAACAGCATCACTCTGGTAATGAACTCACCTGACGGCGAGGCCGGTTTCCCGGGCAACGTTGTAGCCACCGCCACCTACACCCTCAATGACAAGAACGCCATTGACATAGTATGGAAGGCCACGACAGACAAGAAGACTGTTGTTAACATGACCAACCACAGCTACTTTAACCTGAACGGTGACCACTCAATTCCTATCACCAACCACCTGCTCACTCTGAACGCCAGCAACTTTACTCCCTGTGACGACACTTACATGACCACAGGCGAGATTCTGCCTGTAGCAGGAACTCCGATGGACTTCACCAAGGCCAAGGCAATAGGCAAGGAGATTACCAACTTTGACTATGTTCAGCTTAAGAACGGTAACGGCTATGACCACAACTGGGTCCTGAACACCAAGGGCGATGACACCAAGTGCGCAGCCAAGCTGTACAGCCCCATCACCGGCATCTACGTTGAGGTTTACACCAACGAGCCGGGTATCCAGTTCTATTCAGGTAACTTCCTGGATGGTTCAGGTCTTGACAAGCAGGGCAACAAGATGGAGCAGCGTACAGGCTGCTGCCTGGAGACACAGAAGTTCCCCGACAGCCCCAACAAGTCTAATCTGCCCGGTTGGTACAGCGCAGAGCTTGTTCCCGGTCAGCAGTACTACAGCCATTGCATCTACCAGTTCGGCGTAGAATAATTACGAAAATCAATCAACTAATTACTAAATAAATGAACAATACAGACATTCTTGGTGCATTGTCAAACAACGGTTTCAAACCTATTGACTATGTAGTATTCGTTGCCTATCTGGCAATTCTGATTTTCCTGGGATTTTTCCTGTCCCGCAGTAAAGACGGTAAAGAAAAGGATTCAAAGGACTACTTCCTGGCCGGTAACACCCTTACATGGTGGGCAGTAGGTGCTTCACTGATCGCCGCAAACATCAGTGCCGAGCAGTTCATCGGCATGTCAGGTACCGCTTTCGCATCCGGTATCGCAATCGCCGCTTATGAGCTTATGGCTGCAGCTACCCTGCTTGTAGTAGGTAAGTTCCTGCTCCCTGTCATGATTGAGAAGAAGATTTTCACCATCCCGCAGTTCCTGCGTGAGCGTTACAACCCGGGTACCGGTCTGGCATTCTCAATCTTCTGGCTGTTCCTGTATGTATTCGTAAACCTGACTTCTGTTGCATGGCTGGGTGCTCTGGCTATCGAGCAGATCCTGGGTCTGCGCGGATGCGCTCTCCTGATAGGTTCAACAGAGATTCCTGTACGTCTTATCATCATTCTCCTGCTCTATCTGATTGCCGGTGTATATTCAATCTACGGTGGTCTGTCATCTGTTGCATGGACCGATGTGATGCAGGTTACATTCCTGGTTGGTGGTGGTCTTATCACCGCTTATGCAGCTCTGGACGTTATTGCTAACCAACTCAATCTTGAAGGTGGCGCCATGTCTGCTTTAGGCAAGGTTTACCAAGAACTCAAATCACTGCCTGGAGACTCTCACTTCAACCTGGTTGTGAACCAGGCCAAGACCCCCGATGCATACTTTGACATTCCGGGTATCGCCGTTATCGTAGGTGCCCTGTGGCTGACCAACCTGGGTTACTGGGGTTTCAACCAGTACATCATCCAGAAGGGTCTTGCCGCAAAGAGTCTGGACGAGGCCAAGAAGGGTATGGTATTTGCCGCATTCCTCAAGATTTTGATCCCGTTCATAGTATGTATCCCCGGCGTATGCGCATTCTACATCAAGACCTGCCGTCCTGAATTGTTCGCAACTCTGGCCGGTGGCATATCGGTATCAGATGACGCTTATCCTTTCCTGATCCGCAACTTTACTCCGGTATTCATCAAGGGTCTGTCATTCGCAGCTCTCAGTGCAGCCGTTATCTCATCACTGGCTTCAATGTTCAACTCAACATCAACCATCTTCACGATGGATATCTACAAGCAGTACTTCAAGAAGGATGCTTCTGAGAAGAACCTTGTAAACGTTGGTCGTATCACAGCCGTATGCGCTTTGATTATCGCTCTCTGCAGCGTATATCCTATCCTTGGAAGCATGGACCAGGCATTCCAGTTCATACAGGAGTATTCAGGATTCGTATATCCCGGTATCGTAGTCATCTTTGGTCTGGGTCTGCTCTGGAAGCGCGCATCAGGTCCTGCTGCTGTTGTAGCCGCTATCGGTACATTCGCATTCTCTATCCTGTTCAAGTTCATCATGCCTAACACTCCGTTCATGCTCCGCATGGGTTATGTGTTCATGGTTCTGGTTGCCATCTTTATCCCGATGTCACTTTACAACAAGAGCAGAATCGTTGAGGCCGACAAGCTTGACCAGCACACCATTGACGCTCAGATGAAGTGGTCACAGATACTCTTTATCTGCGCTGCAATCAGCCTGATTTTCGCAATTATCGGTGTAATCAATCCGGTACTGCGCGGTTGGGGATTCGAGGCTCTGTTCTTCTTTGCAGCTATTCTGGCTGTCCTGGGTCTTTACCTGCGTTCCAACGCCAAGGATAAGGTTCAGGATGCAAAGGCTGTAGGCATTGACCTGGAGCTCTTCAAGACCGACAAGTCATTCAACTGGGGTGCTCTTGGCGTTATCGTAATCCTGGCTATTCTCTATATCTTCCTCTGGTAATATCATGCTTGAAGAACTTAAAGAGAAGGTATTCCGTGCCAATCTGGATCTAGTAAAGCACGGTCTGGTAATATTCACATGGGGCAACGTATCGGGCATTGACCGTGAGAAAGGCCTCGTTGTGATCAAGCCCAGCGGCGTGAGCTACGACACGATGAAGGCAAGTGATATGGTTGTAGTCTCCCTCGAGACCGGTAAGGTTGTCGAGGGGGATCTCAACCCTTCATCGGACACCCCTACTCACCTGGTACTTTACAGAGCTTTCCCAAACATCGGAGGTGTAGTACATACCCATTCCTCTTATGCTACGGCATGGGCACAGGCCGGTCGTGACATCCCCAACATCGGAACCACTCACGCGGATTATTTCCACGATGACATTCCTTGCACCAGGGACATGAAAAAGGCCGAGGTGTTTGGCGAATACGAGAAAGAGACCGGAAACGTGATCGTAGAGCGTTTCAAGGGAATGAATCCCGATGACACGCCAGCCGTTCTGGTGAAGAATCACGGTCCGTTTGCATGGGGTACAGATCCTGATAATGCAGTTCACAACGCTGTCGTCCTTGAGGAGGTTGCCAAGATGGGATTCATTGCATCGACCCTGCACCTCAACACGCTTGACGTTGTGGATCACGTACCGTCAATGAACAAGCTCCTGATTGAGAAGCACTATAGCCGTAAGCATGGCCCCAACGCCTACTACGGCCAGAAGAAAAAGTAACACTATAAAAAAAGGATATTTATGTTTGATAATTTTGAAATTTGGTGGGTCACCGGTGCACAGCTCCTTTACGGAGGCGATGCAGTAGTTGCAGTGGACGGTCACTCAAAGGAGATGGTTGAAGGTCTGAACAAGAGCGGAAACATCCCCGTCAAGATAGTATATAAAGGTACTGCCAACAGCAGCAACGAGGTTGAGGCCGTAATGAAGGCTGCCAACAATGACAGCAAGTGTATAGGTATCATCACCTGGATGCACACATTCAGCCCCGCTAAGATGTGGATCAAGGGTCTGCAGGCTCTTGAGAAGCCCCTGCTCCACTTCCACACACAGTACAACACCGATATTCCCTGGGACACCATCGATATGGACTTTATGAACCTGAACCAGAGCGCCCACGGCGACATCGAGTTCGGTCACATATGCACCCGTATGCGTGTACCCCGCAAGGTTGTGGTAGGCCACTGGAAGAGCGTTGAGGCTCAGAAGCAGATTGCCGTATGGGCTCGCGCCGCTGCCGGCCGTGCCGATGCACACAACGTACGCTGCCTTATGTTCGGTATGAACATGAACAACGTGGCTGTTACAGACGGTGACCGCGTTGAGTTTGAGCAGCGCATGGGTTACCATGTTGACTACTACCCCGTATCATCACTGATGGACTACTTCAAGAAGGTTACCGATGCCGAGGCCGATGCCCTTGTTGAGGAGTACAAGAAGCTCTACACCATCAAGATCGATGAGAGCGGCGAGAAGGTATACTGGGAGAAGGTTAAGAACGCAGCCAAGGCTGAGATAGCTCTGCGTCGCGTGCTCAAGGATGAGAACGCTACCGCTTTCACCACCAACTTTGACGACCTGGGTGATGCCGATATCGACGCCCCTGATTTCTGCGGATTCGACCAGATTCCGGGCCTGGCATCACAGCGTCTGATGCAGGAGGGTTACGGTTTCGGTGCCGAGGGCGACTGGAAGACAGCCTGCCTGCAGCGTACTCTCTGGGTTATGAACCAGGGTATGCCCAAGGGTTGCTCATTCCTTGAGGACTACACCCTGAACTTTGCCGCCGACTGCACATCAAGCCTGCAGAGCCATATGCTGGAGATCTGCCCGCTTATTGCTACCGGCAAGCCCAAGCTGGAGGTTCATTTCCTTGGCATAGGTATCCGCAAGCAGCAGACCGCCCGCCTGGTATTCACATCCAAGACCGGCCGTGGTATCAAGGCAACCGTTGTTGACCTGGGTAACCGTTTCCGTCTTATTACCAGCGAGGTAGAGTGCATCGAACCCAAACCGATGCCCAAACTGCCGGTTGCATCGGCCCTCTGGGTTCCGCAGCCTACATTCGAGATTGGCGCAGGCGCATGGATACTGGCAGGTGGCACACACCACAGTGCTTTCTCATACGATATCACTGCCGAGTATTGGGAGGATTTTGCCGAGATGTGCGGTATAGAGTACATCGGTATCGACAAGAATACCACTATCAGCAGTTTCAAGCAGCAGCTTCGTAACAACGAGGTTTATTACATGCTAAACAAAGCCCTGAAGTGATATGGCATACGATCCCAAATCAGTAATTGAGAAAGGTCAGGCCATACTCGGTATCGAGTTTGGCTCGACCCGTATCAAGGCTGTGCTCATTGATCCTGAGTACAAGCCTATAGCACAAGGCAGTCATACATGGGAAAACCAGTTGGTTAACGGTCTTTGGACATACAGCGTAGAGAGCATCTGGTTCGGTCTGCAGGACTGCTATGCAAACCTGCGTGAGAACGTGCTCAAGCAGTACGAAGTTGAGATTGAGAACCTTGCAGCAATTGGCGTAAGCGCCATGATGCACGGCTATATGCCGTTTGACAAGCATGGTGACATACTGGTTCCGTTCCGCACATGGCGTAACACCAACACCGCCAAGGCAGCCGCCGAGTTGTCCGACCTGTTCGTGTTCAACGTACCTCTGCGCTGGAGCATATCACATCTGTATCAGGCTATTCTGGACAACGAGCCGCACGTTAAGAATATTGATTTCCTGACCACTCTGGCAGGTTTCATCCACTGGCAGCTCACAGGCAAGAGAGTTCTGGGCGTCGGTGACGCATCGGGTATGATTCCCGTTGATCCCAAGACCAAGACCTACAATGCCGATATGGTAGCCAAGTTTGACAAGCTGATTGCTACCAAGGGTTATCCCTGGAAGCTGCTTGACATTCTGCCCAAGTCACTTGATGCAGGCCAGGATGCAGGCGTGCTGACCGAGGCCGGCGCACGCAAGCTGGATATCACCGGTCATCTTAAGCCGGGTGCTCCCATCTGCCCGCCCGAGGGCGATGCTGGTACAGGCATGGTGGCAACCAACGCCGTACGTCCGCGCACCGGTAACGTATCGGCCGGAACATCATCATTCTCTATGATAGTACTTGAGAAAGATCTTAAGAAGCCGCATGATGTAATCGATATCGTTACCACTCCCGATGGCAGCCCCGTTGCCATGGTTCACTGCAACAACTGCACAAGTGACCTGAACGCATGGGTTAACTTGTTCAAGGAGTTTGAGGAGGTGATGGGTATTCCCGTTGATATGGGCAAACTCTTTACCAACCTGTTCAATGTTGCCCTCAAGGGCAATCCTGACTGCGGCGGCATTATGAGCTACAACTACGTATCAGGTGAGCCTGTTACCGGTTTTGCCGACGGACGCCCGCTGTTTGTACGTTCTGCAAATGACAAGTTCAACCTGGCCAACTTTATGCGCGCTATCATAAGCGGTGCAATAGGTGTACTCAAGGTGGGTAATGATATCCTGTTCAACGAGGAGAAGATCAAGGTGGACCGTATTACCGGTCACGGTGGTCTGTTTACTACTCCGGGCGTAGGCCAGAGGATTCTGGGCGCTGCACTGAACTCACCTATCTCCTGCATGAAGACTGCAGGTGAGGGCGGTCCCTGGGGTATGGCAATACTGGCATCGTACCTTATCAACAACAAGAAGAAGCAGTCATTGGCTGAGTTCCTTGACGATCAGGTATTTGCCGGCGATACCGGAACATCGGTCGCTCCTACCCCTGAGGATGTAGCAGGATTCAACGCATACATTGAAAACTACAAGAAATGCCTGCCTATTGAGGCTGCAGCTGTAGAATACAAAAAATGATACAATTGGGGTCAGCCCCCTTTTGTATCATTTTTCAAATAATCATTTAACTATGAAGAAATTATCCAAAGTTTTAATGGCTGTTGCAGCAGTAGTATGCTGCATGTCGGCCGGCGCTGCAAAGCCCAAGTTCCCCTTGCTGCCCACAGCACCTTATGACACCATCATCGATGGCCAGAAGGTTGCCCTTTATACTATTAAAAAAGGTAAGGTGGCTGCTCAGATCATCAACTACGGTGGTTTTGTGGTAGGTCTCTACTCTCCCGACAAGAACGGTGAATATGCCAACCTGGTAACACACTATGATGACATCCATCAGTACATGCGTTACAATATGGGTATGGTAGGTCCTGCTCTTGGCCGTTATGCAAACCGTATCGCCAACGGCAAGTTCACACTTGACGGCAAGGAGTATAACATTACCAAGAACAGCGGACAGCACACCCTTCACGGTGGCGCCAAGGGTTTTGACCACACGGCATGGAAGGTTGTCAAGGCTAAGAAGAACAAGCTGATCCTGAGTTGTGTCCTGCCCGATGGTCTGGACGGATTCCCCGGCACTCTGACCACCACACTCACCTACTCCATTACCAAGGACGGCGGTCTGCAGATCAGCTATGAGGCTACTACCGATAAGGCTACTGTTGTCAACCTGTCCAACCACACTTATTTCAATCTGGACGGTGTAGGCAATGGCGACATCATGGACCATCAGCTTTATATCAACGCTGCTTTCATTACCGAGACTGACCGCAGCAACATCCCGACCGGTGACTGGGGTCTGGTTGACGGTTCCCCTTATGATTTCCAGAAGCCTGTACGTATTGGTGACCGTCAGTATTCACCTGCTCCCGCTCAGGGTGGCGGCCGTGGCGGATTCGGTGGCTTTGGCCAGGTTCCCGAAGGCATGGTACGCAACTATGACAACAACTTCTGCCTGATTCATACTGAGCAGGGCAAGGTTGAGCAGGTTGCTACTCTCTACTCACCCAAATCGGGTCGTTTCCTGGAGGTTTGGAACAATCATCCGGGACTTCAGGTTTATACAGGCGCCCGCACAGCTATCGCTCTTGAGTCACAGATGTATCCTGACTCACCTAACCACGACAGCTTCCCGAGCACTACTCTGCGTCCGGGTGAGAAGTATCAGCACACTGTTATTTACAAGCTTTCTGTTAAGTAAGTTTTTGATTTCTTTTAAAGAGCTCTGCAGGTTGCTTGCAGGGCTCTTTTTTTTTACACCGCCGTACTATCCCCTTTGGGGACGCAACGTTCCACGACTACTCGAGCTCCTTCCGGGGGCTAAACGTCGAACGCCTCCTTTTTAGTCCCCTTCGGGGCCTAACAGTATTCTAAGACTTTTCCAAATATTTTTGGACGTTTTTTTAGAAACTGTTATCGTTGAGTTTGTTACAATACGGATATCGCGGGGGACGCCTTCTAATGGTGTCCCTCGTTTCCGATATTACCAACTGAGTAAAC
>JAGCPB010000039.1 GCA_017642425.1 Bacteroidaceae bacterium
ATCTTTGAGATTTGCCACATCGACAGGTGTTCTTTTGTGTAAAGATCAATAACCTTCTTGTAATACTGATCTTTCAAAACAGTTCGATTACTCTTCATTGTTAACTCGGTTTTGCGAGTCAACTTTTTTTAGGGAAAGACATTTATTTTGCGACGTTTTTGCAACGCCCTATCTTTGCAGTATGATAACGATAAGGAGAGCCACAGTGGCCGATGCGCGCTTCATTGCAGAGAACGTGCTGCGGGCGCTGCATATTGAGGAGACCGATGAGCGGCATATAGAGCATCTGGCCGGAATAAGCCGCCGCGAGGATACCCTCTACAGCTGGCGTAACGCCACGATTGCCCTCTGCGATGGCGTTCCCGCCGGCCTCATGGTTGCATATGACGGAACCCGATACCGCCAGATGCGCGACATCACGTTCCCAATGATACGCATGTACGTGGGTGATGATTACCACCAGATGGATGATGAAGCCAGCCCTGGAGAATACTATCTTGACTCACTGGCCGTACTACCCCAATACCAACACAAAGGAATTGCTTCAGCACTGATCAAGGAGATGTTCCGGCAACGTGATGAGGCCGGCATCCCCCTTGCAACCATCGCAGTCGATCCTGACAACGACACAGCCTACCGCCTCTACACCCGCCACGGTTTCCGCCACGAAGGTCAAATTAGCGTATTCGGCACCACCTACGACCGGTTAGTCAACCGTTAGTGTTGCGGAAGTGGTGGTAGCGCGGAAAGCGGGAGCGTAGAGGCACTGCATTACGGCGTTTCCAACGGTGAAACGGCCCGGTTTCTGCACGTTGACATCGTACTCTATCACGTAGCTGCCCTTGCTCAGGCGGTCTATGTAGAACACATTCCTGGTGTTGCCCGGAGCGGTGTAGTAACCAATGTCATCGCGCCAGTTGTAGCTGAATCCCGCACGGGTGCTTACCGGCTCAACGGTAGCGGCGCGGCTGTCGGCCAGCTGCAGATACTCCAGGTTGCGGTCTGTGGTAAGTTCAAACTGAATCCTTAAGCGGTCACCCACGTGCAGCACGGTGCCAGGCTTAACCTCCTCCAGGCGGTCAGCATCGGCCCCGTGGATAACGCGCCAGATAGTGCGCTTAAGCTGCATGCCGTTCTCTGAGTGCTCCACCTTGTCAATATCTTCTGTAAAGGTGCGGTAAATGGCGCCCCAGCTAATGCCTGCAGTCTTGCTCTCAACCTTTATGGCAGCCTTATCCCGGCTTATAGGACCATTCCAGGTTTGGGTAGTAAAGCCCGCGGTAGCCTTAGAGGTGCTGGCCTTCACGGCATCGCGGCCCACGTAGATGGTGATATCCGGATCCGACTCCAGCTGGGCGTTGCCTCCGGTAGCCATAAGGGCAGTAACGGCGGCGGCAGTAGCGGCCGATGAGCACCAGCCCGTAGTCTGACGCTGTTTGAGCAGCCAGCGTGCGGCCTCGACAGCCTGATCGCGGTAGCCGGTAGCCAGCAGAGTGCGTATGATAAGGGCCTGAGTCTCTATGGGAGCCTCGTGCCAGAGCAGTCCGCCCTGGTTATCGCGCCACGAGCGGCCCATCTCATCGGAATACTGCGAGCGCTCCACCAGAGTGGCGGCTATACGGGCGGCATCGGCACTCTTGCCCTGGCGGGCCATAAAGAGAGCCAGCTGTGCGCGGAACCAGAGGTCCAGGTCATGAGTGTCCTGCATGGAGGCCAGACGCTCGTAATAGGTGTAGCTGGCGCGGGTGGTGCCGCCGAAGGGGTATGACGTAAAGTACGAGCGGGTAAGCAGGTAGCTCAGCTCCGAGTAACCCAGCGACTGCGGCTTGCGGTCCACGTTATATAGCTTGTAGAAATAGGCATCCATGTAGTCAAGGCCGCGCTGGATCATCTGCCTTAACTCTGCCGTCTGGTCTATCACTCCGTTCTCTATGAGCAGACCCAGACCCTGCAGAATCTCATCGGTAATGTGCAGGCTTGAACTCAGGCCCTCTATCCAGGGCCAGCCGCCGTCGGCCGATTGTGACTGCTGCAGCTTTTGCAGCGTCTCCTGCATGGCGCGGGCCGTCTCATCGGAGCCCAGGTTGCGGGCCAATGAGCGCAGGCGGTCACGCTCACTCTGGCTGCTGCGGAGCCAGGGGGTCTCCTCAAGCAGGGTGCCGGTGAGCTGCTGGTTGCGCTCCAACTGGGTCTGCCACTCCGATGCGGGCAGCGCGGCCCACTCGTCCAGCATCTGGCGGATGGCGGGATAACGGCGGCCCAGGCTCTCCGATATGGCGGCTCCCATGAAGCTGTGCATAAGGCGCAGGTTACTGGGGTCATCAACGCGTATCATGGAGGGCAGCGCCTGTATGGCGTACCAGATGGGAGTGGCGCTATACTCTAATATAAGTTGTTCATCGGCCATTGTGGCAGAGCGGGGCTTGTCCAGATCGGTAAAGCGGAACTCACGCTTCTCATTGCCGTTGTTAAAGAGCGAAAGGGCCTGAGTTACCTGGGTGCGGTTGGAGAGCACCGGGATGGTCTCCTCAACTCCGTCACTGTGACCCGTGGTGCTGGCGGTAAGGCGGTAGGTTACGGCGGTAAGGCCAGCGGGCACCCTTATGCCGAATGCTGCGGCTGTGCTGCCGCCTGCAGGTACGTTTACGCTCTTGCGTGCTGAGCCCTCAATTATGCCCAGTGTGCGGCCAGTTACGGCATCGGTCAGGGTGAGTATGACATCGGCCTTTACATCCTGAGCCGTCAGGTTGCTTACCTTGGCGGTAAACTCCATACGGTCTCCCTGACGCAGGAATCTGGGGGCCGAAGGCTCCACCATGATGAGCTTGCGGGTTACCATTGTGGTGTCCACGCGGCCGGCGCTGAGCGAGTCGGTAAAGGCTATGCCCTGAACTCTCCAGCGGGTGAGCAGTTGCGGGGTGCGGAACCTGTATGCGGCCATTCCCTGATCATCGGTCTGAAGGTATTCAAACAGGCCGGTGGGGTTGAGGTTGGAGCGTATTTTTATGCTCTGCTGCTCTGTGGCTGCCTCTTCTGCAATCTGGAGGGCAGGCTCACTCAGGGCGCCCGAGTTGAACACTATATCCGCTCCGGCCACACCGCCTTGCAGGGCTTCGTCGACCAGATCCATCAACGTTTCCTCCTCACCGTTGTCTATACCGGTTCTGGCCATAGCCACCGATGATTTGGAGTACTGCCTTACTCCACGCAGCATACCATTACTGAGGTTTTTAACAGACCTGTAGTTATAGGTGTAGGGATCCAGGAGCGTTCCGGTTACGGCGCGCTTGCCCTTGTACTCATAGGCGTTGCCGAATGTGTGGAGCCAGGGCATATACTGACTGGCGTACATGTATTGCTGCTCCAGCAGCATCCGGATGCCTACATATGTGGCGCTGAAAGGCTGGAACTGTATGCGGTGTGTGCCGTACGCATCGAGTGCAAGGTCATACATATCCAGCATTATGGCCGCCTGAACCGGGTTACCCTGCCAGTCTGTTACCTTAAGCTTCCACTCCTCGTCCACATCGGGCTCCAGGCTGCTGCGGAACGTTACCAGTTCCATGCGCAGCTGGCGCTTGCGGTCGGGCACGTAGTACTGAAACGATACGTTCTCGGAGACTCCCTCATAGAGGACGCAGAAGTTTATGCTGAAATAGCCTATGAGCTCTGCTGTGACGGGTATGTCAAGGGTCTGCTGGCGGCCGTCGGCTATGAGCGTTCCCTGTCCGTAGAGGCCGTACTTGTTCTCTATCATGTAGTGTATGACGGCTCCCTTGCGGTTGCTGCCCAGACGGATATGGGCGGTATCGGCCAGCTCTATGGTGTTACGGACTCCCGGGTTCTGATAGCCCCACAGCAGTGCGTTTTGCGGCACAAAACTGTAGTCATCAATGCGGCACCAGGTAAACTCCTCGGTTACGGGGTCGCTGTCCGGCGCGGTGGCCGTTATGCGGTATACGCCCGATTGCAGGCCGCCCAGCATGAGTAGACCGCTCTCGGGATCGGTTGTGTCAAACGGGACTACACCTTCAAAAACGGGGGTCTCTATTATGTCTTCGCCCTTGAAGTCAAAATTATAGAGCGGGAACTTGTCGGGCAGGTTCTGGTTGTCGGCGCTGGCCGCCAGTTCCTTTATGTCGTTGTCATGATAGATGCCCACGCGCGGGCTGAACGGCAGCTGGAGTCCCGGCGTGCTGCCCCAGGTGAGCAGCGATACCTTTACGTTTACGCGGTCCGATACGTTGCCGTTGTCCGACAGGATGCTTATGGCCACTGTCTTGCTGCCGTCGGCGTCTATCACGTTGCCGTTTGATATTATGTTGATGTAATGGTTGGGCTTGATGGATGCGTTCAGTTCGGTGGATGCCTCGTGGGTCTCGCCGTTCAGGTCGGTCACGGTGGCCCTGATACGTACGTAAGCATCAGGCCTGAGCATTATGTCGGACGGTACGGTCACACTGAAGCTGAACGTTCCGTCGGGACCTATCTCTATGTCCTGGCCTGCGCCTATGCGTATGTCGCCGCGCTCATCGGGGATGCAGAACCTGTGGCATACCCAGGAGCCTACGCTTGCATACCAGTTTAGCTTGGCGCCGTCCAGAGGTACTCCGGTATACGATTCGGCCTTTCCGGTTATGGTGACGGGGGTGTCAAAGAGCACCTCGTCAAGGTAGCGGTCCAGTTTGACCTCGAACTTGGGCTGGCGGAAGGACTCTACGTTTATGGCGGTGTATCCGTCAAATTCATACTGGCTGTCGTTATCGTTCTCCACCTCTATCCCGTAACGGCCGGGCATGCAGTTCTCCGGAATGCGGAATGTGCCGCTGAATACTCCCATGCTGTCGGTTACAAGGGTGTCTACAGACTCCTCGCGGTTGCGGCCGTCATAAAGGGTTACCCAGAGTCTGGCTCCGGGCAGAACGTGGCCGATATCGCCGTCTATGTGGTAGACTACGCCGCTGTAGCGGATGCTGTCGCCGGGCAGGTAGGTGTAGCGGTCGGTGTATATGCGGGCGTACTGGCGTCCGGGCATATCGGTATTGCGCCAGGGGATGTTGAAGGTGGCGTTTCCGCGGCTGCCGTTAGCCTCCAGCTCCAGGCGGTAGCGGTCACGGGCTATGCCTTCTATCTGTATGCGGCCGTCGGGGCCGGTTATGCCGCTGGTTATCACCTTGGTCTGGACATCCTGGTTGTTAAGGCGCCACAGGGTGTACTTGCAGTCGGGTACGGGCTGTCCGGTGCTGGTGTTGACGGCGGTTCCGTAAAGGGTGCCGTTGCTCTGCACCAGCTTTATAAACTGGATGCCGTTGCACTCTACGTACTGGTACGATATGCAGTCGCCGCTACCGAAGTACGGGCCTGTGGAGGCCATCAGGTAGTAGCAGCCCTGCATTACGGGTGATATGCCGAATATGACGCTGTGCTCCAGATAGTCGTGGGGGTTATTGAGGCTCATGCTCCACTCCGCTACGGCGTTGCACTGGTTGAGTTGCGAGAGCAGCGTTGTCTCATCCTGGGCGTCGGTCAACTGGCTGGGAACCTCCACCACCTTGAAATAGGCGGTGCCGGCGTTGGTGAAGTAGAGCTTGGCTATGTTCCGCTCGCCGGGCAGGAAATTGCGGTTCATCTCTATCCTGACGCTCTTGCGCTCTATCTGGTCCTTGATGGAGAGGCACTCCAGCGCTCCCTCGCTCTTGGGCCATTTCTTCTGGGCGGCTATACATATATCGCGGGCCTGACGCTGCAGGTTCTGGGCCTTTTCAACGGGTAATTGGTTTACCTGATCCTCTATCTTGCGGGCGGCCATGCTATATAACATGGTGCTGAACTTGACCTTCCTGGTGTAGCTCTGGGCCAATGCCACAGCTCCCTTGAGCCACTCCTCATCATTACGGTCCCAGTCTCCGTCGTTGGTCAGATACTCGCCCAGTACGTTCATACGCCTTATGTCTATGGTGCAGCGTATGTTGGGTTTGGCGTTCAGGTTGTTGCGGGTAAGGCGGTGCAGGACGTAGAACATCCAGAGGTCGGGGTCATCGGGGGTTATGTGACGGGTGGCGTTCAGGAAGTCCTGCATGGTGCCGTAAAGGCGCGGATCGTCCAGTATCTTGCGCTTGCCCAGCGTGAAACGGTAATCTGTTATGAGTATCACAGCGTGGTCCAGGAGCATATCCACAAGCAGCGGACGCAGCTTCTGTCCGGCTTTGTTGCCGCCGGGGAAGAACTCCTCGTAGAATCCGGAGCCTACATCGCCGGCCAGATTGATGGACTGGTCCAGATGGTAGCAGATGGTGTCGCATATCATGCGCGGAGTCCACCTTTCCAACGGGGGATTGGGCTCATCGGTGGCTATGCGGCGGGAGCCGTTGTAGCGGTTGCTCTCCCAGTAGCGCAGGTAGCCTTTGGCTATGAACGCGTGGCAGAGAGCCTTGTGCTCCTGTACGGTAAGTTTGGGCAGCAGAGTTTTGAACAGCTCTATTCCCTGGGTCAGGCCGTTATCGGCATAGGTCTGCTGAACCTGGGTCAGATAGACGGCGCTCTTGAGCATCTGGCGGCCGTCTCCGTCATCGGCGGCCATATCCCAGATCTGGGTGATTACCTGGGCCGCACTCTCGGGAAGGTCCTCTTTAATGTAATTGTCCACCTTCTGCCAGGCGCGCGAATACTTGTCGGCGCTGGCTGTTACAGTAGTCAGTGTCATAATGATAATCAGAAACGATATTCTCAAAAGGTATCTCATAAGCAATCCGATTTTTGGTTTCACCTAACAAATGTATAGCGCGAAACCATTTTGGTTAGGTCCCTGAGCGCTGCAAAAACGCTGCATTTAAGGTTTATTCAAAAAGTCCGCCCTGAAGGGACTCGTAGCGGGAGCGGCCCAGATGCTTGTAGGCCAGGTCCGTCACCTCACGGCCGCGAGGCGTACGCTTAAGGAATCCCTCCTGAATGAGGAACGGCTCGTACACATCCTCTATGGTGCCGGCATCCTCGCTCAGTGCGGTGGCAATGGTGCCGATACCCACCGGACCGCCCTTGAACTTGTCAATGATGGTGGTAAGGATGCGGTTGTCTATCTCGTCAAGACCGTACTTGTCAATATTGAGCGCCTCAAGGGCGATATTTGCAATGGAAACGGTAATTCTGCCCGAACCCTTTACCTGCGCAAAGTCACGCACGCGACGCAGCAGGGCATTGGCTATACGGGGCGTTCCGCGGCTGCGGCCCGCAATCTCGGCGGCTGCATCCACATCGCACGGTATACCCAGTATTCCTGCCGAGCGCAGTATGATTTTCTGCAGGGTCTTGGCATCATAGTACTCCAGATGCATGTTAATGCCGAACCTGGCGCGCAGGGGTGCCGTAAGCAGTCCGCTGCGGGTGGTTGCACCTATCAGCGTGAAAGGATTCAGGTCTATCTGTATGCTACGGGCACTGGGACCCTTGTCAATCATGATGTCTATGCGGTAATCCTCCATTGCCGAGTAGAGATACTCCTCAACCACGGGCGACAGACGGTGGATTTCATCGATGAAAAGGACATCCTTGGGCTCAAGTGAGGTAAGGATTCCGGCCAGGTCACCCGGTTTGTCCAGCACCGGGCCTGATGTGATCTTGAAGCCCACGCCCAACTCATTGGCTATGATGTTGCTCAGTGTGGTCTTGCCCAGTCCGGGAGGGCCGTGCAGCAGGGTATGGTCAAGCGATTCGCCGCGCTGGCGTGCAGCCTGCACAAACACGCGCAGGTTATCAACGATCTTGCCCTGTCCGGCAAAATCATCAAACCGCAGCGGACGCAGAGCGTTGTCAAGCTCCTTGTCGCTCGCTAACTGCTGTTGTCTTATGTCAAAATCTTCACTCATTCCCACGCAGGTGCTTGTTAATTTTCAATTCTCAATTTTCAATTAACCGCCTCTACAAGAGCCGAAGCCTCAATCAGGCTCTGCTCTCCACTCTCCATATTCTTCAACGTGACTTTGCCCTGGGCAAGTTCGTCACTTCCCACGATCGCAACGTAGGGAACTGAAAGCGCGTTGGCATATGACATCTGCTTTTTCATCTTGGCTGCATCGGGATAAATCTCCGATGGAATGCCGGCTTTACGCAATTGAGCAAGCAGTCCCATGCAGAATGAGGCCTCCTGCTCTCCCAGGTTCAGGAACAGCACCTTTACGCCACCCTGTGCCTCCTTGGGATAGAGGTCAAGCTGTGTCAGCACGTCATAGATGCGGTCTGCACCGAATGATATGCCCACGCCGCTCACGCCGGGAAGTCCGAATATACCGGTCAGGTTATCATAACGGCCGCCGCCGCTTATGGAGCCTATCTCTACATCCAGAGCCTTTACCTCAAAGATGGCGCCTGTGTAGTAGTTCAGGCCGCGGGCCAGAGTCAGGTCCAGTTCCAGCCGGTTGGTGAGTCCCAGCTTGGCTACGCCGTCCAATATAAAGCGGCACTCCTCAACTCCTTTTAATCCGGTCTCACTGCCTGAAAGCACAGCAGCAATGGTATCCAGCTTCTCACTATTGGAACCGGTCAGCTTGATTATGGGCTGCAGTTTGTCAATTGCATCCTGAGGCAGGCCCTTCTCTGCAAGCTCGGCATTCACACCGTCCAAACCAATCTTGTCCAATTTATCTATGGCAACGGTTATATCTACAATCTTATCTGATTGACCGATGGATTCGGCTATTCCGGCCAGTATCTTGCGGTTGTTGAGTTTGATGGCCACACGTACGCCAAAACGGCTGAAAACCATATCTATCATCTGTATGAGCTCAATCTCATAGAGCAGCGAGTCAGAGCCTACTACATCGGCGTCACACTGGTAGAACTCGCGGTAACGGCCTTTCTGCGGACGGTCGGCACGCCATACGGGCTGTATCTGGAAACGCTTGAAGGGGAACTGGAGCTCCTCACGGTGCATCACCACAAAGCGTGCAAACGGGACGGTCAGGTCATAACGGAGGCCTTTCTCGCAGAACTTGGATGCCAACTTGAGGCTGTTGCGTGACAGGAGCTCCTCATCGGTCAGGGCGCTCATGTAGTCACCGGAGTTCTGGATCTTGAAAAGGAGCTTGTCGCCCTCCTCGCCGTACTTGCCCATAAGGGTGGAGAGGTTCTCCATTGAGGGGGTCTCTATCTGGCTGTAGCCGAACAGGCGGAAGACTCCGCGTATGGTATCAAAGATATAGTTACGGCGCGCCATCTCCACCGGGGTGAAGTCACGCGTGCCTTTTGGAATTGACGGTTTCATCGGTATAAATCAACTTCTTCTTGATGAATAGATCATGATATAATAAATGAGCGTACCAAGAGAACTGATGGCTGCTACCACGTATGTATACGCGGCGGCCTTAAGCGCATCCTGAGCAGATTCCATTGTCTCTTTGTCAGAACGGGTGGTATGCTTTAGCCAGGCCAATGCGCGGCTGCTGGCGTCAATCTCTACCGGCAGGGTCACAAAACTGAACAGGGTGGTCATGGCAAACAGCACAATGCCGGCCAGGAGCAGTCCGGGAAATGCCTCTACCATGAGTATTCCGGCCAGCAGAACCCAGGTTACAATCTTTGATGAGAACTGAACCACCGGCACCAGAGCTGAACGCATCTTTACGGGAGCATACTGGCGTGCATGCTGTACGGCATGACCGCACTCATGGGCTGCAACTGCCGCTGCCATCATACTGCGGCCGTAATAGACATCATGGCTCAGGTTCACCGTGTTGTTCTCCGGATTGTAATGATCTGTAAGCTGTCCGTCAACGCATGTCACCTTTACATTTGAGATGCCGTTGTCAGCAAGCATACGGCAGGCCACCTCATAACCGCTGCTACCGTCACGGGTGGGCACCTTTGAGTATTTCTTGAACTTGCGGTTAAGATTGCCCTGCACTGAATAGCTCAGAATGGCTATTACAATGAACACAATCCAATAGAAAGCGTATGGAGTCATTTCTGTACCGTATTCCATTATTTTTCACGTACTATTGTCTGGTGACGGTCCGGACCTACCGATACTATTGATACGGGAGTCTCCAGATAATCCTCCAGGAATGTTATGTAATTGTTGAACTCCTCGGGGAACTCATCCTCATCCTTGACCTGGGTAAGGTCTGTCTTCCAACCGGGAAGCTCCTCATATATAGGCTCCACGCCCTCACAGTCAAACGGGAACTCATCGGTCTGGGTTCCGTCAGGCAGCTTGTATGCCACACAGGCCTTGATGGTGGGGAATGTATCCAGAACGTCACTCTTCATAAGGATAAGGTCTGTCACACCATTCAGCCGGACTGCATAACGCAGGGCTACCAGGTCAACCCAACCGCAACGGCGGCGGCGACCGGTTACGGCACCGAACTCATGACCGCGGTCGGACAGAGCCTCACCATCGGCATCAAACAACTCAGTGGGGAAAGGACCGCTGCCCACGCGGGTGCAGTAGGCTTTCATGATTCCGTAAACCTTACCTATGTTGCGCGGAGCCACGCCCAATCCGGTGCAGGCGCCTGCGCAGATAGTATTGGATGATGTAACAAACGGATATGAGCCGAAATCTATGTCAAGCATGGTTCCCTGGGCACCCTCGCAAAGGATTGTCTTGCCCTCTGCCAGAAGGTTGGCAACGTAATGCTCGCTGTCCACGAACTTGAACAGTTTCATATACTCAATGCCCTCACGCCATGCCTTCTCAAGCGGAGCCAGGTCATACTCAAAGTTAAGGCTTTTGAGGGTACGCTCATGGGCGGCACGGGCGGCAGCATAACGCTCCTCAAAATCAGGACGCAGCAGATCACCTACGCGTACGCCTGTACGGGCCACCTTGTCAGTGTATGTAGGACCTATTCCGCGGCCTGTGGTACCTACCTTACCCGATCCTTTTGATGCCTCAAGGGCACTGTCAAGCAAGCGGTGTGTAGGCAGTATAAGATGGGCCTTCTTTGAAATGAGCAGACGGTTCTTGAGGTCTATGCCTGCAGCCTCAAGAGCCTCGGCCTCAGCCTTGAACAGAGCTGCATCAAGTACCATTCCGTTACCTATAATGTTCTGTTTGTTACCCTGGAACACCCCCGAAGGGATAGATTTGAGCACAAACTTCTTGTCATCAAAAATAAGTGTGTGACCGGCGTTGGGGCCTCCCTGAAAACGTGCCACCACATCGTAGCGCGGAGTAAGCACATCCACTACCTTACCCTTGCCTTCATCACCCCATTGCAGTCCCAAGAGGACATCAATCTTTTCTGTTTTCATTTTTAGTCTTTATCTTTTTGTTCAATCTGTTCTGTTTTCTCTTAAGGTCAGCGGTGCATTTGCTGCACAACCCATGAACCGTAAGCACCCAGTCGGTGGCGTTGAAACGGCGGGTACGCATTTCATTTATCTGGCGGCGAACCTTATCATTGTTCATCTCTGTAGCCTTGCCGCATCCTCCACAGACAAGACGTATAACGCCTTTGCTCCTGTCTGTCCTCTCAATGAGAACCCTGTCTTCCTGAAAGACCTTCCGGACCAGACCCGCATCCTCAAACAGTCTGAGGTTGTTATAAACCGTGGCCCTACTTATCCTAAGCCTTCGTCCATCGGACATCAGCCTTGACAACTCCTCAGCCTGTACCGGGGCATCGGACGAATAGATGACGTCAAGCAACGCGTTCCGCTCCGGGGTATTCCTGAGAGAGTTGAGGCGCAGATAATCAGCCAGTTTCTGACGCGCCTGCTCCGAACCGTCCATCTTATCCATTGTCTGTAGAGTCCAAACGCTCAAGCACTCTCTTTGCCGCCTGCGCACACATCAGGTCAGGACCGTTAATGGCAGCCTGAGCCTGGTCTTTCAGTTCCTCAACATAACGAGGCCCCATCTCACGCCCCCCACGCAGCAAGTGAGCCAGCGTGAGGAAACCGCAATAACGGGCCATTCCATTATCGGAGGCAATCCAACGAAATGCCGCCTCCGATGCTCCGGGCATCCGGCTGAAAAGGTACATTGAACATACCTCTGCCAGATCCGGAAATTCAATCTGTTCTATCCAGAGGTCAGCCATGTCGGGCATGAACTGATCCTCGGGATAAATCAATGCTGCCAGGATCCTGCACTCACGGATATCCTCTTTCCACAGGGCAGCCGCAAGCTCCGTATCCTTTCCTGTTTCTGACGCAATGTCCTTTAATCCGGGAATCCCTACACCGAAATTGAGTTTGTATCCGATGCCCGCCTCTCTCATTCCGGTAGAGGCTACACCGTTCATGTTCAGTCTCAGTTTATTCTTGATATCAAGGATTCTCTCTTGGACAGTCATTATATGATAGTGTCAGATACCTTTTTGAATCACTTGGAGAGATGGCGTTTCTTGTACTGATGGGGTGCTTCACCCTTCTCCTTGAAGAAAGCCGCATAGAATGACTGGCGGTTGGCAAATCCCGTCATTTTTCCAATCTCCTCCATTGTCAGATCCAGGTAACGTTTGTCAGTAAGCATGTGCACCGCATCACGTACCCTGAATTCGTTCACCAGACTGGAATAGTTCATTCCAAATCTTGAATTGATCACTGCCGAAAGGTATCTGGGGTTGGTTTTCAGATCCTCGGCCAACTGCTTTGCGGAATAAAGGGGATCGCGGTACTTTTTCTGAGCCACCACGATTGTCAGAATCCCGTCATACAGTTCATCTGCAAGTTCTGCACGGATAAGGCCCCTGTAATTGGCATCCTTTTCGGCCTTTTCCCTGATTTTGTAAGGCTTGATGTTAGTTTCCATAACGTAAATTTACGTCCACAAAATAAATGATTTTCCCGCTAACTACATACTTTAAAAAGTCAATATTATTTAAAAAAAACACAACTGCGCATTCAAGTTACCGGAACGGCAGATTTTTTGTAATTTTGGCATCAATACTATTATCCGGAATGATAGACCAGCTCACCATAGAGAAGATACTGGATGCCGCCAATATAGTGGATGTGGTATCTGAATTCGTCACCCTCAGGCGTCGGGGAGTGAACTATGTGGGTCTGTGCCCGTTCCATAATGAGAAGACCCCGTCATTCTACGTCTCACCCTCAAAGGGAATCTGCAAATGTTTCAGTTGCGGCAAGGGTGGCAACGCCATCCATTTCCTTATGGAGCATGAGCAGATGTCATTCCAGGACGCGGCCGAATGGCTGGCAAACAAGTACGGCATACCGTTCCGCAAACGCGAGCTGACTGACTCGGAAAAGGCCCTGCAGAACGAGCGTGAGTCAATGTTCATAACCAACCAGTTTGCATTGGATTTCTTCAAGGATACCCTGCTCAACACCGATAAGGGGCGTGCCATAGGTCTGGCCTATTTCCGCAAGCGCGGTTTCCGCGATGACATCCTGGACAAGTTCTTTCTGGGTTATTGTCCCGATGAACCCGATGCCCTGGCCCGCACCGCTTTGGCCAAAGGCTATACCAAGGAGAACCTGATCAAGACAGGACTCTGCTACGCAAAAGATGACAACGGAGCTTTGCGTGACCGTTTCCGCGGCCGCGTAATTTTTCCCGTACATTCCCTTTCCGGTAAAGTTGTAGCGTTCGGAGGCCGCATCATGACCGCCGATGCCAAGGTGGCCAAATACGTAAACTCTCCCGAATCAGTCATCTATTCCAAGAGCCGCGAACTCTACGGCCTCTATCAGGCCAAGCAGGCCATTGTGCGCAAAGACCGCTGTTTCCTGGTTGAAGGTTATGCCGATGTAATAAGCATGTTCCAGAGCGGAGTTGAGAATGTGGTGGCATCCAGCGGCACATCACTCACACCTGGCCAGATACGCCTGATACACCGTTTCACCAATAATATCACCGTACTGTATGACGGAGATAAGGCCGGTATCAAAGCCTCTCTGCGCGGAATTGACATGCTGCTGGCCGAAGGCATGAACGTAAAAGTGCTCTTACTGCCCGATGGTGAGGACCCCGACAGCTTTGCCCAGAGCCGCAGTGCAACCCAGTTCCAGCAGTACATAGACTCACATCAGGTGGATTTCATCCGCTTTAAGTTAAATCTTCTGATGGAAGAGGCCGCTAATGATCCTCATAGTCGAAGCGAACTGATTAAGAATATATCTCAAAGTATATCTGTAATACCGGATCCTATTCTCCGATCAGAATATCTTAAAGAGTGCTGGCAGATGATTGGAGTTGACCAGCCTCTACTCATAAATGACGTGAACAAACGTCAGATAGAACAAGCAAAGTCTATACCCCAGTCTTCATCAAAGGAGGATAATACGGATACTGTTGAAGAAAAGTCCGACAAAGAACTGACCCCCAAAGAAAAGTTGAGCCAGGAAGTACGCAAATTAAAACAACAGGGCCTTGGTCCAATGATGAACAAAGAGCGTCTGCTATCACAGCTAATAGTAAGATATGGAGGCAAAGTAATGTGTACCATGCAAACTGATGAAGGCGAACAGAATATTACTGTAGGTCAGTTTATAGTTCAGTCTTTGCTTAATGATGGTCTGGAATTTCGACATCCTGTTTATAAACGCTTCGTAGAAATCATGAGCGAGCACCTTTACGATGAGGATTTTAATAGCGAACGTTTCTTTATTTCATATCCTGAAGAATTTGTCAGTCTCACTGCAACCAGTCTAATGGAAGAACGTTACCAATTAAGTTCACTCTATAAAGACAGTCTGCCAACTAAAGATGAGGCATATCTTTTCAAACTGACACGTCATATTATGGCTGATTACCAAATGGAAGTTGTTAGACTGGAGATAAAGGCTGTAGAAAAAGAATTACAAGAAGCTACAACCGAAACACTTACATCACTTCAAACTCGCTACCAGCAGCTCCTATCTGCCCGAAGTGAACTCTCCAGAATATTAGGAGAAAGGGTTGTAAATTTGTAATGAATTTTCAAATATTATCATTCTCTGCACAGAACTTTTTGGGGTATCGGTATCTGAAACCCCAAAAAGTTCCCTTGAAAACGTCACTTTCTGGGAGCAATCAGATTCATGAACTCCTCACGAGTCTTAGCCCGGTTGAAAGCACCGGTAAAGTCTGATGTAGTAGTAACGGAGTTCTGTTTCTCCACACCACGCATCTGCATACACATGTGACTGGCCTCAATAACCACCATCACGCCAAGCGGCTGAAGAGTCTCCTGAATGCAATCCTTAATCTGTGAAGTCATGCGCTCCTGTACCTGAAGCCGGCGCGCAAAAGCATCCACCACGCGGGCAATCTTGCTGAGTCCCGTAATGTATCCGTTGGGAATATAAGCCACATGAGCCTTGCCGTAGAACGGCAGCATATGGTGCTCACAAAGTGAATAAAAGTCAATATCCTTTACTATCACCATCTGGCTGTAATCCTCCTTGAACATGGCCGAACGTAGAATGGCGGCAGGGTCAATATCATAACCGCTGGTAAAGTCCAGAAGAGTCTTGGCTACACGTAAAGGAGTACGGGCCAGACCTTCACGGCCGGTATCGGGCTCTATCAGTTTGAGAATATCCTCATAGTGTTTCTTGAGTGCAAGGAACTTTTCCGAATTCTCATCGGAATACGGTATCAGCGAACTCATAACGGAACAGAAATCTCCTGATTGCGTAAAATGATTATGCCTTTGTAGGGCGTTTCCTTCTTGAGTTTTCGCAGGGTGTCATAGGCCTCTTCATAATAGAGGAAATCACCTACCGTGCAGCGCCAGCGCGGATTGCGGAACTCTGTGTAAACTGACAGGTCCGGATAATTGGCACGGATGTACTTGCCGGCCTCATTTGCATTCTCCTTTGATACGCGGGTATTGTTACCGGCATATACCTGGACACGGTATCCGATAGCTTTGATCTTGGAGCCGGACTGCAAATCCGATACCTTGCCGATAAGGCTGTCCAAACGCACATCGGACTCGATGCGTATCTGGCCCCTACCGGGAATATCCCTCTCCAGCTCCTGAACCAGTGTCCGTTGCTGGGCACTGGCCAGAGCCGTAAAGAGAAGCAGGAATAACAGTAAACCTGTCTTTTTCATATTGTTATTATTTCTTCCAAGCGTCGATGATGCCCTTAAAGTCGGCAACTTTGAGAGAGGCACCGCCGATAAGGCCACCGTCGATGTCAGGCTTTGCAAAGAGTTCACCTGCATTTGAAGGCTTGCATGAACCGCCGTACAGGATAGATGTATCCTCTGCAATCTGCTTTCCATACTTGTCAGCAATGACAGAACGGATGTAAGCGTGAATCTCCTCTGCCTGATCGGCAGTAGCGGTCTTGCCTGTACCGATAGCCCATATAGGCTCATATGCTATGGTTATGTTCTTGAATTCATCGGCCGAAAGGTTGAAAACCGAACCCTCAAGCTCAGCCTTTACAATCTGGTTCTGGATACCCTTCTCGCGCTCATCGAGTGATTCGCCGATGCAGAATATGACCTTAAGTCCGTTGGCAAGAGCCAGCAGAACCTTCTCCTTCAGGATTTCGTATGTCTCGTGGTAGTACTCACGGCGCTCAGAGTGTCCCAGAATCACGTACTCTGCACCTGTTGACTTGACCATGGCGGCCGAAACCTCACCTGTATAAGCACCAGACTCCTTGTCGGCGCAGTTCTCGGCACTAAGACCAATAACCTTGTGGTCTATGATTTCCGAAATCTTGGCAAGATGAATGAACGGTGTGCCTATTACGACATCACAATTGGGCTTATCAGCAGCCAACACCTCATTAAGCTCTGCGGCCAGAGCCATACCCTCCTGGAGAGTCTTGTTCATCTTCCAGTTTCCGGCAACAATTTTCTTTCTCATTTCAGATAGTATTAAAACGTTATAGTTATTTTATCATTCTCTTGAATATGTCAATCAGAACCACCAGAAGCAACGGCAGTCCAAACAACAATGCCACAGCCCAAGGTGTGCGCATAGGATCCGGAGCAGGTATATATCCAACCGGAATCTCTTCCAGCGGTCCAATCAGTTCCTCATCGGACGGTATGCGTGAATGGCTCCATTTGTTTACAAGAACGCCGTCCTTGATGAGAACCAGCCCCGGGTTGGAACGGACCATGGTTTGCAGTGGCACCTCATCGCAGAACAGGAACGGGATCTCGGCACCGGCGTTCTCGGTCCACTGCCTTACAACGTCAGTTCCGGATGCAGTCACTCCTATCATATTATATCCGTAATGGCTGCAATAGTCAAATACGTCATCTATCAAATCCAGGTAACCCTCATTGGCGCTCTCCAGATGTGGAGATACAAGAAGGAACGTGTAGCCTCTGTCTGTCAGCAACCGGGCGGTCAGGTCATTCATGTCATTATCCATGACTGAGAAATCAGACATTGAAGGATCCCTATTCTCCAGTATTGCGCTGCGCAGGTCTGTCCCCACCTTATACGGCCTGAAATCCAGTACAGGCAGGCCCGATATGTTGCTGGTCATGAACCTGACGGTAATAAGGCAGATTACCAGGGTGATGATCCAATGACGTCTGCCTTCAACAAAAGGCACTATAAGTTTGCGCTTTACAAACACCAGCACCGCCATCACAAGCAGGAACGCATTCTTGCCGAACGTCTGCCAGTTGGTGAGTACCAACGCATCACCAAAACAGCCGCACTCATCGACAGGATTCTTGATTGCTATATAGAGAGTGAACGGTGTAAGCAACACCATCATGACAAGAACCAGGAATGAGGTCCCGCGACTGAAAGCGCCCAAAAACATGTAAGCGCCCATTAGTATCTCAAAACCGGCCAGAAGACAAGCCAGTATAAGCAGAGTGGAGTCAAGAACGTTGCCGCCCATACCGAACGCAAATAGATAATCAGAGAGCTTTATCTGCGTTCCGACAGGATCTATAGCCTTAACTATACCCGAGAACAGGAACGTAAGTCCAAGCAGTACCCTGCAAAAGTTCACCAGAACCTTAAGCGGCGTTTTGTTGTTGGTTTCCTCACTCATAATGGCTCCATTTTAGTTTACACCGTTTTCAATGACTGTCTTAATCAGTCCAAAAACAGCATAATTGATCATATCCATATAATTTGCATCTATACCTTCCGACACCACCGTCTTGCCGTCATGGCTCTCAATCTCCTTTGTACGGTTTATCTTGGTCAGTATCAGGTCCGTGTATGACGTGGTACGCATTCCGCGCCAAGCCTCGTCATAATCGTGGTTCTTTTTCTTCATCAGCTCCAGAGCGGCAGAGGCATACTTGTCATACTCCCCGATTGCCCACTGGGCGTCCTTGTCAACAACATCAGAATAGCCATGCTCCAACTGTATCAGGGCAATGATGCCGTAATTCACAATGCCTATCAGTTCCGAGCGGATGCCCTCATCTATAAGTGATACGCCCTTGGTCTCAATGCTGCGTATACGTTTGGCCTTGATGAAAATCTGGTCAGTCAGTGATTCCGGACGCATAATGCGCCATGAAGCGCCGTAATCCTGCAACTTCTTGACATAGAGTGCACGGCACATCCTGATCACCTCCTCAAACTCCATGTCGGTATCGGCTTTCCTGTTCTGCTCTTTCATATCAGTCATACTTTCATCAGTTCACCCTAAGCGTCTGCCCAACCTTGATAACGGCATTGCGTGAAATGCCGTTAAGCTTGCATATATTGGCTATAGTGGTCTCGTTCCTGTTTGCTATGCGGCTAAGAGTATCACCCTTCTTGACCGTATAATAAATCTCACGGGTATTCTTGCCATAGACATAATAGTCTGTCACTGCCTTCTGGTGAGGGAAATCAAACATATAGGCGGGATTGATGGCGTTACCCAGAACACGAGTCTCAAAATGCAGGTGAGAACCTGTGGAACGCCCCGTGTTGCCACCCAACCCTATAGGGTCACCTGCATGGACTATCTGGTTCTCAACCACAAGTTTCTTGGATAAGTGTCCGTATACTGTCTCCAGCCCGTTGGGATGGCGTATAACCAGATAATGACCGTAGCCGCGACGCTCATAACGGGACACGCGGACCTTTCCGTCAAAAGCCACACGGATGGTATCACCGGTGTTGACCTTGATGTCTATCCCGAAATGGTTTCTGCCACGGCTTGGCCGATAGCCGTATCTGTCCGTGATGCGGGTGCTGTCAGTAGGCATGCAGTATCCTTTCATTGAGATAATCACGGAATCAGGCAGTTCCACTTCCTCAAACCTGTGAACATAGTCATTACTCCACTCAGGATAAAGAAATGAGGCGGGATTGTCCAGATCGACAGCCAGGCCGGGATTAAGATGGGCAGGCAAAAAGACCATGGCCATAGACTGCACCGGGATGGCGTGTTCAGGCATCGCATCCTGAGCCACTGACGCAGCAGTTCCCCACGTCAATGCCGTCACAACTGTCAACAATCCGTATACCAGCCCTTTATACATCTTTTTATTTTCTGCGCATTGTACAACTTGCAAAGATAATCAATAACTATGATATAGAAGACCAGTCATACTCACTTTTCTTGATACGCTTTAGCACCCTTGCCATAAGAGCATTCTCCGGGAGTGACAGTTCGGGGTCATCGGCCACGATATTACGGGCTATCTCACGCACATGCTCAATCAGTGCGCCGTCACGCGCCAGGTTGGCCAGTTTAAGGTCAAAGGCCATACCGCTCTGCTGGGTTCCTTCCAGATCACCGGGTCCGCGCAGTTTAAGGTCAGCCTCGGCAATCTCAAATCCATCACAGGTGGCAGTCATTATCTCAATGCGTTTGCGGGTATCTTCACTCAACTGATACGGAGTTACCAGCAGACAGAAAGACTGGTCTGCGCCACGGCCCACGCGGCCTCGCAGCTGATGCAGTTGAGACAGACCGAACCTGTTGGCGTTCTCTATCACCATAATGCTGGCATTGGGAACATCCACACCTACCTCAATCACGGTTGTAGCCACCATAATCTGCGTCTCGTTCTGCTTGAAACGCTGCATCTCGGCATCCTTCTCTGCCGGTTTCATGCGACCATGGACCTTACTCACCTTATAACCCTCAAAACGCTCGCAGACAGTCAGATAACCCTCCTCCAGATTCTTGAGGTCAATCTTTTCACTCTCCTCAATAAGGGGATATACTATATATGCCTGCCGGCCCTTTTTAAGTTCACGGTCCAGGAAAGCATAGACAGACTTGTGGTTTCCGTCATAGTAGTGCTCTGTCTGTATAGGCTTGCGTCCCGGGGGCAGTTCGTCAATGACCGAAACATCCAGGTCACCATAGAGTGTCATGGCCAGAGTGCGTGGAATCGGGGTTGCCGTCATTACCAGCACATGAGGCGGCATATTGCTCTTGCTCCAGAGTCTGGCTCTCTGCGCTACCCCAAAACGATGCTGCTCATCTATCACAACGAATCCCAGACGGTTGAACTCCACGGGATCCTCCAACACTGCATGAGTGCTTACCAGTATGTTGACGCTACCGTCCTTGAGTCCTTTGAGTATCGCCTCACGGCGCTTACCCTTTATACTTCCGGTAAGCAGCTCGGCATGTAGGCCCAATCCATCGATGAAACGGCAGATATTGGCATAATGCTGCTCTGACAGAATCTCGGTTGGAGCCATAATACAGGCCTGATATCCGTTATCAATGGCTATGAGCATGGTCATAAGGGCGACCATTGTCTTGCCGCTGCCCACATCACCCTGAAGCAGACGGTTCATCTGGCGTCCGCTGCCCATATCCTTGCGAATCTCACGTATCACACGTTTCTGCGCTCCGGTCAGACTGAACGGCAGTCTCTCATTATAGAATCGGTTGAAATTGTCACCGATTTTTGAAAACACATAACCCTTGAACCTACGCTGACGGTCACTTGCAAAACGGGCCAGGTTCAACTGCACATAAAACAGTTCCTCAAACTTGACCCTTAACTGTGCCAGACGGAGTTCAAGCGGAGTTTTGGGGTTATGCAGGGTCTTGAGAGCATCAGTCAATGACATGAGATGCTCCTTTTCCTTAAGCCAGTCAGGAAGTGTCTCCGGCAGAGGCTCCACTATAAGAGCCATCAGATTGTTGACCAGTTTGCGTATGGCGGCCGAGTTGAGTCCCGCCTTTTTCATCTTTTCAGTGGTATTGTAATATGGCTGCATACCCATCTCTGAGAGGTTCAGGTTGGCCTCAACGTCTATCTCAGGATGCGCCACATTCACCCTGCCACCGAATATGGTAGGTTTGCCGAACACCACATAATCCACACTCGGACGGTAACGGTCCAGAATAAATTTGATACCGCTGAACCATACAAGGTCTGCCACACCGGAACCATCGCTGAAATGGGCAACCAGTCGTTGCTTACGGCCCTCGCCTATCTGCTCAAAACTAAGGATCTTTCCCTTAAGTTGGATATATGGCATAGTGCCGTCAACCTCCCTTATCTGGAAGATGCGGCTACGGTCAATGTATTTGTAAGGAAAATAGTAAAGCAGATCCTGCAACGTGCTTATCTGGAGCTCGCCTTTAAGAAGGGCGGCTCTTGCCGGACCTACGCCGGGAAGATACTTGACATCACGCTGCGCAAGATCAAGCATCAGGCACGCCCGAACATCATCTTGTCACAAACCGAGGCTACCACCTCGTCACCACTAAGCAGGCTGATGATAGCCTTTGCAAACTCCACAGCAGCGGCAGGACCGCAGGCTGTAATCAGATTCCCGTCCTTTTCAACGAATGATCCTGTGTATTCAGCCCCCTTGAGCATTCCTTCACAACCGGGATAACAAGTGGCTTTCTTGCCTTGCAGAAGTCCATGCTTGCCCAACACTGTGGGAGCGGCACAAATGGCTGCAATTGGGATTTTATGCTCATTTGCAAATTTCAGTATAGCCTCAAGCCCCTTATGCTTGCCAAGATTTGTAGCGCCAGGCTGTCCTCCGGGCAGAATCAGCATATCAGCATCGCTGAAATCCGTATTCTCAAACAGGTCATCGGCCTGAACCGGTATACCCTGACTGCTCTTTACCAGGAACTCGTCCGATATGGAGATTGTATTCACCTCTATTCCCGCACGGATCAGCATGTCAAGCGGGGTTATGGCTTCTATTGCCTCGAAACCTTCTGCTAAAAAAATGTAGACCATAATTATTTCAGTTTGAAGTAATAGGTGATTGTTCCGGTTTGGTTTTCGGTACCACTTATGGCGTTGAATTTTGTGCGACGGGCCGCTTCTTCGGCTGCATTGCGTAGCTGAAGATTGGTAGTATTGGTGCGGTTATTTATTCTTGTACCAATTACATCTCCATTAGGCGAAACGGTTATAGTTACAACCACACGACCCTCCTCCTGGATTCCGTTATATGCAGGACGTACAAAATCACCTATGTCACGACCGTTAAGATCCCATGTTCCCCAGCCTCCGGTTCCGGTTGTCTTGCCTTCGGTCGAATTTCCTGTTTCTGAGCCTGGAGTACCCGTTACGTCGGTATTGCTCTCAGTCGGAGCATTGGCCTGCATGGAGTTGCTGCGGCCAAAGGCGTTGGCCATCAGGTTCTGGGCCTGCTCGGCGGCCTGGCGCTCCTGCTCGGCGCGGATCTCCTCAGGAGTGGGTTGCTTGGGAGTCTCGGTGGGCGTAACAGGTTTCTCCTTCTCGCCACTCTCTATGGCTACCGTCTCCTCAAGATTCTGGGTGATGGCGGGCTCTGCCTGGGGTGCTACAGGAACAGGTACTGAAACCGGTGCGGGAGCAGGCATGGAATTGACCTCGGTAAACTCGTAGTCAGTATCCAGGTTACCCATATCACCCAGCATCACGGGCACGCCGCTTTCGGCCTGTGCAAGCGGCCTGCTCAGATGCAGCAACAGCAACAATCCGATGACACCGCAGTGCACCAGAACGGTCCACAACAGCGAGAAAATATTAAATTCCTTATCTTGCTTTTTGTTAGGATTCATCGGGAATTATTTGCGGTCAGGACGGCGCGTGGCAAGCACCACCTTGAACTGATTCTCATTAGCTATGTTCAGTACCTTCACGATCTCCTTGTAGGGAACGGACTCATCGGCATAAAGGGCAACGTACATATCGGGCTCTTTCTGTGAGCAGTCTATAAGGAAATCCGTCAACTCCTCAAACACAATGGGCATCTCATCATCATTGCCGAATGCCGTGTAGTAGTTAAGGTCACGGTCTATGATGACGCGGGTGAGCGGCTTGGCCGATGTCTGCTGCGAACTCTGCGGCAGCAGCACCTTAATGGCGTTGGGGCTCACCATCGTGGATGTTATCATAAAGAATATCAGCAGCAGGAATATGATGTCAGTCATGGACGACATGCTGAACTGCGGCGATACCTCATTACGTCTCTTAAGCATATTACTTCTCAAGATTAACGGTGAAATCCTGAATAAATGACTCCATCTCGTTTGCAATGGTATCCACGCGTGACACCAGATAGTTGTATGCAAACAGAGCTATGATACCGACAATCAAACCACCCACAGTGGTAATCATGGCCTCATAAATACCACTTGAAAGCAGCGACACATCAATATTGTTACCGGCATTTGCCATCTCCCAGAATGCACGGACCATACCTATCACCGTGCCCAGGAAACCTATCATGGGGGCGGCACTGGCAATGGTTGAAAGACCTTTCAAACCTTTCTCCAGTTTGGCAATCTCCACATTGGCGGCATTCTCCATACCCAACTGGATATCCTTGACATCATGGTCAGCCAGTCCTATGCCTTTCTCAACGATACGGCTCAACGGTGATGCAGTGGCCTGACAGAAAATCTGGGCCGACTTGTTTTCACCGTTCTTCATGTAGTCGTTGATACGGTCCATGAAGTGCGGATCCTTGATGGCTGCCTTACGGTAAACTGACAGACGGTTAAAGAAGATGTAGAAGCAGAGTATTGACAACAGGAGCAATATCAGCATGATCCACCCTCCCTTGAGAGCCATGTCAAAAAGATTAATCTTGTCGGCAGTATCTTCCGCCAACTGTACGGCCACCTGGCTCTGAGCCAACGTATCACCGTTTAATACCTGAGTAAGTGAAGTTTGTAGGAACATATTCAAATAATGCATTTTTTATACTCGTCAATAGTCTTTTCAAGTCCCAGATAGAGAGCGTCGCACACCAGTGCATGACCTATGGATACCTCATCAATCCATGGAATCTGCTGTTTCAGGAACTTTAGGTTTACCAGGCTCAGGTCATGGCCTGCGTTCAGTCCCATTCCGCATTCACGCGCCTTGCGTGCAGCCTCCACAAAAGGTTTGACGGCAATCTCGGGGCCAAGTTTAATGTAGTCTGTAGCATAAGGCTCCGTATAGAGTTCCACTCGGTCAGCGCCGGCCTTGGCCGCCATCTCGACCATCCTTACGTTTGCGTCCACAAATATCGATGTACGGATGCCGTTATCCTTAAGTTCGGCTACTATATTGGTCAGGAAATCCTGCTCATCAAGCGTATTCCATCCATGGTTTGAAGTAACCTGCTCAGGAGTATCGGGAACAAGGGTTACCTGGGCCGGCTTTATTGTCTTTACAAGCTCCATGAATGCAGGAGCCGGATACCCCTCTATGTTGAACTCTGTGGTAAGTACCTTCTTAAGGTCAAACACATCCTGGTGTTTAATGTGCCTTTCATCGGGTCTGGGATGCACGGTGATGCCATCGGCACCAAACCGTTCGCAATCCAGCGCCACCTTCACCACATCGGGATTATTGCCGCCGCGGGCATTGCGTAAAGTGGCTATCTTGTTGATATTTACACTTAATCTGGTCATAAAGTCCCTTCACTTGAATAAAATGAACTATCTTTGTCCGGAGCAATCTATCATAGCTTTGCTCTAATCAGCAAAGATAAGAATAATTCCGTTCATGATTGCTTAAAAAAAATGAAAGGTGTTATGAAATACGCAATATTCGGAAATACGTCACGTGACAAGTTCTGCGGCCATGAACTGCAGTTCTTCAACCTGTTGCGCTCTCTGGGTGACGCGATATCGGTTGACCGCCCCTATTACGAGTTCCTGACCCGCACAATGGGGCTGGACATTCCTTATGACAACCTGTTTGAAGGTAATGATTTTTCGGCCGATGCCGTAATAAGCGTTGGTGGTGACGGCACATTCCTTCGCACTGCCACCCGTGTTGGCAGCAAAGGCATACCAATGGTAGGTATCAACACCGGCCGTCTGGGTTTCCTGGCCGATATCACCACAGACCGCATCACCGATGCCATAACCCGCATCCACAACGGTGACTACACGCTCGAGGAGCGCAACCTGCTTCAGGTCCGTATGGAAGGTCTGCCCGCAGGCCACACCCCCTATGCCCTGAATGACATCGCCATACTGAAACATGACATTTCATCGATGATTTCAATAGCTACCAGCGTTGGCAACACCCCCATGATCACCTACCAGGCCGACGGTCTTGTAGCAGCCACCCCCACCGGTTCCACCGCCTATTCCCTGAGCGTGGGCGGCCCCATCATCGCTCCCGGCACCAACGTGATCTGCCTCACTCCGGTTGCCCCGCACAGCCTGACCATGCGTCCGCTCGTACTCCCGGCCGATGAGACCATCCGCCTGGATGTAACCAGCCGCAGCCACAGCTTCCTGGTATCAATTGACGGCAACAGTTTTAGCTGCCCCGAACACACCGCCATAGAAATCAGCCGCGCCCCCTTCCGCATCAGCGTCATCAAACCCGCCAAGGGAGACTTCTTTGCCACCCTCCGTGCCAAGATGCTCTGGGGCACCGACTCCCGCAAATAATTATTTCAGAACTTTAGCGTAGCTTTCCAGGAAGCGGTCGGCATCGGATTTGGTGATGCAGAGGGGCGGGAGGAGGCGGATTACGTTGGTGCCGCTGACGCCGGTAAAGATGTGCTCTTCAAAGAGCAGGCGCTGGCGGATTTCCTTGATGGGCTGGTCGAACTCCATTCCTATCATCAGGCCGCGACCGCGAACCTCTTTGGGTCCGGGAATTTGTTTGAGTTCATCAAGCAGATAAGAACCTACCTTGGCGGCGTTCTCTACCAGATGCTCGCTCTCCATCACGTCAAGCACAGCCATTGCGGCGGCGCAAGCCAGATGGTTGCCACCGAATGTGGTACCCAGTTGGCCTATTACGGGCTGGAAGATGGGGCTGATCAGTAGTGCTCCGCAAGGCAGACCGTTGGCGATTCCTTTGGCAACGCTGATGAGGTCGGGTTTGATGCCGTTGTACTGGTGGGCAAAGAACTTGCCGCTGCGGCCGTAACCACTCTGGATCTCATCCAGAATAAGGACTGTGCCGTTTGCGGTGCAGGCCTGGCGGATTCCGTGCATGTACTCATCGGACGGAACCTGAATTCCGCCCACACCCTGGATGCCTTCTATGATGAGGGCAGCCACATCGCCTTTGGCAAGCTCGGCCTTTGCTGCCTCAATGTCTCCCCATGGCAGATAGGTCACGTGTCCGCAGGCATTGACGGGTGCTATGATCTTGGGATTATCGGTAACCTCTACAGCCAGTGATGTGCGGCCGTGGAATGCTTTCTTGAGTGACAGGATGCGAGAGCGGCCGGTGTGGAACGACGCCAGCTTGAGGGCGTTCTCGTTTGCCTCGGCACCGCTGTTTATCAGGAAGAGGCTGTAATCCTCATAACCCGATACGCGGCCCAGCTGCTCAGCCAGCTGCTCCTGCAGACGGTTGATTACGGAATTGGAATAGAAACCCAGTGTGGCAACCTGACGGCTTACTGCCTCCACGTAATGCGGATGTGCATGGCCGATGCTAATGACTGCGTGACCGCCGTAAAGGTCCAGATACTCCTGGCCTTTGTCATCCCACACTTTCTGACCCTGTCCCTTCACGATATTCACAGGGAACAGGCTATATACCGGAAATAAATTCATTTTCAAAATATGACTCCGTTTCCTCAGCGCGGCCGGAGGCCGCCCTGTTTACGGAGTAAACTAAAAAAAGGAAAAGGGACTACGGTTTAATCTTAAAAGCCGGAGGATTTTAGGATTAGACCCGTAGTTTCTTTTAAGTTGAACAAAAGGTTCATGTTATGGACTGCGGTGCCACTTGCGCCCTTGAGCAAATTGTCTATGCACGATACTACAAGCAGTTTGTCTTCATGCTTCTCCAGATGGATAAGGCACTTGTTGGTGTTTACCACCTGCTTAAGGTCTATCTGCTCATCAACCACATGCACGAAAGAGTCCTCGGCATAATACTCGCGGTATATCTTGTAGAGCTCCTCAATATCAACCGCATTCTTGACAACCACCGTTGCAAATATGCCACGGGTAAAGTCTCCGCGATAGGGGATGAAGTTGATATCGGAATTGAAGCTGCTCTGCAAGCGCTTTATGGACTGTATTATCTCGGGCAGATGCTGGTGGGTGAACGGCTTGTAGATGCTGATGTTGTTGTTGCGCCAGCTGAAGTGTGTGGTTGCACCCGGCTTTACGCCTGCACCTGTACTGCCTGTGATGGCATTCACGTAGATGTCATCGTTTAGCATCAGGTTGCGGGCCAAAGGCAGCAACGCTAGCTGGATTGCTGTTGCAAAGCAACCGGGATTGGCCACATACTGGCTCTTGCATATGGCACGGCGGTTCAGTTCGGGCAGTCCGTAGATAAACGGATTGTCTTCGGCCTCCAGACGGTAATCCATGGAGAGGTCTATCACCTTCAGGCCCTCAGGCAGCGTGTTTGCCTCCATGAACTTGCGGGTGTCACCGTGAGCGGTGCAGAAAAACAGCACATCAATGGTATCCAGGGGCAGCTGGTCAGTGAAAGTCATATCGGTCTCACCAATCAGTCCCTCATGCACGGCACTAAGTTTGTTGCCGGCATTGCTGGTACTGTTCACGAACACAATCTCTGCATCCGGATGTCCCAGAAGGATACGGATAAGCTCACCTGCCGTATAGCCGGCACCACCTATTATTCCTACTTTTATCATCACTTCTCGGGCATTACCAATGCGCAGATAAGATAGGCCAGCAGGCCACCTCCGGCGCACAGCAGCAATATAAGGAATATGATGCGCATAATTGTTACATCAACATCAAAATATTCTGCAAAACCTGCGCAAACACCAAAAAGCTTTTTGTTGGCTCTTGACCTGTAAAGTTTCTTTTCTCCTGACATAGTCTTTTAGTTTTAATCGTTAGTAAACAAGGGTAAATATAGTCATTTTTTATCTCTCCTCATCCGGATGAACGCTGTAATAAGCGCGCAGCGGAGTAGAAGTAATCTTTATGAATCCCTTGGCATCATCGGCCGTCCAAGCCTTGGCTCCCTCACCGTACTCACCCAGCTTGTTGTGTACCAGGTCATCGGGGGTGTCGCAACCTACGGTCTGGAAGCTGTAGGGACGGAGTTCCAAAGTCACGGTGCCGTTCACGTTACGCTGTGAGCTGGCAAGCATTGCCTCGATATCGGGCATGACCGGCTCCAGATACTGGCTCTCATGCAGGAACATTCCGTACCAGTTGGCCACCTGATCCTTCCAGTACTGCTGCCACTTGGACAGGGTATATTTCTCAAGGAAACGGTGTGCGCCGATGATAAGCATCGGGGCTGCAGCCTCAAAGCCCACGCGGCCCTTTATGCCGATGATTGTATCGCCAACGTGACAGTCACGGCCTATTGCATATGCGGCACCTATCTTCTCAACCTCCTGGATGGCCTTGATGCGGTCATCAAATTTCTTACCGTTGACGGCTACCAGCTCACCCTTCTCAAAGCCCAGGCTCAGGATCTCTGAACCGTCCTTGGTGGGATGCTTAAGATAAGCGCTCTCAGGCAGACCCTGCTTGCTGTCCAGAATCTCACCGCCGCAGATTGACGTACCCCAGATACCCACGTTGTATGAGTATTTGAGCTTGGCAAAATCAGCACTGAAACCGTTGGCGTTCAGATAGTCAATCTCCTCCTTACGGCTCAGGTTGCGGTCACGGGTCAGTGTGATGATCTCCACGCCGGGAGCCTTTACCAGAAATGTCATGTCAAAACGTATCTGGTCGTTGCCGGCACCGGTTGATCCGTGTGCTATGGCATCGGCACCAATCTCATTGGCGTACTTGGCAATTGCCAGTGCCTGGAAAATACGCTCCGATGATACCGATATGGGATAGCAGTTGTTACGCAGCACATTGCCATAAACCATATACTTGAGTGATTTCTCGTAATACTCCTGAGTCACATCAAGAGTGACATATTTTACAGCGCCCAACTTGTAGGCGTTCTCCTCATTCTTCTTGAGCTGCTCCGGGCTGAATCCGCCGGTATTGGCGCATGCGGCGTAAACCTCATATCCCATCTCACGGGTCAGATACATTACATTGTAACTTGTGTCCAATCCGCCCGAAAAAGCAACTACTACTTTCTTCTTTGCCATATCTTATTTCTTACTGTTTTCAATCTTTCTTATACGCTTGAGCACATCGGCCGGAATCTTGGCCGGCAGATACTCCTCGGGGTCATACAGCATACCGGTGCAGATGCAGTACTTGCGCTCTGTACGGTGCAGTATGTCAACGTTCACGCAACCCTCGCAGCCCTTCCAGAAAGCCTCGTCCTGAGTAAGGTCTGCAAATGTTACCGGCTTGTAACCCAGCTGTGTGTTCATGGCCATGACCGCAGCGCCGCTTGTAAGCGAGAATATCTTGGCGTGCGGCCAGCGTATGCGGGCCAGTGTGAATGTCATGTCCTTGATACGTTTGGCAAGTCCGCGGCCACGGTAATCAGGGTGAACTATCAGGCCCGATGTGGTCACGTATTTCTTGTCCTGCCAGGTCTCTATATAGCTGAATCCGGCAAAACGGTCACCATCAAGCGCTATCACCGCCTTGGCCTCGCGCATCTTGTTGAGTAAATAATCGTGGGTACGCTTGGCGATACCTGTTCCACGCACTTTTGCAGCTTCAGATATGGTTTCCAGAATGGTATCCACGTATTTCTCGTGTGATTCATCTGCAACCACAACCTCAATATTGTCTTTCATTTCAGACCGTTATTGTTTTTCGTTCTTTATAATGATATTATGATAGGTTCCAGCAAACGTTTTATCTCCTGACGGTTTGCTCCCTCTGCCAAAACTATTAGCAGGGTATCATCGCCGGCAATTGTTCCCAATACGCCTGGAAGGGTGTGATTGTCAACATCATAAGCAAGACTGCTGGCATAACCCGGACGTGTCTTGATTACAGCCATATTACCCGAAAAATTGAGCGACACGAATCCATAACGCGGCTGATTTGAAGTCAAATCGTCACTGGAAGCGCTCTGCTTCTTTTGCAAAAGGGCATGATTGGGCAACACATATATATAATCACCGTAGGTGTTGGCCACCTTTGATATCTTCATCTTCTTGAGGTCACGTGATAGGGTTGCCTGAGTAACGGAGTAACCTCTCTCATTCAGGACTTTCAGGAGCTGGTCCTGATTCTTGATATCCTGCTCAGAGATAATGAGACGGATAGCCTCCAAACGATTGTTCTTATTCTTCATATTGCATAAATATTCTCGTTTCGACTGCAAAAATAGTTATAATTGCGATTCAATATACAAAATTTCGAGAAATAATTATGCAAAAATAATTAAAATATGAGAGAGGCGACCACTCAGCCACCTCTCTCTTATGCATATTGCCCGTATATGACAATTGAATATCAATCCAATTCCTGGTCTGCCTCATATCCGCCCAGGAGTCGGATCTGGTTCTTCAGCATGGCAAACTGCTGGAACAGGTCATGCACCGGACGCTCATCATCGTAAGTCATGGGTTTCTTGACATAGAAAGAGAGCCACTCCTGAACGCCGATGAGACCGGCTCTGAGAGCCAGATCGGTAAAGAGCATCAGGTCCAGGCAGATAGGTGCTGCCAGAATTGAGTCACGGCACAGGAAATTGACCTTAATCTGCATGGGATAGTTCATCCAACCGAATATGTCAATGTTGTCCCAACTCTCCTTGTTGTCCTTGCGGGGCGGGTAGTAGTTGATTTTTACCTTATGATAGATATCGGTATAAAGCTCGGGGTATTCGTCCTGCTCCAGTATCCACTCTATTGATGATGCCTTGCTTATGCGCTTGGTCTCAAAGTTATCGGGATGTTCAATTACCTGGCCGTCACGGTTACCCAGGATGTTGGTGGAGAACCAACCCTCAACACCCAGCAGACGGGTGCGGAATATGGGAGCCATTGCGCTCTTCATCATGGTCTGGCCGCTCTTAAAGTCCTTACCTACAATAGGGAGGCCCTGCTTCCTGGAGAGCTCGAACATGGCGGGTATGTCCACACACACATTGGGAGCACCCATTATGAACGGGCAGCCCTCCATCAATGCTGCATATGCATAAATCATGCTTGGCGGCAGGTGCTTGCGGTCATCGGCCTTCATTGCGGCTTCAAAACCGGCAAGTGTTCCGTGAACATCTTCATTACGCGGGGTATATGATTCAGTGCTGGCAATCCAGAAAACTATCACGCGATTGCAACCGTTTTCCTTCTTGAAGTTCTGTATATCCTTACGAAGGTTCTGGGCATAATTCCAGCGAGTATCATTGGGCATTGCCCAGAGCGGATCAGGTATACGGCCAAACTGCGGGTCAACCAGATTCCTGGCAAAATCAGCATCAAAGCAGGCCTTCATGGGCTTTATACGCTCCAGTTCGTCGCGCACCGGCTCAATATCCTCTTTCTTGAGGACCTGGCAGTAGAGAGCACTTTCATAGGCGTTGTCGGTAAACACATCCCAAGCCCCAAAGACCACATCCTTAAGGTCGGCCATCGGAACAATCTCACCCACATGCTTATACTGCTTTTTCTCACCGCGGCCCACGCGCATCTTACCCAACTGAGTGAACGAGCCTACGGGATTGGCAAGCCCCTTACGGGCCATCAGGACACCGGTAATGAGGGTTGTCGAAACCGCACCAAGTCCTACACACAGAACTCCAAGTTTACCCTCCGCCGGTTTTATATCACTTTTCATATATTGCAGATTAGTCTTTCAGTAATAATCAGCGAATATACTCCAAAAAACCGACATTGTCCATTTATTTTCCAAGAATATGCATTTTCCGCACCTACCCCCACCCCGACCTTACCCCCACCTTAGGGAGATAAATGGCCGTACCTGCGTTGTAGCTCCCTAAGGTGGAGGGGGTAACGCAGGTACTGGCATATTTACCGCCCACCTTAGGGAGAAAAAAAGGCCCGTACGCTGTATTGTTCCCTAAGGTCGGGGGGACTATCACGAGAAAGCCATTCTTCGGCTCACGTTGGGGACGGAAAATGGCTTCTACGCGGTATGGTTCCCCAAGGTCGGGGGGCTGGGGAATTCAAACTGTTTCCTCTTTGAGGTCCTTAAGAAGTAGCATCAGGTCGGCGATATCGGACTCCGTGAGGTCGCTGTCGCGGATAAAGGTGTTCAGAAGGGATTTGGCCGATCCCCCAAAGAGGCTGTCCTTCATGTGCTTTAGTATCCATCGGTTGTACTCCGGCTTCTCCACAAGCGGATAGAAGATATGCTTCTTGCCATCACGCTTGTGGGCCAGAAAACCCTTCTCCTCCAGGATCTTCATGAAGGTCTGAATCGTATTGTATGCAGGTTGGGGCTCAGGCAACCGCTGCAGGACATCCTCCACGCAGCAGTTGCGCTGTTCCCAGATGACATTCATCACCTCCTGTTCTCTTTCTGACAGTGCTTTCATAGATTTATTCAATATGTTTCGGACTCAGATACAGACGTTTGGTGAATGTGGTAATCCAACCCTCCATCTTGGTAAGAACCTGGTCTATATAGGTTACCGGAACGCCTTCAGTATCAACAATCTCAAACAGCACGATGGCACTCCTCTCGTTTCCGTCCGGACAGTTTGCCTTGAAATAAGGTACCAGCTGGTCAAACTCGATAGGCTGCAACTTGGACGGATCATTGCCCTTGCAAACGCATAGTTTACCGTCCACGAATCCCATTCGGAAGAACTCATCCTTGTCCTTATTATCGTTATACCATTTCATGTTCTTGATGTGACGCTTACGACCGGAGTCACCACCGTCTTTCTGAAAAATGATATAGTCAATTGAATCCTGATGGGTCATGTTGGGAGGATATATCCTGTACGAGTTCGTGATCCGGACCTGACGGTCTTTATACGGTTCATCATCAAAGATTTCCCTAACCTCGTTTTCCACACGGCTGGAGCAACGTACGTCAAATATAAGCTTCCAATAGACGGCATCGGCGGCATCGGGATAAAGTTTATTCAATTCCTTTTTCAGTTCTGCCGATGTACTGAAGGTCTTGACAACATGAGGAATCTTGATATGAATCGTATTGTCTGCCTTGATTTCCATTGCAACACTGTCCGTACTTCCGGGAATACCCAAAGATTCAAGTGTCGGGTTTATTTCCTGGGCCGATGAGAGAGTACGTGATACGTTATAGGCATCCATATAAATGACATTCCTGTTATCAATCCTTATCTTGACCCATTTGTCTTTCTCAAAATTGAGATTATAGTCGATATGATAATCGGGCGAAGAACTCACAGGTGGAGGCGGAACAGTCTTCCTCTCTGACTTGATCATGATAATCTTATCGTCCGAATAACTGTTCTGGAGCTGTTTGATGATATTCTGGCAGATGTCAAGATGCTCATCGCCCGCATATGTCACAAACACCATGTCCGGCTTTGCAACTTCAACAGTGCTTTCCTTCTTTAAGCGCTCAAACTCCTGGGCAACATTGTCAAGGGTTGCAGGATGGAATGTCTTTTCACCGTCAACAGTAATCCAGATTGCGCCGTCCCACTCAACCTCCACAAAGTTGTTCAGTTGCTTAATCCTAAGATCCGGATAAGTACCATACCCGAATTTCCTCAGGAACGCCGTATCCGCCGGTTCAGTCCGGGCAACAATTTCCTCGATAACCAGAACTGTATCCGACGTATTGCCGGAATCCTTTTTGGAATCTGATTTGCAGGCCGATGCCAACAGGATGATAAATGCCACTACGGGCAACAAAAGCAATGCACGCAGGCAAGCAAAAGGAGAAGATTGATTGCGTTTCATCATCTTTATACGTTTTTTGGTTGAACAATCGGCAAAATTGCTGGTAACGAACCCTATCCTGCCGCCCAATGCAGCCTGGACAAGGCAGATCTGATATTGGCGCTCATTCTCACCGTCGGCCAGCACGGCGGCATCGGCCTCATACTCATGAACCTCCTGCAGACTGCGCTTGAGAGCCCACGCAGTCGGGTTGAACCATTGCAATGCACATACCAGCTGAGCCAGCAACACATCTAAAGAGTGGCGGTTGCGGATATGGGCCTGCTCGTGTTCTATTATCATCGCGGCACTGTCAGACTCATAATCCTTACGGCTCATGATGATGGTATTGAGCCAACTGGTAGGCTGAAAATCACCGTCACAAACCACCAGCCGTGAGCCATCAGACAGTCTGCGGCCGCCCAGACGACATAGTGTCTCCGCACGGATTATACCGATGAAAAGCCGGACAACGAAGAACACAACTCCCATCAGATATAAATAGGTAATAATCGAAACCCAATCCATTTGAGTCACCGTCTCCGCCATCTTTACTCCAGTACTGACACTGGCCTTTACATCCGCTCTCTGAACGGGAGCTGACACCTCTTGGGCAGGTGTATATTCAAATACAGCCTCTTCGCCCCACTCAGCAGGAAACTGTGGACTGTCCCAATTCGCACCTGAAAAGGAAGCCTCTTCTTCAACTTCCAACATGTGCAAAAGGGAACTGCCACCAATTGCACTTATCCTGATAGCTGGAAGTATAGCAGAAAGAACAATAATTGAAAGCAGGACGGTCCTGTTGAATCTGTGCAAAGTTATTCTACTCAGCGCCAAGCGGTAAACTCCGTATAGGAGTGCCAGCGTAACTGCGGATAAAACAAGGTAAATCATAAGTCTTGGACCATTTATCGGTTAATCTCTGTAACAAAGAAAAACTCCAAAAATTCCAAATCCTAATATTTTAGGAGAAAAAGTCCTAAACTCTTAGGATTTTAACCTTTATTATTAGGACTTGCGCCGAATCCCGCATCCTCCCCCCTCACCTTAGGGAAGAAGAATGGCCCGTACGCGGTATGGCTCCCTAAGGTCAGGGGGTGGGCTGCGTATTTCCATTTTCCCCAGCCACATTAGGGAAGAAAAATGTCCCGTACGCGATATGGTTCCCTAAGGTCAGGGGGGTACGCAGGTACGGGCGTATTTCCACGCCACCTTAGGGAAGAAAAATGGCCCGTACGCGATATGATTCCCTAAGGTCAGGGGGTGGGCTGCGTATTTCCATTTTCCCCAGCCACCTTAGGGAAGAAAAATGGCCCGTACGCGGTATGGCTCCCTAAGGTCAGGGGGTGGGCTGCGTATTTCCATTTTCCCCCGCCACATTAGGGAAGAAAAATGGCCCGTACGCGATATGACTCCCTAAGGTGAGGAGGTGTTAAAGGAAATAATTACCTTTGAAGAGGACTTTAATATTCATGATATGAAATTACGTAAGTACGGATGGATGGTGCCGGTAATCATCATCATTGTGAATGTGTGTGCAATATGGATAAGGTGGAGTGCCATGGCCGATGTGCTTCCTGCCCACTTTGACCCCGCAGGCAATGCCAGCGGCTCTATGGCCAAGACAACGCTGATATTCTATCCCGTTATCAGTCTGATGCTTTGTCTGGTGACATACGGAATATACACCCTGGCAAACAACATATTCAAATTAAGGCCCGATGAAAAGGGCCTGCGCATGTGCGGACTCCACGTATTGGCATCCTGCCTGGCACTCACCGTCCTAAGTTCAACACTTGTAACACTCACAATGGGCACCAACCCGCTGTTCATGTTCGCCGAGCCGGTACTCATGCTGGCCGGAATAATCACCTTGATAATCTGCCTGATAAAAAAGTAATATGGCACAACTGATTGCATTTATAGTCCTTGAGATTTTTAATCTTGTCATGGGAACATTTATCCTGTCGGGTAAGATGGATAACTTTATCCGGAACAGTTTTGAATTAACACCCAAAGATGCCGGGAAGTTTGACATCAGACGTCTGAGGATTCTTATGGGTGCAGCCTTTTTAATCCTGATACCTATATTCTGTCTCCTCCTTTTCACTGAAAGCACAAATTGGGCAGGACACGCGTTAACCGCATCCACATTCTTTCTGGTTATAGTATATTACATACTTGTCTATACGTGGGCTAAAAAATAGCCACGAATCCACCACGGGCGGGAAGCACCAACTTATCGGCTTTAACGTTTTGGCCGATGTCAAAACCCTGGCCGGGCTCGCTGCCTCGGTCGGTGATTAGAGTCTTGAGCACAACCGACTTGCCGATTCTGGAGTAATCAGGCTCAATTGTAAGTTCCTCATTTGTGCCGTTTATGCCAGCAATGTACCAGGTATCACCGGAACGGCGGGCAATCACGGCGCTCTGTCCGGGATAGCCGGCAAGCAGGCGGGTATCGTCCCAGGCCGATGGCAGACCGGACAGCAATGAACGCACCTGCTCCGGCAGGTTCAGGTATGCCTCGGGGCGGTCGGCCATATGCTGCAAGCCTGACTCAAAGAGTATGGGCAGAGCCAGCTCGTGGCAATCGGTAGTGATATGCGGATTCTGACTGTCGGTAAAAGTGCAAGGTGTATAATCCATGGGGCCTATAACATTGCGCGTAAAAGGCAGCGTTGCGTTATGCGCGGCGGCTGCATTGGTCATGCGGCGGTTGTTGTTGTACCACTCGGCGCCATAGACAGCCTCCATAGACATCAGGTTGGGCCAGGTGCGGCTCCATCCGCGCGGTATGGTGCATCCGTGGAAATCAACCAGCAGATGGTGTCGGGCCGCATCCTCCAGGATATCCAGATAGTAGTCCACCATCTCGTGGCCATCGGGCAGGAAAAAGTCCACCTTGATGCCGGTGGCACCCATCTGCTCCAAGCGGGTCATCTCCTTTTCGCGGGCCTCGCGGGTGCGCAGACGGTCCTGCGGTCCGGGAGCGCCGTTTCCTATCCACGATGTGCCGGAGTTGTACCAAAGGTTCACCTTTACACCGCGTTCGCGCGCATATGCCATGGCATCCTCAATCGCACCACCGTTAGCCATCTCATCCCACTCCCAGTCAATAAGGGTGTAGGGCCAGCCCATATCGTGCGCCAGGTCAATGTACTCCTTGACCTTCTGGAAATCCTTGGAACTGTGGTTGTAAGCCCAGTAAATCCACGATGATACACCTGGCTTTATCCATGATGTATCTGTAACCGTTCCTCCGCCGGCCACATCGGTCACCAGCGTGGATTCAACGATATCGGCCAGAGAGCCCAGCATCAGGATACGCCACGCATGGATATCGGTCTCATCATTGTCAGTATAAGTCACAGTGTAGCGGTCACCGCCGCAGGTCAGATATGAGCAGCTGTTGCCATGATTTATGCCAGATTCTGTTATCAGCCCAAAGACACCGTCGGCATATTCCACAAGTGCAGGATAACTGTATTTGCCGTCTGCAGCCTGTGTGCTCTCGGGGTAGAATCCCTCATAGTCAGTCTTTTGTCTCTGCAGCCAGCGCCTAGTACCGTCAGGAATCACGAACGATACCTGCTCATCGGCCCCGTTGAAACGGAACGCCACGCCGTCATTTGATACCCTTACAAGCAGGTTCTTGCCATTGGCATCGCTGCATGACATTGCCCTGTATTTATAGGTGCACTCCCTGCGCTTGCCGGAGAGCATGGTGTATCTCTCCTCAACGGTCTCCACAATCCGGGAACTCCCGGTCCAATGGTTGTCACCTATCCTGATGGTCTGCACCACTTTACCGCTATATCTTACAGTCATGAAACTGTCCGATACCGACACCCGGATATTCTTATCGGGCGAACTGATATGGGCAATCCTGGTGTAACAACTCTCCAAAAGCAATGCTCCAAGCAACGCAAAGAATGAAAACAATCTGATTCTCATAACTGTACTATTGTATACTGAGTGATAAAGTTAGGCATCTTTGCTCATATTTCTCACTTCTTGGCGACTCTATATATTATCAAGACTGCTATGATTACCAGGAACATGCTGGTGAAATTGGTTGTATCGCCCTCTTTGATATAATCGTATATGAATCTGCCGGCAAACAGTAGTATGCTTATTGCAAAGCATACTATGGAAAATGTCCTGATCGTATGTGTCTTGAACCTGAGTTGATCTATAAACAAAGGAACCAATCCTATTAATCCGCACAATATCATCACCGGAGATAATACCGTCCACCAGTCAATACTCTTAAAGTTCAGGTCAGTATTCAGTTTGAAGAATGCAATGACATTCAGTACAAAGAAAGCCGTAAGTGCCAGTATGCAGAGGGCAAACATGCCAAGCCTTGCTATATTGCCGATGCGCCAATAAAGTGTAGGCTTGTTGTCAATCTTTCCCTGCAGTCCATCCCTGTAGGCTCTCAAAAAACTCTGATAATATTGGGGTACAAACAGCAGTGCATCCATTACAGTATAGATAACACCAAGAGTCAGACTTACAAACACGTAAGCATAGACTGTCCAGAACAACATCATTGCTGCCATTATTATCAGGTACGTCCTTCTATACTTTCTCTCCTTAGTGAGCAGTGTATTCAGGTCAAGTTCCACAATACTCTTCCTGCTTACCTTGCGCAGAAGGAATAAAGAAACTATCAGAAATACAAGGCCCGATATACCCGCAGTCCACAAAGCCGGAACCGACAGTCCTCCGTTAAAATGAAAGAACAAAGTCAGGAGCGGGAATCCCACAACACATCCTATTATCAGCATCTGTTTCAGTTCCGTCTCAAGCAGGCCCACCTTCTCCATAGTGGCAGCACGTATCTGCTCAGGGGTTACAATCTCCTGACTGTCCAGTTTCTCATCCATCAGTCTGAGAGTATCCTTGAACTCTTCAAGCTCTTCAATCTTAATATTTTCACTTGTCATAGCACAAACATTTTAATTGTTAGACATTGATTTGAGCTGCTCCTTGATGCGGAACAGACGACTCGTAACAGCCTGGGTGCTTATACCCACTATGGCTGCAATCTCATCATAACTCATGCTTTCAAGCCACAAAAGAATGATTGCCCGGTCAAAAACCTCCAGCTTGTTGATCCTGTCATACAGCATCTTAACCTGTCGGCCCACCTGGTCTTGTTCACCGAACAAATCCCTGTCGATGGCAAGCGGAACGGTTGGTACATTCCGGCTGTTCCTTTTCTGAATGGAGCAGCAGGTGTTAAGACTGATTCGCCAGATCCATGTCTTAAGGCTGCTCTCGTTACGGAACTCAGGAAATCCTTTCCATAGATTAACCAACACCTCTTGGAAAAGGTCATCGACAACTGTCGGATTGTCAGAGAAGAAATAGCACACCGAATATATTGTCTTGCGGTGCTCTCTGACCATTTTTGTGAATTGTAATTCTAAGTCTTTCATCTGCGTTTTGAAAACATCGTTTGTACATTTAGACAACGGTTTTCCGGATTCCTTTCAAAATTATTCCATTTTTTTGAATCGAAGCAAAGTGATCGTTTCAGAATGCGTCATTTTTGTCGCTTACTATCTATATTTGTCACCACAAGCAAAACACTATGGCAATATACAAATGCAAAACTCACGACCACTTTCCGGCGATGGTAGAAAGACAGAACTGGAAAGGGATCCTGAACGCCCTGGGCGAGCTGTTCGGTAATGCTCATGGAGTGGGCAATGACGCCGTAATCACTCAAACCAGGGAGTATGATGCCATAAGAATTGAGGCCGAATTCCACAGTACCGAAATAAAGTATGATGATCATAAGGAGCATGGCCAAAGACAACTGGCCACAAACAACTACCTCTCCATCAGCGATATACCCGATGATGAAAAGATCCTATACAGACAAATCATACTTGGGGGAACGCTTATGGCCCACACCTGCAGCCAGTGCATGGGCTGGGGCGATGTCCAATGTCCCATGTGCGGCGGCCGAGGCCGCAGGATGCATGACGGGCATTTCCAGAATTGCGTCAAGTGCCATGGCAGGGGCAAGGTGTCATGCCCAAACTGCGGAGGCACCGGTAAGTACCAGACTTTCAAGACTCTGACCCTGAGTGACAGGACTGGCACCTATTCATACTGTCCCGTTCAGGCATTCGACGTAATGATCCGTAAACAGGATATCCCGACCGATGTCCTGTACGACGGCATCTGCCTAAAGATGAATCCGGCCAAAGAAATCATACACAATGAGATTGAAACATTGTACTCCAGAATATCTGAAAGGTCGGGACCGGAAGTAAAGAATGCTTTTCAGGAAGAGTTTGAGCAGGAGTATAACGACATTAAAGAGAGAGCAAACAGTAATCTTGACGATATTACAGTCAAAGCCCAATGCTCACCTATAATAGAGATAGACTACCAATACCGCAACAAGGAGTACTCGCTCTTTATCTCAAACAGAGACAAAAAGGTGTATTGTTACGCCCGGTTCCCAGGCCGCCTGTTACAGAGAATCCGCGACCTGTTCACTTCCAGTAAGAAAGACTACAGCCAACCGCGAGGCTCCAAGGACGACCGGAAACTGGACCGCTCCTACGGAAGCAAGTATCAGAAATAAAAAGGAGGCTTAAGCCTCATTCCGACAGAAAAGAGGGTGACTAAAAAGTAGTCATCCTCAATAGTTAAACAACAATAGGGGATTTAAATACCTGTTGTCCACAGATGACAGAGTATTCTTTATTATACTCTATCACCTTTAGTACAAGAAACCAAATAGCCAGAGCGGAATCCTGTTACCACGTCCAAACTCTACCTCGTCAATAGCCAGGAAACTGTTTTCAATATCCTTAATCTGGTCAAATGTTTTCCTGGGGCCTCCTACTTCAAACAGGTACTTATCATTTACCAGGAAATCACCCTTACCGGGATAATTGATTTTGCACACCCTGCTCAGCTGGTTATAGAAGAATGTTTCACGTATGGTTCCTATCTCCGGGCCATCAGACAAAGCGTACATCAGGTTGGGATTGTCCAGGAACAGTTTATCGGGCGATGACATTTTCTTTACCGCTTTGACTTGAGTTTTGAGCTGGCCTATCAGAGCGGCATTTTCAAGTAGGTCCATCAATTTGAGTCCCTGTTCACGACTGGTTTCCAGTTGAGAATAGATATCCTCCATATTTGGGATAAATGGAACTTGAGCTGCAATGATATACAAGAGCTTCTTGAGTTTTTGAACTGTAGCATATTCCACCTCTGTTACTGCAGGGATATCCTGCTCGATGACCTGTTTGCAGACTTCGGCCAGGCGATCATTGAATCCTTCTATATCTTCTTTATAAAAAGGATAATAACCATGCTTAAGGTAGTCTTTGAAATAGTCCAGCACGTGAACGTGTTTTGTTATCTCAGTTGCTATCTCTATGTGTTTAGAAAGGATATCTTCAAGACTCACTTTATCCCAGAAGAGCACCCCTTCAAATGCCAGGTACTCACGGAACGACATTCCGTTTACAGTATTCATTGATGTTCTGCGGGAGAGATCCACGTTACCCTCACCTATCTGAAGCATGGAACTGCCAGTGAATACGACATTCATTGTTGGATAATTGTCATAGATATTCTTTATACCCCACTGCCAGTTCTTATACTTATGTACTTCATCCAAAAACAGATGTGTACCCCCATGAGTATAGTGATACTCTACCAGGTCATCCAGGCTGTTACCATTGAACCAAATATGGTCTAATGACGCATACAGTATTTTACTGTCATCAGGAAAAGTCTCACGTATATGTTGTTTTAAGAGCGTTGATTTTCCAACGCCCTTTGGGCCCTTTATGCCGATAATTCTGGGTGCCCAATTTATACGATCATATACTTCACGTTTGAAATCAAGGCTCACCTGTGACACCAGTCTGTGTGAGTTTCTATACAGCACGTCGGGATTCAGTTCCATATTACAACTAGTTTATAACGCCACAAATATATAAAACAATATTGGAATATGGAAAAATGCGATTAAAAACAATATTGCAATATTGAATTGTCCAATTCAAAAAAAATCAATTTAAAGCAGAACTTGAAAATGCAGAGGAAAGAAAAAGATAACCAATTAATATTTATCGATTATCTTATTTTCAGTCGACAGAAGGCGACAACAGATTCTGCTCTGTTGTCGCCTTCTGTCGGAATGAGGCGACTCGAACGCCCGACCCCTACGTCCCGAACGTAGTGCGCTACCAACTGCGCTACATTCCGATCCTTGCGTAATTGCGGTGCAAAGGTAATGGTTTTTTCTGTGATATGCACTTTTTTGCTCTCAAAAACTTGCCGGACTTAAAAAAGTGCGTATCTTTGCACCCGCATTTGAAACAAATGTTTCTGGTGTCATAGCTCAGTTGGTAGAGCAAAGGACTGAAAATCCTTGTGTCCCCGGTTCGATTCCTGGTGACACCACAAAATAAAAGAGACGCAACAGCGCCTCTTTTATTTTATGATGTCTTTGTGAGACATATTTTTATTTCGCTAACGCGAAAGCGCTTCGCTTACGGCCACAGGCCGATCTCGTCACACTCGATATTTTTACTAACTTTGTACAAAAGGGGTCAGACCCCTTTTGTATCATTTTGTATCTTTGCAGTTGATATGGAGAGACTGATCATTTTTGATTTGGACGGCACATTGCTGAATACAATCGCAGATTTGGGCACAGCCGCCGACTATACGCTGGCGGAACTTGGGCTACCGCAGCATACTCTGGATGAGTACCGCCTAATGGTGGGCAACGGAATGCGCAAGCTGATAATGCGTGCCCTACCGCAGGAAAAGGCACAGGATGACGCTTTTGTAGACAACACACTGGCAGCCTTCCTGAAATACTATGCTGAACATATTGACATCTATACCAAGCCCTATCCAGACATACCGGAGTTTATTTCCACCCTTTCCAACGCCGGATTCAAACTTGCCGTAGCATCAAACAAGATACAGGTAGGGGCCGAAAAACTGATTGCAAAATTCTTTCCCGGCATAGACTTTGTAGCGGTAATGGGCAACAGTCCGGAGTATCCTCTCAAACCCGATGCCGCCGTAGTGGAATACATAATGAATAAGGCAGGAACTGATCGCGACCACACCATCATGATCGGTGATTCAGGCACAGACATACAGACTGCCCGCAATGCCGGCATTCCGATCATCGCCGTAAGCTGGGGCTTCCGTCCCCGCCACGAACTCACCACCGCCGACTTTATTGCTGACGATGTACTTTCTCTAAAAAAGATTCTAAAGCTTTAGTACGCTGAGCCTCAAATTGGGCGGCTTGCGGGGTGCCCTGTTTGAGAATTCGGTGCTGCATCATGCCGTGCACTTTCTCAGCTTCCACAAGAAGAGGGCGCTCACTGTCGGCAAGTGCAAAATCCATAAACCGCTCAAAAATGTAATCGGCAGCCTGCTGTGTGGGATGCATCATGTCATCGGCGTAGAAGCGGTAGTCACGCAGCTCGTCCAGCATAATCTCATATGCCGGAAAATAATGTGCGTTGGGGTAACGGTCCACCAGCCGTTGTACACCCATAAGCAGAGTGGCCTTACTCAACTGATTGGCATGCAGGCCGTCGGCCAGATGACGCACAGGGCTTACAGTGAATATCCACTGACGCTCCGGTCGCGCCGCCACATACTGGCTCAATGCGTCATACACCTGGTCAGCGTCAATCATTGTGCGCTCAAAACGGTCAGCCGGCAGTTTGTGGCAGTTGGATACCACCATACCGGATTCCTTATCGGTATAGATGAAAGCGGTTCCAAGCGTGACCACCACCCAGCCCTCGCGGTAATAGAATTCTGAACTCCTGGCCAACTCGCTGTTGGCGTTATCCAGAAACTCCTTTGCTGTGGGACGGCTAAAACTACCATGATGGTGGAACGAACAGAATCCTCCCGATGTCTCTATCACATCCTCGGGGATAAAGCTGCACTGCTCTGCATTTATTCCATAACCTTCAAGCAGGCCCAGACAGTCAGATATGGAGCAGGGATTGAACAGAACACCAAACGGATTCACCAGCGCGTCAAAGTAACGGTCCACGCAGCGACGGCCCATTTCATCGGCAAAACAGGAGCCTATGAACATGATGCTGTCCTTGTAGGTGAGCCGCCTTTCAAGCGGTTTTATCTCAACAGGTGTTGTCAGTTTCATTTTGTGATGCCCTTGTATTCTGAGCAAACCTGATGGTAAGATTCCAGATTGCCTATATCATAGCGGCGGCCCGGCATCTCCATTGCAAAGACGGGAGTCTGGGTGCAAAGCCATGCTATGTAACTGCCCGGAGCATCGGTTCCGCAACCGGCAGCTATACCTGCAGGAACCAGTCGGGCATCGGCTTTTGTGTAGAAGTAGAACGGAGGGCAGCACCAGTTTGACTTGGGCTGTGCAGGCTTTTCCTCCATGCCAAGTATTCGGTCATCGGGAGCCACCTCAACTATACCGCATTTGACCAGACGTTTCATGTCGGGCTCAAAGTAACGCATTATGCACGATGTCTTGTGCTCATGGGCGTAACGCACAAATTTCTGCAGGCTGAAATCCAGCACGTTGTCACCGGCTATAACCAGCATGTCATCGTCCAGATGCAGACTCTCTATGGCAAACTGGATGTCACGGACCGCACCCAGACGGGTCTCGTTGGTGCTCGTTCCGTCATCGACAACGGTAATCTTTACGCTCTTGCCCGATGCCCACTCATCAAAATGGTGTGCGAACTTATGGTTTGATATAACCACGTATTCATCAACCAATCCGGCCCCCTCAATATCATCTATTAGCCAGTCCAGAATGGTTTTGTCACCAACCTTGAGCAACGGTTTTGGAAAATTCTCGGTAAGCGGGTACAACCTGGTTGCATAACCCGCAGCAAGTATCAGGCACTTCATAGTTTCAGTCCGTCGGCCGAATGGCAGATGGTAGCCATATATTTACCCTCAAGTGCCGGGAATGTCTTAAGATACTCCTTTGACACTTTCTCAATGATGCTTTCCTTGTATGCAGGATCAATCAAGGCCATGCAGCAGCCCTTGAAACCGGCACCGCTGAAACGACCGCCGTAGATACCGTCAATGCGGGTCATGATGTCATACAATGTCTTGAGTTCCGGTGAACCTGTCTCCCAGTTGTAAATTGAAGAGTTGCCTGACTGGAAACTCAGACGCCCATACTCCTCAATATCACCCTTGCGCCAGGCCTCTGCTCCGGCCACTACACGCTCCTGCTCGGTGTACCAGTGCTCGGCACGCTTGCGCCAATTGTCAGGCAGACGGTCCTTATAGGTATCATAGACATCACGCGGAACCATGCGGAAATAGGTCTCACCAAACTTGCCGTACTCCATACCTGCGTATGCCATCAGGGCGTATGCTGCACTGCGACACTCGTCAACCCTCATGTTGAACTTGCTGCCAGCCAAAGTACGCTCCACACCGCTAAAGAAAATGGCTATCTCATACGGTTTCATCGACGGTTTGGTGGGAATCAGCTCATACGTATCATCTTTGGTATCCAGATAGAGCAGATGGTCCTTCTTGGAGTACATCTCACAACTCTGGTCCAACTTACCGCTGCTTACACCCACATAGTTGTTCTCTGATGCCATGGCGATGGTTATCATCTCCAATGCAGAGAGTTTGATGCCGTTCACCTTGCAGAGTGCCGAAAGATATACCAGACAAACAGCTGCCGATGAAGAGAGTCCGCCAATGGGTAGCGTACCCTCAATCACACCGCAAAGTCCGGTGGAAAGGGTATAACGCTGAGCCAATGCGATGGTCACGCCACGAAGATAGTCGGCCCAGTCATTCTGTTTGACATCGGCAATTTCGCGGATATGGAACTGGGCGCGCTTGTCAAACTGGAGCGATGCCAGCTCAATCACGCCGTTCTGTTTGGGACTGTAAGCAAAGTATATGCCACGGTCTATGGCCAGACCTGTAATACGGCCCAGCTGATGATCCACATGAGCACCGATCGGGCAGATACGATAAGGGCAGAACGCCACATCATCCGGGTCCTTGCGGTAAGTCTCCTGGAAAATCTCTTCACACTTCATAATCAGAATCCATTTGGGTTTTGGCGCTGCCAGTTCCAACTGTCACGCACCATCTCGTCAAGTCCGTACTGTGCTTTCCAGCCCAACTCACGCTCAGCCTTTGAAGGGTCGCTGTAGCAGGTGGCTATATCGCCCGGACGACGGGGCTTGATGCTGTACGGGACTTTCACTCCGTTAACTCTCTCAAAAGCCTTGACAACGTCAAGAACTGAATAACCATGGCCGGTACCAAGATTGTAAAGACCAAGACCGCACTTGCGCTCTATTGCCTTGAGCGCGCATACATGACCGCGGGCCAGATCCACCACGTGAATGTAGTCACGCACACCGGTACCATCAGCGGTGTCATAGTCATTTCCGAAAACTCCTAATTCAGCGCGCTTTCCCACCGCCACCTGAGTCACGTACGGCATCAGGTTGTTGGGTATGCCGTTGGGGTTCTCGCCTATCAGGCCGCTCTTGTGGGCGCCTATGGGATTGAAATAGCGCAGCAGTACCACGTTCCATTCAGGGTCGGCAAACTGCATGTCGGTAAGCACCTGCTCAAGCATGCTCTTGGTCCAGCCGTAAGGGTTGGTGCATACGCCCTTGGGGCACTCCTCGGTGATAGGAATTATCTCCGGATTACCGTACACGGTAGCGCTCGATGAGAATATTATGTTCTTTACACCGTGCTCACGCATGGCCTGTACCAGCACCAGCGTTCCGCTTATGTTATTCTCGTAATATTCGATAGGTTTTGACACCGATTCGCCTACAGCCTTGAGGCCCGCAAAGTGTATGCAGGCGTCAAACTTGTACTGCTCAAGCACACGGTCCAGTCCCTTGCGGTCACGAATATCGACCTCATGGAACGGCACTCCCTGGAAAGAATCATCCACCACTCCCTCTTGTTTGAGAATCTGTGCCACCCTGCGCAGGCTCTCCGGTTTGGAGTTGCTCAGGTTGTCAACCACTACGGCCGTATGACCGGCCTTGTAAAGTTCAATAATGGTGTGCGAGCCTATAAAGCCGGCACCACCTGTTACAAGTATATTCATTTGATCTTATCGTTCTTCTCAGCTGTCCAATCCTTACGTGACTCCAGGCCGCAAGGCTTTCCGGTAAACATCTTGGCTGCCTCCTTGTCACCCTTGAGCTGCCACTCAAGCCAAGCGGTTGCTACTACTGAGAACTCACCGCCGTGAGGCTGGCCGTATGTACCGCCGTGACCTACGGGAAAGTTTGCGGCAAATGCCGGAACGTGGTCTATCTTGTGGAAGTCATCCATACCGTTCTCATATGCTATGTCCTCGGGGCCACCCAGAAGATACATCACCGGAGTATGAATTTTCTTGAGGTCCTCTTTCTGAGGCATCGGCATACCGGGAACGGCACCAGACGGATCGATGAATGATCCGCTGTTGCAAATCATTATTGCCTTAAGGCGCTCATCGGCAGCATTTACCAGAGTCTGCAAACCTCCGCATGACATACCGGCTGCTGCGATGTTCTTTACATCCAGCTTGCCGTAATAAGGGCTGTTTTTATCGGCATTCTGAGCTATTGCCCAGTCAATGCCCTCTATCTGCTGCTCACTCTTGGACATTGCGCCGCGATAGCGCTCGCCCTCTGCCGGCCAGTAACCAATGGCTACTACCAGGAATCCGTGCGATGCTATCTCGCTCAGGAAATTCTGATGCTCCCAGGGTGAATTTGTGCAGGCTCCGTTACCCCATGTCAGGATTGGCAGCGGATTGTTCTTGCCAAACTTGCTCAAGTCTGCCGGACGGAAAATGGTATGTGCCTCAAGACTGGGCTCCTCTACCATAATAGCCTTGTAAGGGCCTGTGCCGCCGTCCTCAACAGTACGGTTCTTAGTGTAAGTCTCTGCCACCTGGGCCTTGCAGCCCACTAACATTGCTGCACCCAGCAGCATCAAAAAGATTCTCTTCATATCTCAATGTTTTAAATAGTCCGAACTGCAAATATAAACATTATCTCAATACTTATGAGAACTTAGAAACCTTTGGTAATGGTAAGGACGCCTGCTGAGAGGGCGGGAATGCTCAGTATTACATCGTTTCCATCGAGCTTTCCTTTGGCTTTCTGCAGAGCTACGGCATTCTTGTTCTCCATACTGTTGGCTACGGTCAGGGAGCCGGGAGCGTAGTACTCGAACTCGGTTGATGAAACTCCTGCCCAGTCGCCCTTGATGCGCAGGGTAGCGGGTTCATCGGTGGGATTCACAACCTTTACTATTACGTCGGCGCCGTTCTCTGACATGGTGGTACTTACACTCACATTGCCGGTTTCACCGGTATATGCAAGACGATATTTGCTGAAATGGTCATACCAGAGTTCCGTTACCTGGCAGTTGGGGGCCTTGAACAGGTCCTTGTAGTCAAAGTTTATGAACGCGTTGTTCCAGTCGGGGGCATCGGTACGGCGGATAAAGAGGGCGGCGGCACCCATGGCAACCACGTCGCGGGCCTCGCACATATTCAGGAATCCGCCTGCAAAGAGGCCGGTGCGCCAGTCGATGCTGTTAAGGTTCCACTCTGAGATGAAGAGCTTGATGTTGGGGTTGGGGCTCTCGGCTATCATATTGGCATAGCGGTCATACTGCTGGCCTAAGCGGGCAGGACCGGTTGCGTAACCACCCTGCTGCTCGTAGTGATGCAGGCTCAGGTAGTCAAAGTAGCTGCCGCTGCGCTTTATGAACTGCTCGTCCTCACCGAATCCGCCGCAGGCAATGATCTTGATTGACGGATCAATCTTACGCATGGCAGTGCTGAAATCGCGTACGCATTTCTCATAGCGCTCTATGCCCATCTCCCACATCTCGTTATCAATTTCCCAATACTTGACGTTGTAGGGTTCGGGATGTCCGTTGGCGGCACGCTTGGCGCCCCACTCATCGGTAGCGGGGGCATTGCAGTAACGCACCCAGTTCACGGCATCCTGCAGAATCTGGTCGTATTCATCGGCGGGGCGCTCAAACTTGACGCTTACCACTATCACCGGCTCAGTATTTACCTCACGACAGAACTTTATGAATTCATCGGTTCCAAAGCAGTTCTGGTCATAGTCCATCCACATCCAGTGTGCCCAGCGCTCACGGTTCTCTTGCGGGCCGATACCCCATTGCCAGTCATACTGTGCCACATATCCGCCGCCCGGCCAGCGCAGACAGGTAGGATGCAGCTCCTTCACGGCCTGCAGTATATCGGGACGGAAACCACCCAGATCCTTACCGGTCTGAGTAGACATGGTTGCCATGTCAACCTGAATATTGCCCTTTTCAACGATGACTGCAAAATCTGCATCACCGCTGTATCCGCCTGCTTCAAGATCAAACTCATATTTCTTCCAGTCCTTGCCAACCTTGCCAAGGCTCTTTATTGCGGCATATGTGCCGTCTGCCTTGCGCAGTCCCACTGAAAGGTTACCCTTGCCTTTGGCATAGATTGAACCTATGTAAGTCTCACCGGCAACCACGTTCTGCGGACCCTGGGTGACACCGGCGCTACCCTTCTTTACTACTATGCGCTGTGAATAACGCATGTTCACTGCGTCATCCTTTACAAGGCTGAACTGAGCGTCTCCGAAAGAACCCCACTCGGGCGAAACCTCCGGAATCTGCACATCCTTGGGAGTGCCGCTGAAAACGGTCTTTTCACCGCTCTTTACTGTGATATTACGATATGTTGCCTCAGTGTAGTTGACCCAGAAAACCAGGTCATTCTTGCCGGTCTGCTCAAGACCGCTGTACTTTACAACCTCCCTGTCATCAAAGTACATAGTGACATCAGCGCCCTTGCGGCTTATGCGCAGCTTGTGCCAGTCCTGGTTCTCGTTCACCTGATCCTTGGTGGCCGGGGTCGATGCCAATGCAGTTAGAGTGTTCATGCGGCGTCCGGGGCGTCCTCCGAATCCTTGTGATTCACGAACCTCCATAGCACAGATTGAGAAATCGGCCGTGGAACTCTGCTGCTGCAGTGCTGCACGGGCATTGGCCTCATTGGCGGCGTCAATCTGTGACTGGGTCTGTGCGGGCGTGAATGTACGGCCCTCATAATACGGATCGTGTATGCGTGCAAAATATGCGCTTCCATCGGCCTTTTGTCCGAATGCGAACCTTATGTCCATCAATCCGCCGCTCCATGAACGGCGTGCCAGCTTGTATGAACGCCAGTTCAGGTCCATCGTTATCTCGTAGTCATCGGACTCAATGGTGGTGATGTTTATGGGCTGCTCGTAACGGGTGGGTGAATGCAGAATCATGTCATCATCCATGAACCAGCCGTCAAAATATCCGTCACGCGGCGGGATTCCGGGGTACTGCTCCGGCTCAAATGAACGGCCGTAGATGAGTTCCTGCCAGACACCGTTGTTGGCACTGAAATAGATGTGCTCAAACAGCTGTCCGTAGAGCATTTCGTCAATGATACCTGAGGGCTGCTTGCTCTCAACTGTGATTTCATACTCGTTCTGGGCGCTGACAGATAATACTGCGGCCAGTAAAGTCAATGTGGTTAGTAGTTTTTTCATTTTATTGTATTTGGTTTTTACTCGCTTCGCTCGGTTTTTTTTGACTTTCTTGGCCTAAAGGCCTTGAAAGTCGTTGGATGGAATCCTATCTGTGCTCTATCTTAAAGAGTTTGTCGCCGCGGCGGACGCGCTCGGGGGTCTTGAATGATACTCGGACTCCCTGTGGGACTGTTTCCACCGTTTTGAGATCCACTCGCGGATCGTCCAGATTGAAGGTGATGCAGCCCGTTGTCGCGCCCGTTACCATCAGTTTGTCTCCGGCGCTGATGGGTGCGGCTTCAATGCTGAACTCAGCAACCTCAATCTTTGAGAACCAGTCAGTGCACTTGCCCACATAGACCTTGGTCTCAGTAGCCTGTGACCCGTATACATCGTTCCACTCTCCCAAACGCTGCCCCAGATAGTATCCGTCCCAGAATCCGCGGTTGAATACCGTTGCCAGGCGTTTGTCCCAATTATCCTTCTTTTCATCGGTGAAATCGCCATCAAGAACGGCTTGGATTGCTTCACTATAGCATTCGGTGACAGTACGGACGTATTCAGGACCACGGGCACGGCCTTCAATCTTGAACACCTGTACGCCGGCCTCAATCATACGATCCATAAAACGTATTGTCTTGAGGTCCTTGGGTGACATTATGTACTGGTTCTCAATTGCCAGTTCTATATCGGTCTCGCGGTCCTTCACTATGTATCCGCGACGGCAAAGCTGCATGCAGGCACCACGGTTGGCGCTGGCATTCATCTCGTTCAGGCTCAAGTAGCACTTGCCGCTTATAGCCATGCACAGGGCTCCGTGACAGAACATCTCAATGCGTATCAGTTCACCCTTGGGTCCGCGTATATCCTGCTCAATTATCTGCTTATGAATCTCTGTCACCTGATCCAGGTTAAGTTCACGCGCCAGCACAACCACATCGGCAAACTGGGCGTAGAACTTTAGCGCCTCAATATTGCTTATGTTGAGCTGGGTTGAAAGATGCACCTCCATACCTACTTTACTGCAGTAGGTCATCACGGCAATATCGCACGCAATGATGGCCGAAATCCCCGCTTTCAACGCAGCATCCACGATCTCATGCACCAGCGGAATATCATCGCCGTACATCACGGTGTTAAGCGTCAGATAGCTCTTGACCCCGTGCGCATCGCACTGGCCGGCAATCTCGCGCAGGTCATCGAGCGTGAAATGGCTGGCGCTGCGCGACCGCATGTTCAGCTTCTCCACACCAAAATATATCGATCCCGCACCGGCCTGGAACGCTGCGGCCAGGCTCTCCCAGGAGCCCACCGGTGACATAATCTCAAAATCCTCTCTATTCATTTCCAAACCATTTTTCTGTAATGTGGTCCATGATTGCGAACAATTCATCGACCGTTTCGGCACGGAGCATCTCAATGCGGGTGTGGCGGAAATCCTCCAACCCTTTGAACAGCGGGCTTGCTGCCAGATGGCGGCGTATGTGAATAATGCCGCGGCGCTCGTCCAGTCGGGCAATGCTGTCCAAAGTTTCCTGCTTGAGCACATCCATCTTCCACTTGAATCCCGGGTCCTGCCAAAGCTCTCCGGTCTGCAGATAATGCTTGACCTCCTTAAAAATCCAAGGCCGCCCAAAGCTGCCGCGTCCGATCATTATGGCATCCACCCTGTACCGGTCAAAACACTCCTTGGCACGCTCAGGTGTGGTGATATCACCGTTGCCGATAATGGGAATCTTAATGCGCGGATTCTCCTTTACCTTACCTATGAGAGTCCAGTCTGCCTGGCCGGTGTACATTTGGGCACGTGTACGGCCGTGAATGGTCAACGCCTTGATGCCGCAATCCTGCAACTGCTCGGCAAGATCCACAATTATCTTGCTCTCATCATTCCAGCCCAGGCGTGTCTTTACCGTAACCGGAATCCTGACCGCATCCACCACCGCACGGGTTATCTCCAGCATCTTGGGAATGTTCTGCAACATGCCTGCGCCACCGCCCTTGCCTGCCACCTTCTTGACCGGACAGCCAAAGTTAAGGTCCAGCACATCGGGCCCCGCAGCCTCAACCATCTTTGCCGCGCCAACCATAGCTTCAGTGTCCTTACCGTAAATCTGAATGGCTACAGGGCGCTCCTCATCACTGATGGTAAGCTTCTGCATGGTGCGGTTCACCTCACGTATCAGCGCATCGCTCGACACGAACTCGGTATAGACCATATCGGCCCCGAACCGCTTGCACAGCAGGCGGAAAGCCGGATCCGTAACATCCTCCATAGGAGCCAGAAACACCGGCCTTTCACCAAAATCAATCTCTCCTATCCTCATATAAGGCGCTAAATTACAGTTTTTTGACGTATCTGCATTTACGCATCACAAAAAAAGAGTACTTTTGATGCCAATAACAATCTTACTTGCTGACCAACTATGAAAAAAAATTTGATTCTTGCCGTGGTGGCCCTCATGTCGCTCTCATGTTCATCCCAGAACGATGACCTTAAACTGTGGTATGACGCACCTGCACAACAATGGACCGATGCCTTACCGCTGGGTAACGGACGTCTGGGTGCTATGGTATTCGGTACTCCCGCCCAGGAACGCATCCAGATAAATGAAGAGACTATCTGGGGCGGTGGCCCGCACAACAACGTGAACTATGCAGCCAAGGACGGACTGGATGAAATCCGCCAGGCTCTTTGGGAGGGACGCCGTTCCGATGCACAGGCTCTCTGTGACCAGTACATATCATCTAAGAGCGCACACGGAATGCCTTACCAGACCGCAGGCTCGCTGATGCTGGATTTTGAAGGGATCACTGATTTTACCGACTATTACAGGGAACTTGACATAGCAAAAGCCGTTGCCCTGACACGTTTCAAGGCAAATGGTGTGGAATACACTCGCGAGTGCTTTGTTTCATTCCCTGACCAGGTCATAGCATTGCGCCTTACAGCATCCGCCAAAGGTGCGCTCTCATTCAAGGCCAGTTACAACCTGCCGTACCGCGAGGACCGCATCCTGGGCCGCTCAGCCCAGATTGACGGCAAACAGGCCACGATGACCATATCCTGCAAGGGTGATGACCATGAGGGAATTGAGGGCAAGATACGTTTTACAGACAAGACCCTTATCATACCTGAAGGCGGAAGCATGACGGCCGATGACAACAACGTGACCGTAAACGGAGCAGATGCCGTAACCATTTACATTTCAATAGGCACCAACTTTGTGAACTACCAGAGCGTAAGCGGTGATGAGAACAAGGCCGCCGACCGATGGATGGAGCCCTTTGCCAAGGGTAAGAAGAAATATGCCGCCGTGCTGGCCGATAACATAAAGGAGTATCAGAAGCAGTTCGGCACGGTTACATTGGACCTTGGCACCAACAATCAGGCAAAACTGCCCACCAACCAGCGCGTTGCCCAGTTTGCAACCACCTTTGACCCGCAGCTGGTAACCCTCTATTTCCAGTTCGGACGCTATCTGCTGCTGTGCTGCTCTCAGCCGGGAGGTCAGGCCGCCAACCTGCAGGGTATCTGGAACGAGAGCCGTCAGGCTCCGTGGGACGGCAAATATACCACCAACATAAACGTTGAGATGAACTACTGGCCTGCATTCGTATGCGGCATCCCACAGACGTTTGAGCCTTTCCTGCAGTTGGTCAAGGATTGCGCCGAGCACGGAAAGGAAACCGCGCAGATGTACGGCTGCCGTGGCTGGACCCTGCACCATAATACAGACATCTGGCGTTCAACCGGATCTGTTGACGGTGCATACAACGGAATGTGGCCTACAGGTGCCGCCTGGTTCTGCCAGCAGATATGGGACGGCTACCTGTTCAACCAGGACCGCAAGTATCTGGAGGAGATCTATCCCATTATGAAGAGCGCCTGCGAGTTCTTTATTGACTTCCTGGTGGCTGAGCCTGTATCAGGTCACAACTATCTGGTGGTTGCACCCTCTTATTCACCTGAGAACGCTCCGCATGTACAGGATGTGCTGGGCAAGGGTAACATAACCACAGTATTCGGTGCCACTATGGACAACCAGATGATGGCTGATTTGTTTGGAAATATGATTGATGCAGCCGCCCTGATAGGAGAGAAAGATGCTGAGTTCGTAAAGACGCTAAAGGATATAAAGAGCCGTCTGGCTCCCATGAAGATAGGCAGTTGGGGACAGTTGCAGGAGTGGTTTGAGGATTGGGACGACCCAAAAGACAACCACCGTCACGTCTCACATCTGTGGGGCATGTACCCGGGCCGTCAGATCACTGCCGACGGCACACCGGACCTGTTCAAGGCCGTACGTACCAGTCTTGAGGCACGCGGTGACGAGTCAACCGGCTGGTCAATGGGCTGGAAGGTCTGCCTCTGGGCCCGTCTGCTTGACGGCAACCACGCCTACAAACTGATTCAGGACCAGATCAAACCCGCAGGAGGACGCGGATTCGGAGGACGCGGAGGTACATACAACAACCTGTTCGATGCACACCCGCCATTCCAGATTGACGGAAACTTTGGCTGCACAGCCGGTATTGCCGAGATGCTTGTGCAGAGTCACACCGGTAAGGTGGTGCTCCTGCCCGCCCTGCCCGATGTATGGAAGGACGGCACGGTCAAAGGCCTGCAGTGCCGCGGCGGATTCATTCTGGATGAACTGACCTGGAAAGACGGAAAACCAGCAACAGTAAAGGTTCGCTCCACGGTAGGCGGCAAGCTGGACATTGCATGGAACGGCACTGACAAGAGCGTTGACACCAAGGCCGGTAAGGTTTATGAGGTGAAATTCTAAAGAACAAACAAGACCAAACCATAAAATGAAGATCAGATCACTGTCATGGCAGGTTCTCGCTGCAGGCCTGCTGTTAACACAGGGCGTGACAGCCCAGGAGAAGGCGCAGATAGAGTGGTACGGATTCGTAGCCGCACAGTCCTATTTTGAGACCCGGGCAAGCGCATCGGGAGCAGGAGGATTCCTATACCAGTACCCGCTGGATGAGAGAATAGAGAGCATTGAGACATCCGATGACCTGAATGCCAGGCCGCAGGCATCATACTATGGCGCCATGGCCCGGTTGGGCTTGAACCTGAAGGGTCCGCAGGTATGGGGAGCCACAAGCAGGGGAAAGATTGAGATAGAGTTCTCTGGATTCTCACAGACCGCCAACCCCATCCTATACCGTCATGCCTTCATGGCATTGGACTGGGATGCCGCCACAATGACTCTGGGACAGACCTGGCATCCCATGAATGAGATGTTCCCGCAGACCGTGAGCATAGCCATAGGAGCACCTTTCAACGCACTGAACCGCTCACCTCAGTTCAGATATGACAAATACTTTGGTTCAGAGAATCATTTCAGGTTGAGTGCCGCCGCCATATTCCAGTATCTGAACGCTTCAACCGGCCCCGAGGGCAGGACCAACACCTATCAGAAAGACGCCTGCATACCTGAATTCTATCTGGGCGCCGATTTCAGTTCAGAAGGATTCATGTTCGGAGTAGGTGCCGAATGGCAGCGGCTGGCACCCAGGGTGTCAACCCCGTCGGGTAAGAAGGTGATAGAGAATGTTGACGGTTTTGCCGGTATGGTACAGACCAAATATGAGCAGGGTGCATTCTCATGGAAAGCCAAGGCCCTGCTTGGTCAGAACATGTCAAACCTGGGTATATGCAGCGGTTTCGGCACAGCTCTCATGGAGAACGGTGATCTGGAATGGCAACCTCTGACCGCCCTCTCCACCTGGACCCATATCAGCTATGGCACAAAGGTCAAGGGAGGCCTGTTTGGCGGTTATATGAAGAACCTAGGCGGCAAGGAAGGAGCATCATTCCAGCAGATTTACGCCATCGGAGGCGGCAATCTGGATGCCATGTACCGCGTAGCTCCCAATATCACCTACAACATAGGAAATCTGAACCTGGGTTGCGAGTATGAGTTGACAAGCGTGGCATACGGTACATGCCAGCCGCGCGGAAACGTGGCTGACAGTCACTGGATAACCAATCACCGCGTGCTGCTGTCTGTCTTGTACAATTTCTGATCCAGCCCGTTCCAATAAGTATCGGGTCAGGACAAAAAGAGAAAACGGGTGATAGAAAAATATCAGCATTTTTGATTACCTTTGTTTGTCCTAAACCAAGGCAACATTAATTACAATCAATATAAAAGGAAAAGTATGTATCTGTTAGGTTATGACATAGGCAGCTCTTCAGTAAAGTGCAGCCTTGTAGATGCCCAGAACGGCAATTGCGTAGCAACGGCGTTCGCCCCCAAAAGTGAAGCACCCATTAAAGCAGTCAACCCCGGTTGGGCTGAGCAGAACCCTGAGGATTGGTGGTCATACCTGAAAGAGGCCACTGCCGCAGTTCTCTCACAAAGCAATGCCGATGTAAAGGACATCAAAGCCATAGGTATCTCCTATCAGATGCACGGACTGGTATGCGTGGACAAGCACCAGAAAGTGTTGCGTCCCGCCATCATCTGGTGTGACTCACGCGCCGTCAGCATAGGCGAGACCGCATTCCAGGACCTGGGCCGCTCACAGTGCCTGACACACCTGCTCAACACCCCCGGTAACTTTACCGCCTCAAAGCTGGCATGGGTAAAGCAGAACGAGCCCAAGATTTTTGACAAGATTGACAAGATAATGCTCCCGGGTGACTACATCGCAATGCGTCTTACCGGTGAGATAGCAACCACCATATCGGGCCTGAGCGAGGGCATGTTCTGGGATTTCCAGACAGGCGAGGTGGCAGGATTCCTGCTTGACTACTACGGCATACCGCGCTCATTCATACCCAAGATAGTTCCCACATTCGCCGAGCAGGGCCGCCTTACAGCCGCAGCTGCAAAGGACCTTTGCCTGGCCGAGGGCACACCCGTAACCTACCGTGCCGGTGACCAGCCCAACAACGCCCTGTCACTCAATGTATTCGAGCCCGGTGAGATTGCATCCACCGCTGGTACATCGGGTGTGGTATACGGCGTTAACGGTGAGATAAGCTATGACCCCAAGTCAAGGGTGAACACCTTTGCCCACGTAAACCACAAGACCGGATTCAACCGTCTTGGAATACTGCTCTGCATAAACGGCACAGGTATCCTGAACGCATGGATGAAACGCAACATCGTACCCGAGGGCGTAGGTTATGCCGAGATGAATGACATTGCCGCCCAGGCCCCTATAGGTTCTGCCGGTGTATCCGTACTGCCGTTCGGTAACGGTGCCGAGCGTGTGCTTGAGAACAAGGAGCGCGGATGCAGCTTTAACGGCGTGAACTTTAACATCCACAACCGTTCGCATCTGATACGTGCCGCCCAGGAGGGTATAGTGTTCTCTTTCAAGTACGGAATAGAGATAATGGAGGATATGGGTATGCCGGTTAACAAGATACATGCAGGCAACGCCAACATGTTCCTTAGCCCGCTGTTCCGTGATACACTGGCCGGAGTTACCGGAGCCACCATTGAACTTTACAATACAGACGGCTCAATTGGCGCAGCCAAGGGTGCAGGTATGGGAGTCCATATCTACAATGACCACAACGAGGCATTCGCATCCCTGCAGAAGATCCGCGTCATAGAGCCCAAGGCATCCGATATGCCCGCATATGACGAGGCCTACCAGCGTTGGAAATCATACATACAATAATAAGCCAAATTACTGACAATGAGAAAATTCAAGACTATCGCCATTGTAATGGCAGCCTTTTGCGCAATCATTGGCGTAACCGCCGCCTGCGCTACTTACAAGAAACTGAAACCAGCCGAGAAAGGATACGCCGAAACCGGTAAGTACCGCAACTACCTTAAGGAACTGGGTTACTCACAGAAAGAGATTGATGACAAAATCCAGACCATCTTCTCAACCGTATTCGAGGCTGAAGACGGCTCATACCACGATGTAGACGTTGAGGTTGACGGCAAGATCGTAAAGATGGGTTATGTATCGGACGTAAAGAACAATGATGTCCGCACCGAGGGTCAGTCTTACGGAATGATGATAGCTGTACAGCTTGACAAGCCGGAACTGTTCAACAAGATATGGCGCTGGTCAAAATACTACATGCGCCACAATGAGGAGGGCCCGTCGCACGGTCTGTTTGCATGGTCATGCCGTACCAACGGCCGCCGCACATCAAACGGATCAGCCAGTGACGGTGAGCTCTACTATGTGACCACCCTGCTGCTGGCATCACGCCGCTGGGGCACTTTTGAGGAGTTCAACTACCTGGCCGAGGCTCAGGAACTGCTTAATGACCTCTTCTCAAAGGACGGCACGGGTGGTGTTACCAACATCATCAACATGGAGCACAAGCTCATCAACTTCTGCCCCGATACCCGTTCAAACGAGTGGACCGACCCCTCATACCATCTGCCCGCATTCTATGAAATCTGGGCCGAGACCGCAAAGGACGGCCGTGAGGACCTGTACCGCGAACTGGCTGCCAACGCACGTGAATACCTGCACCGCGCCTGTGACCCCGAGACCGGTATCAACCCCGACCAGAGCCAGTTTGACGGCACCCCCAACCGCGGAAGCGAATTCCACTATGATTCATGGCGTGTGCCTATGAACATTGCCATGGACTTTACATGGTACCACAAGGATGCAGAGTGGCAGACTGAATATGCCAAGAAGTTCCAGAAGGCTATTGTAGGCCGTTATGGCGTAACTGAGTTCCCCGATCAGTTTGCTCTGAACGGTGATGTATCGGCCCGTCCCATGGGTGGCGGCCGCTGGCGTCCCAACCTGCGTCACTCAATAGGTTTTGTAGGCACCATGGCCACCACAGCCCTGATGTGTGAGAGCGAATACAACGAGGAGCTGGTACGTCACATGTTCAGCATGGAGCACAAGCCTTATGATGACGGCTACTATGACGTATATTATGACGGTCTGATCTACCTCTTTGCCCTGCTGCACCTGAGCGGTAACTACCGCATGAACTGGTAATGACAGATTGCCAAGACTATATGAGCGTCTTGCCACCACGGTAGGGGCGCTCTTTTTTTTATGCCTTTATTCTTAAAAAATGTGTGAATCCGTGTTTACTTTTCATAAATAATGATTATCTTTACGCGCTATAATGCGGTAAAGTGTACAGATATAGCGCACAGACCCTGTTAAAGCATAGACCTGATTGGACTAAATAATTAATAACCAAACATATGAAAATCAACAAGAGATTCTTCGGAAAGTCTGCCCTGACCGCAGCCGCAGCCATCCTGATTGGTGTCACTATGTCATGCACCGATATATGGAGCGAGCAGCACCCGGGCACTTATTACACTAACAACGGTGAAACCATCGCTGACTATCTGAACGGAAAAGTTGAGGACCACGGAAACTACTCCTACTTCATTGCCATCCTTCAGAAGGCAGACCTTTGGGGCCAGATGAGAACCTACGGTACATACACCTGCTTTGCACCCAATGATTCAGCCATGCAGATCTACTTTAATCAGAGAAGAGAGGAGGCCACCAATGATTCTCTCAAGAGCATCTTCCTGAATCTTGAAAGTGTCCTTGCAAACAAGAAGGTATGTGACACCATTGCCCGCACGCACATTTTCAACAACCTGATGTTCGCGTCAGACCTGAACGGTAACGGCGTGCTCCAGCATCCCAATATGCTGGACCGTTATGTCACCTACAACTCTTTTGCAGATTCAGTACCTGTATATGCTGATGACGGCGTAACTGTCCTTAAGGCTAAGGACGGTTCAGACTCCATCATGGTAAAACTGAGATACCTCATCAACATGCAGGCCACGCTCACCAAGTCTGATGATACCGTTCAGAACGGTGTGGTACACAAGATTGACAAGGTTCTGCGTTCATCAAACCAGTTCATTCCCGGTCTGATGAAAGAGAACCCCAACCTGTCAATATTCTACTCCGCTTTGGTAATCACAGGCCTTAAAGACACCCTGGAGCAGTATTATGATGACACCTATCCTGAAATTGATTATGAGTGGACCGAGCAGGCTCTACGTGACGGTTACAGTGGCATACACAAGAATGAGACCGCATTTGAAACCGGCGATAACGCTGACCGCATCGCTATCCCTGAAAAGAGAGAGTTCAAGTTTACAGTCTTTGCAATGCCTGATACAGCTCTGGCCAATTACAGTGATGAATACTGGACAGGCGGTATTCACAATGTGACTGAACTGCGTCAGTACGCAGAGAAGGTTTACCCCGAGGGAGCTGGTCTGCCTGACTCCGTAAGGGCAAGTTCACTCAACAAGTTCCTCTCTTATCACATACTACCCTGCTGGCTCTCTTATGACCAGTTCAACACCAGCCAGAAAGAGATCATCCAGCGTCGTCTGTACCTTAAGGAGTATGATGTTGAGGATTTCTTTGAGACAATGCTCCCGCACTCAATCATGCGTATAAGCACACCTTACCCGGGTGGCACTGCAGAGAAGCCCCTTGGCATATTCATAAACCGTAAAGGCACACAGGAGATAGGCCTTGTGTCTGAGGGAATCAGAATTGCTCAGGATGCATCAGAGTACAACCTTGAGGGAGGCATAACCAACATCTGCGTGAACGGAGGTTACCATTACATCAACAAGCTTCTGGTTTATGACACATTCACCAGAGAGACCGCGCTCAAGTGCAGAATGAGAATCATGTGCTGCACACTGTCACCTGATTTCATCAACAGCCGTGGACGTGGACGTCTTAACGGTGATCCCTCAAACGGTGGTGTCAAGAACATAGACAAGATGGTTAAGGCATATAAGGTTGGATTCTGCAAGAACTTTGAGTGGGTTGATGAGCAGACCAAGTTCTTTGTCAGATACCGTGACAAGTCATTTGGTACCGTATATGGTGATGAGATTACTGTACGCGGAAGCTATGACATTGCTTTCCGTCTGCCACCTGTTCCGTCTGACGGTAACTATGAGATCCGTGTATGGAACAATTCACTGGCCAGCAGCCAGGGTCAGAATGACCGTGGTATAGCACAGTTCTACTTCCACCAGTATAATCCCACAGTAGATGCTGCAACATATTGGCGTAACTGGGACTGGACTCCTGAGGGAATTCCAGTTGACTTGAGGCTTGGAGGTACTGACGCCCGTATTGGTATGGTTGCCGATGATGATGACAGATACAGCTCCATGACCACATCACAGAAGGCCCAGGCCATATATCTGAACGACAGAGCAATGCGTATTCGCGGATATTTGAAGGCTATTGATTCTTACACCAAATCACAGTCTACGGACAATACCGGAGATCCTATACGTGGAGATGACAACTGCTACCGCAAGATCATTTGCAACGAATACCTTAGAGCCAACAATGACTATTACATCCGTATGCGTCAGGTTTATGAGGATGACGGCGTATTCCCGTTCAGTTTCATAGAGATTGTTCCTAAGAGCATCTATGAGGCTAATGAGGACCAGCACTAAAAACAATAAGACTACGGTGTTTGCCGTAGTCTTATTGTTTTAAATTGAAAAGTGAAAATTGAAAACAATAAATCCTTGCAGGTCCTGCAAGGATTTATTGTTTTATCTTGATCTGTACGGATTGTTTGTACCGGGACCGAACTGAGGTCCAAAAGGAGTGGTCTGCTGAGGATAACCTTGCTGTCCCTGAGGCCCGAACTGAGGACCATATCCCGGACCGAACTGGTTTTGGGGGCCGAACTGGTTTTGGGGGCCGAACTGGTTCTGCGGACCAAACAGCTGGCGGTGCTGCATCCAGATGCTGTCACGCTCCTGATAACGCCGCCTGCTCTCCTGCATGCGGCGGACCATGGCGGTATCGGGCTCACCCCAGTTGCGCCAATAGTTCTCCCACCACCGCTGCTGCTGTTCATTGGCCTGCTGCATCTCACGCTGACGGAAACGCTGGAAATCAAACATGTGTGGCTGCATCATGAACTGAGGGTTCATCTGATTCCACTGTCCCATCATCTGGAACTGCTGCTCGGTATGCTGGCGGTTCTGCTCCGACCACTGCCCCCAGACCTTCTGGCCGAGTTCCCACTGGGCAACACCTACTTTCTGACGGGTTGAGTCAGGCAGAGCCTTTTCCAGCTTCTGCATATAATCATTGTTGATAGTCTGCCAGCGCTTCATATAATCACGTGACTCCGGTTTGAGTTCACGGTTCAACTTGGCAAGCTGCTCATTGTATTCAATGTACAGTTTGGCAAACTTATCATACTCTTTCTTGGTAAGATTGGCGTTCTCCTTTATGAAACGCAAGGACGCATTAATCATCTGCTCATCCCTGTCCTGGGCCTGGATAGGCTGGTAAAGGAACAAGCCGGCAAGGATAAGTAATGCCGTCCAGCGTTTTTTCATAATCAGTTGCCGTAATAGTTGCTCATCATTGAATAGACACCCAGATCCTCGGCTGTCATATTCTGGATCAGTTCATCCACGCTTGCGCACTGTGATATGCTCTCATAATCGGGGATGTTGAGTCCGCTTGTACCAAACGGATGCAGGAACAGCAGTGCAACTGCTGCCACACTTGCGGCGCTTGCGAACAGAGCCACAATCTTGCGCTCCTTACGCTGCTTGCGCTGACCTGCAATCTGAGACATAACCCTGTTGGTCATATCATCCATGAAATGCTCCGGCATCTTGTAAGGCATTTCTCTGCTAAGTCCTTCCAGATCAAATTCTTTCATAACTGATGCTCTAATATATAATCCTTTATCTTCTGTACTGCGTAATGATAGTTGGTCTTGAGCGTATTCACGCTGTCTCCCACTATCTGGTGTATTTCCTCATAACTCTTGTCATCATAGTACCTGAGGTTAAACACCATCTTCTGTTTGGCCGGCAGGAGGGCTATAGCCTCCTGAAGGAGAATCAGAGTCTCATCGGCATCCGGACTGGCCTCTTCACGAACACTGTCCTTTAGGGAATCCCCCAGGTCATCGACCGACATCGTGAAACCGGCACGGTTCTTAAGCAACTTGAGGCTCTCATTTGTTGCTATCTTGTAGAGCCATGATGATAGCGGATACTCATTGGAGTAGGTGCTCCTGTACTTGTATACGTTTATCATAGTCTCCTGCAAGCAGTCCTCGGCATCATCATGGGCAACCACCATTCGGCGTATGTGCCAGTATAACGGCTCTCCGTATTTCTTCATGATGAGGCGTACGGCCTCCTCTACATGATTATCATCACATAGCAGACGGGCAATGGATTCATCGCTCACTGAAAGAGATCCCTGGCTGTTCACTATGTTACTTTCCTCACGTTTCATCCTTAATATAAATGTTCAGTACGGAAGTTAAATGTTTATGGTTTTTTAACTCAATAAACCTCCTGCCTAAAGTAGTCAAAGTCCGCATAGCCGCCAGCCTGCCTGGTGCAGAAACTGTACAGACCCGTGCGGTAGCCGGTAAAGTAATCCAGGCTGAATGACATCTGCAGTGCAGCATCAACATCCGTCCAGTTCTTGCCATCCAGAGAGTAGCTCATGAATGCCTGGTCGGCACGCTCACCCTCCTGTTGAGGCGTGAAAACATAACGTATCTTGAGCCAGACCTTATCCTGGGTAAGGGGAATACGTAATGCCTCTGTATCAGGATTGGGCTGTTCACCCGTCTGCTGCTGCGGTCCACGACGGCGGCCTATGTTGCGGTGAGTCAAGGCTACAAGACTCTTGGATCCGTCATCGGCCACCTCAACGCCAATAGTGCAGTAGTTACTCTGGAAAGCTATGATTCCAGCCCTGTCGCCAGGTTTCATGCCGCTGGCGTCCATACATACCTCACTATAGCAACGGGGCCCTACAGTGCGCTGTGTGAGCGTATTGCGGGCATCGGTCACGCTGGTTGCCAACTGTCCGGTCTTAAGGCGGAGCCAGCCCTTGCGTTCGGTAACGCTCCATGCGCTGTTGTCAGGCTTGTGGTTCCACTGCCATACCAGGTCCAGTTCATTCTTCTTATAGTTGAATTCATCATTATCCCAGGTACGGTTCTTTCCGCTTTCAGGCAGATTAACGGTAAACTGCTTTACAGGCTTGGTATCATCGCCCAGAATTGGCCAGCCGTCAACCCACTTTACAGGCTGAAGAGTAGGAATACGGCCCACAGCTCCGTGATCCTGGAACATTATGGCATACCAGTCACCCTTCTGGGTCTCTATGATTCCACCCTGGGCCACACCGTCGCCACGGCCGTCAAACGCACCGCTCAGTATAACCTTGCGCTCATAGGGGCCAAAAAGATCCTTGGAACGCCATGCAGTCTCGGTACGGACACCACCACTTGGCCAGTCAATCTCCAGGATATAATAGTAGTCACCTATGTGGTAGATATGGGCGCCCTCGGCACGCAGGTTGAATCCCTGACGCGGGGAGTCAATCAGTATCTGCTCCTGGGCACCTGCCTTGATGGCCGATGCATCCGGCTCCAGTTCTATGATACGGAGTTCACCATTACCCCAGACCACATACAGATGACCGTCCTCAAACAGCATGCTTGCATCGTGGAATGAACGGTTTATCACAGAACGCTCCCAGTAACTCTTGGTAATGTCCTTGGTGTGATAGATATAGGTCTTGTTCTGGTCATTGGCTATGAACAGGGCATAATAGGTACCATTCACATAACGGAGTGATGTAGCCCACTGGCCCTTGCCGTATGCATTACGGCCGTTACGCAGATTATATACATCATCATCCTCCAGATAGTCATATACATAACTCAAAAGCTCCCAATGTACCAGATCCTTGGAGTGCATGATAGGTGCACCCGGGCAGAAATACATTGTGGTACTTACCATATAGTAGTCATCACCTACGCGGATCCAGTCATTATCCGGAATATCGGTATAGGTAAGAGGGTTCACGCACTCAGTAGTCTTGCTGCTGGTAGAACAGCCTGACCATGCTGCAACGAGCATGGTCAGGGATAATATCATTATTGATTTAGCTTTCATAGCACAAGTTGGAATTAAAGGAATCAGTTGAATGTAAGCCAGTCAACCTGAATCTTGCCGTCTGTTATCATGCGAACCTTAAGGTTATGGATACCCTTGGCAGCGCCCTTGACTGGAGCGTCAACAGTAACCAGCTGACGGTCTGCAGGAATATCTACAGTGGCAATAACCTTATCGCCCTGCAGAATCTCAAGTTTACCTGCCGACGGGGCAACAACCTTGACAGTTACCTTCTTGGGAGCCTTCTTGAACTCAACGGTGTTGTACTTGGCCCATGCACCCTTCTCATAGAAAACAGTCTTCCATCCTGCAAAATAGTTGCTGGGCTCCAGGTAAGCTATAGAGTCACCGCTTGCACTAAGAGCAGTGTAACGGTCCAGCTGAATCTGGGTGTTGGACTGGGTAACGCCTATACCGCGCAGAGTGGGCTTTACCATCTTGATCTCTCCCTTCTCATCATCAAAGAATATGCTGTCAGCGCATACTGAACGGTTCTTGTCAAAATCAGGTGAGAACTCATTGTGATGGTAGAACAGATAGGTCTGACCCTTGAACTCTATGATAGAGTGATGGTTGGTCCAGCACTTGTTGGCATGCTCCTCAAAGAATACGCCCTTGAACTCATACGGGCCAAAGATATTGTCAGCCACGCAGTATGCAAGCACCTCCTCAACGTTACGGGCCCACGGGAAAGTCATGTAGTACTTTCCGCCGTGCTTATAAAGGTACGGACCCTCTACAAGGCCACGGGTAGGAACACCCTCTACACGATGACGGTCAGCAGGATCTGTTGAAACAGATTTCCAGTCAGGATTAAGTTTGGTTATGGTAATACCAGGCATAACCAGATAACCTGTACCATCGTCATCTATAAAGATGCAGGGGTCAATACCGCCTACGCCTTCAATAGGAGTAGCCTCAGGAGTATAAGGTCCTTCAGGGTAATCGGCAGTACATATACCTACACGGTTACCACCCATTCCGCGGCGGCCGTCAGCACTTGGCTGAGGTTTAGCACCGGCAGGGAAGAAGAAATAATACTTGCCGTTTGTGGGGTTCTGTTTGCAGTCAGGAGCCCACATTGAATAGCCCTTCTCATTCACCCAGGGAGCACTCCACTGGTCTACAATCATACCGTGATCTGTCCAGTCGGTAAGATTTGAAGATGAGAACACATGATAATCGGCCATGCAGAACCAGTCCTTACGGGCATATTCTGCGGGAGCCTTGATGTCATGTGACGGGAACACATATACGCGGTCGCCTACCACCAGGGCAGAAGGATCGGCCGAGAACTGGTCACGGATAATAGGGTTCTGTGCCTCAACGGCAATGCCGGCAAGCATAAGAGCTGCCATGAGCGTGAATCTTGCTTTCATCTGTCAGTTATATAATGAGGTTAATAATAAACATATTTGGTTTAGGACTATAAAGATACCCACTTTTGTGCAAACCGCATAAAGAGAAGTCAAAAAAGTGATAATAAACAGAATCGGCGGGGAGCCTTGAGCTCTCCGCCGATTCATTATGGATTAGTTGTTACTTAATTACTTAAGCAGAACCTTATCAACCTGAACCTTACCACCAACGGTAGTCTTGCGGATCAGGATTTCGCCAGCCTTAGGAGCTGCAACCTTCATGCCGCCCAGAGTGTAGAACTCTACGTTAGCAGCCTGAGCCTTAGCAGCGTCAACAACGGTCAGCAATGAGCTGAGCTTGCCCTGCTCGGCAGCGATAGCCTCGTCATACTCATAATCCTTATCAGGACGGAATGCCAGGAACCAGTTATCGGCACGTGACCAACCGTTCTGTGAACGGAGCATGAAATCAATTGCAGGAACATCACCCTCAGTTACGTGGATGCTGTCAACAGCCAGTGTCTGAGCACCTGAAGAAACAGCCTTACCAACATAAGTGCTGTCAGGAAGTGTAACTGTCAGCTGAGCAATCTTACCCTCACCCTCATTAGCTGTGAACTCGGGCAGCTGAACGCCAAGAGTGAAGTAACCCTGAGGCAGATCAACAAGCTGAGTCTTCATATCGGCGCGACCGTTCCAGTCCATACCGATTTCAGCATCGAATACAGGCAGACCGTTCTTGTAAGCTGTGTAGTTCTTGTCACCGGTTACCATAGCGTTACCAGTGTTGGTAGAAGAAACAGTCCAACCCGGATAGAGGTCATCGTAATCAATACCGGTAATCATTACCCAGATAGGCATCTTACCGTTCAGGTCACCGCTGTTCCACATGTGCTGTGAGTGCTGCATCTGAGCACCGTTAGGATCAGCCTCTGTGTTGCCGTTCGGAACCTGCTTGTCTGTACGCTCAACAATCTTAGGAGTCTGATACAGATAGTAGTTCTTGATGAACGGAGTGATATCCAGGCTGTCCTCATCATAGATGGCGTCATTAGCGGCCAGCTTCTGATAGATGGCAATCTTGATAGCAGACTTAAGAACAGCTGCAAGCTGGTCATCATCATCCTCAACACTAGCAAGAGCAGAAGCAACAACTGCATCATCAGCTATGTTTGAACCAAGGCTACCGGCCAGGTCACGGAGAGCGAATATACCCTTAGTCTTAACCTGGAAGCCCTGTACTCTGAAGTCATAAGCATCGGCAGCCTCATGAACGGTTGCGTATGTAGCGTTAACGTCAGCATCGGCAGATGTGATAACATCAAAGTCCTTATTAGCATTATAGATACCGATAAGTGCTGTGTACTCCTCAAAGCCGGGCTTTGCTGCATCCTCAATCAGCTGAGCGGCTCTGGTAAGCTCATCAGCGAACTTCTTGTTGATGGCAAGACGGTTATCAAGAGCTGCAATTGCATTCTTCATGTAATCGTTGAACTCATAGATCTCCTTACCGGTCTTTCTGGTTACAGGATAAACATCGGCTGCACTCTTAACATTCTGCAGAGCAACGTATACGTCAAGACCGCTGCTTGCACTAGCCTCATCAAGCTTGAGTGTCACGGCATCTCTCTGCTTAACGAATGCGTCAACAGTATCCATGCGGAGTTTCAAAACGTTGGTTGCATTATCAACAACCTTCTTGGCAGCAGCCCACTCAGACGGCTTGGTCTTCTTCTCAGCGTCAAATGCACCACCAATCTTGTAGTACTCAGCCGTAGCCACAGTAGCGTTATAAATCTCACCGCCATAGATGGCAATGTTTGCATCGGCAAGAGCAATACGTTCATTGGCAGCCTCAACAGCCTCGTTAAGAGCCTTTGTAGAAGCATATGACAGATCACCGGCTGTTCTGATGGTATAGTTGCCAATTGCAACACCATAGTAGCTCTGACTTCCGTTCTTGTCAACCTCCCACTCAATTACATACTGGCCATCAGCAGGTATGCTGAATGTGAAGCTGTAAGTCTGGGTTCCGTCAGGCCATGTTTCCTCCTTATTGTTATCACTCCAAGACTTCTTGACTGTAGGCATGAGTGAACCTATCTGGGTCTTCTTGGCTCCATTCAAAGCATCATAAGTGAAGTCAGCAGGAGTCGGATATACATAAACCTTAGTAGTCAGGTTATCGCGATCCCAACCGAATGCCGGGAATGAAATCTCATAGTTACCCTTGTTCAAAGTCTCACGAGTATAGACGTTACCGAACAGATTGTTGGTACGACCAGTGAAGTAGAAGAGAGCGTCACCGTTTGTACCATCATCTACCATCTTGTACAGACCGTTCTTTGAATACTTGGTCAGGTCAACATTGTTATAGTTGTCACCGTTACCAATGATGAAGCCATCTGTAGCGTTATAAGAAGCAAGGCTGGCAGGTGTAGGACGTGCCCATTCATCAGCTGCATTGCCGATTGTAATCTCGCTTCTCCAGTCAGACTTGGTTACAATCTGTGAATCGAATACACGGTCAAAGCTGCCGAAATGATAGTGGCAGATAACCTCATCACCCTCTTCGGTAGGACCTACACCCATAATCTGGATGATATGAACCTCTACGTCACCCTTAAGAGCGGCAGCTCCGGCAGGCTGGGTAATGGTAAGAATATCTTCATTAACTGAAGGAATCCAAACCTCATCGCCAACATAAGCAATAAGCCTCTCAGAAGCCTCACCAGCAGCATCAACCAATACCTTACGTGAGAACTTGAACTGCATGCTTGTTACAGGCTCCAGACCGAATGAACCCTCCTCGTAGGGGAGCTCCTGGCATACAGGAGGCAGATCCTTCATAGAGTGAACGCCCCTGAACACATTGGGGTTAGGAGTAGCAAGTTCATTGTAGAAGTCAGGAACAATCTTACCGGCTCTGATCCAGGCTGTATCCAAAGCCTTGGGGAACAAATTGGCTACGTCAGCACCTGTACCTGTATACTTAAGGGCAATCTTCTCATTGTCAACAGGGTTGAAGAATGATACGAGAACCTGGTCATAGTTATCAAACTCGAACGGGATCTCCTCACCATTATAGGTAAAGAAGTCAGTGAAGATGTACATGTAACCGTCTCCATGATACTCGGCAGAACGGATAGGCATATCCTCCCAATCAGCATCATTGTCGGGATCACCACCCTCCTTAAGGCACCATACCTCAAGGCACTCACCGGGAAGCTCGATAGCATCGATGTTGGTCTCCTTCTTAGCCTGAGCTACAAGGTCCTTAAGATTGGTCTTGTAACCAAAGTCAACACGCATCTTGTCGCCATAATACTCGCAACCTGCAATCCATGACTTGGTAAGAGAGATGTTATCAACTACGAAGTCAGTTGAGTCTGACTGGAATGACAGACGGAAGAAGAACTTGTTGGGCTGCTTGATGAACTTAAGGTCATCCTCAGTGCCGTTGTCAGCTGCCTTCCAAGTCCAGTCATTTGACCACCAGTAACCGCTTGAAAGCATGTAGTAGTCAGCGATTGAGTCATTCAGATAATACTCCATGTAGGTAACCTTTTCCCAACCACCTGTGAAATCATCCTTGGTGTACTCAATGGAGGTGTTGTACAACAGGTTGTTATTGTCATTCTGCAGACCCATGGTGAAGGTCTTCTCTGAATGGAAATAACCACGATGCAAAGCAGTATGCATACGGGCTGAATAAGCAGGATTGGTAGGATTAGCCTTAACGTAGAAAGTAATACGATAAGATGACTCAGGCTCAATTGTACCATCCTTGAAACGTACAAACAGGTTACGACGATAGTTATCGGTGTATTTGTTACCGGTACCTACAACATCGTTGCCACTTGCATCAAAACGACCGCCTGATACAAAATGGAATACGTTGTTACCACCGTCCTCACCCCACTGTTCGAAAGCATCGGCACGGGCCTGTGACTTGTCCTCTACAATACTGTAGCTGTCATCCTTATACTTGTTGGAGCTGAGGTCAGCGGCATCATCGGTAAGCATAACTCCGTTGTAAAGGATAATACCACCCTCATGACCGGGTGTAACAGAGTCTGTTCTGATAACGAGGTTGTCATCCTTGAAACGGGCGTCACTCCAAGCGTTTGAGAAGGCCTGGTTATCACCTGTTACCCCCTTAAAGTACTCAAGCTGATAGATGGTATCAACCGGAGTGTTCTGCCATTTATCCCAGTCATCCTCAAAGGTCTGCGTAAAGATAACTTTAGCATCCTGCGGAGTCCTGGTGGGCTGGGCAAAAGCGGTTACTCCCATAAGGAGTAGACCTGCGAACAATAAGTCTCTTTTTTTCATAAATAAAATGTTAATTAATAAATAGGTTAAAAACTCTTTTTCTCTCTAATTGTTTTGTAATAGGTTAAAGAATAATTTATAAATATCTCAAAAACCCGCCCGGTGCGGTAAGGCCGTACCGGGGCAGGCATTTTAGAATTTGTAATTATTTGTCATCAGGAAGAATAAGGAACCATGCCTTGTTAAGGCTCTTGCCGTCACCAAGCAGCTTGGTATAGAGAGCCTCATCCTTGGTCTCATAATAATCCTTGGTGTCATCCAGATTGGCGCTCTCACGTGTAGCTACGCGCTTGGCCAGGAAATCATTCTCGGCAAAGCCACCGTATGCAGGTGATCCCGGATCATCGGCACGGTGCATTGCTATACGCATAAGGTCACCAAAGCGGTATCCCTCAAAGCAGGTCTCCAATGCCATCTCATCTATAAGCCTCTCCTCTACCGCACGGACAGAATCCTCAAGTGTAGGAATTCTTCCGTTAACCGTATCAACAGGAATAGTATAGTTGGGATCATAGGCAGCATCACCGCAACCACGTGAGTGGATACCTATGGTGTTACCTGTACTACTCCAACGTGCGCAATAGACGTTCAATGTAGAACCGGCCGAATTAACGGTTGTGGTATACCATTCTGTACGTGCCAGCTGGAACTTGGTGGTGGGGAAGTCATAGACAGCGCTTATATCAACACCGTTGACATTGGTTGCCCTGGTCTTCTCTCCCTGATTAATACTGTCAATGGACGCCTTGCAGAGGCCCTCCTTAAGTATCGTAAACGCGGTCTGAGGCAGTTCACAACGGTTCAGTGCCTCTGCAAGCCTCAAATATACTACGTCCTTACGATATAACCAAATTTTTTCTGAATTAATTTTATTTAACGTTTGAATTTCAGTTCCCTGGTTTGAAGTATTGATTTCTTCATCTGAGAGAATCTCATAATCTGTCTCAAGGACGGCACCCAAACGGCGGTCGCCTCTAAGAAGCAACTCCTCCATTGCGCTCTTGTCATTGATATAGGCAGCCCACTCATAACGGTTTGATGCAGAACGCTTGGCATGATAGCAATAGTTCTGGCGCACGCTTATGGCTGTTGCAGCACGTGAACGTGTAAGCTGGTACCAATAGTCATTATCCTCAGTTGAGTTGTAGATATTGACAAGGTCACTTACCACACCGCTGTACTTGTCGGCCTCCATAGGTATATAGGTTATATGACCGTTATCGCCGAATATTGAAGCCGAATAATTATCAGATCCATCATAAAGGAAATCATTGGTGAGCCATGTCACGCTGTTGGTACCAGTGGTGGTGGTATGGGTATCATTAATCAGGAAATCATGATAATAAAGAGCTGCATGGGCATAATCCTCGGCCCAGAGGCACAGGTCACCCATGATGAGGCGGATAGGTATGAACATATCCAATGACTCATGCTGCATGGTCTTGGAACCGTCACCCAGTTCCTCACCTCCCAGCTTTCCGTAATTGGGAGAGTACTTGTCCATATACTTGATGTAGTCATCCTTGAAGTCAAGCAGCAGTGTCTGTGCCAACTGTTTGATGTTCATCCTTACTCCGGCATTTGCATTGTCACCGGTAATGGGTTTGTCAAAATAGGGGACCTCACCGTAAATCTGTGCCAGCTGCAGGTATGCCCATGCGCGGTAGCAAAGAATTACAATGTATTCACCCTTAAGTATCTGCTTCTCGTTGCGGACGAATGCCGTATCGGCATTGGTAAGGAAGAAGTTACAGTTATTGATGATTGAATAGTAATCTACCGGCTGATCATACTTGTTGGTTGACTTAAGCTTGGTGAAATCATAACCGTAAAGGTCACGCAGATCCTCCGATGCATGGTCTGACACGGCAACAAGGTCACCACGAATCTCGCCCAGGATATTGGTACGGTCAGCAATGACCTGCATCTTCTGGACAATACCAAGTACTGAGTATACAGTATCCGTAGGATCATCCAAGGTGTTCTGGTAGTCAAACATATAGGTCTTGGAATCAACCTTGAGCATATCCTCGCAAGAGGTCACCCCCGCTGCAAGTACAGCGGAAAGAGCAATAGTAAATATATTTTTCAGTTTCATAATACCTTATATTAAAGGTTAATCTTCAATCCTAATGAGAAATTGGCTGACTGAGGAGCAAGACCGCGGTCTATGCCACGCAAAAGCACATTGGAACCTGACACGAACTCAGGATCTGAACCCAGATACCTGGTAAGGGTAAACAGGTTGTTGGCCGAACCCCATACGGTAAGTCCCTGCAGATATGTGGTATGCAGAGGAATCTTATAGCTAAGGGTCACATTCTTGAGACGCATGTATGAACCATCCTCAATCCAACGGTCTGAGAAACGTGCATTCTGGTGAGGATCCTCAAAAACTACTCTCGGAATATCGGTTTCCTGACCCTCAACCATCCAGTGGTTGGTCATGGCCAGAGACTGGTTCATGAAACGTGAACCGCTCTCCAGAAGCATACGCTCATAGTTATATATGTCACCGCCTACAGAATAGGTGAATGTGGCGCTAAGGGCAAAGTTCTTGATTCCAAGACGGGTTGTAAGGTGTCCGTAGAAATCAGGATTGGGATCGCCAATCTGTACCATATCCTCAGAGTTGATGATATGATCGCCGTTCTGGTCAACAAACTTCATGTCACCTGCCTCAAAATAGGTCTTGACACCCTTATCGGAAAGCATATACAGACCGGCATCTGTAGCCTGCTTTGATGTGGTCAGCACACCGTCGGTCTCATATCCGTAGAATACGCCCACGGGCTTGCCCACCTCTGTCCTTACGGTAGCTCCGTAAACCTCAGTGTCATAACCCTCCATAGGCAGTTTGGTAACCTCATTCTTGTAACGGCCTATTCCGGCGCCAACCTCCCACTTTACGAGTTCGGTGTTGAGGAGCTTAAGGTTAAAGGCTGCATCAAATCCCTTGTTTGAAAGTGAGCCGCCGTTGCTCCATGTCTGGGGCAGACCGGTCACATATGAAAGTGAACCTATTGAAAGCAGGTTATCAGTTGTTGAAGTGAACAGGTTGGCTGATACTGACAGTCGGTTGCCAAGCAGGTTCATGTCAAGGCCGGCGGTAAACTTACGCGTGGTCTCCCAACGCAGTGAGCCGTTACCTATATTGTCCATCACTACACCGGTCTTGCCCAGGAACTTGACAGGATAGAAGTAGGTCTTGGAAGCCGAAGCGTCATAACCGTCATTGCCTGTAACGTCAAAACCTGCATTGAGCTTGAGATAATCCACAAAGTCAAGTGTGAACCATGACTCGGATGATGCAACCCAGGCTGCAGCAACTGACGGGAAAATACCCCATGGCACACCAAACATGTTCAGGCCGCTCTCCACATCACTTCCGAATCTGGATGAAGCTGTCATACCCAGGCTGGCCTGCACATAGTATTTCTCCATATAGTTATAGGTTGCCTGACCCCACCATGTGAGTGACTTGTCATCAGACTCAGTACCGTCAGTCTGCCTGTACTTGAGTGATGTATCCATGTTAGGCTTCTTGTCGTTACCGGAGTTGTAACCCTCCATGGATGTCTGGAACATGTTGTTGTTTATGTAACGGAATCCGCCCTGTACATTCAGGTCACTTGCACCGAACCTGCGGGTATACTCCAGATAGGTGTTGCTCATGAAACCGTCCTGCTTGGCCGACATGGCTGCAGCCTTGTTGTCAACCATACCTATGCCCTCAATCCTGAATCGGGGAGAACCGTTAAGAGGAATGTAGTAGTTCTCGTCCGAATTGGCAAGAGTATATGTGAAGTGCTCGTACAGGTTCAGGCGGTTACGCTTGATTTCCCACTTGGGAGTTACGGCCAGGGTAATGAAACGGCTGCCGAAATAGTTCTTGTTAATACCGTCACCGTTCTCAAGGATGGCAAGCGGGTTGGCAAGAGAGACCTCGGTACCCAGAACCTCGTCCAGATAATCATCCTCGGATGCCAGGTAATTGGTGATTCCGCCTCCGTACATGTGAGCGTACGGTGAAAGGAACGGAGACTTGACAAGTGCCAGGAAACCGGGGGCGTTTATCATAGTGTTGTCTATATCATCAGGAGCTCCGTCATCACGGAGGTCACGGGTAACATCGCTGTATGATGCATCAAAACGCATTGACAGGCGGTCACCTAAGATGATGTCTGAGTTAAGACGCAGGTTGAAACGGGAGAACTCACTCTCAGTCAGGGTTCCGTCACCGAACAGGTAACCTACAGAAAGACTGTAGTTGGCAACATCATCACCACCCTGCACACTCACGTTGTAGTTCTGCACAAAAGCATCCTGATATGAAACCTTACTCCAGTCAGTATTGTTCTCATGATACCAGTAGTAGTAGGGATACTTGTTGTCAGACTGCAGGAACTTGAATGACGTAAGGGTGGTACCGGTAGTTCCAAGCAACTCTGATGCATATGCACGGTACTGTGACTCATCCATTACATACGGAAGCTTGGGCATGGTCTGGTAGTTACCTGAAATGTTCACGTCAATCTTGGTGGCCATGGTCTTGATGCGCTTGGTGTTGATGATGATGACACCGTTGGCACCCTTGGAACCGTATACGCCGTAGCCGTTCTTGAGAATCTGGACTGACTCTATATCCTCGACCGGGATATTGGCCAGCAGGTTGTTGAAGAAACCGTCATGCATGGCCACATGCTCATAACCCATATCCAGGATAATACCATCCAGAACGACCAGAGGCTGGGTGTTGATGTTAAGTGAATTGATACCGTCTATCTGCATCATTGCACCTATACCCAACTGGCCCGAACGCATGATTGACAACACATTTCCCTGAAGGGACTGCTGTATCTGGCCGTCAACACTGATATCGGCGCTTACAGATGAAATTTCTGCCTGCTGGGCAGAAGTTGCCGATGTCTGGGTCTTGTAGATCTCAGAGAAATTGGCATCATACATCTTTACGCTAATACCATCTGTACGACCCTTAAGGGCACATACCACGGTGTTGCAACCGTCTAGCGAGAATGTCAGCGAAGTAACATATTCCGGAATCCTGATTGTGAATGAACCGTCTTCCTTAGTCATGGCCGAATGGCGGGAGATGTTGTATGCCTGAACCTTGACACCGGCCATAGGGGTGTTAAGAGCGGCATCGGTAACATAACCGGTCACCACAACAAGATCATCAGAACTGTTCTGAGCTGATAGCGGGGCAAAGGAAAGCAGCATTATGCCTGCCAACCCCAAAGGCAAAAACCTTTTCTTGTCAAATAACTTCATATCTATATAATCTTATTTTATTCAACGAACAGGATCCAGTATTATGCAGTCAAGCCAAATCTCCGAAGAGTATTTCTCGCTGTTCTTCTCATTTACACCACTGGTAAGGGTGATTGAAAGCTTGGCTTGGTTCATGTCATAATTGCAATACGGGAGGTCTACTATACCCAGGTCAATGGTATCAAGTCTATCAAGTTTATTGATAGCATAGAACGGTATCTTGGTTACCCTATATTTACCGGGTCTGTACTCTACAGACTCGGTAACGCTTGAATCTATAAGGTCAGTAACCTTACCGTTAGGCATCTGGTATGATATCGTGGGATGAATGTAGTTAGGCATCTCGGATACTGTATTGGGAGCCATAACCATCTTTACTGAATACTTTCCCTTAAGGTTGTCAGATATGTATATCTTACCCGTCCAGTTGCTGACACCGTCACCGGCAATTCTCATTACCTGGATAGGATTGTCCAAAGTGGTGGTATCCACCCTCTGTACAGTCTGAGACCTGAGGATAAGGCCTGAAAGGTTCTGATAGGTCTCAGCCTCAAGCTTGATCTGGCGCAGATAGGTAAGGGTATCGGCAAACGGCCACTTGTCTATGAAATAGATTATACCGTTACTGCACTCAACAGAATCAACTGCACTGCCGAACAATCCGCTTGTCTTGTCATAGGGATGACTGAAGATATGGAAAGGCAGACCCTCTCGGCGGTTCTCAGCCTGAGAGTATCTGGTTGAGAATACTGAATCAGGCATATAGCGCTGTACCTTGGGGTTGATGTTATAGAACATGTCAGCCATCATAGTGGTACGGGTGTAGTACTGCTGCAGGGAGTCATTGTTCAGGTTGTTCTCAGCATAGACATACCTTTCCTTTATCTCATCATATACGGTTGCCCACAATTCGGGGGTGGGGAGCACGATGGCAAAGGTACTGTCCTCTGTATGTATACGACCGTAACGGCTCATGAGCATATTGGACTCTATCATGACGGAGTCTATATAGACCATCTCACCCAAATCATTGAAGCCCTGGGCGACACTGCGTGAGGGATCCAGTTCCTCTATGGTAAAGCTCTTGAACCAGTCACCGAAGATCTCCTTGTACGCAGGTGCTGTAGTAATATACTCATAAAGACTGGGCAGATAATCCAGATAGCCGTCTATACAGTGCAGCACACCGTTGCTGCAGCGTATGTTCCTGTCTGTGGAGTGGTACGGCTGACCGGCAATGCCATCATTCTTGGATGTATATGCCTTTCCGTTAAGCATATATATCTTTTCATTGGAGCCTTCACCTACAGAGTGTTTGAAACGGGCTATATGGTTCTGAATGAACTGTTCGCCAACCTCCTTGTGCTGGAGCCTGGTCTTGTTCTTGGCCATATACTTTGTCCAAAGTGAATCCGGAACAGAACTGTTGGAAGGAGCCCAAACGGTAAGGAACTGGTCCTCATACAGAAGGTCCAGATAGGACATGTTGAGAGGTGTCCCGTTCTTATCAACCATGCGGGTGGTTGACAGAACCGTTATGAACTTGTCAAAACCGCTGATATCGCCAAGTGTCTCCGCAATCTTGGCTACAGGATACTTGCTTTCCGTCTCCTTGAAGCTGTAGTGACTGTCCCAGGCATCCTTACATGAGCCAAGCACAACCAGCGCAACTGCCAGCAGAACGGATTTGCTTGAAAATCTGAAATAATTGTTCATATCATTAATTTAATTAATTATTCAACACTAGTCTCCATTATATATTGCATTATCAATGTTTGTCTTCCTTTAAGTCAAATATGCTTTTGGGGCACCATTCCATATAGTCAAAATTCATCTCCGCATTGGGGTTGTCAAGAACCAGTCGCATCCTCAGATAGTAGTCCTTGTTTGACTTGAAATAATCAGTGGTGATTATTCGGCGGGCTATAAGACCTCCGCTGTAATTGCGGAACGTCTCACCTCCGTTGTTCTTGTCACCCGTATAGTGAGAGTCAGGGCCTTTCATGTAACCGCGGTTATGCATGGACTTGTCATAAGCGTCAATGGCAATGGTATCGCCATTGAAATCCTGGTCTGATTTCCAACGTATGTTGGGGTTCTCAGATGCCGACAAACGCAGGTCAGTAGGTATTCCGCAGGGTGAAAGCCTGTTGGGGTCATCACCCACATAGTTCTGCACCACTCCGCAACCTGCCGAACCGCGGTATGAAAGACGCAGTTCCCAGGTACCGTCATGCGGCACAGGCGGAAGTTTGAGCATAATGTCATAGTTTCCCTGCAGGTCAAGTCCGTCACCCTGATAACTGATGTTGGCCACGAAAGCACTGCGCACCCACATGCAGTAATCCTGGTTGAACGAATGGAAATTTGTGGGCTGCAAGAAACCTACTCCCTCATAGTTGCTGTCAGTCTTTTTCTGACGTGCACCTGATGTCAGGAAATCGGGCGACAATGTGCAGCAGTCAACCCTGAGACGACGGTCAAGAATGTTGTTCCTGATAAAGTCTGAATACTCCAGGATATCGTCTATGTAGAACATGTATCCGTTGCAGCCTTCATTCATCAGTGAGTCCTCAACTTCCGATATCTTTATGCCACGGTAGTATGAACGTCCTATTTCTCCTTTTCCTTCTTCACCTACACCACGACGGTTTATGTACACACTGTTGTAGTTATCGTTGCCCAGAATACTGGACACGCGGATGATAGAATGAGGAAGATATGCCTCAAAGTAATCCTCGGCATCAATAATCGATGTCTCAACCTTGGCCTTAGCTATATCAGCACGACTGTTGAAGTTTATCACAGAAGGTATGCTGAACGGCAGTATGTGGTACTGGACAAAACGACGCAAAGGATTGCGGTTGTCATGCCATATAGTATCATACTTAGTGCCTATGGTGTCATACTCAATTCCGTATGACTCATGATATACCTTGTTGGCATACTCAATCAGATCCGGGAGCGAGTTGATTCCATGGGCAGCATAAACCTCATCGGGTTCGGCAAACACAGTGAAACCGAAGTTGCGCTCCGCAAGATATCTGATAGTGTAATCCGATCCGCCTCCCTGACGGGTTATACCCGTGTAAACCGAGTCATAGCCTAATTGAGGATAAGTAGGATCATGCCACTTCTGGAGTGAGTCCTCAAGTCCCACCAGGTTAAGGGCGCTGAAAAACAGACTCACGCGGGGATTAGCCTTGACAATATCAAAGATATAGTCACCTGAAACCCTGATCACATTGTCCACCACATGGACAACGCCGTTCTGGACCGTATCATCACCTCTTATAACCACAGCCTCCCTGTTGATGGTGACACGCGGCTTGATGATTCCGTCAGAAAGAGTATCGGCTATATATCCCATTACCAGAAAACGGTTAAGACGGTTAACCGACGGTAATCCGCCCTCACTCTGTTCTGTAAGATAAAGAACGGTGTTGATAAGATGAGTTCTGACAATAGTATCACAATCCTCGAATGAAAGTGAATCTACATCACTTATATTTCTGGATTCAAGATACTTCTGGAAAGCTATATCAGTGGGAGCGAAACAGGTATATGTGCCATAGGTCTCCAGTTCTCCGTAAACCCTTGCTTTCTTAAGAACCTTAAGGAATGAGGTGAAACGTTGTGCAGAATCCTGCTCAAGATAATCGACGACGGTCTGTCCCTTGAACGTGTAATACGTTCCGGGATGGAACTCGTCAAAGCAGGATACGGTCATGACAGCCACGACGACCGTCATGAACGCCCTACGAACAAATCTGTATGTCTCCTTGAGATAATGCATGGATAAATCAATGTGCCTGTTCTATCTTCTCATCTTCCCTATAAGCCGGATTCTGCTTAAGATAACCCTGGCTCTTGTCTATCTCATCCTTATGGAATGGGAAATACATGGCCCACGGGTTCTTGAGCTTGATCTTTACGGCACTCAGTGTAGCTGAGTCATATTTCTTCTCTACGAATGAGAGCAGACGCTCCTGGTTGCCGTCACGACGGGCCATACGTACCAGATCATACCAACGCTTGCCCTCAAACATAAGCTCACGCCTGCGCTCCTTGAATAGCAGAGTCTCCAGGTCAGCCACGGTTGTATTGGGAGAATACTTGATCAGCTGAGTGAGAGTGGTTGGAGTGATCTTGTCATTATCAGCTACAATTGAACGGCTGTTGACGGCGTCAATCAGTTCAAACGCCTTATCCTTATAATCCTTAAGGATTGCTACGGTTGACAGACTGTCCTCGCCTGCGGGAGCCAAAGCCTTGGCCTTCATGATGTAAGCCTCTGCCTCAAACAGCAGCACCTCTGTGTAGCGGTAAATTATCCAGTTGGCCTGGACCTGATTGCGGAAAGAGCCCGAAGAGAACTTGACGGTACCTTCAGATATCAACATACGCACCTGGTCATAGGCATACTTGGAGATGGCGTAAGCCGATCCACGCTCCTTAAGGTCTGTATAGTAACGGGTATCCTGAGGCTGTTCAAAGACAGTGTTGCCCTTAACAGTGCTGAAACCGCTGCCAATCAGGTCAAATGCCTTGATCCTGCCTACGTTATTTGAATTGTTGTTCTGATAATAGTCACCTACAAACGGATTCTTTACATCATTGTTGTAGGGGAACTCAAACAGGGACTCGAATGAAGCACCGGTACCGAAAATCTCATTATATGAGTTACCGGGGATATCATCGGGAGCATCAGAGATAAGGGGATAGCCATTGTACAGAGCTATCGTGCAGTTCTTACCCTGCTTGCTTCTGAGTTTCTCATACTCCTGCTTCTTGATCTTGGTAACCTCTTCACAGACTTTTATGCACTTGTCATAATCATCTGCACGGCCACGCCACAGATACATATCGGCCAGCATGGCACAGATGGTACCCTTGGTGATACGGCCTGTGTTGGCGTCATCGGTAGAATACTTGGTAACAGCATAACAGGTCTTGAAGTTATGTTCTATATCCACTATGATCTCAAGATCCCTGATAAGTGAATCCAGAATGTTCTCGAATGAGCTCTGGCGTACAAAGAATTTCATATGACCGCCCTCATCGTCAATTGAAGGATCAATTACATACGGGACATCACGGAAACTGCGTATCAGATACCAGTAGCAGAGGCAGCGGATGGCAATAGCCTCAGACTCATGGGCAAGAAGCTCGTCAATGAGGTAATTGGGGTCTTTGTCAGCCACCTGAGGAGCAAAATACAACACCGTATTGGCGCGGTTGATGACATCATAGAACTTACTGTACTTGCAGTATTCATTGGTATAAAGCAGGTTCTCACGGGAGATCTGCTTGATATCATCCGAAGCGTTGTTACCCTCAACGATATTGTCGGAACGCATCTCACCCCAAACAGACATACGGATAAGGCAATCCGATGACTCCAGGGCGCTGTAAGCACCCAAGAGTACGCTCTCCACGTCAGACTTGTCTGTCCAGAAGTTCTCCAAGACAATGTCGTTCAAAGGATCCAGGGTAAGGAAATCATTGCACGATGTGAATGAGCTCCCCAACAAGGCAACTATAAGTAATGACTTGATATTTTTCATATTATCCTTGATCTTTAGAATTAGAAATTCACGTTGACACCGAATGTGATTCTGCGGGAACGCGGTGTTCGGCTGTTATCCTGTGCCACCTGGCCACGGCCGGAGCTGACCTCGGGATCCAGACCTGTATACTTGGTCCAGGTTGCAAGGTTGTTCAGGTTGAAGTTGAAGCTTACGCCACTCAGGTGGATCTTCTTGGTGAATTTGGGATCAAGAGAATAGCTGAGTGATGTTGATGTCCAACGCAAGAATGATCCGTCCTCAACGTAACGGTCTGAACCCAGGTCATTGTAACCCCAGTCATAAAGGGTGCGCGGAACCTCGGTCACGTCACCCTCAACACGCCAGCGCCAGTTGATGGCTGCCATCACGTTACGGAGCTGACGGGGAGCCTCGGCGTTCAGACGGGACATGTTCACGATCCTGTTACCCCAACGGAAGTTGAAGTTGTTGCTCCAAGAGAGACGTCCCCATGACATACGCAGGCTGAAACCACCGTTGATCTTAGGCAGAGAACTACCCAGATAGACTATATCAAGCTCGTTGATGTTACCGTCATGGTTGATATCCTCATAGATAACGTCACCACCTACAAACTCATAAGGAGTTGAAAGTGTTCCGTAACCGAACATCATGGGCTTGGTCTTACCCTTTGAGTTGAGGATTACATTACCGTCGGCATCCTTGACAACAGGAGCATTGGGGCCGCTTACGCCGGGAACCTCCACCTCACTGTAATCACTGTACTGATAGATTCCTTTCCACTTGAAACCGTAGATTGAACCGTATGAGTTCTTGAGTGCCACATATGACAGATACTTGGTGTGAGGACTGTTCATATCAAAGTCCTGCTGCCATGTCTTAAGGATAACCTCATTCATCTCAAGTACCTGGTTGGTGTTGTCACCAAAGTTGATGTTACCGCCCATACTGAAATCCTTACCCATGATCTTGGTTGAGTAGATACGGTTGGCTGATACGCTCAGATCCCAACCCTCATTCATCATCTTACCGTCATTGACAGCGCTAAGAGATGTGAATCCGGATGATGACGGGATAGGATAGCTGCTGTTGATCAGCTTGTCATTGGTGGTATGATAGAAGTTGATGTTGGCATTCAGTTTATCCTTGAACAATCCCAGGTTGAGACCGAAGTTCCACTGGGTTGACTCCTCCCACTGGAAATCGCTCAAACGGATGTTGGCGGGATAAATTGTGGTTACGCCCATGTAAGAGCTGCCGGATGAATAACGGCTGCGGAACATATCGTCACCGCCCGGAGCGTTACCGGTGAATCCCCAACTCATGTTGAAACCGGCCATGGTAAGCAGGCCGCTCTCGCGAACACGGTCAAACCACTTCTCGTCAGAGATGTTCCAACGGGCTGATGCTGCCGGGAATGTACCCCACTTCTTGGCGTTACCGGTACGGGTGGTACCATCTGAACGGGTAGTGAAGGTAACCGAATACTTACTCTTGTATGAGTAGTGAACCTGTGTTGTTACACCCACGCTGCGGCTGCGGCTGGCTCCGGTGCTCATGCCTGTTATACGGCCGGGAAGTCCCGGTGACTTGAACGGGCCTGAGGGAAGTCCTGCAACACCTGTACTCATGTTCTTGCCGTTGCTGTTGTTTACAGTAAGACGTGCCATAGCCATCACGCTGTGGTTACGGTTCTTAAGATGCGGCTGGAACGTAAGTGAATGCTGGGTATTGATTGATGAGTTCTTGCTTGAATTGGTTGATGTTGAGTTAGCGTTGGTGTCTGTCCAACCGTCACGTGACAGTGTCTGCGGAGTGTAGTTCTCACTGCTGTTGTTTGACACGCCGAATGTAACCTGACCCTCATAGGTAAGACGGGTCTGGTTGTTCTCCAGTCCAAGCAGGTTATATGTAAGACGGAAGTCAGGGTTCACATTCAGGCTTATGCTGTAGCTCTCCTTCTGTTCTGCGGTAAGGAGCGGGTTTTCCTGTCTTGGAAGAAGGTCTGATGAACTTGAAGGCATAAGGTAGTACTCTCCAGTTGACTTACCTGTTTCAGGGTCCTCATAGTAGATGGCCAGGTTAGGCATCATCTCCTGGGCGCTGCTTACAGCGGTGCTACCGCTACGGCGGTTATTTGAATAAGACATGGAGAAGTTTGTGGACACCTTGATACGCTCGGATACAAAGTAGTCAAAGTTTACACGTGTGGTGAAACGGTTCATCTTCTGGCCTATTACGGTACCGGTCTCATCGTCAAAACCGGCCGAAATACGGAAGTTGGCCTTGTCACCACCACCTGATACTGAGAGGTTATGTGACTGTGAGATACCTACGGTCTTTACAGCCTCAACCCAGTCTGTGTTGTCATTCCACATCTCATAGTCAGGCTTGGTTGTCACGTAGTTGATCTCCCAGATATCATTGGTGCGGGCATCATCCAGATGCGGGTTAAAGAGAGACTCCTTAACGAACATGGTGTACTGGTCACCGTTAAGGTACTTGTAACCCAGAGGCTGGAAGTTGGCGTTCAGACGGTATGAATAGTTCACACGGGTCTGACCGCGCTGACCGCGCTTGGTCTTGATTTCCATAACACCGTTAGCACCGCGCATACCCCAGATGGCCGTTGCGGCGGCATCCTTAAGGAATGAGATTGATGCTATATCCGACGGGTTGATACTCAGCAGCTCAGCCAGACGGTCCTGCTCGTTCTGAGCCTCCAGACCTGCGGCAAGATAGTTGTTAAGACCATCTGCAAACTGGTTCTTGGTGTTGTCATCAATTGACAGTATGTTACCGTCAATTACAATCAGCGGGTTACCGTCACCGGTAAGGGTTGACTGACCACGCAGACGCATTGTTGAACGTGAACCCAGGTCACCGGAGTCAAACACGATGTCAAGACCTGCCACCTGACCCTGAAGGGCCTCATCGACGGTGGTTATACCCAGACTCTCAAAGTCTGACATATCAATAGTCTGAACCACACTCGAAGCCTCACGCAGAGGAATGGGAAGACCTGATGTCTCCTGAACACGGTCAGCGGTGATCTCAACTGTAGGAAGCTCACCCTGCTCCTTCATAGTTATCTCAAAATAGGTCTTGTTGATGGGGATATCAACAGTCTCATATCCCACGTATGTGACCTGAAGACGGTCATTGGGATTGACCAGACGGAAAGAGAAGTTACCCTCCATATCAGTTATGGCGTGAGCCACGATACGGTCAGCTGCGTCCCTCTCGGTCACGTTCACCATCATCATCGGGCCTTCGGTATCTTCAATGACACCACTGATGACATCGCCGGCCTTCTGTGCCTGTAGCAAACCGGGCAGAATGGCCAGTACCATGGCCAAAGCCCCTTTAAATAATCTGTTAGTATATTTCATTTTCTATATGTTTGCTGATTAGAAAATCATGTCACCGTTACACAGCGGCTCATCAATCAGATGAACTACCGCATAAGAGGATGTCTCAATCTGGAAGTTGTCATAAGTACCTTCACTCAAAGAACCTCCGTCACTGATTGGCTTGACCTCATACTCACGGCACATTATATTATAATAAGGCTTGCCTGTGTCTGTGCCATCAACAGTGATCTTCTGGACAGTACGTGTATGACCGTTCTTGTCATTGATCGTAATGTCATTACCACCCTTGACGGTCAGTTTCACGAACTGCTGGTTTGCATTCATGAATGCGGTCTCGTATTCTGCCACAGTGGCGGGGTTACCGGAGTCATCAACGCCTGCATTGAAATCGGCGCCAACATATACAGAGTTATCCTGGATATGATACTTTACAAAGTTCTGGAGCTGTGCCAGCTTCTTGCTTGTAAAGGTGGTTGCAAATGTCTTCTTGGAGACAGCCGTGTTGGCGGCAGCAGTATCAGGCGTACCGAACAGGCGTACAGACAGTGCTATGAGAGAATCCCTGTACATGAGGTTCACTATGCTGTCCTTCTTCTCAGGATCACCGGTATATTCATCCTCCAGGTCATAATAAAGCATCTCATACTCAGTGTCTAATGCACTAAGTTCATCCTGAAGCATGAGTTTCTTGCTTGCCAGAAGCGCGTCAACGCCCTCGTTCTTGGGAATATATACAGTGTAGTGGTATGTATTGAACGTGGATACGCAGAATTTTGAACCAATCTCATTGGTGTTGGACTTCTCGGCAAAAATACCGGAGTTCTTCATCAGCTTGAAGAATGATGAGAACTCGGGATATGTAACTGTATCAGAAACTATGTCATATACAGACTTTCTGGAAGGCAGCAACGGGCGGTCCAGTATATAGGTCCTACCGTTACCGGGAGTTGAAGAGGTTCTGGACAGGTCAACACGCTGGATAACCTTGACAGGTCTCTGTATCTCATCGGGCTGACCTACGTTCTCTATCTGCCAGCCACCCTGGACATCCATAGTCTTGACATTGTCAGAAGCACCGGTGTTCTTGAACCTTACGGTTCCGCGGCCCTTTGTCCTGAAGTATGAGTAACCGTTAGGATCAGCGGTCTGGGCCTCTTCTACATCACCTATTATAATATGGTAATCCATGATGTCAAGCAGACGGTTGCGGATGAACTTGGTCTCACTGTTTTCATTACCGTCTGATGCCACATCAGGAACAAGTTGTATTCCGGTCTCAACGAATGTTCCGTCAGTCTCATCATAGTCATAGACATCTGCCAGAACCTTGTCCTCATCCTTGGAGTTCTTTCCAAAGCTGAATGCCAATGCCTTGATTGAACCTTCACCCTGTTTCTGGAGATAGAATGAAGCGGGATCAATCCATACCATCTTGTTCTCAAACGGGCTGCCGGGAACGGTATCGATCTGAGGAACAAAGAAGCTGTATGTTGCCACCATTGAGTTCAGGTATGCCTTATAAGCCAGCTGCTCGTCAACTCGGATGGCCCAGTCTATGATCTTGAGTTTCTCATTGACCAGAACAGGATATGATACAGACTTGTAAGCGGTGGGAACATAAATCATGTTGGTGAAGTATACGGCACCGTTACAGCACATGACCACATCATCAATGGTTGCCTCGGCCTCAGCCTGTGTCATTGTCTCAAAGAACGGATCCTGGGCGTCATTAAGCACGCTTGTGAACTTGCTGGGAACCGAACTTACAAGTGAAGACTGCATGTTGTTGTTGATGAGCTCCAGGATAACGCTCATGGGAATACCGCCCATATCCTCTATGACCTCTTCTTTGGTAAGGTCATTGCGGTCCAGCCATTCAGGCTTGCCGTATCTGGAACGGAGACGTGAACCTACAGAAGTAGGATCAAGCCACCAGTCCATTATGGCTTCATCCAGAGGAACGAACATAAGACCCATGTCTTTCTGGAGAGCCACGTCAGTATTGTTGGATACTGTTGATGAGATGAAACCGTTCCATCCCGGATCAAACTTGAGAAGGTTGTCTGTAGGAAGCAGTTTGTCAAGATTGGTTTTTTGGCTCTCTGGCTCTCTCTGGGTACCTATTCTGGAACGCTTGGACAGATATTTCTTTACGAATACTGAGTCCAGGTTTTCTGTCATTGCCTGATCCAAGGCTCCGCCCTGCGGGTAAGCATGCTTGGAATCTATCAGGAAACGTACGTTGACATCCCTGCTCTCTTTCTCCAGACCTGAATAATAAGGTACAGAGAAACGCTCCAGTATTGAGCTGTATATTTGTGAATTGGGGTTAGATGCAATGTATTCGGCCATGTTGGGCAGAAGATAGACCACATCTGACATCACGTGCAGGAAACCGTTGAAGCACTTCTTGTTGGGCCATGCTATGGTAACACCGTTCACACTGGCGTCACCTTCTACCCATGCTTTTCTGGGCTGGCCGGCAGGGGTATAATCACCTACACGGAACAGGAACTGATAGTCCTGACTGGTTATCCTGTTCATCTGGAGGAACTTTGTAACAAAGAAGATGATAGGTTTGTTGGTTCCGTCCTGAAGCAATACTATACCCTTATCACCCTTGTTGCGCAGACGGTCCCAGTAAACATTGTTCTTGGGGAAATCCTTCTGCAGTACAACCGGGATAGTGTCAAGCACCTCTGATGCTGATACCCTACGCATACAGCTGCCAAGCAGAGGAGGTGACTGCTCACCGCCGGGGCTACTGGAAAGCATGGCTACCTGATAGACGTTGTTAAGCATGGAGCCGTTCAGAATCATTGTCTTCTGGGCCTTGCTCAACTGGTCGTAACTGGTTACCGGATTACCGTTGCCGTCAGTGAACGGGCAGTTCCTGAAGAAACGTGCAAAAGCGCTGTCATCAGCCACAAACAGGGTCTTACTGCCGGTCTTGGCCAGGATGTTTACCTGATCCAGATCCTCAATCAGTCTGACGAAGGTCTTGAAAGAGTACTCCTGGCCGGTGCTGTCATTCTTGAAGCCCTCCTTAAGAGTCTCATAGATACTTGTTCCAAGCCATTCGGGGAATCTCTTGTCAAGGTCAAAGTCGGGTCGGCATGATGATATGCCAAACACGGTGGCCAGGAATACAAGAACTACTCCAAACAACCCGGAACGGTTTGTAAGAGATTTGAAACTTTTCATTATAACGTTTGTTTAAATATTATACGTAGTGAAAATTATACCTTAATCAATGCCCTGGATGGTCTTGATGTGGCCCTGGGCATCATATTCCAGTTCACATACCTTGAGACTGCGAAGCCATGACTTGCCGCCCGAAGGTACGCTGTCATGGTGGAACAGATACCACTTGCCCTTGTACTCAATGATGGAATGATGGGTTGTCCAGCCTACTACGGGAGTAAGGATCACGCCCTGATAGGTGAATGGACCATAGGGGTTGTCACCGGTGGCATAGCACAGGAAATGGCTGTCACCGGTGGAATATGAGAAATAGTATTTACCGTTGTACTTGTGCATCCATGAAGCCTCGAAGAAACGGTGGGGGTCATCAGCCTTAAGGGGATTGCCCTTCTCATCAACTACAAGAATTGGACGCGGAGCCTCGGCAAAATTCAGTCCGTCCTTGGTAAGGCGCACGCAACGGCTGGGCAGTGCATCCTCCTTTCCTTCCGGCAGATACGGAGTCTCCAGATGGATGTTGTCCTTATAGCGCTGAAGCTGTCCGCCCCACAGACCGCCGAAATATACGTAAACCTCACCGTCAGCATCATCGCGGAAAGCGCACATGTCAATGCTGTAACTGCCGGCTACGGGTGCGGGATTGGGGATGAACGGACCTTCAGGACGCTGAGCTATGGCTGTACCCCAATGGAACACGTCGTTGCGGTCCTTCATTGGGAAATACATGATGTAACGCTTTACTTTCTTGCTGTAACCCATCCCCTGGGCCTGTTCCTCAGCATTGGTGGGAACCTCGATCTCATACTCCTGGACATCGCAGTCCCAAAGCTGACGGCCGGCCCATGGAATATCCTCAAGGCCTATAACCTTACCGTGGTCAACCACCTCACCGTTCATGATGTCATCGGTGGAAAGGACATGATAATCTTTCATGACGTACTGGTCACCGTTGTCGTTCTCGACATTCTCGCATTCCCAGTCATGAGAAGGATAGATGTAAACCCTGCCGTTGAAAACATGTACAGACGGGTCTGCCATGTAATCGGCCGGAAAAAGATAACGCTTCTTCATAAGTTTGTTGGTTATATTTTATATTATTAAAAATTCAGTTAGCGGCCAAAGTTAACTATTTTTTGGCTTTCGAAATAGTTTTGCAGTATTTTTTTTAAAAAAAGAGCAAAAAAAATGCCCCGCATGCCCTTTTTGGCTTTTAATAGCCTTTCCAAATGTTAAAATCCGCAAGGATAGCCGGAGGCAGAAAAAGGGACCACTTCATTTTGCAGTCCCCTTTTTCAAGTCCTTGTCCACATCTTCACAGACCGGATTCCGGACATCACGAAAGTCAATTACTAACCAAATATGTGCATGAAAACTTACGCAGCAAAGATAATGACCGTTTCCGGTAAAGAATAAGCACTGCGTGTCATTGACATTAAGAATTGTTCCAACACCGCAAAACAGGGGTGTTTCCGTATGTCAAAATGTTTCAAAAAAATAAATATTTGTTTCATGAATCGGGGCTATATATTGTCCTGGAGGGATTTGAAAAAAAGAGAGCAGGAATGAAAAAACCTGCCCTCTTTTGCTGTCGTACCCGGATTCGAACCAGGACAAACAGAACCAAAACCTGTTGTGCTGCCATTACACCATACGACAATCGCCTTATGACCCGTAAAGGGTCTGCAAATATAGGGATTTCTCCCCGATTATTCCGCTATCAGGAGATAGTAATTCTTCTTTCCGCGCTGCAGGACTATGTATCGTCCGTCAACCAGGTCAGCCTCGGTAAACACGCGGGAATGATCATATGTCTTTTCCTTGTTGATGGAGACACCGCCGCCCTGCATCATCTTGCGGGCCTCGCTCTTGCTAAAAAATACCGGACAGATGTCAGTCAGGAAGTCAGATGCCTTTACATCCTGCTTAAGCACTTCACGGTTGAAACGGAACTGCGGCACGCCCTCAAATACAGAGAGCAGCATGGACTCGTCAATGCTCTTGAGTTCATCTGTTCCGGCATTGTTTCCGAACAGAATCTCTGATGCCTCGGCAGCGGCCTGATAATCAGCCTCACTGTGAACCATGCAGGTTACATCCTTGGCAAGACGTTTCTGAACCAGACGCAGATGCGGGGCTGCATCATGCTCGGCAATCAAGGCCTCACACTCATCCTTGGTGATGTTGGTGAATATCTTGATGTAGCGCTTGGCATCCTCGTCGCTTACGTTCAGCCAGAACTGGTAAAACTTGTAGGGTGAAGTGTATTCGGGGTTGAGCCATACGTTGCCGCCCTCGGTCTTGCCGAACTTGGTACCGTCAGACTTGGTTATGAGCGGGCAGGTAAGGGCGAAGCATTCTGTTCCGTTTATACGGCGTATCAGTTCAGCTCCGGTTGTTATGTTACCCCACTGGTCGGCACCTCCCATCTGCAACTTGCAGTTCTTGTGCTCGTTCAGATACAGGAAGTCATAGCCCTGCAGCAACTGGTAGGTAAACTCCGTGAATGACAGACCGTCACGGGCCTCTCCGTTAAGACGCTTCTTTACGGAGTCCTTGGCCATCATGTAGTTTACTGTGATGTGCTTGCCTATGTCGCGTGAGAAATCAAGGAAGGTTACGTCCTTGAGCCAGTCATAATTATTTACAAGTTCTGCCTTGTTGGGAGCGTCGCTGTCAAAGTCCAGGAATTTGGCCAGCTGCTTGCGGATGCACTCCACATTATGCTTCAGGGTCTCCTCATTAAGCAGGTTGCGCTCCTGGGATTTTCCGCTTGGGTCACCTATCATTCCGGTAGCTCCGCCAATGAGTGCCAGAGGCTTGTGGCCGCAACGCTGGAAATGACGCAGTATCATGATGCTGCACAGATGGCCGATATGCAGGGAATCGGCGGTGGGGTCAAATCCTACATACGCCGTAACCTGCTCCTTGCCCAGAAGTTCATCGGTACCGGGCATCATCTGGTGGATCATGCCTCGCCAGGTAAGTTCTTCAACAAAATTAGTCATCGGGTCAATGATTTAGATTTTTTACAAATGGTCCGCAAATATACTACTCTTTGACGAAAACACAAAAGGGCTTTCATTTGTTTTTAAAACACCGCAGGACATCCGTTTTTGGGAGACGACGTTCCGTGGCTACTACGTCCCCCTCCAGACCCTAAACGTCAAACTCCTCCTTAAAATCCCCTTCGGGGCTTTACGTTCGTCAGACATGCGCCGTTCTTAACGGGATCTTCCGGGGGCCTACGCTTAACGCCACTGCACTAACGCTCCCAAAAACGGATGTCCTGCTACTGCAAAAGGAAACGGTCTGCATTATTCCGGATTTGTTTCTCAATGCTCTTGGCAAATTGAGAACCGTCTCCAATGTTTTGTGCAAACCTTATATGGGCAGCAAGGTGAATCACTTCCTGGATGGGGCATTTGCCGTCGGTCTCAAGGAAGAGACGGCTGGAGGGAACTTGCCTTAGAGATTCGGGGTTGTGTTTTAGGCCAAATGAGACCAGGATGCCGTTGGCGTAGAGCTGATTCATCTGCTGGGGGCCGCCGCAGAATCCGTGGATGAGCCATTGCTGTTGGGGTTTGAGTTGTTTGCGCAGACGGATTACAGAGTCAAAATCACGGACTACGTGCAGGATCATTGGTTTGCGGAATTGCTCCGAGAGTTCAACCTGACGGATGAATGCCTTCTCCTGGAGGTTGTGCGAGGGGCCTTTCAGGGTGTCAAAACCGCACTCGCCTAACGCAAGTACCTGCGGCAACTCTAGCAACTGCCCAAGTTTACGGAGAGCCTCAGCATCATCTCCCGTTACATCCCAAGGATGCAACCCGGCACTGAACAGGTGCCCCTGCTCCAATGCTCCATCCGGAATAGGTCCACAGCCTATGCACACCAAAGCGGCCCCCGGTTCGTCCGGCAAAACATGCGTATGTATATCAACAATTTTCATGGAACCGGATCATACCCGGACCCGCCTCCGGGCCGGCAACGCAGGATACGCTTTACCGCCAGCCATGTTCCCTTAAAAGGACCGTGCTTGGTGATGGCCTCTATCGCATACTGCGAACAGGTAGGGGTGAAGCGGCAGGACGGGGGTGTTAGCGGTGATATGAACGCCCTGTAAAACCTTATGGGGAGCATGAGCAACCAACCCAAGGATTTGGTAAAAATATCCAACAGTTTTTTCATTCTGCCGATATTGTTTCAACCAGTTTATCCATTGCTGACTGCAGGCGCGGCAAAAGTTTTGCGGTTTCCCAAAGACGGGTGTCATTAAAGAGGAACGCCAGGGCCAGGCCTTTGCCGCCGGCCGCAACCGCCTCCTTGAGAGGAGCGGATGATGTGCGGTAGAACTCTCTTATCTGGCGTTTGACGCGGTTACGGTCAACTGCATGATGGAAATTTCGCTTGGGAGCGCTGATTAAGATCTGCACACCGGCTATTTCATCAGTCAGGAGCCAGACCAGACGTACAGGGAATACCGAGATCTGTCGGTTTCCCTCACTAAAGAGTTTGTCTATCAGTTTGTTGCCGCATAGACGCTCTTCTTTACGGAATGTATTTGCTCCTGACATTATAAAAACAAAGACGGGCTCCGCTTTCAGGCACTATGCCTTGATGAGAGGAACCCGTCAGTATGGTAAACGTATTACTTCTTCTGGTTGGCTGCAAACCAGGCGTCAATAGCGGCCGACATTGAGGTGATTCCGGGAACTGGAGCCTCTATGTCAAGACGCAGACCTGCGTCGCGGATAGCCTTTGCGGTAGTGCCGCCAAAGCAACCTATCACCTTCTCGCCCTGAACAAAATCAGGAGCGTTCTGCTTGAGTGACTCAATACCTGCCGGGCTGAAGAACACCAGCATATCAAAATCATCCAATTCACCTGCCTGGAACTCATTGCTGACGGTACGGTACATGATAGCCTCTGTATGTGCTATCTTGTTGGCATCAAGCAACTCCTTGAGTTCACCGGTATGAACGTTTGACATGGGTATGAAATAACGCTCTGTCTTATGCTTGAGTATGGGAGCCATAAGGCTGTCAACCTTACCTGTGTTTCCGAAGAATACCTTGCGCTTGCGGTACTGGACATACTTCTGAATGTAAAGAGACACTGTCTCAGTGATGCAGAAATACTTCATGTCCTCAGGTATGACAACTCTCATCTCAGCGCACAGCTGGAAGAAATGATCTACAGCATGACGTGATGTAAATACTACAGCGGTGTGGTCAAGGATATTGACATGCTGCTGTCTGAACTCCTTGGCGGTGAGCGGTTCAACACGGATGAAAGGTTTGAACACAAACTCTACGCCATACTTCTCAGCCAGATCATAATAAGGCGATTTGCCCGTTGTGGGCTGCGGCTGGGAAATGAGAACCTTCTTAACTTTCAAGACTGTATGGTTTTAATTCAACTAATAGATTTACCCAAAAGAACCAGCATCAAAACGATAGGCATAATTTGGAGCGCACAAAGGTACAAAATAAATCCTAATAATGTGCACTTATTTCTGAATAAGGCAGTTTTTATAATGTAAAACAACCCTATTTCCGTAAAAACAAGCACCACAAAGCCACTTATGAACATGGCTTTTCCCGGAATCCCCATAAAAAGGGATACTATACCCAAAACAACCGAGATCATACCCGCCGCAGAGAAAACCATTATGTAGAAACCGTTCCATCGGATTGTCTTGAGGGTAGTCTTCTGTGATTTGTACAAAGAGTTGTTTACCGTCTGATACAAAAGGATCCTTATGAGAAAAAACAACCCGAATATTCCGGAGCCTAACAGAGTGGCAGTAAGAACCGGCATGTCAGTTTCCGGCATATTGCTTACGGCTACAGCAAAGGCCAGTCCCATACTGATACATGAAAATACGGTGACAGAGATATATCCAAGCGGAGAATAAGGGGGGTAACAAATATCTGAATCCATGCTTTTGAACCGGTACATGGAAAAAAAGCCCTTGAAATAGAATTCACGGTATGGGCCCATAATAAACAGCATTGCCAGAAAGGAGACGGTCATAACGGTAAGGAACCAATCATTTACCTCAACCGGCACGTCCAGACTTAATAGGAGCTGCAGGTTCATTTCTGCGTAGGCAATTTGGTGGTCAGGTCATTCCAGTCCGGAATTGAATCTACAAGAGCTATAGCCTGATCCGGATCATCGGCCACAGCCCACAGTTTCCTGAAAAGGGGATTCATGAAACCACGGTCGGCCGTGCAGTCAAGCATCTGCAACAAAGGGTCATAGTAATGGTCTGTATTGAGGATTATGACGGGTTTGACAAAAAGACCCAGCATTTTCCACGTGATTATCTCAAACAGTTCCTCAAAAGTGCCCGTACCTCCGGGCAGCGCAATCACCGCGTCTGCCATATTGGCCATGCGGTTCTTGCGTTCGTGCATATCGGCGGTTATTATCACCTCTGTCAGACCCTGATGCAGCCAGCCGTTATCAACCATGAACTGCGGAATAATGCCGATGGCCGTTCCACCCGCCGACAGCACACCGTCCTCGACAGCCGCCATCAGTCCGGTTGCGCCGGCACCGCTTACGAGCCTCTTGCCACTGTGTGCAATCAGCTGCCCCAGCCGATACGAAGCATCGCTGAACACCTGCTCAACATCCTGGCTGGATGCTCCATACACCACTATTGTATTTCTCTCCATCAATATCTATAGTGTTCTGCCTTGTAAGGTCCCTCTACCGGAACGCCGATATAATCGGCCTGAGCCTGTGTGAGCTTGGACAGATGTACGCCGATGCGCTCCAGGTGCAGACGGGCCACCTCCTCATCCAGATGTTTGGGCAGGCGGTATACATCAACCGGATACTGCTTGTTGAAAAGCTCAATCTGAGCCAGGGTCTGGTTGGTGAAGCTGTTGCTCATCACGAAACTAGGATGACCTGTGGCACAACCCAGGTTAACCAGACGGCCATCGGCAAGGAGGATTATGCTGTGACCATCGGCAAAGAAGTAACGGTCCACCTGCGGCTTCACGTTCTGGCACTTGATACCCTGTATCTTCTTGAGTTTGTCAACCTGAATCTCGCTGTCAAAGTGACCTATGTTGCAGACAATGGCCTGGTCGGGCATTACCTTCATATGCTCTGTGGTAATGACATCTATATTGCCTGTGGTCGTAACGAATATGTTGCCCAGCGGAGCAGCCTCATCCATTGTCACAACCTCATAGCCCTCCATTGCAGCCGGCAATGCGCAGATGGGGTCAATCTCTGTCACCAGCACGCGGGCGCCGTAAGAGCGCATGCTCTGGGCACAGCCCTTGCCTACCTCGCCGTAACCGCAAACCACGCATACCTTACCGGCTATCATGACATCGGTGGCGCGCTTGATACCGTCGGCCAGTGACTCACGGCAACCATACAGGTTATCGAACTTGCTCTTGGTTACGGAGTCATTCACGTTGAATGCGGGGAACAGCAGTTCGCCGTTCTGCTGCATGCGGTACAGGCGGTGTACACCGGTGGTGGTCTCCTCACTCACGCCACGGATTCCTGCCGCCATATTCTGCCAGTAGCTGCCGCCTTTTACTGCAGCCACCTGCTTGAGAGCAGCCAGAAGTTCACGTTCATCGGCCGATTCAGCCTCATAATCCAGAGCCTTGGGGTCTTTCTCTCCCTTTACGCCCAGATGTATCATCAGAGTGGCGTCACCACCGTCATCAACTATCATATTTGGGCCACCCTCTGCAAAATTCATGGCCTGCAGAGTGCACCACCAGTACTCCTGTGCAGTCTCACCCTTCCAGGCAAACACGGCGGCACTGCCTGCTGCGGCAATGGCTGCTGCCGCATGGTCCTGGGTTGAATATATGTTGCATGAGCACCAGCGAATCTGAGCGCCAAGCTCATGAAGCGTCTCTATCAGAACAGCCGTCTGGATGGTCATGTGAAGCGAGCCCATGATACGGGCACCCTTCAAGGGCTTTGAATCACGGTACTTGTCACGGAGAGCCATAAGTCCGGGCATCTCCTTCTCGGCCATCTCAATCTCCTTGCGGCCAAAATCAGCCAGTTTGATGTCTGCCACCTTGTAGGGCAGGGTTGTGTATACTTCGTTCATATTGATTAATTGAGTATGCAAAGATAAAGTACAATTGTCAATTGTCAATTGCCAATTGTCAATTAATTACTTTCCCCACGAAGCGCGGTCCAGGCTCCGGTACCCGATAGCCTCAGCTATGTGATGCGGCTGTATTACGGCCGATGAATCCATGTCAGCAATGGTGCGCGACACCTTGAGGATGCGGTCATAGGCACGGGCCGAGAGGTTCAGCCTGTTCATGGCCTCACCCAGCATGCGGATGGCCGCAGGCTCTGCCTTGGCATATTTGCGCAGAAGCCGTGAATCCATCTGGGCGTTGCAGTAGATGCCCTTCTCACCGGTAAAACGTGAAGCCTGAACGGTTCTGGCTTTTATCACCCTTTCACGAATCACGGCACTTGTTTCGGTCTGACGGTCCGATGACATATCGTCAAAACCCACAGGCAGGATTTCACACTGCAGGTCAAAACGGTCCATAAGCGGACCGGAGACCTTGCCCAGATACCGTTCTATCACCGTAGGTGTGCAATGACACTCCTTGGTGGGATGGTTGTAGTATCCGCACGGGCATGGATTCATTGAGGCAACCAGCATGAACGATGCAGGATATTCAACCCTGTATTGAGCCCTTGAAATCACAATCGTACGGTCTTCAAGCGGTTGCCGGAGTACCTCAAGCGCAGAGCGGTTGAACTCCGGCAGTTCATCAAGATAGAGTATCCCGTTATGTGCCAGGCTTATCTCACCGGGTTGTGCGTTGCTGCCGCCTCCTGTCAGGGCTACGTTGGTGATGGTATGGTGAGGGTGGCGGAACGGGCGCTGGGTTATGAGTGCAGCTCCGTGACCCGTAAATCCGGCTACTGAGTGTATGCGTGTGGTCTCTATGCTCTCCTCCTCGGTCAAAGGGGGCAGAATTGACGGGAGCGCCCTGGCCATCATTGACTTTCCGCTTCCGGGAGGGCCTATCATAATCAGGTTATGACCTCCGCTTGCTGCAACCTCAAGGGCGCGTTTTACGGCTTTCTGTCCCTTAACATCAGCAAAATCGGCATGATAGCCTTGAGAGGGCAACTGCATTTGCATCATGCTCTTGGGCAATGGCTCTATGTGGCCTGGTCTTCCGTTCAGCAGGTCAACTACCTCACGCAGGTTTTGTGCCCCATACACTTCCAATCCGTCTATGACAGATGCCTCCGGAGCGTTCTGAGATGGCAGGATTATCCCCTTGAATCCTTCGGAACGGGTTTTTATGGCCATGGACAACGCCCCCTTGACAGGCTGTAGAGTGCCGTCCAAACCCATCTCGCCCATAATGACGTAATCATTCAGCAACTCTGTTGAAATTTCACCGACAGATGCCATGATTCCTATCGCAAGCGGCAGGTCATACGCCGCCCCCTCCTTACGGATATCGGCAGGAGCCATGTTGATGATGATCTGGCACGACGGGAATTTGAATCCGTTTACCTGGAAAGCCGATATTATGCGTTCGTGGCTCTCCTTGACTGCACTGTCAGGCAGTCCTACAAGAAAGAATCTGATACCGCGCGATGTACTCGCCTCGATGGTCACGATGTATGCGTCTATCCCCTGGACAGCCGCACCTGAAACTTTTATAAGCATGGTCAGATAATAATATGGTTATTGAAAAGGAATGCAACACAAGGTTTATGTTTATCAATCTATTTTTATTCTTAGTTTTTTTGGTTCGGTCTTGGAATTGGGTTTGGATTCAACCTTGGTATCGGCCTTAGGCTCCGTCCTGGTGATGGTCTTGGATTTGGACTCTTCTCTAGGCTTAGGCAGGGTCCTGTCAAGTTCGTTGTCCAATGCCTGAATAGATGTGGCTTTGAAGAGTATCTTCTTTGCGCCCGAAAACAGTACGAACGCCGGCGCAGACTGCAGATTTGCGTTTTTGATAAGCCTGCTCTCCCAGCCTTCAGGGTCATTATACGACACCCATCTTACGGTATCCCCGGATATGGTCTCTTTCCACCTCTCCGTATTGACATCTATCGAGATATCCGTAACATTGAAGTTTCTTGCGTAATACTTGTTCAGGAAATATTGGAGCGTATCTCTGGCCTCAAGGCCTTTTTCTCCCATCCACGAAGCCCAAACGCATACAAGCAGATGGTTTGCCTTGCCTCCAATGTCAACGAACTGATATGAATGGCCTGTGGAATCATTTACGGAATACCTGTCCAGATAGATGTTGTTGGTTATGTTCCTGTTGAATTCCAGTTTCAGTTGGGTAAGATACGGTGCGTCCTGCATGTTTCCGCTCATGCGTTTTATCAGAGTCTCTATGTCATTCTCCCTGGCATGATATTTCTGCACCATGCAGTCATAAATAAGGTACGGGGTTACCTCCGAGAATGGATCCCTGGTTATAAAAGAATCAATCCGGGCCGCGGTCTGTGACATTGCAGTGTCGCCCGATGATTCCATATAGAATGACTGGTATGAGTCATTACAGTAACCGCCCGATACATGGATAAAGCCCGTATCGGCAGGTACGGTGATGAAAGACTCCACATCCTTCTCTGCAAACACGGGATGATGACGCCCGTCGGGAAGCAACAGGATTAGGGTTGTGACTGTGTCGGGACGGAATTTCCAGGTAAATTGCCCGTTACGGCAGAATATGGTGTCAATGTCCTCAAAACGGGAGTCAAGCCCTATGACCAGTATGGAATCGGTTCCGGGCTGAACGGTACCATGCAATATGAACATCCCCTTGTTCCTGCCGCACGATGCAGACATAAACAGGAGAATGAGTATAATTGCATGTAACCTTGTTCTCATATGCGGGAAAGATTATTTTGCCGCACGTTTGCGCTCCAACTCGTTAAGAATTATCTTGCGCATACGCATGCTCTTGGGGGTAACCTCAACGTACTCGTCGTTCTTGATGTATTCAAGAGCCTCCTCAAGTGAGAATATCACGGGGGGAGCGATGTGGGCCTTCTCATCGGCACCGCTGGCACGCATATTGGTAAGCTGCTTGCTCTTGGTCACGTTAATTACCAGGTCCTTCTCGTGGACGTGCTCACCCACCACCTGTCCTGCATATACCTGATCCTGCGGGTTAACAAAGAACTTGCCGCGGTCCTGCAGCTTATCCAGTGCGTAAGCAAATACTGTTCCGGTCTCCATGGCAACCATGGAACCGTTGGTGCGGCGCTCAATGTCACCCTTGTAGGGCTGATACTCCTTGAAACGGTGCGCCATCACGGCCTCACCCTGTGATGCGGTAAGAACATTGGTCCTCAGGCCGATGATACCGCGTGAAGGTATGTCGAATACAATGACCACACGGTCACCCTGTGTGTCCATCGATGTCATTTCACCCTTGCGCTTGGTGGCCAGGTCAATCATCTTGCTGGCAAACTCCTCGGGTACGCTGATGGTGAGTTCCTCAATAGGCTCGCAAGTGCGGCCGTCAATCTCCTTCATGATTACCTGAGGCTGTCCCACCTGAAGCTCGTAGCCCTCGCGGCGCATGGTCTCTATCAATATGGAAAGGTGCAGCACGCCTCGGCCTGATACTATCCACTTGCCGTCCTCCTCGGTGCGTTTTACACGCAGAGCCAGGTTCTTGTCCAGCTCCAGACTAAGGCGGTCCTGGATGTGGCGGGATGTAACATACTTACCCTCCTTGCCAAAGAAAGGTGAGTCATTTATTGAGAAGAGCATACTCATGGTAGGCTCGTCTATTGCGATAGGGGGCAGCGGATCGGGGTTCTCTGCATCGCAGATGGTATCGCCAATCTCAAACTTGTCAAGTCCCACAATTGCGCATATATCACCTGCCTCTACAGAGGGTACGCGCTTGCGGCCCATGCCCTCAAAAGTATGAAGTTCCTTTATCTTGACCTTCTCCTTGCTACCGTCACGATGTGCCAGCGTGCAGGTCATGCCCTCGTTCAGGACACCGCGGTTTACACGGCCCACGGCTATACGGCCTGTATATGAAGAGTAGTCAAGCGATGTAATGAGCATCTGCAGGGTTCCCTCCTCCTGCTTGGGGGCGGGTATGTATTTCACAATTGCATCCAGCAGGGGCAGAATGTTGTCTGTGGGCTGTCTCCAGTCTGTGCTCATCCAATTCTGCTTGGCCGATCCGTACAATACCGGGAAATCCAGCTGTTCCTCTGTGGCATCAAGCGCAAACATAAGGTCAAACACCATCTCATAAACCTCCTCGGGGCGGCAGTTGGGCTTATCCACCTTATTAACTACTACAATGGGCTTAAGTCCTATCTGCAACGCTTTCTGAAGTACGAAACGGGTCTGGGGCATGGGGCCCTCAAAGGCATCTACAAGAAGGATGCAACCGTCGGCCATATTGAGAACACGCTCCACCTCACCTCCAAAATCAGAGTGTCCCGGAGTGTCTATGATGTTGATCTTGGTATCCTTATATACTATTGACACGTTTTTGGACAGGATGGTTATGCCGCGCTCGCGCTCCAGGTCATTGTTGTCGAGCATGAGCTCTCCCTTGGCCTGATTGTCGCGGAACAGATGTCCGGCCAGCATCATCTTGTCAACCAGGGTGGTCTTGCCGTGGTCAACGTGTGCAATGATAGCAATATTGCGTATGTTCATATATATATGTTTGTGTTTCGGGGTGCAAAGTTACGGCAAAATTGTCAGATTTTTCATTGTGTATTGAAAAAGAAGCTATATCTTTGCGCCCGCTAAACGAGTTTTCACATTATTTTTAAGAAAATGTATTTAGACAAAGAGAAAAAACAAGAGATCTTTGGACAATACGGAAAGTCCAACACGGATACTGGCTCACCTGAGGCCCAGATAGCCTTGTTCTCATACCGTATTTCCCATTTGACGGAACATCTTAAGGAGAACCGTAAGGATTATAGCACTGAAAGGGCACTGACCCAGCTGGTAGGTAAGCGCAGGAGACTGCTCAACTACCTCAAGGAGAGAGAC